>NZ_JABURL010000010.1 GCF_014762705.1 Cyclobacterium sp. | reverse complement strand
AAGCAAATATCAGAGGAAAAACAAAAACATCACATATCGCCACAAAATAAGCTCGGCAAAGGGGGAAGGGAAAAGTATGCCCAATACCTGATAATTGACCGAGAAATAGAACCTAGAAAATGAAAAAAACCATTTTCAGAAACGAAAATAGTAATTAGAAAACATTAACTTAATAGCATTGACCCCCTTAAAAAGGGGGATTTGCTGAAATGCTTGTTTGAAGTTGAATTGGAGCCATTTCGACGGGCTGATAAAACTCTCCGGTAAAAAAGGTTAATCAAATAAGCGGCACCTAAAATCAAATTCAGGCCAATAAATGAATCGAATTCTGGTTACAAACCAAAAAAAAGCGGCTGTTCTCAGTGAACAGCCGCTTTTACGATTTTACTAAAAAGCACCAATGTTTAACTACCGCACATTTCGCAATCATCAGGATTGTCAAGCGAACAGGCTATGGCATCCTGTTGTTGTTTTTTCGGATCCGGCTCAGCAACAGTTGCGGCTGGTTTTTTATCCAATTGGGATTTATCCACGGTAAACTGAATGGCACTGCTGGCAGCTTTCGAACGCAGGTAATAAATACCTGTTTTCAATCCTTTTTTCCAGGCATAAAAATGCATGGAAGTCAATTTCCCAAAATTGGGCTCTTGCAAGAACAGGTTCATGCTTTGAGACTGACAAATATAAGCTCCACGATCAGCAGCCATATCAATGATCACTTTTTGTGAGATTTCCCATACAGTTTTGTAGAGATCCTTCAGGTTTTGAGGAATTTCCGGTATTTGCTGTACCGAGCCATTTGCTGCTATCAACCTGTTTTTCATGTTGTCATTCCATAACCCCATGCGGATGAGGTCTTTCATCAAATGCTTGTTGACCACTACAAATTCTCCGGAAAGCGTCCTTCGGGTATAGATGTTTGACGTATAAGGTTCAAAGCATTCATTGTTGCCCAATATCTGAGAAGTAGAGGCAGTAGGCATGGGAGCCAGCAAAAGTGAATTGCGGATACCATATTTGTTCACTTTTTGTTTCAGCTCCTGCCAGTTCCACCGCCCTGATTTCGGGCTTACACCCCACATATCGAACTGGAATAGCCCCTGAGAAACCGGAGAACCTTCATAGGTTTCATAGGTGCCATTCAGTTTGGCCAGTTCCATGGATGTTTCCATGGCTGCATAATACATGGTTTCGAAAATGTCTTCATTCAATCCTTTGGCCTCATCCGAATCAAAAGGCATGCGCAGCAGGATAAAGGCATCTGCCAACCCCTGAATGCCCAAACCTACGGGCCTGTGTCTGAAGTTTGATTTTCTGGCTTCCGGTACCGGGTAGTAGTTGACATCAATTACCTTATTCAGGTTTCGGGTCACTACTTTGGTTATTTCATATAGCTTCTGATGGTCAAAATATTTTTTGCCGTCTTTTGCCGTTACCACGAATTTGGGCAGGGCAATAGAGGCCAGATTGCACACTGCTACTTCATCGGGGGAGGTGTACTCCATGATTTCGGTACACAGATTGGAGGATTTGATGGTGCCCAGGTTTTTTTGATTGGATTTGCCATTGGCCGCATCCTTGTATAAAATGTATGGGGTACCGGTTTCTATCTGCGACTCCAGGATTTCAAACCACAATTCCTGAGCTTTCAGGGTTTCTCTGGCCCTGCCTTCTTTCTCGTATTTCTCGTAAAGCTTTTCAAATTCCTCTCCATGGCAATCTGCAAGGCCGGGAGCTTCATGGGGACAAAACAAGGACCATTCTTCATTGGCCTCGACACGTTTCATAAATAGATCTGAAACCCAAACCGCATAGAAAAGATCCCTCGCTCTAAGTTCATCTTTTCCATGGTTCTTTTTCAAATCCAGAAAGTCTTTGATATCGGCATGCCAGGGTTCCAGGTAAATGGCAAAACTGCCTTTCCTTTTTCCGCCTCCCTGGTCCACATACCTTGCTGTCATGTCAAAATTCCGCAACATGGGTACGATTCCATTGGAGACACCATTGGTACCACGGATGTATGAGCCCTTGGCCCTCACATTGTGTATGGAGAGGCCTATTCCTCCTGCAGATTGAGATATTTTGGCACACTGCTTAAGTGTGTCGTAGATGCCATCTATGCTATCATCCTTCATGGTCAAAAGGAAGCAGGATGACAATTGTGGTTTTGGTGTCCCTGCATTAAAAAGGGTGGGAGTGGCATGGGTAAACCATTTCTGCGATAGCAGGTGGTAGGTTTCGATGGCCGCATCTATGTCCTCTTTGTGTATACCTATGGATACCCGCATCAGCATGTGCTGTGGACGTTCCACTACTTTGCCATCCAGTTTGATCAGGTAACTTCTTTCCAGAGTTTTGAATCCGAAAAAGTCATAATCAAAGTCCCTGCTGTAGTCGATTACCTCGTCCAGTTTGGCCGCATGTTTTTTGACTATACCGTATACATCAGGTGCAATCAGCGCTGCATTTTCATCTGTTTTCGGATTGATGTAAGTATACAGCCTTTTCATGGTATTGGAAAAGGACTGGCTGGTTGTTTTGTGCAGGTTTGAAATGGCAATTCTTGCCGCCAAAATGGCGTACTCCGGATGCTTTACTGTCAAGGAAGCACAAACCTCCGCCGCCAGGTTATCCAGTTCAGCAGTGGTCACGCCATCGTATAAGCCATCAATTACTTTTTTCGCTACTTCTATGGGTTGGATGTACCGGGCATCCAGCCCATAACAAAGGTTTTCGATTCTTGTGGTGATTTTGTCAAATCTGACAGATTCTCTTCTGCCATCTCTTTTGATTACTAACATACTTATTAGTTATTAAGGTGTTTAAAAAATGCTTAAAAGTCCTCTTCTACCGAAAATTTCCCTGAACCGTTGGAAGCGTCTTTATTTTTCATTACGCCCGCTTTTTGATAATCCCCAACCCTTTTCTCAAAGAAATTGGTCTTTCCCTGAAGGGATATCATGTCCATGAAATCAAATGGATTGGTACTGTTCCAAACCTTGGCACACCCCAATTCCTGCAGCAATCTGTCCGCTACAAACTCAATATATTGACACATCAATGTGGCGTTCATTCCGATCAGCCTTACCGGTAACGCATCTGTGACAAATTCTTTTTCTATTTCTACGGCATCTTTGATGATCCCCGTAACGGTTTCTTCAGGTAACTTGTTGATTACATGATCGGTATACAAGTGACAGGCAAAATCGCAATGCAGCCCTTCATCCCGTGAGATCAATTCGTTGGAAAAAGTCAATCCAGGCATCAGCCCCCTTTTTTTCAACCAGAAAATAGAACAAAATGATCCCGAAAAGAAAATACCCTCTACTGCCGCAAAGGCAACTAGTCTTTCATGAAAATCTCCGTTGTCAATCCACCTCAATGCCCATTCCGCTTTTTTCTTGACACAGTCCAGGTGTTCTATGGCATTGAGCAAACGCTCCCTTTCTGCGGCGTTTTTGATATAGGTATCTATCAGCAGGCTGTAGGTTTCGCTATGGATATTTTCCATGGCAATCTGGAATCCATAGAAAAATTTGGCCTCAGTATACTGCACTTCTGAAACAAAATGTTCCGCTAGGTTTTCATTGACTATGCCATCACTGGCAGCAAAGAAAGCCAACACGTGAGAAATAAAATGCCTTTCTCCATCACTTAAGTTTTTCCAGTCATTTAGATCCTGTCCCAGATCAATCTCTTCTGCTGTCCAAAAACTGGCTTCGGCCTTCTTGTAGTATTCCCAAATGTCGTCGTGCTGAATAGGAAATAAAACAAATCGGCTGTTGTCTCCCTGCTCTAAAATAGGTTCTGGCTTCATTATTTTTATTGGTTTAATCTTTTGAAATATTTCTTTTTATGAAAGGCTTTTAAACCTTCATAGATGGCCATACTAGCTTGAGTTTGGTTTTGAAAACAAAACCTTAACAAATATGGCCAAGAAAATTGGAAAAGAAAAGCCGAAAATGATGTTAAAATCTAAAAAGTTGACCTATGGTCAATAGGTTATAAATAATTAATAAATAGTATTTTAATATAAATAATATAAACTAATACTTTAACTAATATTCGCTCTAATTGGGGACAGAACTTTTTTCAAAATATTTCAAAATGTTCAAAACAGGTGAATTTTAAGCTTAAAATTGACCAATGGTCAACAAACAAAAAAATGTTTTACCCAATATGTTGGAGATCAATCGATTGAGCGCTTCCTGGTAATTTGGATGAATAAAAAATGAATATGGCTGCCTAAAAGATGTATTTGGTGGTATCAATAAGATGATCAGTGGCATGTGACCGCTGGCAGGTCAATTAATAATTCACTTTTATTTTAAGTATTTCTGTATTTTTCTTATATTTGCACCTCATTTTGATAATTGTAATATATCAAACCATTATGTACGCAATAGTTAACATTTCCGGTAAGCAGTTCAAAGTAACAAAAGATCAACACATTTTTGCACCAAAAATGCAAGGTGAAGTTGACGCTTCCGTAGAATTCGATCAGGTGCTGTTGGCAGATGACAACGGTACAGTATCGGTAGGCGCTCCTTTACTCGATGGGGCAAAGGTATCAGGAAAAATTCTTGATCATGTAAAAGGCGACAAGGTGATTGTCTTCAAGAAAAAAAGAAGAAAAGGTTACAAGAAGAAGAACGGTCACAGACAGCAGTTTACCAAAGTTTTGATTGAAGATATAGTATTGTAAGTTTCCGCAAGGAAACACTAAAATAAATTAAGTTATGGCACATAAAAAAGGTGTAGGTAGTTCCAGAAACGGTAGAGAGTCTGAAAGCAAAAGACTTGGTGTAAAGAAATTCGGTGGTGAATCAGTGATTGCCGGAAACATAATAGTAAGACAAAGAGGTACGAAGCATCATCCTGGAGATAATGTAGGACTGGGTAAAGACCATACCATCTTTGCTTTGGTACCCGGAAAGGTAGCTTTCAGGAAAAAGCACGATGGTAGATCTTACGTAAGCGTTTTACCTGCCGAAGCATAATATTTTTCCATAGGGAAATGAAAAGGCCTTTATTCACTAAAGGCCTTTTTGTGTTGTGCCTGTGGATAGACTTTATTCAATAGTATTCTAACTGTCCTTAAAAAGATATCTCCCCGATGATTGGGAGGAATTTTGTTTGATTTATGAATTATACAGAAAATTATAAAGGGATAAAGGTGGATGTACAGTCCGTACACCTGGATCTCAATGAGGGTATACAAGAGGAGATCAGATCTTCTATTGACAAATTATCAAAGTTTACCCCAAATATCAATGCCGTTGATGTTTACTTCAAAAATGAAGGATCAGGAGGTACAGCGCTCAGCGTGGTAGGAATGCGTGTTGGCATCCCCGGGCCGGATGTTTTTGCAGAGGAGAAAGGGGAACATTGGGTTCCTTTATTAAAGGATGTAGTGGATAAACTGGTCAGGCAACTTAAAAAAGCCAAGTAAATTGCATTTCAAAAAGCTTCAGTTTTTAAAAAAGGCTGAAGCTTTTTATTTCCTCCCAAAAATAGATTGCATTCTGAGGGGAAATGAGTAGTATGATGGCAATCCCAAAAACAGCACCAAATAAATGGGCATCATGGTTGACGTTATCATCCCCAATTTTTCCTTTATAGTAGGCATATCCCAAAAATAGTAATCCCAATATAAAGCCAGGAAGACAAAATATGCCGAAAATACAGATATCGGAAAGCGGCATGAGGACAATACTGGCAAAAACGGTCGCTGAAGTTCCTCCGGAGGCCCCCAGGGCATGATAAGAAGGATTGTCCTTTTCCTTTAGATAAGTAGGAATATCCGCAATGACAATTGCAAGCAGGTAAAAGGCAACAAAGGCCAGGGCTCCCATACCTGGCCCAAACATGTACATCAGGTACTGCTCCACTACACTCCCGAAGAAGTAAAACGTAAACATATTGAACAGCAGGTGGGTCCCGTCTTTATGGGTAAATCCGGATAGCAGAAATCTTCCATATTCCCCATTTCGGCTGATGACGTAGGGGGTAAACAGACTTCTTTCCATGAACTCCGGATTTTTCCAGGCATAATAAGACACCAGGGAAGTAATGATAATGGTGATAAGTGTTAGGCTTAGTTCCATAGTTTTTTAATTCTCCCTTGTAGCCAATTTGTGGGTGAGGCTCCAAAGGATTTTCAGGCCTTCCGGTCTTTGCACCTTTATAGTGGCCAGTTGGTTAAATCCCTTTTCAAAAAAATCCGCCATAAGGGTCATTGTTTTTTTCCTGATTTCCAGCCGGTCATATATCGATTTTACCCCAATTATTTTTTCCGCCGGGTCAAATTCTTTTGCTGTAAGCCAATGTTCCAGCTCCTTTTTATCTTCACCTTTTGCAAGTTCCATCGCTTTGATCAGGAGGTAGGTTTTCTTGTTGGCCAAAATATCACCACCCACCTGCTTGCCAAACTTTTCTTTATCTGCATAAACGTCCAGAAGGTCGTCTTTCAATTGGAAGCCAATCCCGATATTTACGCCAAAATCATACAAATGAATGGCATCTGATTCGCTGGCTCCCGCCAGAGTAGCCCCCAATTGAAGGGAAAATCCAAGGAGCACGGCGGTCTTTAGCCGGATCATGTTAAGGTAATCTTGCTCAGCTACCTGGTTCAGGCTTTCAAAATTCATGTCCAGTTGCTGACCTTCACATACTTCTGCCGCCGTTTTACTGAATAATTTCAGACAATTCCGGAGCTTATCCGCTTCCACATCCAGAAGCATTTCGTAGGCTTTGACCAACATGACATCCCCTGAAAGAATGGCCGTGTTGTCATCCCATTTTTCGTGCACCGTTGGCCTGCCCCTGCGGATTGGGGCATTGTCCATGATGTCATCATGCATCAGTGTGAAATTATGAAAAACTTCAACAGCGGAGGCAGGAGTAAGAATTTTTTGGTAACCTTCCTTAAATAGGCCATAGGATAAAAGTGCTAACAGTGGCCTGATTCTTTTTCCACCCAGCTGCATCAAATAACTGATGGGCTCGTAAAGTTCCGCTGGTTCACCTTCAAAATTAAGCTGGAGGATATGCTTTTCAAGGCTATCCCTGATTTCCTCCAATTCTTTTTCATTTATCATCGTTTGCAAATTCCAAATCTATGGTTCTTCGGTCAATATCAGTACGCGTAACCCTGACTTTGACCTTGTCTCCAAGGGTGATCATCTTTTTGTTTTTAGAGCCAATCAGCCGCATGTTTTTTTCATCAAAATCGTAGTAATCGTCTGTCATGTCCTGCAGCCGGACCATTCCTTCGCATTTGGTTTCGGTGATTTCTACAAAAACACCCCATTCCGTAACACCGGTAACTATTCCTTCATAGTCTTTCACTTCAGCCAGCTTCATGTATTCCACTTGCTTGTACTTGATGCTGGCTCTTTCGGCATCCGATGCCCTCTTTTCTCTTTCGGAGGAATGCAGGCATTTTTCTTCCCAGGCCTGATTTTCGGGAGGTTTTCCTCCATCCAGGTAGTGCTGCAGGAGGCGGTGGACCATCAGGTCCGGATACCTTCTGATTGGGGAAGTAAAATGGGTGTAATGTGGAAAGGCAAGTCCAAAATGCAACTTGGGTTCGGTAGTGTACTTGGCTTTGGCCATGCTCCTGATGGCCAGCTGCTCCAGTACATTCTGCTCAGGCTTACCGGCAATCTCATCCATCAGTTTGTTTAAGCTGTTGGAAACCTTTTTTTCATCACTTATCTGTAAATCATGCCCGAATTTTCTGGCAAAATTGGCAAAGGTAGTGAGTTTTTCCAGGTCCGGATAATCGTGGGTTCGGTAGACAAAGGTGCTTTTTCCTTTATTTTTATCATATATAAACTGCGCCACTGTCTTGTTGGCCAAAAGCATGAATTCTTCTATCAGCTTGTGCACATCCTTGCGCTCCTTGATGATAAGGCCTACAGGTGTTCCTTTTTCATCCAATCGGAATTTTACTTCAACGGTCTCAAAATTAATTGCTCCTTTTTTGAACCTTTCCTTTCTCAGCTTATGGGCCAGACCATTGAGTTTTATCAGTTCGGAGGCAAACTCCCCCTTGCCCTGGTCCATGTTTTCCTGGGCTTCTTCATAGGAAAACCTGCGGTCAGAATGAATGGCGGTTCTGCCTATCCAGAAATTTTTGACCTGCGCCTGCTCATCCATTTCAAAAACACATGAAAAAGTCAGCTTGTCTTCCTTTGGCCGGAGTGAACACAATCCGTTGCTCAATCTTTCGGGCAGCATGGGTATGGTACGGTCTACCAAATAAACGGAGGTGGCCCTGTCATAGGCCTCTTTCTCCATAATGGTTTTGGGTTTCACATAGTGACTTACGTCGGCAATGTGTACGCCGATCTCCATATTTCCATTGTCCAGGTAGCGGAAAGAAATGGCATCATCGAAGTCTTTGGCATCTGCAGGATCAATGGTAAAGGTGCTGATATCTCTGAAATCCTTCCTGTTTTTCAATTCTGAGGAGGGAATACTTTCTGAAATGGTCTCTGCTTCGGCAATGGCATCTTCCGGATATTCAAATGGCAGGCCAAATTCGGCCATGATGGAGTGTATTTCCACTTCATGATCCCCTGCTTCTCCCAATACCCGTATGATTGAACCAATAGGGCTTTTGTCCCCTTCCTTCCAGCCGGTAAGCTTGACCACGACTTTCTGATTGTGTTGTGCTCCGGCCAGATCTGATTTTTTCACGAAAATATCGTGGTGCATTTTTTTAAAATCAGGAACGACAAAAGCAAACCTGGGGGAGATTTCCACCCGGCCTACAAATTCGTCTCTGCTGCGTTCTATGATCTCAAGTACTTTGCCCTCTCGTTTTCCACCTCTGCCTTTTTGCGGCAATACCATTACCCGTACCTTGTCCCCATCCAATGCCGTTTTAAGATGGGCCTCCTTAACCATGATATCGTCTTCCTTCTTTTCCTTGTCTTCGGGGATGATAAAGGCAAAACGGGCATTTACGTAATCCACTTCCCCTACGATGAAATCGGGATCGGCAGCAGATGAGTACAGGTTTCTTGGGTTTTTTGAGATGTTCCCTTCTGCCATGAGCTCCTGAAGGGCATCAGACAATAAGCTTTTTGTAGCAGCATCTCTGAGAGATAGCTTTTTGATAAGTTGTTTTTCAGCAAACTCTTCTCCGAAATTGCTGTCAAAAAATTGCGTCAACTGGTATTTTAACCTTGACAAATCTGAGGTTTTACCCCCTTTATTTTTGAATCCTGATTTTTTTCTTCCTGAATTTCTTCCCATAAAAATTTATTAATACATTAAAGGTAATCATATTTATTTGAAATTAATTCAGCCGCTTCTAAGCACCTGCTTCATCCAGGTTGATGATTTCAAATTCCAAATCTCCCGGAAGCCCCTGATAGGCAAGGTAAATCCTGGCGGTTACTTCCACATCCCGCAGACAATATTTCCGGATATTGTCCAGATCATTTTCTTTGTAATATACCGTATTCACCATGCTCCCGTCGATGCCCTCTTTAGAACTGGGAATATCAAATACCGAAGCCAGTAAATCCAGTTTTGTATAATGTTTGTAGTCTCCGAATTTCCAGAGCTCCAGGGTGTCCAGATGTCTGATTTCCCAGGGTCTCTTGCCTGCCAATTGTAAAACATCTGGCAGGGGTATCCTGTTTATCAGCATCCTCCGGCAAAGGTAGGGTATGTCAAATTCCTTGCCATTGTGGGCGCAAATGATCCATTGTTTTTTACAAAGTAATTCACGAAATTCCAATAGTGTGCCGTGTTCTGATTCTCCATAGAATGACTTTGTGCGGTATTGAAGCAGGTCATCTTCCTTGAGATAGGTGAAATATCCCACGCCTATACAAATGATTTTGCCAAATTCAGCATATATTCCGGCCTTCTCAAAGTACAATTCAGAAGGGCTGCCCTCTTCTCCTTGCTGCAGGACTTGCTGGGATTTTTTGTGCCATTCTTCCTGCATTCTGGGGGATAGTTCTTCCAGTGTTTCTGCCCCGGAGATAGTCTCCAGATCCAAAAAAAGAATATCGTTCAGTTGTTCAAAAAAATTGGCCATAGACAAGGGTTCTATATATTGGCAAATTCAATTTGCTACATCATTAAGGATGGCTGGACTGTTAAGCCCTTACAAAGATAAACTTTTTATCAAAAAATTAATCCTGAACGCCTTGAAAGGCTGACAATTCAATGACTTTTTTCGGGGGAAAAAAGGTTTTCAACGAAATCCATACCAAAAAGCCTTGCCAGGTGCGTTTTGACTTTATTTTTTACTTCGGCCTCATCTACCGGATGTCCCAATTCCAGGTGCATGGAGGTGACGGCTTTGTCACTGATGCCGCAGGGGACGATATGATTAAAATAGCCAATGTCTGTATTCAGGTTAAAAGCAAAACCATGCATGGTCACCCAGCGACTTGATTTAACCCCCAATGCACATATTTTTCTTGGATTATCCTGCCTGATGTGGTCTATCCAAACGCCGGTAAGCCCCTCAATTCTCCCAGCTTCAATGCCGTATTCCTCCAGGGTGGCAATGACTGCCTCTTCCAGAAACCTGAGGTATTTGTGTATGTCTGTAAAGAAGTTATCCAGGTCCAACACAGGATACCCTACCAGTTGCCCGGGGCCATGATAGGTGATGTCTCCTCCCCGGTTTATGGGATAATAGCTTGCTCCAACCTTTTTTAAACCGGCCTCATCCAGTAAAAGATTTTCCGGTTTGCCGCTTTTCCCCAGGGTGTATACATGCGGATGCTCTACAAAAAGCAGGTAGTTTTGTGTGATTTGTTGAGAAGAAGCTTCCAGGTTTCGGTTGTTGATTTTAATGGCGATGGTATCGGCAAAAAGCTGCTCCTGCATGTCCCAGGTTTCCCGGTAATCTTTCTTTCCTAAATCTTTAAAGTATACTTTTTTATTGATAAATTGATTCACTTTAACTTTTTTGTTTTTTCAAATATAGTCAAATAAAGAGAATGGCTGAACACAATGACCTGGGAAGAGAAGCGGAACAGCTTGCAAAAAGTTGGCTCGAAACCAAGGGGTATACCTTTGTGGAAGCGAATTACAGGTACAAACACGCTGAAATAGACCTGATCATGACCCATAAAGGGATCATGGTTTTTGTAGAGGTCAAGTTTCGAAGTGGAACAGGATACGGCTATGCGGAGGAATTTGTTGATTACAGAAAAAGGCAATTGATCATCCGGGCGGCGGACCATTATATTTTTGCTAAGGACTGGCACCATGACATCCGTTTTGATATTGTAGGGGTTTACAAGGACAGGCATGGCCACATTGCCTTCAGGCACTTTGAAGATGCCTTTTATTGATCAATTGTTGCGGTAAATCAAATTCCCTTCCCTATCCCATTCTGCCCGGATATAGGGTTTGTATCCATTGGTGAATGCTTCCGACTGGTATTGTATTTCTCGTTTTTTAACAGTTTTATCCTTTTCAGTAGACCAATATTCCGTCCACAAACCTACCTTCTCGCCAAAGCTGTATTCACCGGTGACCGCCACCTGCCCATCAGGATAGAAATGGTAAAAATTCCCTTCTTCCAAATCGTATTCTATCGGCGTGAGTTTTTCAATTTTTCTTTCTCCCCTGTTGTAATAGGTAATTCTGGAATCCTTGGGCCATCCTTCATCATAATGCCGCTTGTCCTGCAAAATATTTTTCCCGTCGAAGGTCATCCATCGACCATGTTTGGTGCCGTAATAGTACATGCCTGTCTCCACCACCTGTTCACCTATTCGCCTTTCATAAGGCCCGTGCAGCAGGTATCCTTTGGAAGGACTGAAACCTGAGTTTTTAATGGCTTTGTTTTTGGAATCATACCAGTAAATATCCCGGATATATGGGTCAGGCTCCCTTTTGCTGAAGGTAAAATGAAATACCTGGTAGGTGACCTGATCCCTGAAACTGCTTTTTATCAGTGTTTTTTTCGTTTTTTCACCGAAGTAGACGTTCTTCTTTCGTTTTTTCTTTTTGGATTTTTTTTCTTCCTTTAAGTCATCTTCCGCATCGGAAAAAAGCAATACGGGCGTGGAAGATGGTAAGAGGCGATTGCTGACAACACCCGATGAATCAGGATCACTGGCATTTGCCTCTTTTTGACCATGAACCCGCATCGTGACAGTTGACAGAAGAAACACCAGCAAATAGGCTAACTTATTCATAACAATTTAAAAACGTTTTTACCCAAATTTTATTATGAAAGATTCCTTTCTGAAGCAAATGTAAATTTACTGTAATCAATTACACAAGTGTTCAAAATTGTCCAAAGATTTAGGAAAGATTGGCATTATGGTTAATTTTGCAAACTAAAAAAAGCAAGGAGAAGTCTCCTTCCTTTTTTTGAATTTTGATACAAATAAATTTATACATTTCTGATTGTCAAACAAAAAAGACCATACATGAATTCCATCCTATCTGATCGCATCAACAATATGGAAGAGTCAGCAACGCTGGCCATGGCAAAAACTGCCAGAGAATTGAAAAGCCAGGGAATCGACATCATTGGCCTGAGTCTGGGAGAACCGGATTTCAAAACCCCAAAACATATTCAGGAGGCTGCAAAGGAAGCTATAGATGAAGGAAAGTATTTTTCTTATCCACCCGTAGCCGGGTACCAGGACCTCAGGGAAGCCATTGCCAAAAAATTAAGGGAGCAAAATCAAATAACCCAGGCCAAAGCCGAAAACATAGTGGTTTCCACGGGCGCTAAACACTCCATTGCCAATGTTTTTATGTGCCTGATCAATGAAGGGGATGAAGTGGTGATTTTTTCACCCTACTGGGTGTCCTATTCCGAGATTATCAAATTGGCAGGAGGAGTGCCGGTGCTGATTGAAGGCAATCTGGAAAATAATTTTAAAGCTACCGCTGCACAACTGAAAGCGGCCATTACAGATAAAACCAAGGCGGTCATTTATTCCTCTCCCTGTAATCCCTCCGGATCAGTTTTTAGCAAGCAGGAATTAGAAGCCATTGCTGAAGTGGTCAAATCAAAAGAGGACCTGATTGTTATTGCGGACGAAATTTATGAGCTGATTAACTTTACAGGACAACATGCAAGCATAGCTTCCTTTCCGGGTATGTTTGAGCGTACCATAACGGTCAATGGTTTCTCCAAAGGTTATGCCATGACAGGTTGGCGGGTAGGTTACATCTGTGCGCCTCTGCCTATTGCCAAGGCCTGTGAAAAAATTCAGGGGCAATTTACCTCCGGCGGTACAGGTATTGCCCAAAGAGCGGCTTTGGCCGGACTTACCGGAGATCAGAAACCCTCTGAAGAGATGGCAGCAGCCTACCTGAAAAGAAGAGACCTGGTTTTGCAATTGCTTAGGGAGATACCGGGTATCAAAACCCATGTCCCTGAAGGAGCATTCTATTTCTTCCCTGATGTTTCTGCGTTTTTTGGAAAATCTGCCGGAGATTTTAAAATTCAAACTGCCGATGATTTTTGCCTGTACCTCTTGAACGAAGCCCATGTTTCGTTGGTAACAGGGGCGGCCTTTGGAGCACCTGATTCCGTAAGGCTTTCTTATGCTGCCTCTGAGGATGAACTAAAGGAAGCCCTGAAAAGGGTGAAAACCGCATTGGAAAAAGTTAAATAAAATTAGCATCAGGCCCTGGACCATCCCAGGGCCATTTTTTAAGATGAAATCGAGCATGACGAAAAGGTCACACAATCGGATAATTATGACACATGCGAGGTTCCCTGTCCGACGACAAAGCCGGCATATGCTTGCATAAAAACAATTATAATCCTATGAAATCGACACGATAAAAAAAATCATTAAACACACAGGGCAATGATTATTTTAATCGTCAAAGATTCCATGTGGCCTATTAAAAGCAAATTATAAACCCATGAAAATGCAGGCAATTGTAGTTACCCCCGTGAAAGATGCCTTGTCCGCTACCCTGGAAACCATCGAGGCCATTCAAAATGCCAAAGGCAACTTTTATTATTGGGTTTTCAATGATTATTCTACTGCTGAAACCAGAATGGCACTGGAAGAGGCGCAAAAAAAAATGGGTTTTCAGTTGGTTCACCTGGAAGAGCTCACCAAAAATCCCTCTCCCAATTACAAAACAGTACTGCAATTGTCGCAAAAAAATGCATTGGAGGCAGGATTGCCTCTGATCATTGTGGAATCTGATGTAAAAGTTCAGAAAGATACTTTGGATGGGCTGGTCACTTTTGCGCAATCCAATCCCAGAACGGGGCTGGTGGGAGCCATTACCCATGATGGGGAGGGAAAGGTTAATTTCCCCTACCTGAAATTTAATAAGTATAAAAACCAGGCTGCAGTGAAGACAGACCGGAGTTTGAGCTTTTGTTGTACCCTCATCAGCAGGGCCTTTCTGGAAAAATATGATTTCAGTAACCTGGACAAAAGCAAAGACTGGTACGATACGCATATCAGTAATAAATCCCTGGAAATGGGATTTGAAAACCATGTACTCATGGACCTGCCGGTTTGGCACAGGCCCCACGGCAGCAGACCATGGAAACAATTGAAATACAAAAATCCCATTTTGTACTATTTTAAAAAATGGTTTTCAGGGAAGGATAAAATCTGAAAATCCGCTTTTTGTTTTTGTTTTGGTATAAAGTCGATAAGTCCGCAAGGGAATTTTTTGCTTTTTTCCGGCTTTTGAAAGGATAATTTTTACTAAAGTTCCTGCTGAATTACAAATATTTATATATAAATATTTCAATAAAAAATTAATTTAAATCTGCTTTTGAATAATGGATCAGTCTGGTCTGATTTGTAGGAAAATAGCCCGGCATAAATTTCGGATAGATAAATATATTTACAAATTCGACTTTGAAAAAGTGAAATTATTAAAAAAAATACATAAAAAATTTAATTTATTAATGGTTTTTATTTGGATTCCCTCTAAATACCGATTGGGCTTCCGGGAGAAAAAGCTAATTTTTCTTTTCCCGAAAAAGCAGAATCACTTTCTGCAAGGAGTCTGGAAATGAAGCCCATTGTGATTATTTCTTTATAATATCGAAAAATACAAAGAATTATTTTTTGTATTATTGCGACAAAAATGATTACCTTTGTTACGGGTGATTAAGCAACTTTTTGTACTTATCTTTTTCTTATCTTTAAAAAGGAGGTTATTTCGAAATGATTTTTACTAACCTCCCTTTTCCTTTGGAACCTCTCCTTATTGCAAGCCCGTTAAGACAATACAGTTCTATGTAAACCATCTTTAACGCACAGGCATGAAAATTCTTTTGGCAGTAATTTCTTTGGCTTTCTTTTCTTCTCTACATGTTTCTGCTCAATCCGATCCCGATAGCATTGCCTACTACCTGTCCTATCCCGAAAAACTTACCGGCAGGTTTTATTTTTCAAGAAAATACACAGGGATGGGCCTGGAAAAGGGGGAGAAGAAGTTATGGTACATGCCCAATTCCACGCTCAATATGGGTGCTGGTCTGACTTATCAGAACCTGACCTTGAATCTGGCTACCGGATTTGGTTTTATAAATCCGGATAGGGGGAGGGGAGATTCAAAATACCTGGATCTGCAGGCCCATGCCTACCCTAAAAATCTGGTGATTGATTTTTTTGGGCAGTTTTACAACGGTTATTTTTTAAAACGGTCCCAGAATCAATTTGGCACTGAAGATCCTTTAGTATTTCCCGACATGAAAATGAGGAAAGTGGGTGCGTCGGTGCAATATCTGTTCAATGGCGATAAATTTTCTTACCGGGCTGCTTTTCTTCAAAATGAATGGCAGCAAAAATCAGCCGGTTCATTTTTGCTTGGATTTGAAGTATATGGTGGCCAGGCCCGAAACCAAAATGGCATCCTTCCTCCGGATGAACGGTCGGAGCTTTTCGATCAAATCAAATTTTTTGAATTTGGACCTAATTTGGGCTATGCCTATTCCCTAATCATAAAGAAGCATTTCTTCATTACCCTTTCAGCTACATCCAGTTTGTCATTGGGGCGTACCACCATGCAATTTGAACCTGATGGGCAAAGATGCAGTTGGGGTATCCGGCCCAATTATTTTTTAAGGGGATTTACGGGATACAATTCCGAAAAGTGGTCTGTTAATATCAATTATGTCTACAACCAGGTCAATCTTTCCCCGATAGCCGGATATAAGGTAAATGCAGGTACCGGCAATTACCGGTTCAACTTTATTTATCGTTTTAGTCCTGGTCCCAAGCTTTCCCGCAGGCTGGAATGGATCGATGCCCTAAAGGCCAGTCTGCTTGGGAGGTAGTTTTCGTTGAGAATTTATCTTTTGGACAGTTTAATGGATGTGTTTTTTAAACTTAAAATACCAAAGAAGCTCACTGTTATTTTTTTTTAACAGTACGGACATATTTTCATAATGCTTGTTCCTATAATAATTTTTGAGTTTTTGTTCAACTTGCAATAAAAAAGTAGGTGTATAATGGTATGTTTTTGATACTTACAGTATTACAAGTAATTTAGGTTTAAAACTATAAAGGCAAACTTATGAAGCAATATTTTACAACTATTGGATTAAGGCAGGTGTTTGTTTTGCTTTTGCTCATTGTCATTACCGGGAACATGAAAGCCCCGGCACAAAGTAGACAGGTTACCGGAAAGGTTACCTCCTCTGAAGATGGTCTGGGTATCCCTGGGGTAAATGTTTTGATTCAGGGAAGCCAGACCGGTACAGCCACCGATATCAATGGAGAATATACCATTCAGGTACCCGGAGACAATACCGTTTTGGTATTCTCCTATATAGGCTTCCGGGCGGTATCGGAAGAGGTGGGCAACAGATCTGTAATTGACCTGGAAATGAGCCCCGATGCTTCTGATTTGGGCGAGGTGGTGGTCACTGCCCTGGGAATTAAACGAGAAGAAATTTCTTTGGGGTATTCCATAGAAAGGGTAGGAGGTGAGGAAATGACCCGGGTGGCACAGGAAAGTTTTCTAAACGCCATGTCGGGAAAGGTGGCAGGAGCCACAATCAGTAATACCGGTGGTACAGGCTCCTCCGTAAGCATGGTAATCAGGGGTGCTACTTCCCTGAGTTCGGACAACCAACCGCTGTTTGTAGTGGATGGAGTACCCATTGCCAATACCCTTAACAATGTATCCTCGGTTGGATCAGAAAACAGGGTAGATTACGGAAATGCCATATCGGGCTTGAATCCTGATGATATCGCCAATGTTACCATCCTGAAAGGGCCCAGTGCAGCCGCATTATATGGATCCAGGGCTGGTAATGGCGTGGTTTTGATCACCACCAAAAGTGGTCAGGCGGACCGGCTTACCGTGAATGTCACTTCGAATACCGTATTCGATGTACCTTTCAAATACCTGAAATGGCACAGCAAGTTTGGCTCGGGTCAATTTTCAGCCATACCGCCGGACATCAGCGGTACCCCACTATCCAACCCCTTTGGCCAATTGGTCCAGGAAAATGTAAATGCTGCCTTTGGAGCTGAACTGGATAAGGGATATGAAGCAGTACAGTGGAACAGTCCTGTGGATGAAAATGGAAACAGGATTCCAATTCCCCTGGTTTCCTATCCCAATAATGTCCGGAATTTTATGCAGACGGGGATTACCACATCCAATGGTTTTTCCATTTCCAACAGCAACAATTCCATGAATTACAGGATCTCCTACTCCAACATGCAGAACAGGGGAATCATCCCCAATTCAGATCTTTTCAGAAACACCCTCAATATCAACTCGACCATGAAAGTCAGTGATCAATTTTCGGTCAGCACGAATATTGATGTGAGCAGGAACAATTCGGACAACCGGCCGGCTGGAGAACGGGGAACAAACCCCTTGCAATGGGCCTATGAAACCTCTCCACATGTCAATATTCTTGACTTGAAAGATTATTGGCTGCCTGGACAGGAAGGGTTGGAGCAGAAAACGGTAGATGCAGACCAACCTACCCGTGTGACCAATAATCCTTATTTTCTCGCCAATGAAGTAAATAATAGCTTTACCAGGGACAGGGTTTTTGGAAATATCAAGGCAGATTGGCAAATTTCCCCATCTGTAAGTTTCTTTGCCCGGTATGCCCTGGACCTGTATAATGAGACCAGAGAAAGTAAGATTGCAAGAAGCTACAGTGAGGAACCGCAGGGTGCCTACGGAATAACGGAATTGCATGGCATGGAGACCAATGCTGATTTCCTGCTGACATACAGCAAAGATGTTAACGATTTTGGGATAACTCTCTCCGGTGGTGGAAACATGCGGTACCAGAATGGAAGCAGCCTATTTGCAGGATCCACTCCTGGCGGCGGCTTGATCACCCCGGGCGTTTTCACCATCCAGAATATATCACCCGACAACATTCAGTACAACAATTCCCGCTTCGAAAGAGGAATCAACAGTCTTTATAGCCTGGTAAATCTGGGTTACGATGACATGGTTTACCTGGACCTGACGGGAAGGGCGGATTGGTCCAGTACCCTGCCAGACGCCGAACCTTATTTTTATCCCTCTGCTTCTTTGAGTCTTTTGCTCAATAACATGATTGTTATGCCCAGTCAATTCAGCATGGTAAAGTTGAGGGGCGGATATGCTTCCGTGGGAAACGATGCCAATCCCTACCAGCTGATCGCAGCACTTTCCAATGCAGGCAATTGGGGCAATTTACCCAGGCTTTCCCTGCCTGGTACCTTGCTTAACCCTTCCCTGAAACCAGAGATTGCGACCTCCTATGAGGCAGGGTTGGACCTGAATTTGTTGGATAACCGGGTACGTTTTAGCGGGACGTATTATATAATGGAAAACAGAAACCAGATTTTCAGCACCGGACTTCCCCCTTCAACCGGCTACACTTCCAAAAATATCAATGCGGGGCTATTGCAAAGCAAAGGGATCGAGCTTACGCTTGGAGCTGACCTGGTAAAAAGCCAAAACTGGAACCTTACCAGCAGCTTCAACCTGACCAGAAACAGGACCAGGATTCTGGAGTTGGCAGATGACCTGCCCTACTATACGCTCTGGACAGATGCCAGGGGAGGTGCCTGGACCTATGTGGGAGAAGAAATTGGTGATATTTACGATGCACAGGTGGTCACGGTGGAAGATCCGGAGTCTCCTTATTTTGGATTTCCCATATTGAATCAAACCGGAAAATGGCAGGATGTGGATGCAGTAAACAGCAGAAATAAAATTGGTAATTTCAATCCCAAATTTATCATGGGCATGCAAACCTCCTTGTCCTACCGGAATTTTCACCTGAACCTGACCTTCGACTGGAGAAATGGAGGAGACTTTGTTTCCCAAACTTACCGCTTTGGGGAGGAACATGGCAGATCGCAGATCTTTCTGGACAAATTGATCAACCCGGGGGAAATGGAAGGTCAGGAACTTCGGGATTTCCTGCTGGCCAATAAAGAATCCATGATTCTGATCAATGGAAATAACTTTCCATTGGTAGGAGGCCCAACACCGGAATACAATGGTTACCCCTTTACTTTCGGCCCTTTTACCCTACCCCATGGCGGGGTGTTTATTCCGGGAGTATATGCCACGGCTTTTGATGCTGATGGCAATCCCACGGAGTTTGCAGAAAATCTGGGAGAAAATATCGGGCAACCCGGAGGGACCATTACCCTGCCTTATGCCGGAAGTACCGCCTGGAGTTTTGCCAGGGCCTTCTTGTACGATGCTTCTTTTGTGAAACTCCGGGAGGTATCATTCGGATATGATGTACCCATCAGGCTGGCCAATAGGCTGAAGATGCAAAACCTCAATTTCTCTGTTTACAGCAGAAATATCATTTTATGGACAGCCGCCAAGATCAATGTAGACCCGGAAATGGCTTTTCAACCTCAGGGAGGCGTGCAGGCGGGAAGCCAATTCAAACAGGGGATAGAAAGGTGGAATGTGATGCCCTGGGTGATGCCCATTGGTTTCAAGGTGAATGCCACTTTTTAGGAGATCTTGTATTACTTAAAACAGACTTGAAATGAAAAGAAATATAAAAATCATAGCCCTGATCAGTACAATGGCATTTAGTGTTTTCTCCTGTCAGGAGGACCTGATAGACATGAATGTGAATCCCAATGGGGCCAATCCGGAAACAGCCAATCCAAACCTGGTGCTTTCCACGGTATTGACAGAGGCAGGTAAAACCGTGGTCAACTTGGGTTATGGAGACATCGCAGGGGTCATGCAGCATACCCAGAAGGATGGCTGGGCCGGTGGACACAACTTGTATGAATGGAACAGAAACAACAGTTGGGCAGGTTACTATGGTATCCTGAGAAACAACCAGTTTGTTTATGAGCGGGCAGTGGAACTGGATCAGGAACTGCAGCAGGGGGTTACCCTGGTCATGAAGTCCATGATGTTTGGGCTGATCACTGATTTGTGGGGGGATGCTCCCTACACCCAGGCTTTAAGGGGAGCTGAGGGTACGCCGGAAGCCACTTTTCCTTCTTTTGATACCCAGGAAAGTATATACAGAGGGGTCATCCAGGATTTGGAAGCGGCCAATCAGTTGCTTTCAAAACCACTGGCAGAATACAACAGTACGATAGAGGGAGCCGATGTTTACTTCAATGGTGATCCCTCCAAATGGAGGAAAATGGCCAATTCCTTAAAATTGAGGTATTATATGCGTGTGTCGGAAAAGCTTCCTGATTTTGCAAAGGAGGGCATTGAAACCATTTTGAGTAATCCGGAACAATACCCCATCATCACAGATCCGGGAGACGACGCCACCATGCCTTTTGCCGATAACTCAAGTAGTACCAGCTGGCCGGACAACACCAGGTTTGATGCCAATGAAAGCAACTACCGCCGCATAAAGATGTGTCAAACCCTGGTAGAAGCCATGCGTTCCAAAAATGACCCCAGGTTGGGAGTCTGGGCCAACAGGGTACAAATTCCTCTTGTGGTGGACGAAAATTTACCCCCGGGTACTGATAGAATAGAAAACAACCAAAGATTGCTCTCCCCCGATGTATTGGAAGAACGAAATGTGGACCTGGAGGATATCAGCCAGAATCCCGATTATGTGGGCATTCCACCAGCCATACCGGGGCCACAAGTATATAACCTGAGCCCTGATGCCAACCAGGCCGCATTCAACCCGCATGTTTCCTGGCTGAATGATATTTACCGGGAACCCAATGGTCCTTTGTTAAGGGCCAGGTTGATATCCGCATCGGAAGTAAACTTTATACTGGCGGAAGCGGCATTGAAAGGTTGGTCCGTGGGCAATACTGCTGAAAATTACTATCAGGCTGCGATCATGGCTTCTTTTGCCACCTGGAGCCTGTCAGATCAGGCTGCAGCTTATTTGCTGGAAGAAGAAGTCCAATTTGAGGGTAGCCTGGAACAACTGATGGAACAAAAATGGATCGCTTCCTGGACGGCGGCAGCTGAATCCTGGTTTGACTACAGAAGGACCGGTTTTCCCCAGCTTCAGCCGGGACCATTTGCCATTCGGGCGGCGCTTCCCGTACGTTTTTACTACATGATCGACGAGAGAAATCTGAACCCCGAAGAAACAGAAGCGGCCATGGGCAGGTTGGAAACCACCAATTTTTCCGAGGTAGACGGAGAAAATAGTGCCTGGTCCAAACCCTGGGTCATACAGGGGACAGGGAAGCCCTGGTAAAGCAAATACTGATATAGAATGCCAGATGCCATCCAGGGTATCTGGCATTTTTCTTCAGAGGCTGTTTGACTTTTAAGGGAGCAGTGATTTTGATTTGAAAACATTTCGCTAAATTGTAGCGGTTTTTATTTCGCTTGTATATGTCTGTACGTAAGTTATTGATTGTTATCATATTATCAGGATTTTTCAGTATATTTTTTTCCTGTACAAAAAATGTATCCCTCACCCGATTGGTACCTGCCGAGATCAATGTGCCCAATCATGTGCAACGGCTCCTGATTGTGGACAGAACACAACCGGAAAGCCAGGGAGTAGCCATTATTGAGGGGATTTTGACCGGGGAAGCGCCTTTTGAGGTAAAGAACGGCATAGATGCTACCTTGGCCACCATACAGCAGGAACTCAATACCTCTCCCAGGTATGAGGTGATCCGGGCCAGGGAGCGTTTGAAGGGCGGACTTTTTGCACAGACCTTCCCGCAGCCCCTGAGTTGGGAGCAAATAGAATCCCTTTGCCGAAACTATGAGGCAGATGGGGTTTTGACTTTGGAAAAATTCAGTTCGGATTTTGTGGTGACCGAAAAAAAGGTGACTATCAAAAAGGAAGTGGGAAGTGGCAATGATGCCAAAACAATAGAAGTGCCCGGCATACAGGCTGAAGGAGTAGCTTCTGTACAGGTTGGGTTCAGGCTCTATGATCCCCAGAACAGAAATATCGTGGATCAGGGTGACTTTGGAAAGACCAACCTCTGGTCGGCTGAAGCAGAGACCAAAACCCAGGCCCTGGCTTTGTTGATTGATAAAGTACAAGCCACAAGGTACGTGGGCCAGCTGGCTGGAGCGGCCTATGCAAGAAGGGTGGCACCGATGTATTTGAACATCAACCGTTCCTTCTATGCCAAATCCAAGAAAAACCCAGCCCTGAGTCTAGGCGCGCGATATGCTGAAGTCAATGAATGGGAAAATGCCATCCAAGCCTGGGAGGAAGGATTGTCCCTGCCATCCGATGCCAAAACTTCCGGGAAACTGTGTTACAATGTGGCTTTGGGCCATGAGGTCCTGGGAGATCTGCTCAGTGCCAAAGATTGGGCAGGAAAAGCCTATACCCTTTATGGATTTAAAGGAGGGCGAACCTACGCCAGGGAACTCGACCAGAGGATGCTGGAAGAGGAAATGGTCCGGCAGCAACTGGCACCTGCCGTTGAATGAGAACCAGGAACCCAACAAGTCCATATTCAGCAGAAATTTTGAACCTTTCCATTAACCGTTGATTATTCAATACTGTTTTTTGGGAAACAGTAAATGGTCCACAGCCCATTTACCACTCCCTTTGATAATCAGAAAAATGCTGCCCAGCAACATGGCCCAATCCGTACGGCTGGCATGCATCATGGCCCAAAAGCCCTCATCCGCTAAAACCTGGGTTTTCGTGGTTGAAATGGCGACGAGCATGATGATCAATGTGGGGATAGCTGCCAATCGGGTTAGCAGGCCCAGAAGGATCAAAAGCCCGCAAAATACTTCAATTCCACCCACAAAATAGCCCAAAAATTCCGGTTCGGGAAGTCCGATTTTTGCGAACCTCCCTGCCCCCCGGATTGCCGGAAAAAGGAATTTTTGGATGCCTTCCGAAAGGAATACCACACCTACCATCAAGCGGATAAGAGAGGTCGATTTTTCATAGGTGGGAGTCAGTAATTTTTGTTTCCAGTTCATTTTTTGGGAGTTTTAACGCATACTTTTCTTTAGCAGCTGGGCATTTGCAGCCACGATGATGGTACTCAGGCTCATAAATACGGCTCCTATGGCCGGGCTGATGATCAATCCCGGAATAAAACCGGTGGCCAGGGGCAGGGCGATGGCATTGTATCCGGTAGCCCATATCAGGTTCTGGATCATCTTTTGGTAAGTAGCCCTGCCGAAAAGAACCAGTTTGGCGATGTCTTTGGGGTTGCTGTTGACCAGGATGATATCGGCCGTTTCTGCAGCCACATCAGTACCGGAGCCCACCGCTATCCCCACATCGGCCTGGGCCAGTGCCGGGGCATCATTGACACCATCCCCTGTCATGGCCACAAAGTAGCCATCCTTTTGCAATTTTTTTACAATGTCCACCTTTTCATCCGGCAAGACCCCACTGTAGTAACCGTCCAGTTCCAAAGCTTCACTGACTGCTTTGGCGGTTTTTTCATTGTCCCCGGTAGCCATAAACATTTTCATCTCTTTTTCCCTTAGGGTTTTGATGGCCGCATAGCTGTCTTCTCTGATTTTGTCCGAAAGGGCCACGAAACCAACAAGGTCTTCTCCCCTGAGGACAAATACAATGGTTTCGGCCTCATTACCCTGGCTTTTTTCTGGTATAGAGATGTTGTTTTCCTCCAGATATCCCGGGCTCACCACTTTCCACAATTCACCATCAATCTTGCCTTGTATTCCCTTTCCCGTAAGGGCTTCAAAGGATTTGACAGAAAGGAGGTCAAGTTCCTTTTCTTTGGCTTTTTTTACAATGCCCATGGCTATGGGATGTTCGGACTCCTGTTCCAGTGAGGCAGTGTGGGCCAGCAGCTCTTTTTTATCCAAATCATCAGATAAACTTTCATACCGGGAAACACCAAAATTGCCCTCAGTCAGGGTTCCGGTTTTGTCAAAAACCATGGCGGTAATTTTTCTTGCATTTTCAAAGGCGGTCCGGTTACGGATCAACAATCCTTTTCCGGCGGAAACTGAGGTAGATATGGCTACAACCAATGGTATGGCAAGACCCAGGGCATGGGGACAGGAAATTACCATTACGGTCACCATCCGCTCCAGGGCAAAATCCCAGGGTTTGCCTAAACTGATCCATACCAATAAGGTGATGGTTCCAGCGCCCAAAGCGATAAAGGTCAGCCAGCGTGCAGCCAAATTGGCCAGGTTTTGCGTTTTGGATTTTGCCTCCTGGGCTTCTTCCACCAGGCCAATCACCTTGTTGAGGTAACTTTCCTCACCTGTCTTTTCTACTTTCACTTTAAGGGAATGGTTGCCATTGACTGCACCACCGATGACCTCATCCCCCTTGGCTTTGCTGACCGGCTTGCTTTCACCCGAAATCATGCTCTCATCCAGGTGACTTTCCCCTTCCACTATGGTGCCATCTGCAGGGATTTTTTCACTTGCTTTTACCAGGATCACATCCCCTTTTTTCAACTCTGAAACCTTTACTTCTTTCACCTGCTCTCCTTCCAGCAGGTGCGCTTCAGCAGGCATCATTTTTACCAGGAGTTCAAGGGACCTGGAAGCACCCATTACGGATTTCATTTCGATCCAATGTCCCAGCAGCATGACCACAATCAGCGTGGCCAGCTCCCAGAAAAAGTCCATGCCTTCCAATCCAAAGACAACGGCGGAACTATAGGCATAAGCCACGGTAATGGCCACGGCAATCAGGGTCATCATCCCCGGATTTTTTTCCTTGAGTTCATCTGCCAGACCTTTGAGAAAAGGCCATCCTCCGTAAAAAAACAAGATGGTAGCAAGGCCAAATAAAAGGTACTTATCCCCATTAAATGTCAGTTCAAATCCAAACCACTGCTGGATCATTTCAGAAAGGGCCAGGATGGGAACGGTTAAGACCAGGGATACCCAAAACCGTTTTTTAAAATCCTGTATCATCATCGCATGGTGCTCATGGTGGGAATGATTTTCATGACCGGAACCATGGTCCTTGTGCTGAGAATGTTTGTCATGACCTGATTCATGCTGATCATTGTGTTGTCTATGTTCTTCTTTTTCTTTCATGATTTCTCTGGGTTTTTATACGTATTAAAATTGGGAAACCGCTGGGCGCTTTTAGTGATTATGCCGTGCCATATCCCCGGATCCGGAACCGCTTTTATTTTGCATTACCGCCTCACCTTTTTTATAGGTCTCCCTTACTTCTCCACAGCGGAGCATGCTTTCTCCAAAATAGGGATTGAATATTTCCTCCTTTTCACTCAACCAATAAGCGCCTTCATCACCAAAGGCCATGGGGCAATACTGCCGGTAGACTTTGTCCTTTTCAAGGCCAAAGGTTTCCGTGATTTCCAGCATGCTTTCCGATAGCCACATGAATTGCTTTCTGACCGCTTCAATGTTTTCCGCTTCCTGCAAGCCCTGAAGAGCTTCTTCTGATTCATTTTTCAATTGCATCCATTGGTCGTGTGCCTCACCTTCCACCAGGGACATGTCCACCTTATTCAATGCAGCTTTTACCTGTTTTCCGGCCTCCCGTGCCCCTTGGGCATCATCAGCAACCAATTCATTTTTAAGGTCAAAATAGGCCTCTGCCAATGCTGTCAATTGCTTTCGGAAGTCTTGGGAAACCTCCATGGTTTTGGATTCAGGACGTGACATCATGCTGTAATTTCCGGCGAGCTGCGCAGCTGCATCTATGGCAAATACCCCGTTGGTTACAATTTCTTCGCCTTCCTTAAGCCCTTCCATCACCGGGTACACGTCTCCTACACGGGAACCAACGGTTACTTCCCGCATTTCATAGGCAGGGTATTCCGCATTTGGAACCTTGACATATACTACCGACCGCCTTCCCGACCAGAGCAGGGCGGTCCTTGGGATACTGACACTGGCCTGATCCACTTGTCCGCTTGTTGTAATTTTGGCATTGACAAACATTTCCGGCCTGAGTAGGCCCTTTGCATTATTGGCTACTGCCCGGATTTTTACGGTCCTGGTTTCGGGATCGAGGATAGGGTCTATGTATGCTACTTTTGCCTCAAATACCTCGCCGGGAATCCCTGCAACGGTGAAGGAGAGGGCATTCCCTTTGCGAATAGCAGATAAATCCGTTTCGTAGGCATCCAGCATGATCCAGACACTGCTCAGGTCCACGACTTCAAAGAGTACGGAGCCTGTACCTATATAGTCGCCCACAGCAACATTCCTTTGGCTGACAATGCCGGACTTTTCGGCCAGCACATCAAAATGCTCCAGCAGATCTTCCTGCTTTTCTATGGCCCTGATCTGATCAGCTGTTAATTTCCACAGCCTTAATTTTTCTTTGGCAGCAGCATATATTTCCGGAAAATCAGCTTTACTGGCAGCAGCTTCCTGGAGTTCCCGCTGGGCATTGACCAGTTCAGGGGAATAAACAGTGGCGAGTTTTTCTCCCCGACTGATCGCCTGCCCGGTAAAATTGATGAATAATTTTTCTATTCTTCCCGGGAATTTGGCCGTGATGGAGGAGATATTGCCTTCATCGGGCTTCACTTTTCCGCTGAGCAGTAATTCACCTGTGGAAAACCCTTCTTTTACTCTGGAAGTGGCGATATTGGCCATGGCCACACCATTGTTGCTCATTTCGAAAACCATCGGATCACTGGATGAACCGGCACCTTTGGATGCTGCAGGGATCAGGTCCATGCCACAAATGGGGCACTGCCCCGGCTCGGATTGCCTTACCTGTGGGTGCATGGAGCAGGTCCAGGTTTCGCTGTGCTGATGGTCTGATGATTCGATTTGCTGATGTGTTGATGTGTTGATGTGTTGATTTTTTGATGTGCCGATGAGGGTGGCGATCAGGAAACCTATGAGGATCCCAAATGCGGTGAACATCAAAACCTGTTTATTTAATTTTTTCAACATGACTTAAGTAATTATAAATGTCTTGTGTATTAACTTAAATTGCCAGATCTCGTAGTTGAAATGATCTTGTTTAGCAATTTTCGAATGCTGAGCAGTAAGGCTAACATGTTCTCAGTAGGGTTTGGGTAGGAGGGTGCCTTCGAACATAGCAATAGCCAATATTCCGTTTCTTCTGCCTCTTTATGGGAGATCTTGAGTTTGTGAATGAAATCTGCCCGGCTTTCACTACTTTGAGCTTCCCTGATACTGGCTCCAATTCCATTCCCTGATTTTAATAATTGCCGTGCGATTATATATTTCTTCTTTTCTTCCAGAAACTCGGAGAATTCAATTACCTGCAATGCAAAATCAAAACTCAATTCCAATACTTCATTTTTCCTTTCCATGATTATTTAAATTTTATTGTTATTTCGTTCATTAAGTCATTTAACAATTGTATCCCCCCAATCCTCACATCAGCACATCATCCCATCCTCACATCCTCAAAAACCCGCCAGGTTTTCGAGTTGGGCAACGCTGTTGTGTTTGTCCACAATCGCCATTATGTGTTTCAGCTGGTAGTCCAGCAACTGCTGTTGTACTTTCAGCAGGTCCTCAAAGGCTTTTCCATCATTGGCATAGGCGGTCATGAGTAAATCCAGGGTTTGTTGCGCCAGTTTGGTTTGTTGCTGGTACAGACCTACCCTCCGATTGGCATCATCCCAATCCCTGAGTGCATTTCGCCATTGGCTGGAAAGTTGATTGACTGTATTTTCCTTTCGCTGTAAGCTGGCTTGCTGATTGAGTTCAGCTGCTTTTTCTATGGATTTGAATTTTTTTCTGTAAATGGGCAGGGTGATTTTAAACATGGGCATGACCATGTTGTTGCCGCCCATGTTCATGCCATTTTCCATTCTCGGACTGAAAGCCATGTAATTAATCCCTGCTCCCATCATGGGTCTGCCTTCCAGCTCTGCCATCTTTTTCTGGACAGCATAGGCCGCACCTTCAGCTTCCAGCATTCTCAGACCAGGGTTGAATGTTTTGATGCTGTCCAGCAATTCCAGTCGGTTCATGGGTAAGGGTTCATCTGATAGCTTGTCAGGGATGGCCAGGGTTTCCTCAGGATCCCGGTTCAAAAGGGCATTAAATTCAGCAACCAAAGCTTCCTGCGTATCTTTTAAAAGGGAGATGGTATTTTCCAATTCATTCATTTCCATCCTGATCCGTAATACATCCTCCATTCCCTGATTGGAAGAGGAGTTTGACCGGTTCATCTCAGTGCTGCTGCTTTGGTACCTGACCAATGCCAATCTTTCGTATTTTTCCAGGATGTTGAGGTGTGCCTTGCTGATTTTTATTTCTTCATTTAAGCGAGAGAGTTCGTACCAGGCCACTTTTACCTGGAATAGCAGCTCATTTTTTACCATTCTGAAAGCTTCATACCTGGCCCGCGCCATTTTACTGGCTTCATCTTTTCGGATTCCCAGGCTGCCGAACCAGGGAAACATTTGCATGAGTTGCAGATCGGCATGTTGGTTGCCCATAAAACGTTCCATGGGCCGGACAAAAAGACCCAGGCTCAATTCAGGATCAGGTAAAGTTCCAGCTTGTGGAACCCTCTCCAGAGCCGCCAGGTAATCACTGAAATAGGCCTGAATTTCGGGATTGTTTTCAGCGGCAGTCAGAAGGTGCTCATCCAGCGTCTGGGCCTGGATAATAGAGGTTGGAAAGTGTAGGATAGCAACCAAAACAAATAATACCCAACTATTCGGGAAGAGCCCGGCACCAAGCTCCCACCAAACCCTGTCCTCCACCTTCTGCCTTCCTGGTTCCAAATCTTTTAGTTTATTAATCATATCTTTTAAGTTTTAATATTTCATTCCTTCCATTGGACCTTTCAATTAAGCATCCAGATATACCTCAGCATCACGTTTCACTTTACGTTCTGCCCACCAGCTATACATTACCGGTACCAGAAAAAGGGTGACCAGGGCAATGACCATTCCCCCAAAAGCCGGTATGGCCATGGGGATCATGATGTCGGATCCCCTTCCGGATGAAGTCAGTATGGGTAAAAGGGCCAATATGGTGGTGGAGGTGGTCATCAGGCAGGGTAGGATTCTTTTTTGGCCGGCTGCCAGTACGGCATTTCTTACTTCTTTCCTGTTTTCAGGGCGGTACTTTTTAAAACTCTGGTCCAGGTAGGTGGCCATCACAACCCCGTCGTCCGTGGCGATACCAAACAAGGCAATAAAACCCACCCAAACGGCCACACTCAGGTTATAGGTTTTCATCTGAAACAAATTCCGCATTTCGGTACCCATCACAGAAAAATCCATAAACCAGCTTTGACCATACAACCAGAGCATCAGAAAGCCCCCGGCAAAGGCCATGGCAATACCCAGGAAAACAAAAAGAGTAGTGGAGGTAGATCGGAACTGGAAGTACAGGATGAGAAATATGACAATCAGGGAGAGCGGTACCACTACAGCCAGCCTTTTTTCTGCCCTTACCTGATTTTCATAATTTCCCGAAAATTCGTAGCGTATACCCGAAGGCACGGTCAGCTCTCCCGAATCGATTTTTTCTTTCAGGTAGCGTTGAGCATCTTCTACCACAGTTACTTCGGCAAAGCCCGGCATTTTATCCAGTAGAACATAGCCTACCAGAAAGCTGTCTTCAGACTTGATCATGTCCGGGCCGGGCCGGTAAGTAATGGCTGCCAACTGACCCAGGGGAATGAACTCTCCACCTGGCATAGGGACCAACATGTTTTCTATGCTGGCGGGGTCATCCCTATATTCCCTGGCATAACGCACGCGGATGGGAAAGCGCTCCCTTCCTTCCACCGTGGTACTGACGGACATGCCTCCGATAGCTGTTTCTACAAAATCCTGCACATCCCGGATGTTCAATCCATAGCGGCTTATTTTGTCCCTGTCGATGTCTATTTCCAAATAGGGCTTGCCTACGATGCGGTCTGCAAATACCGCCTGCTCCTTGACAGAGGGGACTTCTTTCAGGTATTTTTCCAATTCAAAGCCAAAGGCTTCAATGGATTTCAGGTCCGAACCAAACACCTTGATGCCCATTGGCGCCCGCATACCGGTTTGCAACATGACCAAACGGGTTTCTATGGGTTGTAACTTTGGGGAGGAGGTCACTCCCGGCAGGTTGACCACTCCGATGATTTCATTCCAGATGTCGTCCGGGCTTTTGATATGCTCCCGCCACTGCCGGAAATAATTGCCCCGGGGATCCGGAACCAATTGTTCCCTGCTTATTTTCTCAGGCTCGTTGGATGCCGGATCATAGCTTTCTCCGTTGGCCAGCAGGAAATGCCCATCCTCATTGACCTTAAACCTGAGCTTGTTCCCGTCAATATCCGTTGCATATTCACTTTTGTAATGGATGGTGTTTTCAAACATGGACATGGGTGCAGGGTCAATGGCCGTTTCAGCCCTTCCTGCTTTGCCCACCACCAGGTCTACCTCCGGGATGGCATACACCAGCATATCCAGTTTTTGCAGGATTTCCCTGTTTGCCTCCACTCCCGAATGGGGCATGGAGGTAGGCATCAAAAGGAAGGAACCTTCATCCAGTGAGGGCATGAATTCCTCTCCCAAACCGGGAAAGGTATGGGAGAGGGCAGTCCAGCCGGTACTGCTTTTGATATCCCATCCAATATTGTCTGTGGCCCTGGGGACAAAGGAGAAAACCCGATCGAAGCCTAACCAAATGTTAAGCCCGAGTAGGATGATCACAGCTGGAATGATTAAAAACACCCCTTTGTGATCAAGGGTCCAAAGCAACATTTTGGAATAATTCCTGTAGAAAGCAATAAAAATACCCAGGACCAGGCCTATGATCAGGGCAATAAAAAGGAAGTTGACCAGCAGGCTGTTGGCAACACCCAGAGGTACCCATTCCATGGCCAGCAACCAGGTCACAGCTACAACTGTAAAGCCTACTTTCATGCTGTTTCGGTGCGGTTCCATCCTTTCCGGAAAATGATGCAGGGAGAGGTTGATCAGGCCAAAACCTATGAGTATAATGCCGGCCCAGGCCCAGAGAGTAAGGGCAATGATTATTCCTGATACCAACAGGATGTAATTCCAGATCAGGCCTGTTCTCTTATTACTTTTCCTGATGGAAAATATCCAATGGGAAAAGGTGGGCATGATGATCAGGGTAAATATAACCGCTGCTATCAGGGCAAAGGTTTTGGTATAGGCCAGTGGCCCAAAGAGTTTGCCCTCGGCAGCCTGAAGGGTGAATACGGGCAAAAAGCTGATAATGGTGGTGCTGACAGCTGTCAAAATAGCAGAAGCTACTTCCGTGGTGGCTTCAAAGATGATTTTGATCCTGGGTTTGTCGGCAGGTGCCTCTTCCAGATGGCGGAGGATATTTTCATTCAGGATAATCCCCAAATCCACCATGGTGCCAATGGCAATGGCAATACCCGAAAGGGCCACGATATTGGCATCTACCCCAAAGTACTTCATAAAAATAAAGCACATCAGCACTGCCAGCGGCAAAAGGGAGGAAATCAAAAGGGAAGCACGTAAATTAAATACCATTACCATGATCACGATGATGGTGATCAATACCTGAAGGCTGATGGCCTGGTAAAGGGTGCCCAGGGTTTCATAGATGAGGCCTGTTCTATCATAGAAGGGAACAATACTCACTTTGGAGACCCTGCCGTCTTCCAGGGTTTTGCTGGGTAAGCCTCCTGATAGTTGTTCAATTTCTTCCTTTACGGCATCAATGACGGCCAGTGGATTTTCTCCATAGCGGGCAATGACCACTCCACCAACGGCTTCAGCACCTGCCTTGTCCAGAATGCCTCCCATATTCCTGGGTTGAGGACCTATATTTACCCTGGCCACATCGCGGACCAGCAGGGGTACATTGTCCGTTACCTTTACCACAGCACGGTCCAGGTCCCGGAGCTCTTCCACGTATCCCAGGCCCCTGACAAAGTAATCTACTTTGTTGATTTCAATGGTATTGGCCCCTACATCTATATTGCTGTTTCTGATGGCTTCTACCACATTCATCAGGGAAACCCCATGGGCCTTTAACGCAACAGGATCCACGTCTATTTGGTATTCCTTGATATATCCACCTACAGAAGCCACTTCAGCCACTCCCGGTACACTGCTCAGGGCATAGCGTACATAATAATCCTGGATGGAGCGCAATTCATGCAAGTCCCATCCCCCGGCAGGCTCACCATCCTGGTCCCTTCCCTCCAGCGTATACCAAAATACCTGTCCCAAAGCAGTGGCATCCGGCCCAAGCCTTGGCTGGACTTCTTCAGGAAGTAATCCTGCAGGTAAAGAGCTGAGTTTTTCCAAAACCCTGGAACGGCTCCAGTAAAACTCCACATCCTCATCAAAAATGATATAAATGCTGGAAAAGCCAAAGGCAGAACTGCTTCGGACACTGTTTACACCCGGCAGCCCCAAAAGAGCGGAAGTGAGGGGATAGGTAATCTGGTCTTCCACGTCCTGTGGTGACCTTCCCATCCATTCAGTAAAAACAATTTGCTGGTTTTCACCAATATCGGGTATGGCATCCACCGGGACCGGATCCCGGGGGATAAAATCCAGTTCCCAATTAAAGGGGGCAGTAGCTATTCCCCAGGAGACAATGAGTAACAACAGCAGTACGGTGACCAGCTTGTTTTCCAGAAAGAATCTGATGATGTTATGGAGCATTTTTCAATAATTTGATGATTACCTGAAAATCTGCCAACCGATCAGTCTTGGATGCTGAGCAACAGGTTGTTTGAATCAATCCTGTGATACCCGGTAGTTATTCACCAGGGGTTCAGCGGATCAAAAGAAGGTTATGCAGATGATGGAAAATGCTGAAAATATCCCCGGGATGTAAAGGGGAAACAGCATAAACAGACAGGCGGCATCGCATGGAAAATCCATGGCACATGCCGCAATCAGCAAATTATTATATCAGGAAGGATTGAATGAGCACAGGTATATCCTGCCGGATCAGGGGAGGCGCATAGTGTTGATGGGGTACTACATCCGGCTGAACAGTATTTACAGTGAAATAGGCTACAAGCAGGTAAAGCACTGCGGACATCTCCGGCTGGGGCTGCTTAAAAATGGATGCTTTGGTCAGTTCATCCTGACCCTGAACGATAAGTTGTTCATTTTCACAGCAATCTTTCTTGCTGCTTTCACTTTTATCATCATGGCAGGATTTGGCGTGCATCTTGCAGGCTTTCACTTCTTTGAAAAGAGACACTTTCTCAATTTCACCCATGCACAAGTGCCTATTCAAGGTAAAGCTCATCGAACTGAGCAGTACGATCAGGGAAAGAAAAAGGGTCGCTATTTTTTGAAAGGCCTTCATGTTGTTATTGAGCGCATTACAAAGTTACATTATTTTTCTGATTATAGACCAAAAGCAGGGTTTTATGCTGTTAAGCCCTTTGAGGCTGTTTGTACAAAAGTAAAAAATTTCCTTTCAAAGGTTTTATATAATTTTTATCAATACTTATAACCTGAATTTAATTTTAAAATAATTGACTTAGGCTATTAGCCAATAACGCTCACTGGGTGTAGTTTGCAACTACATCCCTGTTATCCGATGAGTTAGGTAGAGGAGGCATTTGTAATGCCGGATCATTTTGCGCACAAGCAATTTTATTACAGCTAAGGTAAGTTATTGGGTTTGGAGAATCCGGATTACAGAAATGTTAATACGGTACGTTTGCGAAAAAATCCCCCTATTTCCCCCTTTTTAAAGGGGGATTTTGTCTTTTGGAGAAATAGCAGGTACGTTCCTGCTTTTGAGTTTATCCGCTCCGCGGAATTTGTAATTCCGTGGTTTAGATAAAGAAGATCTGTAATCTCCAAAACCCTCTCTGGGCATAGTTTGCAATTACATCCCTGTTATCCGATGAGTTAGGTAGAGGAGGCATTTGTAATTCCGGATCATTTTGCGGACAAGCAATTTTATTACAGCTAAGGTAAGTTATTAGGTTTGGAAAATCCGGATTACAGAAATGTTAAAAAGGTTCGTTTGCGAAAAAATCCCCCTATTGAGGCTGTCCGAAAAGGGCAGCCTTTTTTATGCGGCTATTTTTCCGGAATATTCGGAAAAGTTTGAATCTCCAATATTTCGTAGCACTGATAAACAATAA
>NZ_JABURL010000058.1 GCF_014762705.1 Cyclobacterium sp. | reverse complement strand
TTCCATTTTTTGTTTAAATCACCTTAAATTAAGTCGCAAAATTACGATTATGTAGTTACTCAACCGTTTTTTCGAAATATTAGGTGAATTCCTGGAGGTGATTACATTTCCCAATTCCTGGTCAATTTTGGTTTTTAGCTGGGTAATTTCCATGTATACCGGCAAGAGCTCATTCAATTCGGATTCTGAGGCATCTTTTATTTTTTCCTGAACCTCCAGCCTCATTTTTTTCAAATAAGCACTTTTAAGTTTCAATGAGATGCGGTAAGAGGTATCCGATAAATCATCCGATTCTTTTTTGGTAAATATTTGGTGTTTGATCTCCCAATTGAGCGAAATTTCCCTGCTCTGGGCGATCATGTTGATCACCTCCTTTTTGAGTTCACCGTCCTGCGTATCCAGGAAGTAATCAAACTTGGGTAATATTCCCTGCAAAAGGGCTTTTTTATAATGCAACAGCAGCTTTTGGAAAACCGGTGTGTCAAATTCCAGTTCCTTGATTTCTTCCAGCAGGTATTCGCAAACATGCATTTCCTCTGATACTTTTTCGAATCCATAATTGATCAAAATACGGATCAATTCCCGCTCTTCTTTGATGTTTTTGGGCTGGAGCTTGTCTTTCTCCTCCTCCGGCGAAGTGGGCAGTATTTGTTCCACGGAGGGAGTTTCTTCTGCCTGGCCGGTAGGTCTTTGCTGCTGTTTCAGAATCTGCCGGTTGAGCTCTGTCAGAAGGATATCTTCTTCCATAGCCAGCAACCTGGCCGATTCTTTGGCATAGACCGAGCGTACGATGGGGTCAGGAATTTTGGATATGCTCAGGACCACCTGCCGTATGGCTTCAGCTTTTTTTATGGGATCATTGGCCGCTTCACTGGCGAATAGATCAATTTTAAAATGGATAAAATCTTTTTCCTCAGTCTTCAGGAAATTTTGAAAACCGCTTTTCCCGGACTTCCTGGCAAAACTGTCGGGATCCTCGCCCGGAGGAAAAACCACAGCCTTCACATTCAACCCGCCTTCCAAAAGCATGTCTATGCCCCTCAGGGAGGCTTTTATTCCGGCATCATCCCCATCGTACAGAACGGTAACCTGATCGGAAAACCGTTTGATCATTTTGATCTGGGAAGCTGTCAATGAAGTTCCTGAGGAGGCCACCACATTTTCTATTCCTGCCATATGCATGGAAATCACATCCGTGTACCCTTCTACAAGGTAGCAGTTTTCTTCCTGCCTGATGGCCTTTTTGGCTTGATAGATTCCATAAAGCACATCGCTTTTATGGTAGATCGCCGTTTCCGGGGAATTGATGTATTTGGGCTGTTTTTTATCCTGGGTCAGTATTCTGGCACCAAATGCGATGGGTTTTCCACTCAGGTTGTGGATGGGAAAAACGACCCTCCCCCTAAAGCGGTCATAATAATTGCCCTTGCTGTTTTCTCTCTCAAGAACCAACCCGGCTTTCAGCAGGTTTTCTACCTCAAAACCCGATTTTTTGGCCTGAACAAGCAATTGGTCCCAACTGTCCAGGGCATAACCCAAATCGAATTTTTCAATGGTGACCGGATCAAAACCCCTTTCCTTAAAATAACTCAGGCCGATGGATTGGCCTTCCTCTGTTTTCAGGTTTTGCTGAAAGAACTCTTTGGCAAAATTCACCGCAATAAAAAGGCTTTCCCTTTCATTGTAGGCCTGAATATCGACCGGGTCCTGGCTGGCTTCCTCCTCAACTTCAATCCCATATTTCTGGGCCAGGTGCCGGATGGCTTCGGTAAATCCTATCCCCTCAATATCCATGATAAATTGGATGGGATCCCCGGCCTTGCCGCATCCGAAGCACTTGTAAATTTGCTTGGCAGGTGATACAGAAAAAGAGGGCGTTTTCTCCTGATGAAAGGGGCAACAGGCCCAAAGGTTTTGTCCTTTCTTTTTTAAGGATACATAATCGTTGACTACCTCTTCGATATCTACGCGCTCCTTTACTTTATCTGTGGTCTGAGGGGATAAGGCCATAACTTTGTTTGAACTGTCAAAGATAAGCTTAATCACTGAAACATGGTAAAGCCTGTTGCGTTGTATTGAATAAACTATTTGACAATTGGGATGTTTGGAATGAACGATTTTACTTTTAGCCGGTTGAAATTTTATTAAATGGCATAATAAGCCTAAATTGCAGGGAAATTTAAAGCGTAGGAATGGATATTTCGAAGGAGAAAATATTAAAGGCACTTGGTACCGTTGAAGATCCGGATTTGAAAAAAGATCTGGTCACTTTGGGAATGATTCAGGATTTGCAAATTGAAGAAGACCAAACGATTAAGTTTAAGGTCGTCTTGACTACCCCTGCCTGTCCTTTAAAGGAATTGATCCGGATGAACTGTGAGGAGGCCCTGAAAAAGGCCTTTGGCCCGGATGTTCGGATGGAGATCACCATGACTTCCAATGTGACGACTATTCGCAACGATTCCCCGCTTTTACCTAAAGTGAAGAACATTATTGCAGTAGCTTCCGGCAAAGGTGGCGTGGGAAAGAGCACCTGTGCTTCCAACCTGGCTGTTTCCTTGGCCCGGTCAGGAGCCAAGGTGGGCTTGATCGATGCGGATATTTTCGGCCCCTCGGTACCTACCATGTTCAATGTGGAAGGAGAGCAGCCGGCTGTCAAACAGGAAAATGGTAAAAATATCATACAACCCATAGAGCAATACGGCGTTAAGTTAATGTCTATCGGATTTCTGACTCCCGCAGAAAGTGCGGTGGTATGGAGAGGTCCCATGGCCAGTTCTGCCCTTAAACAGTTTATTGGCGATGTAGAATGGGGGGAGCTGGATTATTTGTTGATTGACTTGCCTCCCGGAACTTCTGATATCCACCTGACCATGGTTCAAACCCTGCCGGTAACGGGGGCAGTAATCGTAACCACCCCGCAAAAAGTAGCTTTGGCGGATGCCACAAAGGCATTGACCATGTTCAAGCAAGCACAAATCAATGTACCTGTTTTAGGAGTTGTGGAAAATATGGCTTATTTTACACCTGCTGAGTTGCCGGACAATAAATATTATATTTTCGGCCAGGGTGGTGGGAAAAAGCTTTCTGAGAAATACAAGGCACCCTTCCTGGGAGAGATTCCACTGGTACAGGGGATCAGGGAGAGTGGAGATAGCGGTTATCCGGCTGTATTGAAAGAAGGAGTAATAGCAGAAGCTTTTGCCTTGTTTGCAGAGAATGTTGCCAGGCAGATAGCCATCAGAAATGCCGAAATGACTAAAACAGAGGTAGTACAGGTAAAAGTATAAACATGTTGGATCAATATAAAGAACAAATCGAAAAGGCTCTGGATACCATCAGGCCATATTTGGAAGCAGATGGGGGGAATGTCAAAGTGATCGGTCTTTCCGGGGATATGGTATTGCAATTGGAATTGACAGGAACTTGCAGCTCCTGTCCCATGTCGACCATGACCCTTAAGGCAGGCGTGGAGGAAGCAATCAAAAAGGCAATCCCTGAAATCAACAGGGTGGAAGCAGTGAATGTTGAAGTTGCCTGAACCATCTTTTTGAATCATATGGTAAATTTCAAGCAAGCACTGGTACGTTTTTATGTCCCGGTGCTGTTCTTTTTTACAGGCATTTCTCCATTTTCATACAGTCAGGTTAACCCTACGCCACAGCATGTGCACACCGAACAATGTGGAGCCGTATTTTTGGAAGAAAAGCAAGCCAGTCAGCTGGGATACTTTGGGTCAAAAACCTATTTCGAAGGCTGGTTTGAGGACAAAAGAGCCCAACTGAGAAAACAAAACTCCGGCAGAAGGATACTTAATGAAGGGATCAGGCAAATTCCGGTAGTCGTTCATATCATTCACCAGGGAGAGCCTATAGGTGAGGGTGCCAACATTTCCGAAGCGCAGGTTCTCGATCAAATTCGAATCCTTAATGAGGATTTCCAACAAAGAAATGAAAATTTTTCCATTACCCCTGATGAGTTTTTAGGCGTTTCAGCCAGTGCAAACATTGAGTTCGTTTTGGCCAAACAAAGGCCCGACGGTTTGCCGACCAATGGAATCAACCGGGTGCAGGGCCCCAAAAATATTTACAGTTCAAGAGATGCCGCATTGGTAGCGGATTTGGTGTCCTGGACGCCGGAGGAGTATGTCAATATATGGGTACTCCCATTGGCTAGTATAGAATTGGGTTATTCCAGCTTTCCGATTTCGGACGAACTGGAAGGGCTAAACAATCCACCCACCTCCCGGAATCTGGATGGTGTAGGCATAGATACCTACCATTTTGGCAGTATAGGCAATGTGGAAGAAACTTCCCTAGGAAGGACCGCAACGCATGAGTTGGGCCATTTTCTGGGCTTAAGGCACATCTGGGGAGATGGAGGTTGTGAGGTGGATGATTTTGTGACAGACACCCCATTGCAAGACTCCCCAAATGCTTCCTGCCGGATAAATATTCCCCCTCGGGAATCCTGTGGTTCCAGGGACATGGTGGAAAATTACATGGATTATACGCCGGATCAATGCATGAGCTTGTTCACTGCAGGTCAGGTGGAAAGGATGAACGTGATCCTGGAATTTAGTCCCAGAAGAAATTCCCTTTTGACCAGCAGGGCTTTACAGGAGCCGGAGATGCAGGAGTTGGATCTGGCACTGGAAAAATTTCTTTCTCCGGTGGGGTTTAATTGTGACCTGGAAGTCCATACCCAGGTAAGGGTAATCAATACAGGTATATCCGACATTTCAGAAGTAAGGCTAGCTGTTGTTTTGAATGGGGAAACCCAATTTAGCCAAATGTTTGAGGTGGAACTCGTTACGGAAGAATCTGCTGTGCTGACTTTTGATCCGGTCATGTTTGAAGCCGGGGAAAATGTGCTGGAAGTGGAGATTCTGGAGGTGAATGGAACCGAGGATATGAATCCTTTTAATAACAGCCTGGTAACTTCGCCTGATTTTGTTCAGGAAGATAACCTGCCCTATGTTTATCCCGGACATGATGCGAATATGGCTTGGGATATTGTCAACGAGGATAATGCAGTTACCTGGCAGAGTATCAGCAGATTGATCGATGGCGAGCAGGAAGATTTGTTTTATGTCAATAGTTTTAATTACAATGGGAGTGGGGAATTGGATTACCTGATTAGTCCAAGATTCGATCTGACTGACATCCCTTCTCCACAGCTTTCCTTCGAAATGGCTTACGCCCCTTACAATAATCCCATTCTGCAGGAAAACCTTTTGGTAGCAATTTCTACAGATTGTGGCAACACCTTTGATTTGCTATCTGCCCCATACAATAAATCTGAGGAGAGCCTTGCCACCCAACCTGTAACCCAAAATGAGTTTTTTCCCAATGCTCAAAATCAGTTCAGAAAGGAAATTCTCAATCTTTCCCCCTATGCTGGTAATCCGGATGTTCGGATAGCCTTTGTTTCCATCAATGGTTTTGGAAATAATTTATTCATTAAGGATATCGCCATTGCGGAAGAAGAAATATTTAAATACGATTTTTCCCTGACCGGGATTGAAAATCCTTTGCCTGTGGTCAGCAGGTTACCACAGCAGGAAAGATTAAGTTTAACCAATGAAGGAAACCTGGATATTCAGCGTTTTAGAATTATTAGGTCCAGTAATGTTTTGCTTTTAGATACTTTGAATATTGAAGAACAATTGAATGCTGGCGAATCCGTCAACCTTACCTTACCCAATGACAATGCTTTGCGGTATGGGCTGAACAGGTTGAATTTTATCCTCAGAGACCCTAATTTTGACCAGAATCAGCCACAGGCCGATGAGCTGGATTTCTATTTTCAGGTAGACAGTTCGCGTATCAGAAGCCCCTGGAGGGCTGATTTTGATAGCAACAGTAATCAGATGGAATCCTGGGTAGGTATCAACCCTGAGGAGAATTTGCCCACCTGGAATTTCATTGGCGAGATCAACCAGGAAAGTAACCTGCTGAGACTGACAAGAATGCAGGCAGGTAATTCCTACTGGCTGGCTTCTCCTGAATTTTCACTGGAAGGGACCTCCCGTGCCAGCATGTTCTTTAACTGGGCCGGAATAGGCTTTGATCCTGAAAGTAATGCTACATTTTCTGTATGGGCAAGTACAAATGGAGGTTACAGTGGGGTTCAGCTTTGGGAAAGCAGGGGCAATGAGCTGGAAAAACTAACCGGTCCTCCCGGCTTTTTTCCGGATAACAAAAATCAATTCGAAAAAACCTATATCAATCTGAACCAATTTGCCGGCAGAGAGGGGGTGAGGATCTATTTTAAAGTAGATGGCGTGGATGATCCGGAGTCAGTATTGTACCTGGATGATATTGAAGTGTTTTTATCAGACAATCCCAATCCGGTAGAACCTGCGATTGATGAACTATTGGTTTATCCGAATCCCACAGCAGCTATTTTCAATATTGCGTTTAACCTGGAAGACTATGATGATGTAAGAATCAGGTTTTATAGAACTTCGGGAAAATTGGCCTATGACGTTGATTTCCCGAATACCCTGAACCAAACTTATTCTTTTAGTAAAGATCTACTGGGTTCTGGCCTGTTTATTGTAGAAATTTCGGGGAACCGCATTTTTACTACTAAAAAATTGATAATTCAGTAATACCAAAATTAGGGAATAGACGTTAAAACAGAAAAAATACGCCATGTCATTCTCCTTCTGGAAATATAGCTGTAATTTGCGGTAAATTTTAGATGGGGTAAAATTCCATTTACCAGTTGCCCTTTTATCCGTGAGCTTTGCATTTGTAAAAACATGAATGATTTAAAAACAGGACTGAAAAAAATCGGGACCCATTTGTTGATTATATTGGGTGTCTTATTTGCGATTTTATTGATTTTTTTCAAAATTTATTTACCGGGTTATACCCACCACGGGGAATCCGTTTCGGTGCCTGATTTGGAGGGATTTGATTATGAGGAAGCCCGGAACTACCTGAATGAAAGAGGTCTTGCTTTGGAGATTACACCGGACAGTGGGTTTGTTGCCGAAGCCAAACCCCTGGAGGTATTGAAGCAAAATCCCAAACCCGGGGCGAAAGTGAAGCAAGACAGAAAAATTTATGTGACCCTCAATGCTGAAAATGCACCGCTGGTCCGCATGCCCAATCTGGTCAATACCCCGCTTAAAAATGCACAGGAGATTTTGCAAAATTTCGGACTGGTAAGAGGAGATATTGTGTATGTTCCGGATATTGGGCTGAATGCGGTTTTGGAACAAAAGTACAGGGGAAGGGAAATCAAAGAGGGATTTGAAATTCCAAAAGGCTCACAAATAGACCTGGTGGTAGGTGATGGCCTGGGCAATCAGATCCTGGAAATGCCCAACATTATCGGAATGGATGATGTGGAGGCCGAATTTTTAATTTTGGGATCCGGTTTGACCATGGGTAATATCAACTATGTGGAAACGGATACTGTGCCAAAAGGAACGGTAGTCAAACAATTGCCGCCTGCAGGTTTGGATATGAAAACCGGAGAGCGGGTGGATGTCTGGGTATCTGAACTATCCAAAGAAATTAACTTTTAATGTCAAAAAGAGGCTTATCGGTCATTACCATTTTGCTGTGTTTCGTCCTTTGTTTCCATCAGAACGGATACGGGCAATTCAGACAACTACCGATACCTCAATCGCCCAATAAAAAGCAGGCATCTATTCCCAATCTAAGGGTAAATGAGGAGCATGTACAACTCCCGTTTTGGGAGGATTTTTCTTCGGGGCTGATATCGGAAAACAAATGGGAATCCAGGGGAGCCATAAGCTCCTTCACCATAGGAAACAATCCTCCATCACTTGGAACAGTATTTTTGGATGGGGTAGATGAGAATGGCAACCCTTATTCCCAAAGCCGCTTGCAAAATGGAGAGGGTGATGAACTGGTTTCCATGCCCCTTAATTTAACGGATTTGGATCAGGAAGCGGCTGCTTCCCTGTTTATCAGTTTTTTCTGGCAGGCAGGTGGCCAGGGAGAAATGCCGGATGAAAACGATGCACTGGGATTGTACTTTTTGGACAGGGAGGACAACTGGCAGGAAGCATGGAAGCAGCAGGGCGGAGAGGAGCTAAGCAGTCAAAATTTTGAACAGGTCATTCTGGCTGTTGCCCCCGAGTTCCATCACGAAAACTTCCGATTTAAATTTGCACATAGCGGGCGTTTGTCCGGACCTTTTGATACCTGGATCATTGATTATGTTTTTTTAAACAGCGGAAGGGATGTAGCGGATATCTTCACCGAAGACAGGGCCCTGAGCAGGTTGCCGGGCAGCCCTTTTGCACCCTACCAGGCCATTCCGCATTTTGAGTATGTACCTGAGCAGCTCACCGGGACCGTTGATGGAGAGTTTAAAAACCTGAACAACCGCTTTCGGGCCATGGAATATACCATAGAATTCCTGGATGCGGCTACTGGAAGGTTGATCGCCGCACCCAACAGGAGAACACCTTTCAATCCTGTTCCCCAGGCTTTGGAGCGAAGGGGATTCAGCAGTAACATGCCGGAATCCCTGGATATCATGGCAGACAATCCCTTTGATCTTGAGGTGCTGACCACCTTGAGTGCGGGGGACACCTATTTGGTGCAAAGCATTACCGGACAGGATACCCTGTACCATGAAAATGTAGACTTCAGGGTCAATGATACCAGCAAAATAGTGATCCCTTTCCGGGATTTTTACGCCTATGACAATGGCTCACCGGATTATGCGGCCGGCATCAACCAGCGAGGAGGCATGCTGGCCCTGCAATACGAGGCCTTGAATCCCGGCTACATTTCCGGGGTAAGTATCAATTTTACCAACTTTTCGCAAAGAGGCAATGCCATTGAATTGATGGTTTGGGATTCACTGGATAATGCGCCATTGTTTCAAAAAGAGGTAATTATTCCACCGGATACGGCACTCAGCGCTTTTGCTTATTTCCCCTTAGATACCAATATCATGGTTCAGGAAACTTTTCATGTTGGGTTTACCCAGTTTTCGAATGATTACATCCATATAGGGCTGGACAAGAGCGGGGATACAGGAGATAAAATATTTTTCAATGTGCTGGGTTCCTGGCAACAAAATGAAGAGGTGGCTGGCAACCTGATGATCCGACCCCACCTGAGTCCTTCTCCGCCCGTGGAGGTTCCCGAAGAAACGGACACCGATATGCTGCTTTACCCCAATCCGGTACAGGACCTGCTTTATATAAGTGGAGAGGTCAGCGAAATTGAGGTATTTGATTTTCAGGGCAGGCAGATAAAAATCCCCGTGGAGGGAGAAAAAAACAGTAAAATCCTTAATTTTACGGGAAGTCAAAAGGGGATGTACCTGATCAAAATGATGAAAAGTGGATATCCGGTCACCAAAAGAATTATAGTCAATTAAAGCATGGAAGATATAGAAGTAGACGAGCTGAAAGAACGTCTGGAAAAAAATGAAAAATTTGTTTTCATTGATGTGAGGGAAGCGTACGAATATGAAGATGATAACCTCGGCGCATGGCTCATACCACTGGCCCAGTTGCCACACAAACTGGCTGAACTGGAAGCCCATAAAGAGGAAGAAATCATCATCCACTGCCGTTCCGGTGCAAGAAGTGGCAATGCCAAGCAGTTTTTGGAGAGCAAAGGCTTTCCAAAAGTCAGGAATGTGTTGGGAGGCATTTTGGCTTACAGGGAGCTGGAAGAAGAGGATTAACTCCACTCATTATTTAAAATTCTGATTTATTGATAGTTACGTATGTGAATCCCCCTGGCCCCCTTGGTAAGGGGGAGTCGTTTGCGTTGGCATGGTCGGTAACCAAAAACCTTTTCATACCCTAACCCGATTACATGGCCTGAATTCCGCAGTGAATTCCAATTTCAGCAAATCCCCCTTTTTAAGGGGGTAGGGGGATTTTTTCGAGGATTTAAATTTGTAATGCCTTGCCACCCTTAACCCGATTGCATGGCCAAAGTTCAGCTATTCAATTACAAATGGTCTGGGGATAAAGCAGAGAATGAAAATCAGAATGGCGATCCAACCGAGAATTTTTCGTTTATCATCCAGGGGTCTGCCATCCAGCACCTCGGGATGCCGGATGCCCAACACCCGGCCAACCAAAAAGGCAAACAAGAGCCAGCCGGAGTAGCCTTCTATGCCCGGATATATACCGGAAATGCTGTATTGAACAGCCGCAATTCCCAGGGCCATGATCCATTTGTTGACATTGGAGAGGGAGGATTTTCTAAAGCAGATATACAGAAAACCGATATATAGCGGCAAGGCAAATATCAGGTAATTCAAATCCTCAAAGGGGTTGACCAGGCCCAGTCCGGCAAAAAACAGAAAAAGGGTATAGGCGATCAGGGATAATTTTTCGTGCTGTTTGGGAAGAATGCCAAATACCACATGCCCCCCGTCAAGCTGCCCTATAGGCAATAAATTTAAGGCTGTAAAGAACAGGGCCAGGTAACCGGCAAAAAGGTAGGGGTAGTGGATGACCTCCGCCATGTCCGGCATTCTTTCGGGGTCTGCCAGGGACTTTTCCATCAGCCAGAATAACAGGTTGTATCCCAATTGCACATCCATCACATTTTCATCCGCTTCCTGTTCATAGTCCGGCTCAGCATATTCCGGGTGGATTTCATAAATGTAAGAGGCCTCCGGCAGGTTGGTAAAGCCGTAGGTCAACACGGCAAGTGCCAGCACAAAACCTGCCAGCGGCCCGGCAACGCCGATATCAAAGAATTTCTTCCGGCTGCTGACCAGGCTTTTCATTTGTATTACCGCACCAAAGGTTCCTATAGAGGGTGCGCCAATAAAACCCAGCCAGGCAGGGATGAAAAAGGGCAGGGAAGACCTTACCTTATGGTAGAGGGAGGTGAAAAGGTGGCCCAGTTCGTGTACCAAAAGGATGCCGATAAAGGGGATGGAAAATTGCATGGAAAGGAAGAAATACGCCCAGGTAAGGGGTCTTTCATCCGATAGCACACTTCTTCCGTACAGCCATTCCCCTCCGGCCAGGGTGGTGGCTATCAGTGTGAGTAGAAATAAAATGCCATGCTTGAGATAATCCTTTGAGCTATACATTACCGAAAAAGTTGATCAGGGCTTTAGGGTGGTCAATATGAATGGTTTTAATGCCAACTTTTTCTGCACCCAAAAGGTTTGCTTTCAGGTCATCAAAAAACAGGCAGGATTCGGGTTTGGCTCCTATGGTCCTGACTACCTCCTGGTAGATGGCTACCCCTGGTTTCCTCAGGCCCATTTCATGGCTTAAAAACAAATGGTCAAAAAGTTGCGGCCAGGCACCGGCCGGGAGCTTTTGTCTGAAAACCTGTTCCACGATTTTAAAGTGGATGGAATTGGTATTGCTGAGCATGTACAAGGGGTACTTTTTTTTGAGTTTGAGCAGCAGGTCCAGCCTTTCCTGGGGGATATCCACCAACAGGCTGTTCCACACCTCATCGATCCAGGCATCTTCCCAATCCGCTGAAAAATATTCCCGAACGCCATTTCTAAATCCGGCTTCATCAATTGTTCCTGTTTCCAGGTCCATATGGATGGGGGAAACCATAAACTCCTTGACCATGGCGTGCTTTTCGTTGGGCAGTTTGGTATACAACTTATCAAAAGTCCGTTGGTAATCAATATCATAGATGACGTTTCCCAGATCAAAGATCAAAAGTTGGATTTCCGGATGCTTTTTCATAGAGATTTAAGTTGTGAAATTAAAATCAAATATGTAACATTGCAGTCCCAAAAGCAAGGTAAAACGGGCGAAATGGCGATGTAAGTGCCGCGATTGCGTTTCTGCAAGGAGTAGCTGAAAACGTTTTACACTTTGGGCCTATAACTCAGTTGGTTAGAGTATCTGACTCATAATCAGAAAGTCCCTGGTTCGAGCCCAGGTGGGCCCACAATAGTCCTGGATATCAGGTAGTTACAAGGAGTTGGTGCAGATTCACCAAAGGAATTGTAAAGGGAATTAGTCCTGTCGGTTGCTACTGGCAGGATTTTTTTTATGCTCGTTCCCAAAAGTTAAAAGAAACTGTAAAAAGTCATCTCGAATTTACCTAATGGCTGGCAACTTTCCGGCAAATGAAAATGATAGTTGAATGTTTCCGTAATTTCCCTATATTTAGCGGGGATTCCTTTTCAGACCCTATGGTAACTAACGGAAAGTGTTGCGGTTAGCCAATAGGAATTATTCATGGTGAGAGACCTATAGCATACTTTGATTTTCAGTTCAGGTGGAGATTTTGTAAATTTAAGACAGTTAAAAATTAACAAGATCGGATAATGCCAAAGATATTTGAATATTTAGGGATTCTGATTTTCTTCTACTCGAATGAGCACGAACCAATACATGTTCATGCAAAAAAAGGTGAGTTTGAAAGCAAAGCTGAATTCTATATTATATTATAGATGGCAATATTTCGGAGATAAAGATTACAGATATTGTAGGAGCCCGTCCCCTGAAAGGAAAAGACCTTAAAGATTTTAAGGTTTTTCTTGAAAAATTTGCTGATAATGTAGTGGAAAAATGGATTAGCTATTTTATTTATCATAAGGATGTGGAGTTTGAAAAAATTACAAAAAGATTGAAATGAAAATAATTGTTAACTATAAGGATTCAGAATCTGGATTTAATCAATTGAAAATTGATACTGCGAAATATTTGTCGGATTATACAATTCGTATAAGGTTTAGTGATGGAAAAGAGAATATAATTGATTTCAAACCATTTTTATCAAAATCTCTTCATCCTTCGATTAAGAAATATTTGGATGAAAATAAGTTCTCTGATTTTTCATTGACAGATGGCAATTTGAACTGGAACGATTACGACTTGATTTTCCCTATTTCTGATCTATATAATGGGCAAATAGGAGTATAATCCACGAAACCACAAAAAGGAAAATATTCAGAATTCACAACCTAATCATGAATAAACCGAGCCGCCAAATTCCCTGAAACCTTATCCTACAATGTTCAGCACATCTGCCAGTGCCGTGGCCAAACCCAAAAAACTTAAAAATCCGAAGATGTCTGTCACCGTGGTCAACACAATCGAAGAGGAGGTGGCGGGATCCTGTCCCAGCGACTTCAATATGATCGGGATGACCGCTCCCGAAAATCCTGCAATGATCATAGATACCACCATTGAGATGCCAATGACCACAGACAGGCCGAAGGAGGAAGCCCAGAAATAAACGATGACAGAAGTGGTTAAGGCTACGGCCAGCCCATTGATCAAACCAACCATAATCTCTTTTCTCGCCACCTTAAACCATTGCGCTATCCTGATTTCTCTGAGTGCCAAACCCCGCATGGTGACGGCCAGGGCTTGTGAACCTGTATTGCCCGACTGCCCTGCCACCACCGGTAAGAAAACCGCCAGCACCGTGATTCTGGCTATGGTATCTTCAAAAAAGCCCACTACCAGCGAAGCCATAAATGCAGTAATAAGATTGATATGTAGCCAGGGTAACCTGTTCTTTACCGCAAGAGAAACTTTTGATAGGGCTCGCTCTTCTCTACCTGCACCAAACATCGCTTGAAGGTCTTCTGTGGCCTCTTCTTTGGAGGCAGCTACCAGGTCACCGTTTCGAATTACGCCCAGTAGCTTGTTATTGATATCAATAACCGGCAAATGAATGATCCTCTTTTTTTCCAGCAGTTCCACCACATCTTCAACAGGTGCTAAGGCATTTATCACGCCCAAAGGAGCTTGTATGATATCTTTTAATTTCACCCTGGGCTCCGAAATGGCTATTCTTTGAAGTGCCGCTACCCCCAAAAAAGTGCCTTCATCGTCTATTACATAAATATTGGCAATTCGGCGGTCTCCCAATACCCGCAGGCGCTTCAGCACCTCCTCCACGGTATTTCCTGGATGGAAAGTAGTTGTCATGGGGTTCATCAAATGACCCGCAGAATCCAGAGGATAGCTCATCAGCTCTTTTATTTCCCGGGCCAGTGTGGGGGATAACAAAGCCGTTTTGGCTTCAGCCGTTTGCTTATCCAGACGGGATAGCAATCTCGCTCCCAAATAAGCATCGATCGTAGAGAATATGTGAACAAACAATTGATTATCCATTAGATCAATGACTTCTGTGGCAATATCGGGATTCAGGCGGGCAAACACCTTTTTGGAAACGTTTTGATCCTGTCTTTTGAGATAATCAATGATCTCCTCAGTGGAAAAGCCATTGAGCACTGAAGCGGCATCTCCGGGAAATTGCCTGAAAAAGCCATTTATCAATTTTTCTTTAGCGGAGGTAGGGATTTGTGACATGATAAAAATTTTAGCTATTTAATGGAATGGGGATATTGGGTTTTCATTCTGCCGAGCTCCCCAAAAAACCCATTAATCCGACACGGTAAAGCTCTCCAAGTGCGGCACCCGCCTTGATAGCTTGTTTTCCCATCACATCTTCGCTTTTTACACTTCCCCGGCGGACGGCTTCCAGCCTTAATGAGCCGACGAGAACACCCGAGCGATCTGTTACCGGCAAGGCATAATAGTAAAGCCAGCTTTCATGGTTTATGACCGTTTCAAAATGAACATCATCATAGAGTTTTGGCACACTGGTAATTGCCAAAGTTGTAAGAGGGGCATCCTTACCGGCCAACAGCAGGTCTTGCAGTTTTACAAGGCCGTGAAGTGATTTGTCCTGATTCACCACAAATACGTAAGGAGAGCCGAGCCGTTTGTGATCCTTTAGGAAGGTCAAAGCCTTGCCCACCTTGACGGATTTTCGCAAAGTAAATAAGATGGGATCCATGAGGGCGCCTACCGTATTTTCAGGGCTCTTCAGCTTCAAGCGCAGTGGACCTGAAATTTCCGGTGCCAGATCTTTCAATAGTGAATCACGGAGCGACCCCTCCATCTGTCTGAGTATCAATTCAGCCGTTTTCAAGTCTACATCTTCCAGTATTTCGATTGCGCAGGTTTGGTCAAGGCTTTCCAAGATTCGGGATGCTTTGTAGGCATACATCGGCTCCAGAATTTTGGCTGCCAGGGCAACGGGGATTTCCTGTAACAAGCTCGCCACCTCTTCGGGCTCAAGCTTTTCGAGAATTTGCGTGGCTGCCAGGCCGTGTTCATGAATAAAAGCCTCCAATATCTTTTCATCTGTACCCATTACTTTTCTTTTTTGATCAAGACAGACTTTACTTCATTAAACTCCTTAGAAGGGATCGTCACCTGGCCGGTTTCTGATTCCAAAAGAACTGATGTATTGCCAATCTTAATAATCCTGCCTTCTATACCGCTGATCTTCACATAATCCCCCTCTTTGTACAGTTTATGGATGTAATAGGAAGCGAGAATATTGCTGACCGATGTTTTAGCACCCAGGCCAAATGCCAGTGCCGCACCGAACAAAAGAGCCGCTAAAAGGATGTTTATCAATTGTGTGAGGAACGCAATATTGACACCTATCTGATCAACGGCAATAATAATGGAGGTGATGAGAATAGTGTACTGCACTATATTTCCGAGGATATTGCCATAAGAAATGGCGACCTGGGCCGTGGCGGAAGTAATCAATTTTCCCACCATCCTGCCAGCAATGATTCCTACAAAAACAATTAAAATGGCAGCTAAAATTCTTGGTGCATAGGTCAGGACGCTTCCCAGCCAGTTGGTAATAATCGATAAACCAAGTACTTCCGTACCGAGAACAAGAAAGAAAACAAAAATAATCCAGAAGAATGTCTTGCTGATAAATGTGGCTGAAGGGCCGAAGTTGATGTGTTGGATCTTGTCTCTGAACCTGTCATTAATCAGACTGTTTAAGTAAATCAACAAACGCCTGACCACCCATTCAGTGAGGCGCGCCACCAAATAACCTATTGCAAATACAATAATGGCAAGGATAAGTTTTGGAAGGATAGTGATCAGGCCATCCCTGAAACCAAATGCCATTTTACGAAACTCTTCTACTAGCTGACTATAATTCATTGTTTAAACTTACCTGAATTAAAGAGACTTTTCATTAGTATCTTTCCAAAGTACAAAAATACTTCAACTAATTTGCAAAAAACATTATTTTCAACCAGAATAGCATGATGTGAAAAGCCCTTCCTGTCCATCACGATCTCATAAACACCACTATTGTCTAATTCCACTAAGACCCTTTCCTTGCCTTGTTTCAGCCGGATATTAACTTTGCATTGGAGATGAGACTGCACTTACCCCAGCTTCCATGGGTTCGTTAAACTTTCCTTAAGTTTCATTCCCGTCGGCTGGCGGTTATTTTCAAAACCCTAGAGGATCCAATGGTTAGAAAATGGCGGCAGGCTTTTGCGGTAGGATACCTGTCTCCTGCGAATCTGAATGCAGCCGTTTCCCGAAACTGTTCAGTTTTTGCTGAGGTGTAATAAAAAGGGGAGGAGTAATGCGCTCTTTTTCAATAATTTGATTTTTATTTTTGGATTAATCCATACATTTGAACCTGAAATAGGTAAGCTTTTGTGCCTCCTTTGGATTGGATCATTTACCATTATATCGAACTCATCTTCAGGTCTATTTAATTATTTCATCTTGAAAAAACTTGCAATTCTTTTTGTGGCCTTTCTTTGCTGGCAATCGGGCAATGCGCAAGAGCAGGAAGGGTACTGGGGCCTGGCTGTAGGGATTAGGTTACAAACCGTACAGGATCAATTGATTACCCGAAGTCGCTACAGTGGTGCGCCAATCTAATTCATGATTGATCATCAGCGCCGAAAAACACAAAAACTTAGCCATTTCCAATTTGAAGGAAGTATTGGTTCGCTTAAGACCAGGGAATTTGAAATTGGAAAATCTTTGCGCCGGTACCAGCAGCCGAAAGTTACTTCCTACTGGAATGAAATCAGCTACGCTTCCCTTTTTTTGATCCGGGAGTCTGAAAGAGGAAATTGGTGGTTAGGTCCCTCCATTTCAAGTCTGATCCATGTCCGCTTTTCTCCACGATGGGACAATAGCTCAATCAATTATGATTTCAATGCAAACTTCCAGGCTGAACTAAGCTATCGCCATAATTTCCAGCTTTTTGGTAAAGAAATGAAGGGCAATATCGGCTTTAAACTTCCTCTTATTGGATTCATGACCCGACCGGTTTTTGCTGGTGTGCCAGAGTTTTTGGATCAGGAAAGGAGCTTTGAAAGTCAGTTGTTTGATAATACCAGGATAAGTTGGTTGGGAAACTTTCCCCGTTTTCAATTCGATAATTTTGTGGAGTCTCCTATTTATGGAGGCAATAAAATCCAGTTGATCTACAATTGGGAGTATTATTCTTTCCAAAACCCCAGCCTGGTACAAACTGCTGCCCATACTTTAGCCATCAACTTTCTAATGCGGACAAGATGAAAAAGCTGACTGGAATAGTGACCTTATTGACAATGCTGTTTTGTCTCTCTTGCGAGCAGATTCTTTTGGATTCACCACCGGATAATACCAATACAGAAAATTTTGATATTCTTTGGGAGGTCATGAATGAACGCTATTCCTTTTTTGACTACAAAAAAATTGACTGGGATAGTGTAAAAAACGTTTACCGACCCATGGCGCTTCAGGCGCAAAATGAAACAGCGCTTTATGATGTAATGGCTGCGATGCTGAATACCCTGAGGGATGGTCATGTAAATCTTAGAACACCTTTTGACATCAGCCGATATTTACCCTACCTGGAAGCTCCATCCAACTATAGTTTCGACGTTTTGGAACGTAATTATCTGGGGGATTATCGAATCACTGGATATCTTCTCAATCAGGAGATAAACGGGGTCGGCTACATGCATTACCGAAGCTTTACCACCACTATTCTTGAAAGTGAGCTTGACCTTGTTGTAGAGCGGTTTAAAAGTTTGCCCGGAGTCATCATAGACATCAGAAATAACGAAGGAGGTAATCCGGAAAATGGATTGAAAATTGCCGCCCGGTTGATTGAAGAACGCACGAAAATATATTCCTACCAAATGAAAAATGGTCCTGGTCCGAATGATTATTCACCACAAAAGGAGGTCTTTTTAAACCCAAATACCGAATTCCCGCATTTTGAAGGAAGGGTGGTCGTTTTGACCAATCGGAAAGTGTATAGTGCAGGGTCTTACTTTTCAGCTTATATCAAAGCCATTGATGGGGCAATCCTGATGGGAGATGATACCGGAGGTGGTTCTGGAGTTCCTGCAGGGTATGAACTGCCCAACGGTTGGTATTTCAATTACAGTTCCACTATAGGGTATACCGTGAATGGACTTAATTTTGAGGCTGGTGTGCCGGTGGATATCCGGGTGCAAATGACCCCTGAAGATGTGGCTGAAGGGAAAGATCCAATTTTGGAAAGAGCGATTGAGTACATTAAAACCGGAAGCTAACAGGTACAGGGTTAAAATGAGGATACAAAATACCAACTTAAACACAGCTGATTTATCTTAGAAGTCAAATAAATATTTAAAAAAATTCAATCAGACATAAAATGACACCGTCTGACTTAATTGCCAAACCGAGACGACTTGATCGGCAGTGCAACTGGACAAAATCTAAGACAAATGGTAACGAAAGAAAAAGAAATGGTCCCCGCTTCGCATTATTGATCCCGAATGGATTCAGGACTGCCTGCGCTCTTTACACACTTTTCCCAAACCCGGTGGATCCAAAGCTTGAAGCCAAAGTTTGCGGAATCCATTCAAAATTTTACCAAAAACCTATTAGCCTGCTACAATCGGACAGTTTAATCTCGTTCTGGTTTTTAAAAATGCGCTTTTTTTATTAATTTCGCACCCGTGCGTAGGGTACTATTGGCCATATTATCTATTTACTTCTTGTCGCTATCTATTGTACCTTGTGCTGATGGCGTTGACTGTGTGGAGTTACAGGTACATCAGGAAATGCTTACTGAATATGATCATTCGGCCCACGAGCGCCATGCCGGGCAGGATTTTTGCGCTCCTTTTTGTGCTTGCCAATGTTGCCATACCAGTGTTACCATAAGTGTCTTTTTTGTTTTGAGTGAGACTCCAAAAATGCACTCACCACTTTCATCCCGCTATTCGGAACTTCCTTCCTCTTCATATCCGGCTTCGTTGCTGGACCCTCCCCAGGTTTAATTCAACAAAATATAGAGGACTCCCGTCCTCAACAACCATTTTATTGTTGAATTAGACTTAATTTCATGATAGATAAAATCATTGCTTTTTCCGTAAGGAACAAGTTCATTATCGGTCTGCTCACCCTGGTTCTTATTGGTGCAGGGATCTGGAGCATGACCAAAGTACCTATTGATGCCGTACCGGATATAACCAACAATCAGGTACAGGTAATCACCCAGGCACCTAATCTCGGTACAGAGGACATCGAGCAATTTGTAACCTATCCGGTGGAGGTTGCTATGTCCAACCTGCCGGGAGTAACAGAGATTCGTTCGGTTTCGCGCTTTGGCCTATCTGTAGTCACAATTGTTTTTGAAGACGATATGGGCACCTATCTGCCGCGCCAGCTTGTAAACGAAAAACTACAGGAGATAGAAGGGGAAATACCGGAAGGCTTTGGCGATCCTTCCATGGGTCCAATTTCCACCGGTCTAGGAGAAATCTACCAGTACACCCTTCAGGTAGATGAATCTTATGAAGGTCAATATTCTGCTACCGATTTACGTACCATGCAGGATTGGATTGTACGCAGACAAATGGCCATGGTGTCGGGCGTTGTGGAAGTGAATGGCTTTGGTGGAAAGATCAAGCAATACGAGGTGGCAGTAGATCCAGAAGAGCTTAGGGCGATTGACCTGACTATTACCGATGTATTTGAAGCCCTGCAGCTGAATAACCAGAACACTGGTGGTGCCTACATAGAAAAAGATCACTACGCAAACTTTATTCGTGGGGAAGGACTTGCCAGAAGTCTTGAGGAGTTGCAGCATATTGTGGTGAAAACAGTAGATGGTATTCCGATCCGTATTAAGGATGTGGCTAAGGTGCAGTTTGGAAATGCTGTGCGCTACGGAGCCTTTACCAAGGATGGAAAGGGTGAAGCTGTAGGCGGCATGACCCTCATGTTGAAGGGAGCTAATTCTAATGAAGTAATTGAAAATGTGAAGGAGCGTGTAGCACTCATCCAGGAGTCGCTTCCGGAGGGTGTGACCATTGAGCCTTTTCTCGATCGCAGCGAACTGATCAGCAAAACTACCAGCACAGTAACAAGCAACCTGCTGGAAGGGGCTCTGATCGTAATATTTGTACTTGTGTTTCTGCTAGGAAACTGGCGCGGAGGTTTAATTGTAGCCTCTACAATCCCTCTTGCATTGCTCTTTGCTTTTATTCTGATGCATGTACTTGGTGTATGGGCCAATCTTATGAGCCTCGGAGCCATTGACTTCGGCATTATAGTAGATGGAGCCGTCATAATTGTGGAAGGTACTGTGTTCTTCCTCATGCAGAAGATGGGAACAGGTAAAAAGCGTATTACACAACAAGAACGTGATGAATCAACCATTAAAGCTTCTTCCAAAATGATGAACGCTGCCTTTTTCGGCCAGCTAATCATTTTGATCGTTTTCCTACCTATTCTCTTTCTTGAGGGGGTAGAAGGAAAGATGTTCCAACCGATGGCGCTCACCTTTATGTTTGCCATGATCGGTGCCATGATACTTTGCCTTACCTATGTGCCGATGGTTTCCGCACTTTTTATAAGGGTGAAGCCGGAAGAAAAAAAATCGTGGGGAGACTACATTGTAATTTGGCTGGAAGAAAAATATGAGCGGGCTTTGGGAAGCACCCTTCGAAAAGCGGGCTTAGTGATAGGTTCGGCTGTAGTGCTATTGATCCTTGCTATATTTACGTTTTCCAGAATGGGTGGCGAGTTTATTCCGCAGTTGGATGAGGGTAATATCGCATTCCACATTATATTGAAGCCTGGAAGTTCACTTTCTGAAAGTATAAAAACCTCTACCCGCATTGAAAATATCATTCTGGAAGAGTTCCCGGAAGTGGAACATGCGATGTCTCGTTTTGGAGTATCTGAAGTGCCGACCGACCCAATGCCAATGGATCTCGGTGATTGTATTCTCATCCTTAAACCTAAAGACCAATGGGTATCAGCGGAGACTAAAGAAGAATTAATCGCCAAGATTAAGGAAGCCATTAGCATTGTGCCTGGGGTGAATTATGAGTTTACCCAACCCATCGAAATGCGCTTTAATGAGCTACTCACTGGAGTACGTGAGGATATTGCCATAAAACTTTATGGTGAAGACTTGCAGGTATTAGCGGATAAGTCCGGGGAAATGGGAAAAGTCATTTCTACAGTGGAGGGTGTTGCCGATATGCGTGTTGAAGCAACCAGCGGATTGCCCCAAATGACCGTAAAATATAATCGGGCTGACCTGGCTCAATATGGGCTGAATATCAATGATGTTAATCAGGTAATCCAATCTGCCTTCGCGGGTGGAAAAGCCGGGGTGATCTTTGAAGGTGAAAAAAGATTTGACCTGGTGGTTCGTCTCGATTCTGCTCACAGGAGCAGTATTGACGACCTGAAAAATCTTTATGTCAACACCCCTTCGGGTGCTCAAATTCCACTCAATGAAGTAGCCGATGTCAGTTATGAACCCGGGCCGATGCAGATCAGCCGGGACAATACCAATCGCAGGACCTATGTAGGGGTGAATGTGCGTGGTCGTGATGTAAAATCACTCGTAGAAGAAATCCAGCAAAAATTAAAGGATCAACTTGAACTTCCCGCAGGTTACTACCTCCGTTATGGAGGTGCCTTTGAAAACCTGGAACGCGCTACAAATCGATTGCAGGTTGTAGTTCCCCTGGCATTGGCTTTGATTTTTATTATCATCTTCTTCGCACTTCAGAGCTTCAAACAAAGCATCATGATCTATATGGCTATTCCCCTGGCCGCCATTGGCGGAATATTCGCCCTTTGGTTAAGGGATATGCCTTTTAGTATTTCCGCAGGTGTTGGATTTATTGTGCTGTTTGGGGTGGCAGTATTAAACGGATTGGTTTTGATCAGTGGCTGGAATGAACTTAAAGAAGAAGGGGAAATGGACTTAAATAGAAGGATCAGAATAGGAGCAAAACGAAGGGTGCGTCCCATTTTGCTTACCGCTCTTACAGATATTCTTGGCTTCTTGCCCATGGCCATTTCAGTATCGGCAGGTGCGGAAGTACAACGACCACTGGCTACAGTGGTGATCGGGGGAATGATTACTTCTACCCTTTTAACTTTGTTCATTTTGCCCATACTATATCGTTGGACGGAAAAAAGATCTCTCAAACCTTCTGGTGCCGGTATAGCCACGGTTGTTGTAATGCTAGGCTTCACTGTATTCGGGCCAACTTCCGTCAGTGCTCAGAATGCTGAAGAACTTCCCAAAATATCCATGGAAGAAGCCCTGAGCCGTGCTTTGTCTTCTTATCCCAAGTTACAGGCAGCCAAACTGGAAGTTGAGCAACAGGAGGCATTGAAGAAAACCGCCTGGGATTTGGGGAAAACACAAATTTTTTCCGCAGGTGAGGAAATTGATGCCGAAGGAACGGGAGTTTATACCACCATTGGTGTACAGCAGCAACAAATGGACATCTTTGGCATTGCCCCAAAACTAAAAGTTCGAAATAGGCAGGTGGCTCTTGCAGAAGCGGCACTAAACTTGAGCGAATTGGAATTGCAGCAACAGGTGAAAGAGGCTTATGCCAATGCATGGATTGCCCGGCAGAATTACCAGCTATATCAAAGGCTTGATTCCATTTATCAGAATTTTCTGCGAGGTGTCAGGCTCAGATATGAGGTAGAAGAAACTTCTAAACTCGCCTTTTTAGCGGCTTCGAACCAGGTGAAACAAATAACCCTGCAAAAAGAGCAGGCTGCGTTTGATTATCAGACCTCCCTCTACAGGCTCAACCTTTGGATGGTTAGCGACTCCCTGTTTACGGTAGTGGATTCACTACCTCGAAATTGGACCAACCAAATTCTGCCGCCTGATTCGCTCAGCTCACACCCCAGGCTCAGTATGGCAACACAACAGGTGAAGGTAGCTAATGCAGAACGAAAGGCCGCTAATGCCGACTTCCTTCCGAAACTGAATGCACAATATGGCATTCAGGAAATAAGTGGGCATAGTGGTTTTTATCAATACCAGGTTGGGCTCTCCATTCCATTATTTTTTATGAAGGAACAAGGCCGGGCTCAGGCTTCCCGTATCCAGCAGGAAATTGCTGAGCAAAATTTGAGGCAAACTCAATTTGAACTAAGTACGGGATACCTTTCACTATTACAGGACTATGAAAAATGGCATGCTTCATGGCTGTTCTATGAACAGGAAGCGCTACCCCTGGCCCGTGAACAGCGTGAAGGGGCAATTTTAGCCTATGAGGAAGGAGATATTGATTACGTATCATTTATTCAAAACCTGAAGGAAAGCCTGCAGGTGGAAATAAAAGCGCGGGAAGCATTACAAGAGTACCTGCAAGCCCGTTTTCAATTGGAATATTACCTCAATGCATCAAACCTGTAAAAAGAAAAAAATGAAATTCATAATCAATCAAATCATCATTGTATTGTTCACTGCCTTTCTTGTAGCGGCTTGTAATGGTAAGTCATCCAATTCTCAGGATCATGGAGAAGAAAAGGAAGGGCTTGAAGAGGGGCACGATCACAATGAAAAAGAAAGCGAGAACGTTCATCTTTCCCTGGCGCAATTTAATGCCCTGGATATGCAGGTTGGTGCGATTCCCCGAAAAAATCTCTCCAATATTGTGGAAGCTAATGGAGAACTTGAGGTTCCACCTAAGAATGAGGCAACGGTGACCGCTATTTTAGGTGCCAATATATCGAGCATTGAAGTTATTGAAGGAGATGATGTTCAGAAAGGACAGGTACTGGCTTATCTTTCCCACCCGAATATCATTGAACTACAGGGAAGTTATCTGGAATCATTTAACCACGAAATATTTCTTGAACAGGAGTATAATCGTCAGCAAAAGCTGTATGAGGAAGAGGTGGGTTCCGGAAAGGCTTTTCAGCAAATTTCAGCTGATTATCGTTCAGCACAGGCCACAGTAAAGAGTTATGAAGCACAACTTAGGCAGTTGGGAATCTATCCGGAAAAAATACAGGAAGGTGACTTTTACAACCGCATTCCGGTTTTAAGCCCGATAAAGGGTTCTATCACCAAGGTGGAAGTAAAAACCGGTCAGTACGTCCAGCCAGAAAAAAACCTGTTTGAGATTGTAAATATTGATCACATCCATGCCGACCTGATGGTGTTTGAAAACGATGTGTACAAAGTGAAAGAAGGACAACGCGTACGATTTACGGTTGAGACAATGCCCGGTATGGAGCTTTATGCTGAGATTTATTCTGTGGGGAAAAAGTTTGAGCAAGATCCTAAAGCCGTTCACGTCCATGCCGAAATTGAGAATGTGTTGGGTAAATTGATCCCCGGAATGTATGTACGCGGAGAGATACTTACCGACAGCATAAGCTCGCTCGCTTTACCAGAAAGTGCGATCACCCGTGAAGGTGACGATTACCTTACTTTTACGGCTACAGAAGAAGGGGAAGAGTGGATGTTTACACCCCTGAGAGTAACCACTGGAGCCAAAAGCAATGGTTGGGTGGCTGTGAAATTTTTGGATGCTGTACCAGAGAACGCACAGTTTGCCCTTAACAATGCCTACTATTTGATAGCGGAAATGAAAAAAGGAGAAGGGGGACACCATCATTAAAAGAAAAAGGGTCCAAAAAGACAATATTCCAAATCTGAGAGAGAAATGAAAATTAACACATCGATGCCCCAAAAACTGAAGCCTTTTTTCCAAAAGGAAATTAGCGACTACCGGAAAAATCTTCAATATGGTAATCTTCAAAAAGCATGGGAGCATTTGGAACGTGCCCATATTTTAGGACAGGCTTTTCCCTGGCAACACACTTATGTCCACTGGAAGATGCTGATTTTCGGTATCAAAATCAAAAACTTTCGAGAGGTGATCGGGCAGATACCGAGACTGCTGGTAGGTGGAGTGAAATCCTTTGTGGGTAGAATTCCGGTTGGCAATACAGGCGGGGCCAATGTACCTCCTTTAAAACCCTTGCCAATCGACAAAGAAATTCTCGAAATTTTCACCAAAGCAGAAATGCGCAATTATGGCTCATGATCATTCACATCAGCATGGTGGCGGCACCAAAAATCTGAAGATCGCCTTCTTCATAAATATTAGTTTTACCTGCCTGGAGATAGTCGGAGGTTTTTTAACCAATAGTATCGCCATAATGTCTGATGCGCTACATGATATGGGCGATAGCCTTTCGCTTGGCCTTGCCTGGTATCTGGAAAATAAGGCTTCCCGGAAAGGCACCACCAATCGCTTTAGCTTTGGTTATGCCCGCTTTCGACTGCTCGGTGCACTGGTGAACGCATTGGTTTTGATTGGCGGTTCCGTTTATATCATCCTTGAAGCGGTAAGCCGCCTTCAGAACCCCGAAGCAGTAAAGTCTGGCTGGATGTTTGTATTGGCCATCATCGGAGTTGCCGCCAATGGATATGCTGCCTGGCGTACCAAAGGTTCCACTTCCCTCAATGAAAAGGTGATTAGCTGGCACTTGCTTGAAGATGTTCTGGGATGGGTGGTTGTGCTGATTGTTTCGATCATTCTACAGTTTAAAGGCTGGTATTTTTTAGACCCCGCCCTTTCCATTGCCATTACTCTTTTTATTCTATATGGAGTTGGCCGGAGGTTGTGGGACACGGTTTATTTACTTCTGCAAGGGGTTCCTGTAGGTCTTGATCTGGAGGAAGTAAAAAGGAAGTTGCAGAGCGTAAAGCATGTACAATCCATCCACCATACGCACGTTTGGTCTCTCGATGGCCAGAATCATGTACTCACAACCCATCTGGTACTGGAAAATATTACAGCATACAATCAAATAGACGAAGTGCGGGAAATGGTTCTGGAGGCCTTAGATAAGTATGATTTCGCCCATCATACTATACAAGTAGAGTTAAATAAAAATACCTGTAAAATGGATGAAGGATAGCCTTTAGACCATTCACACAAATTGGCTGGCTGCTCAAAGAAGACCGCAGATCAAAGCCAGACAAGGCGTATTCCTTCCAGCCCATGAAATGGATTTGCTACCCCGGATGATCCCAGGGTTTAAAATTGGCACCAATCGTAAATGCGAGTCCCCTGCTAGTCTGAATGCAGCCTTCAGGAGTTTTGTCGAAATCATTTTCCAGGACTTTTTTTCCGTTTCTAAAGATAAAAGGGACTGCAAAAAGTCATTTCGATCTTACCTAAGGCCTTGCAACTTTCCGGCCAATGAAAATGAAAACGCTAGTTGAAGGTTTTAGTAATTTTCCTATATTTATCGGGAATTCCTTTTCAGGCCATAAGGGAAATATTACGAATAATGGCGAAACGGTAGTCAAAAAAAATAGGTCTTGGATAGAAAAGTTAAGTGTTTTAAAACATGAATCTTGGTGATAAAAAAGCAGTAATTTTCGATATGGATGGTGTCATAATCGACACAGAAAAAATTTGGAAGCAGGCAGAGAAAGAAATTTTTTCTTCTTTCGGAGTAAAAGTAACTGAAGAGCATAGCAAAGTCACCCAATCAATGACAACCTCTCAAGTCACTCAATTTTGGCATGAAAAATTTCCTTGGAGGCATAAAAGCTTAAAAGAAGTAGAGCAAATGGTTGTGTCAAGAGTAACAGAATTAATTGCATCAGAAGAATGCTTGATAAAGGGTGTGAAAGCTTTTATTGAAAAATTGAAATCCAAAAATTATAAAATTGGATTAGCCACTAATTCACCATACGTACTTATTCCGACAGTATTAGATAGGTTTGAAATAGCTCATTTTTTCGATACGGTTTCTTCGGCAGAATTTGAAGAGAAAGGGAAACCCGATCCAGCAATTTATTACACAACCGCAAGGAAGTTACATGTAGATCCTAAAGACTGTTTAGTCATTGAAGATTCATATTCGGGAATATTGGCAGCAAAACAAGCAGGGATGACAGTTGCTGCTTTTTCAAATGGAAATATGCAAATAGAATTTGAAATGGCTGATTATAGGATTGATAGCTTTGAATAGATTTGATAAAAAAGAATCAAAACCTACCGCTAAGATTGTGTAAGCGTAATACGGGCCATGAGCTAAAGTCAGGTATTTTGCATCAATAAAAGTTTGGTGCAGGCGGACAGTGAAGTGCTTCGAAATCCTTCAATACGCTTATATTTGATCAGTTTGAAAAAATCGGTGAGAAGACTTGTAATAGTTAGACCTACTCTATTTATTGTCACATCAAGATGGCGTGTATGGGTTAAGCCTAAAGGTTTTGCAAAATACCTCTAACCGAGCAGCAAGGAGCTACCTAAGTTACGCGCTTGATGAGGTTTATGATTAGCACTTTGTACAAAGGAACCAGTTAACTGACAGTATAATGCCAGAAAATAACAGCTTATCCAGCAGAAAATGCCAACCCCGGCGCATTCCTGTTATCGACAGCGTCAAATCCCGGATGACCGTTTTAACCTGTCAGGCGCGGGTTAATTTTCCATTAAACCATTGCCCGTTTATTTACCGGACGGTTGAGTGCTTACTGGTCGTTTTCTTCGCATCCTTGCTTTGGACATGTTCTCCGTCCAAAATCCCTTCTGATACATTTTTCGACGGCCGGTCATTCAGGGGTTGGAATGCCCACACAGCATCAGTTTGGCGGATCAAGGATGGAGTCATTACGGGTGGCAGTTTAAAGGGGAATCCGCGCAACGAATTCCTGGCGACGGACAAGGTCTACAAAAACTTCCACCTGAGGCTCGAATACCGCCTTGTTGGCACAGAAGGATTCGTGAATGGTGGCGTGCAGTTTCGCAGCCGGCGAACCACCAATCCGGCGAATGAGATGGCGGGTTACCAGGCAGACATCGGCGCAGGCTATACGGGCTACCTCTATGATGAGTCGCGGCGCAAACGTTTCCTGGCGGAAGCAGACCCTGATTTCGTTGCTTCGATTGAGCGGGTGGGCCAATGGAACCGATACGAAGTCATTGCCCGGGGCAAGCAGGTGACGATCATTCTCAACGGTCAAAGGACGATTACCTACCAGGAGCAGGAGGAAGATATTCCGCTGGAAGGACACATCGCCTTGCAGATCCATGGCGACAGCAAGGCTGAAATCTCTTTCCGCAACCTGCATATTGAGGAGTTGGATGATACCGTCATCCCTACCAATGAGGCTATCCTGAGTCGTTTCGGGACCTTACAGAACCGGTTGCCGGTTCCTGCCTTCGAAGAGGGCAACTTCCAGTTGGAAGAAGAAGATGTTGTCGTGTTTGTAGGTCAGGAAAACTTTGTGCGTGAGCAAAGATCGGGTGAATTGGAGTCGCTGTTGGCGACAGGTTTTGCCAGGAAACGGCCCCGCTTTCGTTCGATGGCCTGGGAAGGAGATGTGGTCTATGAGCAATGGCGTGACCTGAACTTCGGGGATTGGGGCGACCAATTGAATGCTGTGGGCGCTACGGTGATCCTGGCCCAATTCGGTCAGATGGAAGCACTGGATGGACCAGGCCGACTGGCGGATTTCGAAGCAGCCTACAACCAGTTGCTGGATCAATTTACCCGCCGAACCCATAAGTTGGTGCTGGTGTCACCCATCCGTTTTGAAAAGCCGCTTGCTTCCCATGCACCCGATCTTAGGGAAAGGAATGACGATCTTCAGTTGTATGTGCAATCGATGGAAAAGATCGCAGCTCAACGCAAGGCGCTATTCGTGGATCTGACCAGGATGCGTTCCGGGAATCGGCTCACTGAGAATGGAATCCATCTGACACCGGAGGGGCTTCGCCGGGTGAGCGCAGAAATTGCCAGGCAGTTGGATGTTGAAATCGAGGAAATACCTTCGGATGCGGTCCGTCAGGCCATCGTTCAGAAAAACCGCCTTTGGTTCGATTTTTGGCGGCCGGCAAACTGGTCCTTTGTCTATGGAGACCGCGTGAATCAGATGTATGGGCAGGGGGCGGGGGCTGAGCCCTCGCTGCAGGTCGCTTTTGAGCAGCAGTTGCCCCTAGTGGAAAAAGCAGATGACGTCATTTACGATCGGATAGCAGGTAACGAAGCACCGGAAGTCTCGGTTGCTCCGGTGGTGTACAGTGAGATCGATGCCTTGACACCAGAAGAACAACTGGCCGGGTTCACGACCGCAGAAGGGTATTCGGTCAATCTTTTTGCTTCAGAGCTGGAAGGAGTAGTGAATCCCGTGCAATTCGCATGGGACGAGCAGGGACGACTCTATGTGGCCTGTTCACCTTCCTACCCACAGACGCTGGCCGGGATGCCTGCGCAGGATTACATTCAGGTCCTGGAGGATCAGGACCGTGACGGGGTAGCAGATAGTTCGTGGCGGTTTGCCGAAAACCTGAGCATGGTTCAAGGTATAGAACCGGGTGGAGACGGGGTCTACGTCTGCGACTTCGATCGAATTCTTTATCTCCGTGACACCGACGGGGACAAAAAGGCCGATGAGCGGGAGGTAATATTCTCCGGTTTCGGCGTAGGCGATACGCATCAAATGGTAAATAGTATTACGCATGGACCGGATGGGACACTGTGGTTCACCCAGGGACTGCACGCCATTTCCCGGGTGGAAACCCCGCATGGAGTTGCCCGTCTGGACCGGGCTGGGGTTTGGCGATATCGTCCACGCTGCCTGAAATTGGAGAGTTTTTTCGGAGGGGGAATGGCGGGTGCCAATTGCTGGGGCGTTGCTTTTGACGACTACGGCCAGGTCTTTCACAAGACCGGAGACCGCCCGGAAGGCTATTGGACCGTGCCCGGATTGGTTCCTTTTCCGGAACAAGACGACTCCCGCTACAAAGAAGATCCGAATACGGCCTACGAGAAGAACAATCCGGAGCAGTATCATGATGTAGGTCCTCTGTTTGAGACCTCGCCTAAAACAACCTCCCTGGAAATCATTGGAACATCAGCCATGCCCGAAGAGCTGCAAGGTGCGGCACTGATCGCCGGATACTTCGGGTCTGTGGTGGAATTGCACCAATTCGAAGATGCGGGTTCCGGATTTGCTACCAAACAGCTTCCCCGATTGATCAGCTCCTCCGATAATTCGTTTCGTCCGGTGGATGTCTCAGTGGGGCCTGATGGCGCCCTGTATGTGGCAGATTGGTTCAACCCGATCATTGGTCACTACCAGGCGAGCTATGCCGACCCCCGACGTGACAAGTCACATGGCCGTATCTGGAGGATCACAGCAGACTCCAGGTCCTCCTTTGACTATCCCGATCTATCTGCAATGGATCCGGGCCAACTGCTTGAACTTCTGGATGCTCAGGAGCGATGGTTGCGCTACCAGGCGAAGCGCTTGCTTTATTACCAACCAACGGAAACGGTTGTGGCCGCAGCAGATGGGTTGGACCTTCAGGATCGGAAAGATCAGTTTCTCCTCGAATTGATTGGGGTCTACCAGGCGCATGAAACTGTCCGACCGGAGTTGCTCGATCGCCTGTTGCGCTCGAAGGATTTCCGGATTCGGGCCTATGGTGCCCGTGTGCTGGGAGATTGGGCCTCCCGGCTGGAAGGTCGAGCCCTTGATCGGCTAAGGCAAATGGTAAACGATGCCCATCCCCGGGTCCGGCTGGAGGCAGTGATAGCCGCCAGCTACCTGCGGGAGATTCCTGCGATCGAAGTGGTAATTGCAGCACTCGAACATGAGTTGGATCCTTTTCTACAGTACGCTTTGAGGCAGAGTGCACGATCCCTTCAGATGCTCTGGGAGACTCCATTTCAGGAGGGAGAACTTAGGCCAGCGTCCAGGATTCAGGAAAACTTTCTGCGCGATTTGCTGGATCAGGGACCGGCGATCGTTTCAAGCGGCGAAGCCGTGTACGAAAAGGCCTGCCTGTCATGCCATCAGCCAGGTGGTAAGGGTTTGCCAAAGGTGTATCCACCCCTGCTGGGTTCGAAGCGGGTCAGTGGAGATGAAACGAAACTCATCAAAATCGTACTCAATGGGCTTACAGGTCCCATTGACGTAGCGGGAGAACAATACGGTGCCGGAACCCAGTCCATTCCCATGCCTCCCATGGCTGGAATGAGCGATCAAGAGATCGCTGATGTGCTCACTTACATCCGCAGGGAATTTGGTAACGGATCGTCCGCAGTAGCTCCTGAAACGGTTACTAAAACCCGGGCGGAGGTCTCCGGACGAACCAAACCCTGGACCGCCCGGGAGCTGGACGACTGAACCGGCTTTCCAATCTTTAAAGATAATAGTCAAAGTTTGAATTGACAGTCCGCTGTGAAATGGTGCTATCCACTTTCCGATGGGTTAGGTGTGGGTATATGTGCTTAGATACCCCCACGGGGTGTAGCCTTTTTCTACATCCTTCCTTTTCTGTGGAAGCCGCATTGAATTGTAATACCGGCTCATCTTGATTGCACTAAAAATCGTTCCCTGTAACGTTCACTTCTAACCCTTGAATTTTGCTTACCGATAAATTTTATTGGATGATGCACCGAAAATAGAAAGCTGGCATAACAAAATCACCCAGGCGAGGAGTAATGCTTTAGAACTTAAAATAAAGAAAAATGCCTTCAATGCGTCTTTTTGGTCCAAATCGTTTGTCCACCAAAGCAATTGGTATTGATTTTCAAATGAAATGTGCGGTCTCTGCTATATTATTAGTCTGAAATACCTAGTTTATATCAGCAAATAGATGTCAGTACCTTGGTATATGTTCTGTAAATACGCAATTCCGAGGCCTAATATGGTTAATACGTGTATTATGCACCATGTATTAATTAAAAACCAAAAATTGGTTACAAAAAATTAATAATCAGTAACTTAAGCCATATTTCTTTCTTCGGCTTTGAGAAAAAATTGCGAGGAACGATAAATAGGCTTAACTTTTAATGTTATTAAGGAACTGATTACAGAAAATCAGGTTTATTGAAATAAAGATAGAATTATGAGTGTTTTTCAAATACAGATACCAGATAGTGTTGAAATCAATGATTTTGAATTGAGGATGTTGATTGCAGTCAAATTATTTGAAGATGGAAAATTAAGCTCCGGACAGGCTGCTGAAATCGTTGGAGTTTCCAAAAGAACTTTTATTGAATTATTAGGAAAATATAATGTTTCCGTTTTTGGTTATAACTATGAAGAACTTGAGGAAGATTTAGAAAATGTCTGATAAAGTAATTATTGCAGACACAAGTTGTTTGATAGCATTGAAAGACATTAATAATTTAAAACTCCTCAATTTAGTATACAACAAAATCACGATTACTCCAGAAATTGAAGCAGAATTTGGAGAATCCTTACCTGAATGGATTATTGTCGAAGAAGTTAGCGATAAAAAGAAAATTTCCCTCCTCGAATTGGAACTCGATAAAGGTGAATCAAGTGCGATTGCTTTGGCAATTGAAGAAAAGGATTCTTTGTTGATAATTGATGAGAAAAAAGGAAGAAAAGTAGCGAAAAAAATGGGGTTAAAAATTACGGGATTATTAGGCGTAGTTGTGAAAGCTAAAGAAAATGGATTAATTGAAAAAGTGAAACCTATAATTGAGGATTTAGAAAATGTGGAATTCCATATTTCAAAAATCCTGAAAGAAAAGATCTTGAATCGGGTCAACGAAAAATGAAAACTACGGGAGTGCAAAACCCGCCCCCTCTGGGAGTAGAATTTTCTACACCTTGCTAATTTTTTTAAACCCGTATTGAGGTATTTATAATGCCGGCTCATCTTGACTACACTAAAAAGCGTTCCCCATAATATTCACCTCTAGCCCTTGAATATAGCTTACCGGTAAATTTGTTGGATGATGCACCGGATAAAGAAAGCTGTAGTAACAAAATCACCCAGGCGAGGAGCAATGCTTTAGAACTTAATATAAAGAAAAATGCCTTCAAAGCGCCTTTTTGGTCCAAACCTTTCGTCGACCAAAGCCATAGGTCTTGATTTTCAAATGAAATGTGCGGTCTTTGCTAAATTATTGGTCCGAAATGCATAATTTGAAGAAGCAAGAGACTATAAAGTTTAAAATGAAAACAATTGCTTACCCTGAAGGTATACCAAGGCATCATTTTCAAATAGCCATAAAAAGTGAACTTCAAGGTGTCCCTACATTTAGAAAGGTTGTTCTTTTTACAGCATATGATGAAGGTTGGGGGCTTTATTCCGAGCATTTAGATGAAATCATGACATCAGTAACGGAGCGGAAAACAAGGGAAGACTTTATTGAATTTATGGAAGCGTAATTGCCGAATATCCCGAGCAGGAGGTATATGTAATACTGGATAACTACTGCACCCACAAAAGGAATGAAGCATGGCTGGCAAATCACCCGCTCGTACATTTTCACTTCAACCCTACTTCGGCAAGTTGGTTAAACATGGTAGAGATATGGTTTGGGATATTCACTTGAAAACCCCTCACAGGAGCAAGCTTCAATAGTAAAACGGAACTTAGGGAACAAATTGAGGCTTACACAGCGGATTACAATAAAAACTGCAGGCCTTTCATTTGGAAGAAAAGAGAAGTAAAAGGGAGTCAATTGAAAAATAATATAGTCAACTTACGCAATTAAACACTAACTAAAAAAGTTGGCACATCCAGATCATACATTTCTAAAATTGAGAACAACATTAAAGAAGCTCGTATTTTCACACTGCAAAAGATAGTTGACCTTGGTTTTGGCGGACAATTAGAATTAAACATCAAAATATGACGTGAAAACGTTGTCCAAAAATGGAGAACCACATATAGCTGGACCGAAAATTATTTCCAGACCACATCCGTATTGTGCAACAGAAAAAGACAGGTTTCAATGTTCTTTAAAGAAATTTTTAGTAATATTAAACCTCTGACGGATAGTTGGTTTTATAAGGGTTACCTCTCCCAAAAGGGATGGGTATCCCTGTATGTCTCAGGTATATAAAACATTTTAGGCGATTATGGAAATACTTTTTAAGTATGATGAACAGACTTTTCGCGATTTAGAGATCCTGAAAGGGCATCAGGATGCCTCTGTCTTTACCCTGTTTGACAAGACGTTGACCGAAGGGGGAGGGGACTTTTTGAAACAGCTCTTTCGGAGCCCTATTACCGATCTTCAGGAGCTTGAAAGACGTGGTAAACTCATTCAATTCTTTATTGATAAGCCTCTAAAACTTGCCATTTCTTCCAGACAATTAAAATTCATTGATAAGTATATCAACCTGAATTATGAGGTCCTGAAGAGTAATCCCCTCGACTCGTTTTATCTCCGGATCACTGAATGGTTCAGACCATCAAATGAATATTATCTGGTGGAAACTGGTTGTATAAGTTTGATACAAGTACTTTATGAATTGAGTCAAAAACTACATCAGGATTCTTTTCCCAAAGAGTTAAATCCATTTACCATCACACAATTGGAACTAATAGAGGAGCTTGGAACTGACCTGAAAGCGGCTCCAAAACTCTCATGGAAGAAGGTCATACAATTAGATCAACTGTTTCGGATAAAGTACGCAAAAAAACTCAAGACGCTGTTAGAGGAAATCTATGTGTTAGATGGCTATGTTTCTGTTGCAAAAACAGCTTCTGAAAGGGCCTTCACGCTTCCAACATACGAAAAGTCATCCAAACCGATTTTATTCGCTAAAGAACTAAAGCACCCTTTAATAGAAGGTGCGATCGCAAATGACGTGGAAATTGGATTGGAAGAGAATATGTGCTTTTTGACAGGTCCCAATATGGCGGGGAAGTCTACTTTTCTTAAATCTATTGGCATATCGGTATTTCTTGCACATCTGGGGTTTCCTGTTCCCGCCAAAGAATTCAGAACTACCTTGTACTCAGGAATGATCACAACAATAAATCTTTCGGATAACCTGAGCATCGGGTATAGCCACTTTTACAGTGAAGTAAAAAGAGTTAAAGAATCAGCAAAAGCCCTGGCTGGCGGAAATACCATGCTTGTGATCTTCGATGAATTGTTTCGTGGAACCAATGTCAAAGACGCATTTGAAGCTTCCACTGAAATCATCAAGGGCTTTGCTGAAGTTGAGAATTGTACTTTTTTTGTGTCAACCCATATTGTAGAGATCGCTGATGAAATAAATGACAAACCAAACATTAGCTTTAAATACTTCGAGTCGGAACTTATCCATGGAGAGCTTAAGTATGCTTACAAATTGAAGAAAGGGGTGTCAAGTGAGCGGCTGGGAATGTATATCGTGAAAAAAGAAGGCATATTTGACCTGCTGAAATCAATTAAAAAGCCTGTAACAAACACTTAAAACCCATAGGCAGTTAAGTACTACCGACAACGTGTTTGTTAAGTCGTTGAAAATCTACATGATAAAAACCCATTTCCCGATCCCGA
>NZ_JABURL010000116.1 GCF_014762705.1 Cyclobacterium sp. | reverse complement strand
TTTTGGAGAAAAAAAACAACTAAATTAGAGGCTGCCCGACTTTTCGGACAGCCTCTTTTATCTGCTCCACGGAATTACAAATTCCGTGGAGCGGTTTCGCTGTGAAGCAAGCTAACCAATTCAATGATTAGATAAATAACCCTTAACCCTTAATCGTGCTGTTCGCCATTTGCAATGTCGAACCCAGATAATGCAGGATTTGCAATCCTGCTGTTGTGCCCGTCCATATTTGCCTTCACGTAAAGCAAATTCGAGGCAGTTTTGGGGATTACAAATCCCCTTTTATCTGATCCACGGAATTACAAATCCCGAGGAGCGGCTGTTTGGCTATGAAGCAAGCTCAACAATTCAATGAATAACCCTTAACCACCAGCCCCTGTCGCTTGTTCCGGTTTAACTGATCATCAACATTATGGCTATAAAATGAAAGACCGTTCCCGCCAATACGAACAAATGCCAGATGGCATGGGCATAGCGCATTTTTTTGTTGGCATAAAAAATAACTCCGGTGGTATAAGCCAGGCCCCCGGCAGCCATCAGGATGATGATGTCCTGCGTAAGATTGGCCATTAAGGGCCGGATAAAGAACAAAAGCATCCAGCCCATGCTGAGGTATAGGACCAGGGATAGTTTGGAGAAGCGGTGGGTAAAGTAAATTTTAAAAACCAGGCCGATCAAAGTAAGTCCCCAGATGATACCAAAGTACATCCATCCCCTGAATCCGCCTAAACCGATCAATAAAAATGGCGTGTAAGTGCCGGCTATTAAAAAATAGATACTGATATGGTCAAAGGTGCGGAGCAGGGGTTTGATGGTTTCCGACGATATGGCATGATAAAGGGTAGAAAAGGTATACATGAGCAATATGGTGCCTCCAAAAATGCTGCAGCTCAGCACGTGGATGAGCGTTCCATTCATCACCGAAAAAACAACCAGCAGCGCAATGGCGACGATGCTAAACAGTATCCCGATCAGGTGGGTAATGCTGTTGGCAAATTCTTCCTTTAAGCTTTGTTTTCTTTCACCGGATCCATTCATTTTCAGTAAGTTGAATAAAAAAAGACTTAAATCTTTGAGGAAATTGAACTACCAATTCCCAGGATTTGGATGAAAAACAGCTGTCAGTCCCAGCTTGAGGATCAGCTTTCAGGGGGAGCCATTCCTTAAGAATGCTGCTGAAAAATGCTAACGCCTTCAGGGTACTTCAGAAGTTTTCCATAGGCAAAGGTAAATGTTTTCAATCATTCTTTTCGGGAATGAGCGGTAAGGAAAAAAAAGAAAAAGACCCCAGAGGATGCTGAGGCCTTTTAGTAAAAATGTTGTAAGGAGTAATAAAAAAATTGTCGCTGTATTACTGCCTCAAAAGTATGCCTTTATTATTTTTGGGGGCGGAATTTTTCATTAAGGATTCTTTATTTAATCCGGGCAATATTAATAATTCAGTAACATCCCAGGAAAGCGACTTTTATTGGCCCGGTGTACGTTAATTTTTGTACTTTTACGGGAAATTATGAAAGCAAGAACCATAAAAAAAGATAAAGTCAATATCATTACCATGGGTTGTTCCAAAAACCTCGTGGACTCAGAGGTATTGCTCAGCCAGCTGAAGGGAAATGGTATTGAAGCCAGACACGAATCCACAGCTGCCGATAACAATATTGTCATCATCAATACCTGTGGATTTATTGACAATGCCAAGCAGGAGTCGATCAACACCATATTGGAATATGCGGCTGCCAAGGACAAGGGCCTGGTAGACAAGGTCTATGTGACGGGGTGCCTTTCTCAGCGGTATAAGGATGATTTGGAGGTAGAAATTCCCCAGGTAGATGCCTTTTTTGGTACCCGGGATTTGCCGGCCCTGTTGAAGAAATTTAAAGCCGATTACAAGCATGAACTCGTAGGGGAGAGGTTGTTGAGCCATGCGGCGCACTATGCGTATATGAAGATTTCCGAAGGCTGTGACCGGCCTTGCTCATTTTGTGCCATTCCGCTGATGCGTGGCGGCCATGTATCCAGACCCATTGAGGAATTGGTACAGGAAGCCAGGCACAAGGCGGCTCAGGGGACCAGGGAGCTGCTGCTGATCGCACAGGATTCTACCTATTATGGATTGGACCTGTACAAAAAAAGGCGTTTGGCGGATCTCTTAAAGGCACTTTCTGATGTGGAGGGGATTGACTGGATCCGCCTGCATTATGCCTATCCAACGGGCTTTCCCATGGATGTACTGGATGTGATGGCCGAGCGGGAAAATATCTGCAATTACCTGGACATCCCCTTGCAACATGGATCCAGCGCGGTATTGAAAACCATGCGCAGGGGTACCAGCAGGGAAAAGCAGGAGGAATTGATCCAAAGCATCCGGGCAAAAATTCCCGATATTGCCATCAGGACTACCCTGATCGCCGGGCATCCTGGTGAAGGGGAGGAGGAGTTTGAAGAAATGGTGGACTTTGTGGAGCGCATGCGTTTTGAGCGGCTGGGAGTTTTTACCTATTCCCATGAAGAAGATACCCACGCCCATTCGCTGGAGGACCATGTGCCGGCCCAGGTGAAACAGGAAAGGGCCAACAGGATCATGGAGGTACAGGAACAAATATCCTTTGAATTGAATCAGGAGAAAGTTGGTAAAACTTTCAAAGTATTGATTGATAAAAAAGAAAGCGGTCATTTTGTGGGGCGAACGGCCTACGATTCGGTGGATGTGGACAATGAGGTATTGATTGATGCCGGCAGGTTTTACTGCAGGATCGGGGATTTTGTTTCGGTGAAAATAACCGGAGCGGCTGAATTTGACCTGTATGGAGAAGTAGTCTGACACTGTTCCCCATGCATTAATTTTTATTGACCATAAGCGAAATTACCCCATGCAGTTACAAGAAGTGAGCACCAAAGCCCAAAGAGAAGAATTTATTAAAATGGCCGTCAGGTTGTACCGCAATGAAGAAAACTGGATCAGACCTCTGGACAAGGATATAGAAGATTTGTTTCATCCGGAGACCAATAAATTGTTCAAGACGGGAGGAAAAGCGATCCGCTGGTTGCTGCTGGATGATCAGGGGAATACCATCGGCAGGAATGCGGCATTTATCAATCCCAAATGGAAGGAAAAACAGCCTACCGGAGGAATGGGTTTTTTTGAGTGCATCAATGACCCCCAGGCTGCCTTTCTTTTGTTTGATGCTGCCAGGGACTGGTTGCAGGCGCAGGGGATGGAGGCCATGGATGGTCCGGTAAACTTCGGGGAAAGGGACAAATGGTGGGGATTATTGGTGGAAGGTTATTCCCCACCCAATTACAATATGTATTGGAATTTCCCCTATTACAGGGCGCTTTTTGAAGCTTATGGATTTCAGGTGTACTTTCGCCAATTTACCTATATGAGGGCGGTCAGGGGGGTGACCCTGGACCCCAAAATGGAAGAGCGGGCCAAAAATATCCTCCTCGATAAGGATTTTCAATTCCGGTACCTGAAAGGCAAGGAGTTGTGGGAGAAGTTTCCGGAATATTTCATGAAGGTCTACAATAAGGCCTGGGCCAGGCACATGGGCAAAACCATCTCTGAGAGAGAGGCCCGCCTGATGCTGACCAAGATGAAGCCTGTGATTGACCCTTACCTGGTGTATTTCGGCTTTTACAAAGGAGAGCCGGTCTCTTTTTTCATCAATATTCCGGAGATCAATCAGTTGTTCAAGTACGTGAATGGCAAGCTGGACCTGATGGGTAAGTTAAAATTTATATGGAACAAGACCTTCAATCCCCCCAATAAAATGTTGGGTCTGGTATTTGGGGTAGTGCCTGAATTTCAGGGAAAAGGGGTGGAAAGTGCCATGATAACGGAATACCGGGACAACATCGCTGAAAAGAAGCTCTCCTACAAAACCATTGAAATGAACTGGATTGGAGACTTTAATCCCAAAATGATGCGGGTTTGTGAGCAGCTGAATGCTTCTATCTACAAGACCCACCATACCTACCGGTACCTGTTTGACCGGGAGAAACCTTTTGAACGGCATCCTATTTTTAAATAAAGCAATCGGGATGAGGATGGGGTTTTTGCAATATATGGGAATATAAACTTCTCATTGTTTAATGGATAATGTTGAGTCAAAGGCTATTTATGGTATTTTAGCTTGTTTCTATTGTACTTTTTCTCCCGATTCGCTGCGCTGCTCGGGACAGGCTCGTTTTTTTTCAGGCCTACGCTCTTTGCGTTTTTAAAATATAAGTCTTCTTTTTTATCAAATTTCTCCAGGGTAATTTCTATATCAAACAAAAATTAAATTACGTCATCGGTAAATAGGCAAATCCCCCTTTAAAAGGGGGTCAATGCTATTAAGTTATGGTTTTCGAATTACTATTTTCCTTTCTGAAAATGGTT
>NZ_JABURL010000037.1 GCF_014762705.1 Cyclobacterium sp. | reverse complement strand
CAGCAAGGCCTGGCTCATGGTAGACGAAGTGGTGATGAATTGAGATATGGGGTGCGATAAAGAAGTTATTATGTGTGGGTCTAAAATCAAAAAAAGTAAAAAGGACCTGATATAAACAGGTCCTTAGATTGAATTTTATTCTTTGTCTTTTACTTCCTCCTCACTTTGTGCAAGCAGATAGGCTTTAATGAAGTCATTAAGCCCTCCATCCAGGACAGTTTGTACATCTGAAGTTTCATGTGCTGTTCTGGCATCTTTCACCAATTTATACGGATGCAAAACGTAGTTCCTGATCTGGGATCCGAAATCAATTTTCATTTTCCCGGATTCCACTTTAGCCCTTTCTTCATTCCGCTTTTCCATTTCCCGCTGGTATAACCTTGATTTCAACATCTGCATTGCTTTTTCCCGGTTCCCTAGTTGAGACCTTTCTGCCTGGCAAACCACGACAATCCCGGTGGGTTTATGGGTGAGTTGAACTTTGGTTTCCACCTTATTTACATTCTGACCTCCAGCTCCTCCTGAACGGGAGGTGTGGAATTCCACATCTGAAGGATTAATCTCAATCTTGATGGTGTCATCTACCACGGGATAAACATACACCGAAGCAAAAGAGGTATGCCGCCTCCCTCCACTATCAAAGGGAGATATCCTCACCAACCGGTGCACGCCGGATTCTGATTTGAGGAAACCATAAGCCAAAGGGCCTTCAAATTCCAGAGTCGCTGATTTGATTCCGGCCACTTCGCCTTCCTGCAGATCAACCTCTTTTACTTTATAACCATTTTTCTCTCCCCACATGATATACATGCGGAGCAGAATGGATGCCCAGTCATTGCTTTCCGTTCCACCTGCTCCGGGATTGATTTCCAACATCGCATTCAGTTGGTCCTCTTCACTACCAAGCATTTTCTTGAGCTCCAGATCCTCTACTTTATGTAAATTCTTTTGGTACTCAGCTGTTATTTCCTCTTCAGAAACCTCCCCGGCACTGTAAAATTCATACAATACATCCAGATCCTGTACTCCGGTGTCCACATTTTCAAACTGACTGGTCCAGGCTTTTCTTGCCTGTATTTGTTTCATCATTTTTTCTGCCTCTTCCGGATCATTCCAAAAATCTGGCTGGGCCGAAATGGCTTCAAATTCTTCTATTTCCGCTTTCTTCCGGTCGTAGTCAAAGATACCTCCTCAAGGCCAAAATACGGGCCTTCAAGTCTTTCAACTGATCTGTTGTCATAGTTGCTTTCTCTTGTTTTATGATTGAATATAAAAGTCAAATTTCGGCAATTTCCCTCAAATTACCTATTTCACCAATAAAAAGGCCTATTGTTCCTTCCCGTCTTCCAGTTCCTCCAAGGCTATAACCTGCAATTTATTTTTACCTTTATTTTTGAATTTCCTATACCTCAGGGGCTGAAGCAACAAACCACCGCCAATCAAAGACCCGGAGATAACCAATACACCTGGTTCATAGCTGATAGTTTGGTCCGCATACAAACTATTGACCCCTCCTGCAAAAAGCAATAATCCTCCCGCCGCCATGGGCAGCAGACTCATATTGGACAAAGTTTGATTTCTGGGATCTTTGTCACGAACATCAATGGCCTCAATCTGATCAATGGCCAATACATTTTCCTCCAACACGATTACGTCCTGCTTAATCTCCCGGATCACATCCTCAATGTAGTAGTCCAACCCCTTTTGTAAATACATGATGGATTCGCCAACTTCATAGGTTAACCTGCTTTTTTCATTTTTTCCCCGCTGTAGAATCAGGTAATTCTGAGCTAACAAGTCTGCATGGATCAGGCAAAACAACAGGATTACTGAAAAGGCACTTTTTTTGAACCGCATAGGTAAAAATTATTCTACTTAGCTCGATTAGGAAGGATTAAATTTTCATTATCCAACCATGATCATCGGCTACTTTCCCATATTTGATATCATCAAGCTGTTTTAAGACCCTGTCGGAAAAAGCTCCGGCTGCCTTCTCCGGCAGCACATAATCCTTATTGTGAATATTGATCAGTCTGATAAACGCGACAGTAGCTGCCGTACCCGTACCAAAGGCCTCTTCCAATCTTCCGGAAAGGAGCGCATCTTCCAGTTCAGAAACAGTCAAAAAACGTTCTTCAACAGGCATTCCCATCTCCTTGGCCAAAATCAACACACTATCCCTGGTAATGCCTTTTAAAATGGTTCCAGTGCTGATAGGGGCTGTAATAAGGGTACCATCAATCACGAACATCACGTTCATGGTGCCACTTTCTTCTATGTATTGGTGTGTTTTACCATCTGTCCAAAGCAACTGATCGTAACCTTCTTTCTGGGCTTTTCGAGCGGGAAAGAGGGAGCCTGCGTAATTACCTGCTGCTTTTGCCGCACCGGTACCCCCTTCAACAGCTCTGGCATACTGGGTTTCTACCTTCACTGCTACCGGTTTGGAATAATAATTCCCCACAGGGGAGGTAAGGATCATGAATTTGTAATTGTTGGATGGCCTTATTCCCAGATAATCATCCGCTGCAAATATAAAAGGGCGAATGTAAAGTGAGCATCCGGCTTGTTTGGGAATCCAATCCTTATCCACCTCCAGAAGTTTCCTCATGCCTTCCATGAAAATTTCTTCCGGAACCTCTGGGATACACATCCTTTGGGCAGATTCATTGAGCCTTCGCTGATTGGCATCACCTCTGAAAACGAGAATTTCTCCTGCCTCATTTCTATAGGCTTTCAACCCCTCGAAAACCGACTGCCCATAATGCAAGGTGGCATTGGCCGGATTAATTTGTAAGGGACCATAAGGTTCGATCCTAAGATCCTGCCATTCTCCGTCTTTATACTCTGCCACAAACATGTGGTCACTGATGATTTGCCCGAAGGACAGTTCATCAAAATTGGTAGTTTCCAATTTTGAATGCTTCGATTTATTGATATTAATCGTTAAAGTCTTATTCATAACTGATCAATTCCCTGGTTTCCAGGTGATTTCACTTACATTTAATTCAACTGCCAATTGTCTGCTCAAAACAAAAAAGTAATCGGAAAGCCTGTTGATAAATTCCAGTACCAGCGCTTCCACGGTTGAGACTTCCATCAAAAGGACCACACATCGTTCTGCCCTCCTGCATACAGTTCTTGCAATATGGGCCATGGAAACTACCGGATGTCCACCAGGAATGATAAAATTCCTTAAAGCAGGCAGCTCAGCTTCCATGGCATCTATTTTATTTTCAAGGAATGCGATATCCTTTGCCGTAAATTCAGGTTTTCTGACCTGTGCTTTTTCCGGATCACTTGCCAAAAGGGCTCCTATCACAAACAACCTGTCCTGGATAAAATAAAGCTCGTCCTTACGCTTTTCATTGGCTTCCTGATCACGCAATAAGCCAAGGTGAGCATTGAGTTCGTCTATGGTACCATAGGCATCAATACGCAAGTGGGACTTGTTTACCCTGGTCCCTCCTAAAAGGGAAGTTTCTCCTCTATCTCCCGTTTTGGTGTAGATTTTCATAAATTTTGATCTGGAGATATGTGGTTTAGACCACTGATTTATCAACAATTGTAGGATTGGGATTGACTTCATCTGATTCTACCAATCCATCCCTTAACCGGATTACCCTGTGTGCATAATGGGCAATATCATCTTCATGGGTAACCATGATAATGGTATTTCCCTTTTGATGCAATTCATGAAATAAGTCCATGATATCATAGGAAGTTTTAGAGTCCAGGTTGCCCGTGGGCTCATCAGCCAGGATAATACTTGGATCATTGACCAATGCCCTGGCTATGGCCACTCTTTGCCTTTGACCACCGGAAAGCTCATTGGGCTTGTGGTGGATCCTGTCATCCAAACCCACACTTTTCAAAGCAAGAAACGCTTTTTCCTCCCTTTCCGTTTTGTTATATCCCGCATAAATCAGGGGAAGGGCCACGTTGTCCAGACAAGTAGCCCTGGGAAGTAAATTAAAGGTCTGGAAAACAAATCCAATTTCTTTGTTTCTGATCTCTGCCAATTCATTTTCACTCATATCGCTGACATCCTTGCTATTCAGAATGTACTGGCCAGAGGTGGGTGTATCCAAACAACCGATAATGTTCATTAAAGTGGATTTGCCCGATCCTGAAGGCCCCATAAATGCCACGTATTCTCCCCTATCCACTTTAATACTTACAGATTCCAGGGCATGGACTTCCTCCGATCCCATGCGATAAATTTTCCGGATTTCCTTGGTTTTAATGATTTCTGGCATAATAAAATAATTTAAAGTGTGAAGATAGGAGATTATGGCCAAAAACCGGAATCCTTAGTGTTAAATTATACCAATGGATTCAGAAGTACTCCAGTTGCAATTCAGTTAAATCTTCCGGCCCTATCCATTCCGCCATCAAAGCAAGGTTACTGCTGGCGTATTGGTCTAGTCCAATTATCCGGCAATACCTGACCAATTCAATCCATAACAAGGGATCTCTGTTAAATTGGCTGGCTTCCTGTAATAGGGCATACCTGTCCTCATCATCAGAAAGAGTTGCTAAACCTGCCAGAACCAAAGGCGTTAAATAGGCATTTTGTGCAGCTGAAAAATCCGGATTGTCTTTTACACTATCCGCCCCCTTAATCTGGTTGACATAATCGGTTAAAAAAGTGGCTTCCTCCCTGAAAAACTCCTGATCCAGGGTCAATTCCAACAAACTATCCAGCCGCTCATGAGAAAACCAGTGTCCTTTTTTCAGCAGCATTTCCCTTGCCAAAAAAGCCCGGTGAGCGCTTGTTTCCAATCCTTCAAGGGCAGGAAGCAGTTCCCTTCCAAGCATTTCCGGCAAGCTTGCCAGTGCCTGATAAAATTTGACCGTATCATTGTGGATCAATTGCCTTTCGCCGTCAAATCTCATCCAAACGGGAAAATCGACCCCCTGCGTTCCTGATACAAATAGCGCTTCCTCTTGCATCCCGCCAAAATAAAGGTAAGGCAAATGAGCTGGGGTAAATTGAGAAAAGCCCTTTAAGGCAGCCTGATTCCACTCTATGGCAGCTTTTTTAAAATCCCCCTCCCTGGAAAGGACCCAACCTGCAAAAGCATGATAATACCCTGCATTCTTGTTGAAGCGAAAAGCCATGCCATTCAATCTTCTGAGCAAATCATTCACCCTGCCACTTTTGTAGGCAAGTACCAACCCAGATTCCCTGATACTTTCTTCCTGATTGAGGGAGGGCACTTGCTTCTGGAGTAATGTATCAATGATTTCAAAGTATTCAGCAGGCACATTGTCTTCCTTCAAAGCGGTAAACTGATTGCGCAACATGGCCTGGTTTACCAAATTCCCACCCTGCCTGATGCTGTCAACAGGAAGATCAAACCCAGCCGCCTCACCAATGACATTGGCGTAAGCCAGCAAGTTTATCTTATCTTTTAATGCAGCATTTTCAAAATCATTTTCCTTCACCTCTTTTCCATGAAAAATTTTAACCCCCAACTGATTGAGTCCTCGGGTGGATTCCTCCCCTTTCATGTTTGCCAAAACCCTTAATGCATCGTCCGGACGGTTCATTTGATGATAAATCAAAGCCAGGTTATTGGAAAGATAAGGATTTGAAGGGTAATAGGTTAATCCTTCTTCCAGGTAATAAATGGACTCATTCACCCGTTTCCGCTTTTCCAGCAACTCACTTAACAAAATTATATCAGGTACCTGTGGATTCTCTTCAAAACTCCTCAGAAGGGTGTTTTGTGCCAATGTTGGTTGATTTTGGTCCAAATACAATTGGGCACTGACAAAAAGTGCCTTTTCGTTTTTACGGTATCTTTCAAAGGCATTTTCATACAGTACCGTAGCCTCTACGGGACGCTTGCTTGCCAGGTAATAATCGGCCGAAAATTGGGTGGAAGAAGTACTGAATTGTATGGCCACAATACCGTCGGCATATACCAGGAAAATCAATAAACTTAGAAAGCCCCCCAAACGCATATGGAAATAAGGAAAAAAAGGAGGCTTGTAAACAATTCTTTCCACGGCTGTGCCGCTGTTTAGAATACCTGAAAAATTCACCCAGATGTATAAGAAAAAAAGCAGGCCAAAACCCAATTGACTATAAATGAAAATGTGTTGCAGGAAATCCAGCATGGGTGTATTAAGGGTGACCTTACCTTTAAAGATCAGCAGCAGGCACATGGCAAGTCCTGTCAGGTAAAATAATTTACCTACCCAGGCAAATGCAAAAGGTTGGGGATGGTTGTTGATTTTATGATATACATCGAAGTATCCCACCAGCCCCACAATTAAAAGAAGAAGTTCAAATGGAGGAAGGGGCCAGCCATTAATGCTGCCGGTAATATCCAAAAGCATTAATCCAAGCAGCATCAGGTAGGCGGTACCCAAAACGGCAAAATGCCAGCCAATTTTAATGCTTACGCCGCGGTTCATCCTGGCCAATAACAGGTAAATCCCCGATATCAATGATTGACCGGTATATACCAGGTAACCAGCAGCCATGCTCATGGCCATGAGGGAAATATTCTCAGAAAACAATAACGTGGGATATGGTGCATTGGCAAGAAAAATCAATAGAACCAGGCAACCAAGCCCGGATCCGAAAACGATTAATGCGCGTAATCCTAACGAAAGGTTTTCGAAAAAAAGATGGATCAAAGCTATCGGTAGCAATAAAAACACCAGGCAAATCACAAGACCATAATTCGTCCCTACCCCTCCGATGTTAAGGCTGTTTACACCACTTATGGTCAACATGAAAACCAACAAGCCGGCACCCAATAGGAAAGCATTTCGCCTGACCAGGGTAATCAACCACACATATACCAACAATAATAACCAGGTTAAAATCCCAAGCCACTGGGTGAGAATAGGATATTGCTCGACTTCACCAGCAACGAAACGCTCAAAAAGCAAAAAATTCTGTGTGTTTAACCGGATAAAACCAGTACCCGTAAAAAAGTCTCCAAGGGGTACCGTAATCGTTTCCAAGCCAGTGGCAATTGAGAGTGGAAGTGTTTTAAACCCATCAAGGTCCAGGATCAAAATACCGATACCTGAAAGCAGGAGGACAAACAATACAATGGTCAGGATGGTCTTTCTCCACAACTGTTGGTGCATTATTCCATTACCTTTGGAACACGAAAGTAATCCGAATCTCTCTGAGGAGCATTTTTCAACCCTTTCTCATGATCCAGGTGCTCACCTACCACATCCTCCCTCATGATGTTTTCTTCAGAAGACATGGTGATTAATGGTTCCACTTTTGAGGTGTCCAATTCATTCAATTTTTCCACCCAATCCAATATCTGGGTCATGTCTTTGGTCATTTTCTTTGCTCCCTTTTCGTCAAATTCGAGTCTAGCCAAATGAGCGATTTTCTTAAGGGAATTGGTATCTAACTTCATGTATTCATTTTTTTAAATTCCATTGAGGCATTATCTTTCCATAACTGATCCTGGATGATTTGGAAGCATTTTTCTTTCAGCCATCCTACATCCTTCTGATCCAAACCCTCCACAGCCACAGGGGGGTGGATGACCACTTTTACAGGTTTGTACCGCAACAAAAAACGGCCATCATCGGGCAAAATTAAGTGATTGTAAGATAAAGTGATAGGAATTATCGGAATTTGTTTGTCCAAAGCCACTTTAAACGCTCCATCTTTGAATCTGGCCATATTCGGAGGTTGTTGGCTGGATATCCCGCCCTCCGGGAAAAATACAACACTGCTTTTCTGATCCAATGCTTCCTTTGCCTTCAATATGGATACTCCCCGGCTCTTTAAGCTGTTCCTGTTGACAGAGATATGCAGGTTTTTAAACATATACCCGAAAATAGGGACTTTGGCCAGGGAACTTTTACCAATAAAGACCAGATCAAATGGAATCAATCCCAGCACCGGGATATCCAGATAAGAAAAGTGATTGGAGACGATTACAAATTGGCTCCCTTTCCTGAAATGGTGCAGGTTCTCTATTTTCACCTTAAAAAACAGCAAACCAAAAAACACCTTTGACCAAACCCTGTTCAACTTTCTTCCCTGCGCTTTTTTATTTGGAAATTCTATGGTGAAAACAAAAACCGGAAACAAAACCAAAAAAGTCATGATAAATACAATACTTCCATAAATGGAATAAATCCTTCTTATCACTTTATTCATAAAAACAAGGCGTTTGGATCCCGGAATTTAATTAAAACCAATTTACCTGACGGCTTTGAGATTGTTTTGGTATATGTGTCTTTGTTGTTCAACCCGTAATTTTTTTGACCCTCAGGGAAGTCCCTTCTGTACTGATTACCTGAATTTGTTCGCCCTTATCAATAAATTCTCCTCTGGAATAAGCATCATACATTTCATCATCAATCAGCACTTTCCCACTCGGCATCAGCCGGGTATGAGAGATCCCCTTTTTTCCCAACATTTCACTGCTGTAAAAAGAAGAGGTATATCCTTCCGTTTTTTGTTGGGTGGTGGACAAAGAAATTCTACTAAAGCTTTCCCATTGATTGATCTTAGGTGTTAAGGTAAAAATTAATACGGTAGCCACAATTGCAGAAAGAATCACGGTCAATAAAGCCGCAAACAATTTCCCTGAACTTACAAAAGTAAAATCAAACTGCTCATTGGGGAGCATGCCCATGGTGAGTCCGGCCAAAACACAGATTATTCCCAGTATGCCAAAAACCCCAAAACCCGGTACAACAAATATCTCCACGGCCAGCAGGATAATGCCGACTACAAAAATCACCAGTTCCAGGTTGCTGGCCAGACCGGTGAGGTAATAAGGGATAAAATAAAGCAGCACTGCCAGGGCACTGGCAGCCAAAGGAAATCCAATCCCCGGGGTTTGGATTTCAAAATAAATCCCGGCAAAAATGATCAGAATTAAAAAGCCACTTACGGCGGGATTTAGAAAAAAAGCGATGATATCCTCCACTACCGAGGGGGAATAATAATATATTTCAAAATTTTCGATGCCGTTACGCGCTACTATTTCGTTGATGGAGGAAACTTCTGCTTCGCAAAATCCATACTGAATGGCTTCGGAGACAGAAAAAGTCACCACTTCCCCCTCTTTGGAAATCCCTTCAATTTCAATATTCTCATCTACCATGGCTTCTGCTATTCGAGGGTCGCGACCAGAGGCCTCTGCTGTACTCCGCATAATGGACCGCATGTAGGACTGGTATTTATCAGGAGCAGCTTCTCCAGTACCACCCATCACCACGGTTGCGGCCCCTATACTTCCTCCTCTGGCCATGTAAATGCTGTCGCAGGCTATGGAAATCAATGCTCCGGCAGAAGCAGCATCTTTATCAATAAAGGAATGGATAGGAATTGGGGATTCCAGAAACAGGGTACGGATTTCATCTGCATCAGTGACCGCTCCTCCATAAGTATCCATATGCACGATGATCATGTCTGCATTCCTTTTGCTGGCATCCTCCAATGCCAGTTTTACCTTCCTGGTCATTCTGGGATCTATATCGCTTTTCATTTCAAAAACATAAACCGTTTTCAAAGAATCTACCAACTCGCCTTCCTGCGCCAAAACTTCAATACCTCCAAGAAACCCTGCGAATGCATAAAGCATTAATCGAAATACCAATTTCATTTTTTGTTAGATTTATTATTTCCGTTTGAATATACCAATAAAAACAATGAAAGCCCGTATTGGTATAAAATGGAGTTGCAATTGATAAAATAAATATCAAATTTGCATCAAGTTTGGGTAATTATTGTCAGAAAACTGTAATAACATGAAGTACTGGATTTTGATTTTGGGGTTAATTGGTATCGCTTTGCCTTCTGAAGGCAATATATTGGTATCCATTGACTCGGTAGGAATAGAGCGTGAGGGGGAAAAATCCTATATCATCCATCAGGTAGAGCCCCAGGAAACCCTCTTTGCGATATCGAGGCGATACGGCGCCCCCGTAGGAGATATTGTACAAAGCAACGATAACCTGAAAGCCGGGTTAAAATCAGGGCAGCGCATTCGGGTTCCTTTTGTGGAAAAGGTGACAGTTTCCAAAGATGCCAAAATTCACAAGGTAATCCCCGGAGAAACGCTTTTCTCCATTTCCAAAAGTTATCAGGTGGAGATAGAAGAATTGATGGAATGGAATGACCTGAAAGGAAATGACCTAAGCGTCGGCCAAGCCCTGATCATCAAAGGACTAGGGGAAAAAACGGAGCCTGTTGCCAAAGAAAAAATTGAAGAGACAGCAGAATTGGCCGATCAGACCGTGGCAGTGACTAATGAAAAGGTAAGCAATAAACCGGAAAAAATAAAACCGAAAAAAAACACTGAAGATACACCGGGTAAAAATGAATCCCCTGTGAGTGAAGCCAAAAAAACGCCCGACACCAAAAACCTGGTATCTCCTGAGGGCAACTGGATTTCACATCAGGTAGCTCAGGGCGAAACTTTGTTTGCCATAGCCAGAAAATATGATTCCCGGGTAGAGGATCTTATTCAGTGGAACGGTCTTTCTTCCAATAATCTTTCCATAGGACAAACGCTCAAAGTGGGAAGGGAAGTCAACCCAAATATTCCCGTTAGCCAATTGCCGGCACCTAAAAACAATACCACAAAAGCAACACCAGAAAATCCCCGCCCGGAGGCAAAAAGCATTCCTTCCTCCTCCGGAAGTTCTTCTTCGACCTCGTCCCGCACGAGCAATGTAAGTACCTCAACAGCATTCAGAAATGTCAAGGAAAGCGGACAGGCAGAGGTAATTGAAGGGACTGGTAACCACAAAAAATACCTCGCACTTCACCGGACGGCCCCTGTTGGCACCATCATGAGGATCAGAAATGAAGAGAATGACGTTACTGTTTTTGCCAGAGTGGTGGGGGTACTTCCCGAGACCGGTGACAACAACAAGCTGCTGATCAAGGTTTCAAAGGCTGCTTTTGACCAGCTCAAAGCGGTTAATTCCCGCTTCAGGGTAGAGGTATCTTATTGAATAAAATCTTAAAAACCGGGACTTTTCACACCTTCTTCCCGGTTTTTCAACAGACCCACCCGGTCAAGGCATATTGATTTTGCCAGTGATCCTGTTTTAAACCTGCCTTAATAGATAGAAAGGAAGTTTGATAAGGGATAAAATTTTAATGTTTAAATTGGCAGGAATAACATTTCAGCAACAGACACCCATGTTTTTATAGCGCATGAATATTAAAAAAAACAAACCCGTAATTGGCATCAGCATTGGAGACATCAATGGAATTGGTGCGGAGGTAACCATGAAAGCCTTACAGGACAGCAGGTTGCAAAAAATGGTCACCCCGGTAATCTACGGACACGGTAAAGCCATTACCTATTACAGGAAAATAATGGAAATGAATGATTTCAATTTTATGCAGATAAAAAGTATAGAAGAAATCCACCATAAAAAAACCAACGTCATCAATGTGGTCCAGGAATCTCCTGAAGTCATGCCGGGCGTAGAGACCAGAGAGGCCGGCAATATGGCCCTGGCCGCCCTGGACCAGGCCATCGTAGACTTGAAAAGTCAACACCTTGATGCCCTGGTTACGGCTCCCTTAAATAAAAGCAATATCAACAGTGCGGAAACCCCTTTCATAGGGCATACAGAATACCTGGCAGATGCCTTTGAAACGAAAAAAAACCTGATGTTTATGGTTTCTGAAGACATGCGGATAGGCTTGGTTACGGGACATCTTCCTTTAAAGGAGGTAGTTGCCAACATTACGTCCGAGGCTATTAAAGGCAAGCTAAAAATCATGCTCAAATCCCTCACGCAGGATTTTGGTATTGCAAAACCGAAAATTGCGGTTTTGGGACTGAATCCACATGCAGGGGAGGATGGTCTTTTGGGAACCGAAGAACAGGAGATTATCCTTCCGGTGGTCAAAGAATTTAAAGAGAGGGGGGAATTGGTCTTTGGCCCTTATCCTTCAGATGGATTTTTCGGTATGATGCATCAAAAGAAATTTGATGGGGTATTGGCCATGTATCACGACCAGGGCTTGATTCCATTTAAAACAATATCCTTTGAAAACGGGGTAAATTTCACTGCTGGCCTACCCATCATCAGAACAAGCCCGGACCATGGAACGGCTTATAATATTGCAGGTAAAAATGCCGCAAATGAAGGTTCCATGCGTACAGCCATTTTTCTGGCCCACGATATCATCCGGAGGAAAGGGGATTGGGAAGCAGGCAGTTGAAATTAATTTTGCCTGAACTTTATTAATCAGAAATTATTATCTAAATTTGCGGTCTTAAATCAGAAGATGAAATTCATAAGGAAATTCGATATCGACATCATCCGATTGAAAGAGGGGGAGCATCATTTCAATTTTGAGATCGGCAGGGAGTTTTTGGATCACTTTGAAAAAATCAAAGATGTGGTTCACCAAATTGACCTTAAAGTTGATGTGTGCCTGGATAGAAAAACCAATCTTATCGAAGCGGATTTTTCCATTGCAGGTACGGTAGGTCTCACCTGTGACCGCAGCCTGGAAAAGTTTGAACATGCCCTGGATGTAAAGAATAAAATACTTTACAAATACGGTATGGAAGAAAAGGAAATCAATGAAGAGGTTTTCCAGATTACTCCAGATACGCCGAGTATTAACGTGGCACAGTTGATATATGAATTTATCCTGCTGGCCATTCCGGCGAAGAAGATCCATCCTGACCACAGGACCGAAGAAGATGAATCAGCGGACGATGACGGTTGGATTGTATACGCAGCTGGAAACGAAGCAGAAAAAGAAGACGATATGGCCGGCCAAAACCCGTTTTGGGAGGCTTTGAAAAAATTAAAAAATAACGAATAATCTAAAAATCACATAGATATGGCACATCCTAAAAGGAAAATTTCCAAAACAAGACGAGACAAAAGAAGGACACATTATAAATTAAATGCTCCTGGACTGGCTCAATGCCCCACAACCGGTGAGTTTCACCTGCCCCACAGGGCATTTTGGTTAGATGGTAAATTATATTACAAAGGCCAGGTGATCATTGAAAAAGAGGTTTTGGCCTGATTGATACAGGTTCAATTCAAAGCTGCCATGGAAATGACTTCTCTGGCAGCTTTTATTTTTTTATACAATCCAATTCCAATTCATTTTTCGAAACGGGATTTTTCCAGGAATTTTTGCCGGATGACCTGCTGAACAGGTATGTTCTCGATTTTGCTTTCCAGCCAGGAAATGATATCCAGGTATAAAAAAGCCCGTTTTTCAAAGGGGTGGTTTTCATAAATTTTGAGCTTTTCCCTCAGGTCAATAAATGCACCTTTGAGCTCATGGTCGTAAATCCGGCTTAGCTTTCTGACAAAACGCATCATTTCTTTCTGAACCTGGTGCAAGTCATCCATCTTGATCAAAAACCGATACACATTTCGAATCTGCCCATCAAGCTTCTCATCCAGACCTGCCTCATAACTGGCGATTAACTTCAGGATATGGGCAAAACATTGCAGGTCTTCCCGCAGGCCATCCTGATTGTTTTCAATAACCTGATCCAGGTAAAAAATGGCCCTTTCATTGTCCCCATGGCCAAAATATAGACAGGCTACTTTATAGTGCAAAACCATCAGGTGGTGAATATCCAACTTATTTTTAATAGGCTGCATCTCCTTCATCAGAACCGGCACCAATTGCTTAACGCCCTCTGAAAATTCCCCCTTTAAAAAATGAATGTTGAGCAGGTTGGAATAAAGGTATAAAAATGCCAGAATCCGGCTGTTGTCATCCATCACAAAATCACCTTGCTTCAGGCTTGCCCTGAATTCATCCAACACTTCCGAAAACCGACCGTAGTAACCCAAATAAAAAAGGGTATCCAGCAGGTAGTGATAAGCCTTTAGGTAATTGCCGGTGGCCACCCGGATCATGTGTGGGGACTGATGGAACAAATCCACCCAATGCTGTGCTGCCCTGTAGCAAAGCGGGAAATCCTGGATAATATGAAAATACCACACCTGGGCCTGAAAAAGGTACATTTTCTCGTAAAAGCCCAGATCAGCAAGTGTGTAATCAGGCATATTGCTTTGGTAAAAATTTTCCAGTTTCCGTCTCCCCTCTTTGTCCTTGATGTACCCTGTTTTCAAATATATGCCGTACAATTGAAGAGAAAGGCTGGAAAAGCGATTTTTCAGATCTACCCGGTGAGAAAGTTCCGATGATTCCTGCCCAAGGAGTTCTGCCCTGTTTCTTATACTTCTGGTAATGTGCTGGGATTCGATCACCTTTTCCATCTCCACCACACGAAGCATCACGGTATCCAGCCCATACTGCCCTGCCACATGCTTTGCTTTATCCAAAACCTTCAGGCTTTGCATGTACAAACCCTTGTTAAACAAAATCCTGCCAAAATCAATCTGTTCATTCAGCTGGAGTTCTACATTGCGGTCTGCATACAAGAGCCGAAGGGAGGTAAGCACCTGCTGGTACAAATGCCCCTTCATGTTCGACAACTGCTTTTTGCCTACGGGTGCTTTTTTTAACAGCAGGGCTTCATCATATTCATCCATTTTATCCAGCACATCAAAAAGTATCAGGAATTTGGCATCCTGATTAGAGGAAAGCCGTTTGGCATACAACTTGAAACTCCGCTTTTCAGAAGGGGACAAGCTGCTAATCAAATCAAAGAGAAAATCTTTTCTAAAATTGGATATCATATATAAATATATTCTATTTATTTGATTTACAGTGTTTTATAATGTTTCTATACTATTCAGGTATCGGACATATAAAGTTAATCGAATTTCAATGCCCACACTAAGGTTTTACATTGGTTTTTAATAAAAACAAAACGAGCATGGATGACAATCACGTATTGATCTTTGACACTACCTTAAGGGACGGAGAACAAGTACCCGGATGTAAATTAAACACCCCACAAAAGGTCGAAATCGCCCAACGTCTGGAGGCTTTGGGAGTAGATGTGATCGAAGCGGGTTTTCCCATCTCCAGCCCCGGGGATTTCAAATCGGTGGTAGAAATATCGAAAAATGTAACCGAACCCATTGTTTGCGGCCTCTCCCGGGGGGTGAAAAATGATATTGAAACAGCGGCCGAGGCCCTAAGGTATGCCAAAAGACCAAGAATACATACAGGAATCGGCACCTCTGATTCCCATATCAAATATAAATTCAAGAGCAACAGAGAGCGTATTCTGGAATGGGCTGCTGAAGCAGTGGCCCATGCCAAAAAATATGTGGAAGACGTGGAATTTTATGCCGAGGATGCCGGCCGGACAGAAAATGAGTACCTGGCAAGGGTGTGTGAAGCAGCGATCAAGGCCGGTGCCACCGTTTTAAATATTCCGGATACCACTGGCTATTGTTTACCCGATGAATATGGTGCCAAAATAAAATACCTCTGCGATCATGTCAAAGGAATAGAAAACGTCATCATTTCCGCTCATTGCCACAACGATCTGGGTTTGGCTACCGCCAATTCTATTTCAGCTGTGATGAATGGTGCCAGGCAAATCGAATGTACCATCAACGGTATCGGTGAAAGGGCAGGAAATACTTCTCTGGAAGAAGTAGCCATGATCATGAAACAACATCCAAGGTTAAATGTCCACAATCGTATCAATGCCAAACTACTGAATCCGATTAGCCGTTTGGTTGCAGAAAGGATGGGTATGCTGGTACAACCCAATAAAGCCATTGTAGGTACCAATGCCTTTGCCCACTCTTCCGGAATCCACCAGGATGGGGTGATCAAAAACAGGGAAACCTATGAGATCATCGACCCCCTGGAAGTGGGTGTGGATGAATCCATGATTGTGCTTACTGCCCGGTCTGGCAGAGCTGCATTGGCTTACCGCGCCCATAAAATAGGATACAACCTGACCAAACTGGAACTGGACAAGGTTTACCATATTTTTCTGGACCATGCTGATGTCAAAAAGGAAATCCTGGATACGGACATTCACGAAATCATAGCTGAAGCGGGAATCAATCAACATCAGGAGGTCTGAACAATTCATCAAGGGGGATAAGCATCTCCCTTTTTTTTTACCCGAATAAAAAGGAAACCAAATGAATTTTTCCTTCCTTTTAAAAAGCACGTTTTGTCAGCTATCAGCCAATCAACATAAAAAACTTGCAACTGGCCGGACAAATTTTTAATTTAATTAAAAAATTAAAATACTTATGATTTCGCCCAGCCACAATCCCTTTGTTTCAATAAAAAACCGCATGAGCCTTTGGCTGAAATTCAGCCTTCTGCCTATACTAATCTATGCCTTTACCCTACCTTTAGCTGCCCAGCAATATGATATCCTGATCAAAGGGGGCCATTTAATGGACCCCAAAAATAACATTGATGAACCCATGGATATCGCCATTAAAGGGGAGCAGGTCGCTCTGGTCCAGAAAAACATAGCTTCTGAATTGGCCGGCCAGGTGATCAATGCCAGCGGCTTGTATGTTTGCCCGGGGCTGGTGGATATCCATACCCATAATTTTTACGGATTAGACCCCTACGGACAATACAGCAATGGCTACAATTCCCTTCATCCCGATGGATTTACTTTTCCCTATGGCGTGACTACCGTGGTGGATACCGGAGGGTCCGGATGGAGAAATTTCAGACAATTTAAAGAGCAGGTGATCGACCGGGTCCGGACCCGGGTATTGGCCATGCTCAATATTGTGGGCCATGGCATGAAAGGGTCGCCTTATGAGCAAAACCTGAATGATATGGATCCCAAAATGACTGCCATGGTAGCCCGACAATATGCAGATCATATCGTAGGCATCAAAGTAGCCCATTATTCCGGCCATCAGTGGGAACAGATTGATCGCCTGGTGGAAGCCGGGAAAATGGCCAACATTCCCGTCATGGTGGATTTCGGGGGAGCCAACCCTCCCCTTTCCCTGGAAACCTTGTTTATGGAAAAACTAAGGCCCGGAGATATTTATACCCACATATTTGGTGGGGGAGGCTTTGGCAGAGAGGCTATCGTCGATTTAGGAGGCAACCTCAGGCCTTTTGTCAAAGCCGCTCAGGAAAGGGGCATTGTCTACGATGTAGGCCATGGAGGTTCTAGTTTTGCCTTCAAACATGCTATTCCCGCCATGGAGCAAGGATTAAAACCCAACACCATCAGTACCGACAGCCACATGAGCAGTATCATGAGTGGCATGAAAAACATGAACAACGTAATGTCCAAATTCCTGAACATGGGCATGAACCTGAATGAAGTGGTTACCGCCTCTACCTGGACACCCGCCCAGGTCATCAACAGGCCGGAATTCGGACATCTAAGTGTCGGTGCTGAAGCAGACATTGCCATTTTAAATGTTCTTGAGGGCAATTTTGGTTTTACCGAGAAAACCGGAGAAGGAAAAATGATAGGAAAGCACAAAATTGAAAACGAACTCACCATTAAAGCCGGGAAGGTTGTTTGGGACCTGAACGGCCTCACCGCTCCCCTATGGGATGAATAAAAATAGACCATGAAAAGAAGACATTTCTTTCAAAAAGCAGGAGCGCTTTCCGCAGGCATTGGACTGGGCATCCATGAAGGTGTACAGGCTGAGGGTAGAGGGGTGAACTATAAAAAACAGCCCTTTGCCGTAGGCATCAATGACTATAAAATTGAATACCATGTACCGCAGCTGAAGCAGTCAGTAAAAATCATGCACATCACAGACACCCATCTTTGGCGGGACGATGAAAGAGGTGCTCCTTACCGGCAATTCAGTGGTCGAATGGCCAAAGCATACAATGAGACGCGCCATTTCCTTACCGGAGAAACTACGCATCCTGAAGAAGCCTTTGAGCAAACACTGAATCTGGCCCGGGAAGCGGGGGCGGATGCCATTACCCTGACCGGAGATTTATTCAGTTTCCCTTCTGAGGCCGCCATTGAATGGGCATATGAAAAGCTCAACAAACTGAATATCCCCTACTTTTATTCCAGTGGCAACCATGACTGGCACTACGAGGGCATGGAAGGAAGCCTGCACGAACTCAGAAATACATGGATAGAAAAACGCTTGCTGCCCCTTTACAAAGGCAATGACCCCTTAATGTATGCTGAAATGGTGAAAGGCATTAATGTGGTCAATATTGACAACAGCTATTATGAAATTTTACCCGAACAACTTAATTTTTTCAAACAAGAATTAAAAAAAGGCCTGCCTATGGTACTGATGATGCACATTCCCCTTTATGCACCTGGCCGAAGCCTGGGATATGGCTGTGGTCATCCTGAATACAAAGCAGCAAATGACAAGAATTTTGAACTGGAACGCAGACAAAGATGGCCGGAAAAAGGCCATAGCCAAACCACCATGGATTTTCACAAGGAGGTTTTTGGGGCAGAAAACCTGCTCGGTATTTTTGCCGGACATATTCACAGGCAAACGGTCGACTGGCTCAATAGCACCCCACAATTTCTCACCCAGCCCAATGCCGCCGGTGGTTACCTGGAAATTGACTTTTTACCCATGAAAACCGCAGACCATAAGAAATTCAATGGCTAAATGCTATTGTCAAATCTTACTTTTGATCGAAGCTTCATCCAGCCCGGCCTGCATGCTTCCATCTTCAAAAACCAATATGGGTCTTTTGATCATGCTGCTTTTTTCTTGCAATAAAGGGATGGCAGTAGCCTTGCTTTCCGCTGCGGATTTTGTCTCATCGTCCAGTTTCCTGAAGGTTGTCCCCCGCTTATTGACAACCTGTTCCAATCCCAGTTCATCAATAAACTTCCCCAACAAAGCGGTATCGGGTTTTTGTTTCTTATAGTCTACAAATTCGTAAGGTTTGCCTGCCTCTTCGAAAAGGGCAAAGGTTTTCTTCATCGTGTTGCAGTTTTTTATGCCGTAAATCTTGGTTTTCATCTTTTTTTCCTACTTAACGAATTTTAACAGGGAAATTTTATAATTTTGGAACGTTTATTGCAACTTTATATTCGAAAATCAATTACAGTAACAAAGTAAACCAAATCATGACGTATTCAAAACTATTTAATGCATCTCTTTTTTCCATATTGTTTTCCGCCTGCTTTGCCTTTGCAACCGTGGCACAGCAACAGGTTAATGACAATTTTACGGATGAAGAATACGAACAGTTTGTCAGCATCAATCAATCTCTTGCTCCCATGCAGGCAGAAGTGGAAACCAAAATGGTTGGTATCTTGGAAGATAAGGGAATGGAAGTTCCCAGATTTCAGGAATTAATGCAAGCTCAGCGACAAGGCAACATCATGGATGCCACCGATGATCCTGAAGAAATAGCCACCTTTAACGAGGCCGGTCAGGAGATCATGAAGGTACAGCAGGAGAGCCAGCAAAAGTTACAAAAACATATCACGGATAATGGTATGGAAATCAAGAAATTCCAGGAAATGTCCATCGCCTACAACCAGAGTCCTAAAGTGAAGGAAAAGGTAGATGCCAAAATGGAAGAGCTTGAAAACCAATAGTAGCTGACATTTCCTGATTCAATCATTATTCAAATGGAGTTAAAAAGGGGTTTAAATACCCCTTTTATTTTTTCAAGCTAGAATTCATTTTTTTTCTTACCGGTCTTGGACAGTATTTATTGTTCAAGTTTGCCGTTTTAGATTTATTACCAATTGTTGGTAATGGAATTTATTGAGAGGCCCTTTTTATAATTCAACTTGAGTCATCCTGTAACCCTAACGCTGCAAATGGAAGATCTGCTCCTGTTTCTTTTTGCTGTTGGATAAAATCTGCTATTGGTCACTTTAAGCCGCCATTTTTATAATTACCGGGGAATTTTAAAGAGATTTTTGCTACATTCAAATCTGAACTCATCCGAAACTCCATGAAAATAAACTATAGCTTTGCAGTGATGGGCCTGCTGTTCGCTCAGTTATGCTGGGGGCAGCAAGCACAGGTATCCCAGGAGCCCACTACCTTTACCACCTATCCCTATTCAGATCCAAGTCCTGTGCCTTCATTGGCCTACAAACCGGATATTTACCCGTATTTTAAATTTGAAGGGTACAGCAAAGATCCGACAAAAAAGGAATGGAACCTTATTACTCTGGAAAACGAGTACCTGAAAGTTACCATCATGCCTGAAATCGGGGGGCGCGTATGGGGCGCAGTGGAAAAATCTACCGGTAAGGATTTTATTTACGAAAACGAAGTTGTTAAATTCCGAAACATTGCCATGCGGGGACCCTGGACTTCCGGTGGGATTGAGTTCAATTTCGGAATTATTGGACATGCCCCTTCCACCGCATCGCCCGTTGATTACATCACCTATGAGAATGAAGATGGCAGTCTCACCTGTGTGGTAGGAACCATAGACCTGCCCTCCAGAACCCAATGGAGGGTAAAGATCAATTTACCCAGGGACAAAGCTTACTTTGAAACAGAGGGTATTTGGTACAATCCACAGCCTTTGCGGCAGCCCTATTACAACTGGATGACGGCAGCGGCCCATGTGGGTGACGACCAGGAATTTTTCTACCCGGGGCACATCGCCTTACAGCACAGTGGAGCCCTCATGGATTGGCCCATGCAGGAGGGCAAAAAGGTTAGCCTTTATGCCAACAATGCCTTTGGCTCCAGCAAATCGCACCATATGGCGGGATCCTTCCAAAACCATTTCGGTGGGTATTTTCACGAACAAGGGTATGGCTTTGGCCATTTTTCCAGTTACGATGACATGCCAGGAAAGAAATTATGGCTTTGGGCACTTTCCCGCTCGGGAGGAATTTGGGAAGACCTGCTGACAGATGAAAACGGGCAATATATGGAATTTCAGGCCGGCCGGATGTTAAATCAATTTTCCCCTTCCTCCCGGCAACCCAGTCCCCTGACCAAAGCCGGTTTTGCACCCTATACCATCGACCGTTGGACGGACTATTGGTTCCCTGTCAAGCAGACCGGGGGTATCAGTGCAGTGAACCGATCTGGAGTCTTTCATGTGACAATGGCAAACCAGACCCTTGCCCTGTCCTTCAACCCATTTGAAACCATTGAAGAAGAACTGGAAGTATACATCAATGGAGAGTTGGCACAGACCATTCTCCTTGAGGGTCAACCTATGGATGTTCTCAGGCATGAGTTAAAAACAAACAAGCCTCTGGAAAAGCTGGAGCTGGTATTGGGATCGGAAAAAGTCTATTCCTGGGCAAAAGAAGACCCCATGAAACTGAACCGGTCTTTCGATAAGGAAGGAGCAGCCCCGCTATCAGAAATCGGAAAATTGTATTACAGTGCCCGGCAGGATTATTACAGCAGGGCCTATCCTGAAGCTCAGGCCAAATACGAAGAACTATTGAGTAAGGATGCCGCACATCCCCAGGCCAATATAGATTATGCCGAACTACTCTTTCGCTATGGTCGGTACGAAGAAGCATTGGAACAAATAGCGCAGCCACTCGCAACGGACTTCTTTGACCCTCAGGCAAATTTTGTAGCGGGAGGAATTTACCTGGCTCTGGGGCAGGCCATTGATGCACTGGAAGCTTATGGATGGGCAGCCCGGTCCATGGAATTCCGCTCCTCTGCCTATACGGCCATGGCAGAGATTCACCTGGCCGAAAAAAACCTGGAGCAAGCAGCAAATTATGCACAAAAAGCCCTTGATTTTAATGTACACAACATCATGGCTTTACAGGTGCTGGCCGTAAAACACCGGCTTTCCGGTGAAAAACAACAAGCAAGAGAAGTGTTGAAAAAGCTTTGGGACATCGATCCCTTAAACCATTTTATCCGGTTTGAAAAGTACCTGAACGATACGAAGCCTCAGGCCCTGGAGGAATTTCATGCCCTGATAAACAACGAATTTCCCTACCAGACCCATCTGGAACTGGCGGCCACTTACCTCAGGTACAAACAAAAAGGTGATGCCCTTCAGGTATTGCAGCAAAGCCCGGATCATGCCCTGGTAGACCTTTGGAAGGCCTTTTTGGATGAACAAGGGAAAGAATCAGCCATGGAAGCCATGTTGGATAAATCCATTGCCTTTGTCCTCCCCTACCGGAAGGAAACCCTGGACATGTTGAAAAGCGCACAGGAGGAAAGGCCTCACTGGAAGCTGGATTATTACCTGGCGCTTAACCTGATGGCTTTTAACGAAAAAGAGCAAGCAGCAGCACTTTTGACCGGGATCGGTGAAAAAGCGGATGAAGCCGTTTTTTACTTGAACCGACCCCTCTTGCTGGATGAAACCGGCACAACAACCGATCCCCTGGCAGATTTGAAAAAGGCCCTTGAAATGGATCCCTCCCAATGGCGCCATTGGCAGCAATTGGCCAGCTACCAGGCCGAAATAGGCCAGGATCAGGAAGTCCTTTCCCTGTTGAAGGAGGCCGTCCGGAAGTTTTCCGGAAATTATGTACTGGAAATGGATTATATCCGGGCATTGAACCGCCAGGGTCAATACAAAAAAGCCATGGACTTGCTGGGTAAAATCCATGTCCTCCCCTATGAAGGAGCAGGTGAAGGCAGGGCGCTATTCGAAACAGTTTATTTGAATGCTGCTTTGGAAGACATGCAGGGCAGCAAATGGAAAGCGGCCCGATCAAAATTGGAAAAGTCCCTTGAGTGGCCCGAAAACCTGGGGGTTGGCAAACCTTTCAACACCAATGAAACCATGCAGGATTATTTACTGGGGCTGGTGGCAAAAGCCCAAAAGCAACAGGAAATGTACCGCACTAAAATGCAATCGGTAATAGATGCCACTGAAAACATGTACCACAACCGGCCTGAACAATTGCTGGCTTTATTTGCCCTGGAAGAAATGGGCAAAAGTACCGAGGCTTCAGCGCGCTGGGAGAAGATAAAAAGTGAGGGAAATGAGGAAGTTGTGGGTTTTATCGGAAGGTTTTACGGCGATAGCCGGCAGCCTGCGGAATCCGGAACTCAAAATACCCGGCAGCAACTGTTGGAAAAAGTGGCAAAGGTCAGTCAAAAATTACAATAATGAGCTGAATTCCTGGTGGATCGTGGATGAATAGCGAAATTTTAGCAGTCGGTATGCATGACCTGAAGGGCCAACCCCCCTTTTGATGTTTCCTTGTATCGGGAACTCATGTCTTTTGCGGTTTCCCACATGGTACTTATGACTTTGTCGAGTGAAATTTTCGCTTTTGAGGCATCGCTTTCAATGGCGATTTCAGCGGCATTGATGGCTTTTATGGCTCCCATGGCATTGCGTTCAATACATGGTACCTGAACCAGGCCCGCAACGGGATCGCAGGTGAGGCCCAGATGGTGTTCCATGGCAATTTCGCTTGCCATGAGCACCTGGGCTGTGCTACCGCCCATGAGAAAGCACAATGCGCCGGCAGCCATTGCCGATGAAACCCCAATTTCTGCCTGGCATCCCCCCATAGCTGCAGAGATGGTTGCTCCTTTTTTGAAAAGGGAGCCAATTTCCCCTGATACCAGCAAAAACTTCTTGATCTCCTCAAACCCAGCCTGGTGGTTTTCAATGCATAAATAATACATCAAAACTGCAGGTAAGGTACCGGAGCTTCCGTTGGTTGGTGCTGTAACCACACGACCAAGGGATGCATTTACCTCGTTCACGGAGATGGCAAAGCAGCTAACCCATTGAAGAATTTGCCTGAATCGCACTTCAGTTCCCCTGATGGTATTCAACCACTGTTCCTTGTTTTGATATTGCTCAAAATTTTCAGCCAGAAGTTTTTTGTTCATATTGGCAGCCCTCCGACTCACGTTTAATCCTCCGGGTAGCTTGCCATCTGTATGGCAGCCTAAATACATGGACTCCAACATTACATTCCAAATGGATGCCAATGCAGCATCTATCTGATCGTCTGACCTCAAAGTCCGTTCATTGGCTAAGACAATCTCAGCAATGTCTTTTTGTTCCTTTTCGCAGTAATTTTGTAGTTCTGTTGCATAATGAATGGGAAAAGGAAATGGCTTAATCTGTGGTAAATTTTGATTTTCATTTTCTTGTTCTTCCTTGACTACAAAACCTCCCCCAATGGAGTAGAAGTAAGATTCATAAGTGCTGTTGTCTGTTAAAACAGCTTTGAACATCATCCCATTCGGATGAAAATCTAAAAAATGCTTGTGAAAAACGATGTCCTCTTCGAAATGAAACGGAACAATAATGCCCTTGTCCAGGTGAAGTTCTGAATTTGCTTTTATAAAATCGATTTTTTCACCGATGGTCAGGGTATTTATGGTCACCGGATCATGGCCACAAAGCCCTAAAACCGCTGCGATATCGGTAGCATGTCCTTTACCTGTAAGAGATAGCGAACCATAGAGGTGAATTTGTATTTTCTTAATTTTATCAAAAACATGGTCTTGTTTTAACGCTGCAATCCATCTTTGCGCTGCGCGCCATGGACCCAATGTATGAGAACTAGAAGGCCCCACTCCAATTTTAAGCATATCGAATATGCTGATGAATGCTACTTTTTCCATTGAAAGCGCTATTGATGATGAATAAGACAAATATGGCTGTTTTATTTAAAACAGGTTTATATTATCCTTTAATTCCGCAGCAAATTCTCAGTGCATATGATCTATAAAAAATCCCCTTCTGAATGGGTCAGGACAGGACTTCCCCCTTCTAAAGGGGGATTATGTGTGCAGTGGGTTTTAGATCTGTGTTTTTGCTTTGAAATTTTATTTGCACTGGTTGTATGGATTTTATCTATACCAGGTACTCTTCCCTTACAGGATAGAAAATGTTGGTACTACTCTTTTTGGTATTTATTGTTTTCCAAAATCAAAACATTGGGAATTTCGTCTAAGCCCCGAAGAAGCAGTTTCGTATATTCCATGGTATTGTGGGCATAAGAACCAAGTACGATATCTTTGTCTCCATCTCCGTCTAAATCGCCCACATCCATAGTCAACCATTTCCCCAAGGCCGCATCCGGGATAAACCTGGGTTGAAAAGTCATGTCCCCATTATTTTCAAACAAAAGAAACTGTTCTTCCGGATGATCCAATTCATCATAAAAAGCAATCGTGGCCAGGTCCAGGTCCCCATCACCATCTATGTCAACGGCCATTGCTTTGGCTGCCCCATATTGGGGGTAAAACCAGGCTTCTTCAAAATTGTCCATCCCCTTGTTTTCATAGATGCGAAAACCATGATAGGGTTTAGCAACAGTTGAGTAGTCCCAATTATCCCCATTGCTTACCAGCAGGTCCAATGCGCCATCACCATTCAAATCCTGCAGTTCAAAATAGCTGGTTCCCATTACCGGAGAAAAGGAAAGCAAAATTTTCTCCGCATCGAATTGACCGTTCCCTTTATTGTAAAAAACGGACAAGCGTTCCCTTCCCTGGCAAAAAAGTGCCACGATATCCGGTTTTCCATCCTGATTCAGGTCACACACCTCTATTTTCCTGGCACCGGACCCACCAAGTTGAAGCGGTTTCGCTTGCAGGGTACCATTGCTGTAGATGGCAATGTTCCCGCCATTATTATGGCCATAGTTACTGATCAGAAGGTCGGGCTTGCCATCCATTTCCAAATCTTCCCATATACCAAATACCGGTCTTGCCAGCTGATCCAGGTTTTTATTCCAGCTGTTGGTATTTAAATCCATCTCATACAAGGCTCCCCGGGAAAGGTCGCTTGGAGCGATGGAGCCAATGGTTATGAAATTATATACATAGGGAGCCTTTTTGATGAACTGTACTGCCGGACTGCTGATGGGAGGAAGGGTAAACAGTTCATCATTTTGATCCTTAACATAGAGTTGATTAGACCTTGCATCGGAGATAATGAGTTCCCTTCTTTCTTCGTTGATGGCTACCAGGCTTGTTTTGGGACTTGTGATTCCTTCAATAAAAAGGGTTTTTGCCGTAAAGTTGGATAGTGCTTCAGCTTTTTGCTTTGGTTTTTGAGGGGGTAATTCAACCGGTGCCTCAGCAGCGTAAAAATCCATGATTGCCTGAAAGTCATCTGGGTTTATTTGACTGCTTGCAGGATATACCCCAAGTTTTTTAATGATGCCAATTTCTTCTTCGGTTTTTTCCTCCCAAATCCCCAGGCTATCCTGTGCGGCCTGATCTCCCATTAAGGCGGCCATTTGGGGGAGAACATGCGCTTCCCATATCCCTTTAGGCAAAAGGGAAGGAGAAGGATAGACATGGCAGCTGCCGCAGTAGCTTTTGGCCAAAGCCCCGCCCTTTAAAAGCGCTTCCTGTTGTGCCTGAAGGCCGTTACACTGGAATCCTCCCCACAAAACCAGGATGGTGGATATGCGAAACAGAGACATCTGGGTATTTATTAAGGTTATGCCATTAAATTATTTTATCAGCCAATTTGTTCTTTCAACCCGAAATATAGTAGAAATTCTATAACCCACTGGATTTGCTTAAAAATCAGTCAAATGTTTGGTATTGTTTTACCAGTATAAGACTGGAAGGATGACATGTCTCCAAATTACCGGAATTTCTTGAATTGAAAACCCTCGCCAGGAACAACAGAGCAGGCACTACGCATCCTTTTCCTACATCCAGGTTCAAATTATCCGTTTTGGAGAATTCTTCTGATTCTAACTTTCACTGATGCACTTGATTTTTCCAATGCATCCTCACAAATCAACCGAAACTCAGTTTGTAATTCCGGGATTAGCTTTACAACTTCAAAATAAGCAGTAAATGCTGCTGCTTTTACAAACTTTTTATCATTGAAAAGTAAGGGACGAATGCTGTTTTCCAGGTATTCCGCTTGTTTTTTCGATAACGAAATTTTCGGAATTATCTGTAGGAAATGAAGCTGGCTTACCCAATCCTTAAGTGTAGCTCCCTTTACAAGAAGCTGTTCCAAATCAGCCGCAGCTATTTTTTCTCCCTTGTCAACATGATGCTTTATCACCCAGGTCGTTGAAACATCCAGTTCATTGCTTGTTGAAAATAGGGCTATTGTAAAAGGAATAAATGAAGGATCCGACCGATTTTCCTGGTATACTTTTTTCAGGTAATCGGTATGGGTACCGTCCCACTGTAAGTACAAATCTTTTAACACATGCTTTTCCATATCAATTCCTTTTCTGATCCGGAAACAGTGTTTATTTTGTCAATTTCAGCATTAATAGTAATTGTTAAATTTTCAGGAAGTTCCCTTTTCCTCAATTCGGCCAGAAGCTTATCGAATTGAGCAAGTGCTTTGGTTAGCTTAGGATTCTGATCCCTCTCTGGCATCTTCATCAGTTCAATTAGTTGCATCTATCCGATTTTTTTCAAATCCGCTAATAAATACCGCACGAATGGGACCAATGCCTAATTGGTATTTAGACAATCCAGTTGGCTGTTCATTGCCTGCCACCTGTTATTCGGCAATAAAGCTATCGTTATCCTTGTCTTCCATCCAATTGTATTCAATTTCGAACGCAACATTTCGGGCGAATTCGATTCCATGCCTGTCTGCCAAAAACCCCAGGGCCATGTCCATACCAGCACTGACTCCTGAAGATGTGTAATATTTGTCATCCACTTTCCAACGTGCCTTTTTGTCCCAAACCACATTGGGACCCATTGATTCCACCCAGGAAAATGCCCGTTTATTTGAAGTGGCCTGCCTGCCATCCAAAAGACCAGACCTGGCTAAAAGCGCACTTCCCGTACAGACTGTCAATACATAGCTGCTCGCGTCTGCTATTCCTTTTATCTGCCCGATAAGCATTTTATTATCTATCTCCTTACGTGTACCCATGCCACCTGGTATGAGTAGCATGTAAGGACTAGCGGAAGCCGTCTCCAACTTTTCGGTCAGGACTGAAACTCCGTGCCTATTCTCAATTGGCCCTCCATCAAGTGAATAGAATTTCAATGTATACAGGTCCCTAAGCCTTCCAAAAATTTCTACCGGACCGAAAACGTCCAGTGTTTCGTAATTGTCGAAAAGTAAGAAGGCTATTTCCATGGTATTGCTTTTTGAGTCCCCAGACTTTTCTTCCTGGGCGAAGGAACTGCCACTTGCCATTAAAACCAGCACTGCGATTAGTAGCCGCGGCATTAACATTCCAGGTTTCCCTTTTGTATTCATACTTTATCTGTTAGTGGTTCAGGTTGGCAAATTAGTGAAAACATTTGATGAAAGGGTGTTCTATGGGAACTAAACACAATTCTCAGGTACTTGGTAACGTTTAGCTAAATGCAGTTGCGGGTTTTTGAAAAGCGTAACTGTCCCACGTTGGTGCCCGAAATTAGTTAATTACCCTTAAATGGCAACACGAGTCCCTGAAATTGAATTTAGCTTTTGTTAGCGCCATGTGTCCTATTCTCAGAATAGTCTGTTTCTTTTGTTTTATCTTTAGTTCATACTATGCGATGAGCCTGTACAGAGGCTTCTTTAAATAATACGCGGCCAAGCCAAATGAACCATATTATACTTAAAAGCAATGCAAAAATTCCTAATATAGGGATAAGGGATATAGCACCAATGGCGAGTCCAAAATAATTCAATCCCTTTGGAAGTTGGTTTGCTTTTAAGGCCGTCCAGCTTGTTAATAGATACCATAAACCGTTTGTGAAAATTGTTGCCATAGCCAGAATTCCGATCATTCTGTTAAGATCGTTAGCGTTTTCGGAATTTGCGGCTGCTAATTCTCCAGCTTGATTAATTGTTATAAGACTAAAGATAGAATTGGTGAGCAAAAGTAGAATTGATATAAATCCAAAAAGTGTTGCAATTTTCATCCGAACAATCGCTGCATTGTGCAGCTGCTTAAATAGGGTAACATATAGCACCGACCAACAAGCTGCACTAATAAATTTCATCACATCTTGGATGATTAGTGGGGTTGGATTGTTAATAGCAATCTCCGCGAACAAACTTTGGTCTGTTAGCACGTCAAGGCCAATCATAACAACGGCTACATAAATGGTTACTATGGCAACGAAAGCATTGGCAAATGCTGCAAATGCCCCTTTTTTTTGATTGCTATACATCACTTTGGTTTTTTTGCGAATGTTATTTTTATTTGCATACTAATTAATGAACAGAGGCTTCCTCTAAGTTTTTTATTTTTCTCTTATCCCGTGAAGATTTTTATAGATTAGGTTCTTACCCATTACTATTTAATCGATACTAGAATTAGTCCGTACATTGGCGCTAACATCTGTATATAGCTATATCTAGAAAGGTCAGTTGCGTGTATATGTACTATGTCCAATAGCCCTCTCGCAGTTTTCAGTGGACAAATTAATTAATTCGGAGAAAAAACCAGCAACCAGCACCCAATTTGTTACCCCAACATCTTGCCTACTCCAACCAAACCAGAAAAAAGGCCCCTCACATCTACTTGGCTCTGACATAGCAAATCCTTGCATCCAGTAGATCCCGGCTAATTTTCAGGATGCATCAAGGTCCTGCCTACCTACACGAAATCTATCTTCTGACGTGAAAAATGCCCCGGAAATGGCTCAGGTCTCGAATAAATTGCTGTAAGAAAGGCTTTCATCCCTGCGCCTGTTCCCACAAGGAGGTATTTTCTGACTTGGTAAAAGTGAAGCCTACCCCAGCTGAAAGCGAATCGGAAGATACATCCATGCAATGGTGGGGCTGCCTTTGAGGTCGCGGGCAGGCAGGTAACCTCCTGTGTATCGATCCAGTACCCGTTCCACTTCCTTGACCAGGCTGGGATCTGAAGAAGTGCGGTTTACCACCGAACTTTCCAGCAATTTCCCCCGCTCATCGATTTTCAAACCTACCCAGATTTCCCCTTCTGCCCGGTTATTTCTGGCAGATTGAGGATATGACAGGTTCTTGGCCAGGAATTCTTGCCAGACCTTCATGTCAGATAAACCAGGCTTAAAAATATCTCTATCCACGGCTTCCTCTTCCCCGCCAGGAGCTACAAAGGACCCTTCGCAGTTTAGTGAGCTATCGCAAACCAGGTCGAGCACCAGTTTGTCTTCAACAAACACCTTGGTATAGTTGGCATTATCTTTCCGATACTTGAACTGCGTATACTTCAGGCTGCCATCCGAGGCATAATGCTGCTCTTCTTCCCATACCGGCTCCTGAGGTTCAGACGCTTCGAACATTGATTTTTTTGCCGATACCAATGCGTAGTTAAGGTCATAGGTTTTTTCCACCAATTCCCCTTCCGGGGAAACGGTGACTATTTTGCTGTATTTTTGGCTTTCATCGCCGGATGCTATGGGCAAAAAATGTGCGTCCAGGGGGACGATCTTTCTTTCCTGCGCTTCAACAAGTCCGGGGAATCCCAAATACCCAAGTCCTACAAATAATCCGAAAAACGTCCATTTGCCCTTCATCTCGCTAAACTATCACAATTTTGACGAGTTCCCAACTAGAAACTTATTTTTATCTCCAAGGCTTTTGCCTGCTACAGAGACATTTATGCAAAGCATTTAAACCCACTCATCCCGAGAAACCAGACTGGTTTATCAGGAAACCCTTTTTAAATTAAATCGATTTTTTATTGTTTATCAATAAATTTTTATTGATAATTGTACAATAAAAAAAATCCGAAGACAATGAACTGGAAAGAAGCTTGGAAAAATAAGTGGGAAACCCAACCTGTATTGATGTTACTCACCATCGTAATTTGGTCTATTTTTATAGGACTATGTATCAAAGGCGGAACCTTGTTGTTTACCTCCATCTACAGCCTCTTTAACCCGGCGGTGGCGCAAGACCTTTACCAGGGGTTGAATTTGTCGGTGGCCAGGGAATGGCATTTGGGATATTACCTGGGGGCCTTGTCCTTCCTGCTGGGAATTTTGGCAGCCAAGGCCTATATTTTCTTTTTGGTAATCCGGGTTTTCCTGAAGATTGACCTCGTTCACCCTTTCAGTAAGGAAGTTTCAGTCCTTATTTCCAGAATCGGCAGAGTTACCATTGAGGTAGGTATTTTAATCATAATAGCCTCCGGGTATTTTCATTGGTTGTCTTCACGAACGGCGCATAGTCCTGCACTTAATGGATTTTTGGGTGGCGCATTTGAGTACCTGATTATGGGTGCGGTTATTTATGCCATTGCGTTGGTCTTCAAACGTGGCGTAGAAATTCAAACCGATAATGGCCTTACTGTATAACCATGCCCATTGTCGTAAATTTAGATGTCATGATGGCAAAACGAAAAATATCCCTGAACGAGCTCTCGGAAAAGGTGGATATCACCTTATCAAACCTTTCCATCCTTAAGACAGGTAAGGCAAAAGCCGTCCGGTTTACCACCTTGGAAGCAATTTGCAAGGCCTTAGACTGTCAGCCAGGAGATATCCTGGAGTTTGTGGAGGATTAAGATAAAGTAATTCCCGTTAAGGTTTAAATTTATACAAAGGCTTGCGGGTGCCGGGCAGCAGGGTGGATATGAGATCCGAATGCAGTTGGTGGTGTGAAAGCCTCACTGAGCCAAATGGTCCAGGTCAGGCTACTCGATTGAGCCTTCGTGCTTTTTAATTTTCTAGTATGTTCATTAATTTCTGGTTCAGATATAATTTTTCTTTTCCGACTCTTACAGATTTCAGGAAACCCTCTTCTTCTAATTCAATGAGGTAGTTTCCAACAGTTTTTGGTGTTCCTAAGTCAATGTCAATTAGGTTTTGTCTTTTTGTATATGGAAGCTTAAAAATGACTTCAACTAAATCTTTGGAATATACTTTCGGGAGTTTTTCTTTTTTTCTTGCCCAGTAGTTTCCATAAGTTGAATTATCGCTTCTAGCCTATCTAATCCTTTAATAGCCGTTGTTTCAACAAAACCAGCAAGGTTGGCAGCTTCAGGGTCATATTTCCTTTACGGGCTTATCAGGTTTGGCATAGGCCAATCTTCCCAGCCTTTTCCCTACATGATAGGCATCGATCCCTGAGGAAGTAACCGTACCTAACTTGTCCAGATCAATAAAACCATCCTCACCCAAAGCTTTTTCCTCAACATAAACATGTTCAATCTTTCCAATAATCAAAACAGTTTCATTAATAGACAGGGTGATATGATCTGCCAGACTACAACCAATTTTGAGAGGGCTACCTGACACATAGGGGGCCTTAAAGTCATCTTTATATTCCTCTTTTAACCCTGTTGCCTCAAATTCGGAATTTTTCCACCGGGCACTGCATTGATGTGCGGCTTTATAAAAAGATGCTGTTACGTGATTTAACGTAAAGCATTTGTTTTGAAGCACATTTTCCAAAGTATGTCGCTCTACAGAATGAGGCCTGAACAAAACACCTATCAAAGGGGGATTCGCTCCAATATGAAAAACCTGACTAAAAGGGGCAACATTGGTCACCTTGGTTTCCTGATTGAAAGTGCCAATAAGATTCAGGCTTTTATAACCACTAAGACAGTTTATGAAATCTCTTCGGAATCCTTGTTCAGCATCAAGGATGTCCTGTAGGGAAAAATGTTTCATCAGGTAATAATGGCTTCCTCCAGTGAATCACAATATTTAATATCCAGGTTGTCAATAATGTTTCCGGGATTTTTTTCAAGTATCTCTTTCTTGGCAATCATCACCATTTTTTCAAACCATTTTTCCGGGGGGAGGATTTTACGGTGTACCGTAATGCCTTCAGCATACATTTCTTTTTTCCAATCCAGGAAATACCATTCCATGCTGGGTTGGTGAAAAGCCCTGAGTGATCTCTTGTCAAAAATAAATTTATGAAATTTTCCTTTTCTTATAATGGCTGATATTTTGTGGAAAGTTTCTTTGAAATCTTCAATGGGTACATAATCGACCAGAAGTTCGCAAACGATAATTCCGCTGATTTCATTGACCAAAACCCTGGCGTATCTTCCTTCAAAAGATAGGTCAAAGTTTTTCATCGCCGATTTATTCAAGGTGTCGTTCATTTTTAGCAGGTTTAAAAGCAATTACCCCTAATTTTACGGAATAAGTGAATAATAGATTTAGTGAAAAGAGTTTTTTCTTTGCTTTTTTTCATTTTCTACCTCCTCCTTAAAATTATCCAGATCCTCTTCCAGCTTTATCGCATAGTTTATGGTGGTTTTCATCAGCTCCTGCTGGGCTTCTATCTGTTCTTTCAAACGAGAAAGTTCCAGGTTCATTTCCAGCAATTTTTCTTCATAAGCTCTTCTAAGCCGTTCTTTCTCTATTTGCGCTTTTTTAAGCTCTGCCTTAAAAATCAAATATGATTCAGGTGGAGTCCTCATATTACTCTTAAATTTATTTTAGGGACAATACCCTTTTTCATCTACACTTTGTTCAACCTAAATGTTGTAAGATAATGAAATTTTATCTAACACTGGATAAGCCTCCGTCTATTTTTAGAACCTGGCCTGTGGTCCATGATGATTTATCTGACAATAAAAAAACCACCGCCTCTGCCATATCATTGACATTTCCATGTCTTCCAAGGGGATGCCTTCTGCCCGCAGCCTCCTTCTTTTCAGGACTGGACAATAAAGCTTCCGCCAGGGGCGTATCTGTCAGGGATGGAGCGATGGTATTTACCCTGATACCAGCATTGGCCCATTCGGCGGCCAGGGACCGGCTCAGCCCTTCAACTGCACCTTTGGCTCCAGCAATGGAGCTATGAAATCCCATCCCTGTTTGTACTGCCACAGTACTGAATAACACTACAGAAGCATTGCCTGATTTTTTCAATGGTTTTTGCAATGCCTGCAATACTTTTACCGCCCCTAAATAATTTATTTCAAGATCTTTTTGAAAATCAGAAAGTGAAATCCGGTGAAAGGGCTTAAGGTTAATCGTTCCAGGACAATAAACCAACCCATGCACTTCCTCAGGTATGCCCTCTATATCTTTAAAATCTGAAGTGATATCCAAATGTCCGGATCCGGTTTTTGATTTGGAGAAGGCAAGCACGTTTGCACCCTCTTTTTCCAATAGCTCTTTCACTTTTCCACCTATGCCACTGTTTCCCCCAATAATCACAATATTTCTATGCTCCATATTCATTATATTTTACTAATACAATCCATTAAACTTTAAATTGTTTGCTTCTTTTAGGTATTAAACCAAAATTCAATGCTGCCTTGAAATAAAAAAAAATCTCCCGTCAAAGTCACTAACGGGAGATAACTGCTATATAATGAAGCTTTTGTTTTATTAATTTTTCAGCTACCTGGGCAATTCCAGGTATTTGAGAAATTCATTTCTTTTTTGATCCTCTTTCTCAAAGATTCCGCTATAGAAAGAAGTCACCGTACTACTGCTGTTGTCTTTAACCCCTCTGCTGGAAACACACATGTGATCCGCATCCAGGATTACGGCTACATCTTCCGTACCAAGGGCTTCCCTGAGCTCATTGCCGATCTGTACAGTCAGTCTCTCCTGGACCTGAGGCCTTTTGGCAAAATACTGAACAATACGGTTTATTTTGGACAAGCCGATTACATGACCATTGGAAACATAGGCGACATGTGCTTTACCGAAAATAGGTACGAAATGGTGCTCACAGTGGGAATAGAAGGTAATGTCTTTCTCTACCAACATTTCCTTGTACCGAAATTTATTCTCAAAAAGTTTGGCCTCCGGTTTATTTTTTGGATCAAGACCACTAAAAACCTCTTTAACAAACATTTTCGCTACCCGCTTGGGTGTGCCTTTAAGGCTATCGTCGGTTAAATCCAAGCCCAGTACATACATGATTTCCTTAAAATGTTTTTCTATCAATTCCATTTTAAGCTCATCATCCATCTCAAAGGCATCTCCCCGCAATGGCGTATCATGTGAGAATGCCACATGCTCATCGCCCAATTCCTCTATATTGAGATCAATTCCCGCTGAATTCAACAAAGTTTCTTTCTGTTTCATATAATCGAACTGTTAAGTCGTATTTTTTTTCAATTTTTTCTCTCAAAATATTCCAAATAACCACAGCAATGTTTTCTGCAGTTGGGTTAAGGGTTTTAAATTCATCTGTATCTAAATTTAGGTTTTTGTGATCAAATCTATCGCTAACATGCTGCTTAATCAGATCCTTTAATAGTTTCATGTCGTAGACATAACCTGTATCAGGATCAATAGGTCCCTCGAGCTTTACGATAAGTTCATAGTTGTGTCCATGATAATTATCATTATTACACTTTCCAAAAACTTCCCTGTTTTTTTCTGCTGTCCAGTTTGGGTTGTGCAAACGGTGTGCGGCATTAAAATGAGCTTTTCTGTAGACGGCAACTTTCATAGGATTTTTAACAGCTGTATCCTTAATTTTGTTTAATAATAAGGAAAAATAATTCAACAAAAATAATAACTCCTTCTTTCCCAGAAGATTTCATTTAAAGTAAAATATTGATAGTTCGCATTTTTGTCAAATGATTTCCAACGCAAAGAACAACAGTTTTAGGGCAATGGGTTCAAAATTGTTTCAATTTAAAGCCTTCAAATAGATAAAAAAATGAACTGAAAATAATATTTTTATGGTTAAGATGTTGTTAATTGGATCAGGCGAGAATTCAAAGTATCCCTGTGACCTTTAGGTCCTTTTCTTTAATCATCCTAAATATGGCAAACAGACTTATTATTATACTTCTTTTTCTAGCTAGTCCGGTGCTTTCCTTCGGAGATGGCGGGTTATCTATTCATGAACATAAAAATATCCGGACAATGGCCGCAAACCATTCAGATAAGTTGTCCATGCTAACCGATTTAATCTGGCAAAATATACAAAAAGAGTCGGTACTATTAAGAAAGGAGGTTTTGGAGCTGGCTTTGAGGGGATACCAGCGCATGCAGGAACAAGGCCTGATAAAAGAAGGCAAACCTTTAACCGTAATTGATTTTGACCTTCCCTCTACCCAAAAGAGACTTTGGGTCATCAATATGAAAAGTCAAACATTGCAACATACATCTCTGGTGTCACACGGGAGAAACTCAGGCCTGGTCAAAGCCGAAAAATTTTCGAATACACCGGAAAGCCATATGAGCAGTTTGGGTTTTTATTTAACAGGAGAAACGTACATGGGCAAACACGGGGCTTCCCTGCGGCTTGACGGGCTCGAAAGGGGGATCAATGATCAGGCCAGATCCAGGGCAATAGTGATTCATGCTGCAGATTATGCAGAGCCTTCATTTTTGAAAAATTATGGCCGATTAGGAAGGAGTTTGGGCTGTCCGGCACTTCCAACGGAACACTATGAAGAAATAATCGCATTGATTAAGGAAAAAAGCTGTCTGTTTATCCATGCTGATCAAAGTTCCTATAAAGAAAAATCAGTTTTCGTGAGTCAGGGGTAGTTGCAGTAGTTTTAACAATACATTGTCTCTGGATTGAATGTCTTTTCAAATGTTTTCCTATGATGCCCCCTACTTTGAAAAGATTCAGTCTTTTTCACATCATTATCTGATATTCATATTCCTACTTACATTACATTGTTTTGGATAACCTTGAGTAATTTCAAGTTATACTCGGATTACTAAGGAATCTTACCTTTTTTATGAATAAACCCTAAATTCATTGGTTTAGCCCTTTGTTCTCTTTCTTTTTGTCTCTCTTAAGAAACAGTTTATCCTATGGTTCTGCCTCCACTAATTCCATGCCTAATT
>NZ_JABURL010000088.1 GCF_014762705.1 Cyclobacterium sp. | reverse complement strand
TGGGTGTGATAGGCCATTTCCACACTGTGGCTTGGTCTGAATATTACATCAAAAAATCCCCTGTCCTTTGAAAACATGACCAACATGCATTTTGGTTTATCTTTAAGAAAATTATCCAAACCTTTGCCGGCATCTGCTTCCTCCAGCTTTTCAAAACTAAATTCACTGTCAGGGAAATTTTCATTCACGTAGGATTCCATGCCTTTGAAAAGTATTTTTTTATTGAAATCTGGTTTGGTAATCACATGGATGATGCGATATGGCAAATTCCATGTTTCGGTCAGCGAGATTAATTTTTTAAACATGCCTTCATTTTCATTTTCCAATTCCAGCGCAACATCAATCTCTTGTACAGCATCAAAAGATGCACCAAAAGGCACCGCAATGACAGGTACTTCACTTTCTTTGATCACGGTAGCGGTATTGGATCCGATTAATTTCTTTTTGATCCCGCTTGCTCCTTGGGTTCCCATGATCACCAGGTCATAGTCTCCATTGGCTACAGTGGCAAAAATGGCAGTAGAAACTGTGCCCTGAATTATTTTATAATTCATTTGTATACCATCTCCATAAGTTCTAATGAATTTTTTCATCGCTACTTTGGCATCATTTTCAATAGTCTGTATGATTTCCGTTGCCTGGGCAGCAAAATCATACACAGCATAATAAGAATACAACAGGGTGATGCTTGCATCCTGTTGAAGGGCATAAGCTTTTGCAAATGCCAGGGCATTTTCGGCATTTTCGGATAAATCAGTAGGAACGAGGATCTTCATGGTGGATATCTTTAGAACTTTAATTTAGCGAAATTAAATCTAATCCCCACAATGATTTAAATCATTTATATTTGTAGGATGATCAATAGTAACCCTTTAAGACATGTTTGAATTCGACAAAGAGAAGCATTACCCCAAGGAAACGGAAAGCCGGGTAGTGATCCGTTTTCAGGATTGTGATCCCTTGCAGCACCTCAACAATGCCAAGTATTTTGATTATTTTTTCAATGCAAGAGAAGATCAGGTACCCAAACTTTACGGGGTAGAGATGATCGATTTTATCAGGAAATACAATGCGGCCTGGGTGGTTTACAACCATAACATTTCTTATATCAGACCAGCAAAAGTTGGGGAGTGGGTACGCATTATGAGCAGGGTTATATGGCACGACCACCATTCTTTGGTTGTGGAATATTACATGACGGATGACAATAAGGAGGAGTTGAAAACCCTTATGTGGACAACAATGCGCTATGTCGACATTAAAGATGGTCGGTCCACAGACCACAAAGGCGCAGTAAAGTCTTTTTTACTAGCGGTTTCAGAAGATGTAAATGTTGCCGGGGTTTCTATAAGGGAAAGAATTAAAGAAATCAAATCCAAATTAATTCAGACTTAAAAGGGGGGCTAATCCCTGTTTGACAACTCTGAACAAAAATAATAAAATGAAACAGTCCATTTCAAAAATATTTCCTAATTAACTGATCTCCATATCAATCATCGTTGTTCTTTTTTCAAAGTTCCGCACCTGGCAAAAATCCGCTTACTTACCAGCTGCTGAAGGAGAGGGTTACCAATGTAGTTTTCTGCTTGACTGATAAAGGCCTTAATTATTCCAGCTGTGTGAAATGTTTCCTAAGACCTGTCTGCTGGTTGTGTAGGAGATTTTAATAGGAAGTGTCCTCCATTCCAGAAAACTCCCGGACGGCAGTTCCTATTTAAAAACCAGCCAAGCCAGTCGATCTCCAAACATCCTTACAAGTAAATTCGATGGGGTTAAAAAAAGAAGCCCTGTTATTATTAATCGGGATTGGTTTTCTCATAAACCCACTCAAAATAAGTTGTTTTTCCAGAATAAGGTGGATTAGTAAAATTGAATAATAAATAAGAAATTTGAGGATGGAGGAGGACAAATATTTCAATACCCAACAACTTTACGGATTTTTGCCTTCCGAAAACAAAGAGGTGGGAAAATTGGCGACCCTGGCCCTGGATATGCGTTGGTCATGGAATCACGCCGCCGATAAACTGTGGAGACAATTGGATCCAGAGCTTTGGGACCAAACCCAAAACCCCTGGTTGGTACTGCAGACTGTATCAAGAAATAGGGTCGAGCAACTACTTAAGGATCCATTATTTAAGGAAAAATTGGATGCATTACTTAAAAAAAGAGAAGAAGCAACCAACAGCCTTGCCTGGTTTCAGGAAAAATACCCTCAATCTGGTTTGACCCATTTGGCTTATTTCAGCATGGAATTCATGCTGAATGAAGCACTCCCTATTTATGTTGGTGGGCTTGGTAATGTTGCCGGCGACCAGTTAAAATCAGCCAGTGATTTGGGAGTCCCAGTAACAGGAATTGGATTGTTCTATCAGCAGGGATATTTTCGTCAGGAGATAGATCAAGATGGGAACCAACAAGCCATTCATGTTTTTAATGATCCGGGACAAGTCCCCATCATTCCCTTGAGAAAACCTGATGGGGAGTGGTTAAGGATAACCGTTCAGCTGGGAGGTTTTACCCTTTGGCTCCGTACCTGGGAAGTCCAGGCAGGTAGGGTAAAGCTTTACTTATTGGATAGCAATGACCCGGCCAATTTGCCGGTTCACCGGGGTATTACCAACGAATTGTATGGAGGCGGACCGGAACTTCGGATTAAGCAGGAAATTATTCTGGGGATTGGGGGATGGAAATTACTGGCTGAGATGGACTTAAAACCTGAGGTCTGTCATTTAAATGAGGGTCATTCAGGATTTGTGGTATTGGCCAGGGCAGCGGAAATCATGAAAGAAAAAATGTGCTCATTTGAAGAGGCTCTTTTCATTTCCCGACCTGGGAACTTGTTTACCACCCATACGGCCGTTCCGGCAGGATTTGATCATTTTCACCCCCACCTTATGGAAAATATGCTGGGACAGTATGCCAGAAATGTTTTGGGAATTGGTTTGGAAAAATTGATGGCACTTGGAAGGCAAAATCCTGGTAATCCCGAAGAATATTTCAATATGGCTTTCTTAGCCCTGCGGGGATGTGGGGCGGTAAATGGGGTTAGCCAGTTGCATGGTATTGTGAGCAGGGAACTCTTCAGTTGCCTGTTTCCTCGCTGGCCCTTAAATGAAATCCCTATTGGGCATGTTACAAATGGAGTACATATGCCCACCTGGGACAATGAATTTTCTGATAAAATTTGGACAAATGCCTGCGGAAAGGATAGGTGGAGAGGTGATCTGGCCAATATGGAAGCAGCCATGTGTCAATTGTCAGATGAAGCTCTTTGGGATCTCAGAAGTATTTGCAGGGAAAACCTGGTTCATTTTATCAGGAGCCGCTTTGAACGACAATCCAAACTTGGAGGAAGAATAGATCACTTAAACCTGAATATAGAGGATATATTTGATCCTCACGTTTTAACTTTGGGATTCGCCCGGCGGTTTGTTCCCTACAAACGACCAAATTTACTTCTCAAGGATAAGAAAAGACTCATTCACTTGCTCAATCATAAATCCTTTCCCCTTCAGTTGGTGCTTGCCGGAAAAGCCGGGCCAGGGGATGAGACGGGTAAAGCCCTGATCAGGGAATGGATCCAATTCATTGAAGAAAACCGTTTGCACCAAAAGGTGGTTTTCCTTAGCGATTATGATATGGGCATCACCGAACAATTGGTGAGTGGGGTGGATGTTTGGATGAATACACCAAAAAGGCCCTGGGAAGCCTGCGGCACCAGTGGTATGAAAGTACTTGTCAACGGTGGACTTAATCTTTCTACCCTTGATGGTTGGTGGGCAGAAGCTTTTTCACCAGAAGTAGGCTGGGCCATTGGAAATGCAGCAGATACAAAAGATAATGGGCTTTCTGAGGAGAGAGAGGCAGAATTGCTTTATGACATGCTGGAATATCAGGTGATTCCTGAATTTTATGAGCGTACACCAGACGGCCTGCCACTCATGTGGCTCGAAAGAATCAGGAAAAGTATTTCCAGGCTTGCCCCGGTTTTTTCGGCCAACAGAACGGTAAGGGAATATACCGACAATTATTATTTACCTGCTGCTCAAAGGTATCTGGAGCGAAGTGCCAGTTTTACAGGAATGGGAATGGAGATTTTTGAAATACAACAACAAGTCCGGCAACATTGGGACAAGATAAGTTTTGGTGATATTCAGACAGAAACCAAAGGAGAATTTCATGTTTTTCAGGCATCCCTGATGTTAGAGGAAATTCATCCTGAATGGGTTTCGGTGGAGATTTTCGCAGAAAATCGTAATGGGGCAATGCCAGAAAAGATCAAAATGCAAAGAGTAGAAAACATGGATGACCATGGGCATCAGGTTTACACGGGAAAAGTGCCTGCCAACCGGCCCCTTGCTCATTTTACCATTAGGGTGATTCCCTTTTGTACGGAATTGGCCCTGCCATTAGAGTCTTCTTATATTCTTTGGCAGCGTTGAGAGAAGTCAAAAAACATTACCTTTGATCAAAAAATAAGGTTATGAACTTTTCTGATCTTGGACTTTCGTCAAAAATCCTAGAGGCGGTTAACAATGCCAAATACCTGGAGGCCTACCCCGTTCAGGTAAAAGCCATACCTGCAATCCTAAAAAAGAAAGATGTAATGGCCCTGGCGCCGACGGGTTCAGGAAAAACAGCGGCTTATGTGCTTCCTCTTTTGGAAATGTTCCAGAATTGGCCCTTTATAAAAAGCCGGACCATGCCGGTATTGGTACTTGTCCCCACCCGGGAACTCGCCAGCCAGGTGGAAGAAACGGTGAGGGTCTTCAGTGAATTTTTACCCAGAAAAGTAAAAACACTCGCTGTGTATGGTGGTGTTTCCATTAATCCTCAGATGATGGATATTTATGGTACGGAGATTTTGATTGGCACCCCGGGACGGTTGCTGGACCTCTTGTCAAAAAATGCAGTGGATCTCTCAGAATTGAAAATATTGGTATTGGATGAAGCCGATAAGATGCTCAACCTTGGGTTTAAAGAGGAGGTGAATGAAATCCTTTCCAACTTACCTGCAAAAAGGCAAAATATACTCTTCTCTGCTACCATGGAAGAGCCTGTGGAAATATGGATGGCCAGGATGTTACACCAGCCGGTTAGGATAGAAATAGAACAGGATAAAATAACCCCGGAACTGATCGCCCAGTCTGCTTATAGGGTGGCAAGGGAAAATAAAGGGCCATTATTGAGGTTTTTGATCCAGGAAGGGAATTGGCAACAAGTGCTGGTATTTACAGCCTCAAAAAGGGCGGCAGATAACCTGGCCGCAAAATTAAAAAAACACGGGATTCAGGCAGAGTCTTTTCATGGTGACAAAAGTCAGGGAGCAAGGACAGGAGCCTTACACCAATTCAAGGAAGGAAGGCTCAGGGTTTTGGTGGCCACGGATCTGGCGGCTCGTGGTATTGATATTCAATTTTTGCCCCATGTAGTGAATTATGAACTTCCCAGATCCCCGAAGGACTATATCCATCGGATTGGTCGAACTGGCAGGGCTGGTTCCTCGGGTGAAGCCATTTCCCTGATTTCTGAGGAGGATGAACACCATTTTAAAATCATCCAGAAAAAAATGAAAAGGAATGTAGAGTTGATTGATCCGGTCAATCTGGGTTTTTAAATTCTCCAAAATTATTTCCCATACCATAAATACCTGAGTTCGACTCAATTTCGTTAAAAAACCGTCATCGGTAGAATTAATTTTTTTAAACGCAGAAATCGGGAAGACGATAGGTTTTTTGCAGTATATGGGAATATAAACTTCTCATTGTTTAATGGATAATTATGAGTCAAAGGTTTTTTTGGTATTTTAACCTGTTTTTATTGTACTTTTGGCTTGATCCAAAAGTACCAAAGAATCAAGACAAAAAAATCCTTCCCCCCGCAATCCTCCCGCACCCCCCGGTTTTTTGTCGGGCCTGCGCTCTTGGCGTTTTTAAAATATAGGTGTTCTTCTTTTAATATTTCTTTAGAGATTATGCTTTTAAGGAAGTAGGTTTAAACCCGTCATCGGTAGACCTAACATTTGAAAAAAACGCAAAAATCGGAATGACGATTGTTGTTTTCAATACATTGATTTACAGTTTTTTAACAAAAACGTTATCGGTAGGCTTAAAGGGGGGGTGAGCGGTGAAAGTCGTGGGAATCTCGGGCCAAACGTAACTGCCACACTCTTTCCCAGCTCCTATACCCACGACAAAGGGTTCGCAGTGACGATTCAATTGGTTTTAATTGACGATCTTAATTCGAACTCAGGTTAAATGGGTGTAATTCCTGGGGCTGATAACTCCTTTTTCATCCATATTTGTACATTTTTGAAACGTTTATTTTCGGAATGTCTGTTTTTTCTTGTAATAGCATGGAAATCAAGATAAAAATGGCACCTAAATAGCTTTAATGGCATTAACCAGGAATGGAAAAAGATGGTCTTCCCGTTTTTTCCAGTATATCCCTGGACCAATTGAATGCTTCCGGAACATCTCCGTCAAATACTACCCGGGTTGGTGATATAAGTGCAGGAAGCTGATACAGATCAGTGATACGCAATACATTTAACAGTTCAAGTGGAAAATCCCTTCCATTTTCAGGACTTGGCTGATCATGGGTACCAGGTGGGTTTTGAAGAATTACCTGCTCACATTGCTCGTCCAAAAATGCGGCATATAGTGCTACTGCAGCCATTCCATCTCTGGCTGCAATACTGATTTTCCCCGGATCTACGCCGGGAAGAGTTTTGGCAAAAGTAAGGGCTCTGATCGCATCATACACCTGCATGGAGGCAATTGTCCTTCCTGTCCAGGCTGCCGCTCTTCTCACGTGCCAGTTCAATTCCGGAGCCCAACCAACTTCTCCAGTACCTCTTACCTCAAGGTAAGCCACATTTTGGCCTTTGGCCACTTTTTGAGCAAAGCTTTCACTATCCCAGCGTTCTTCACCGGGGCTTCTGAGGATGATTACCAGGGGATGATTTTCCTCAGGAGGCTTTCGGTAAAATACGTTTAGCTTCAACCGCCATCCTTTTTCACTGGTAAAAGAAAAAGTTCTATTGCCAAAGGGAGCGAGGTCGGCAGTTTGATAGATTTCTTTTCCGTCCAGGGCTGTGGGTACTTTTGGAAAGGCACTGAAAGTTCTTGTAAGCAGGTAATCTTTTACTTTTAGCCGGAATTTTTTCAGGTCTTCTTCATTAGTAATGACCGGTGGGGAAGCCATTTCAATGAAATGATCCTGAATAACAGGGGTAAGGTCCCCATCCGGAGCAGCTTCCCCGTATACTTTTAGCCGTTCTTCGGCAAGTAATTTCGACGGATTTGTTTCAATATCAGCCAATTGTTGGGGTGGGATGTTTTTCCCCATAAGGTGCTGTAAAAAAAATGAAAATATTGCTTTGCGTGAGGTCTCATGATAGGAATGCCCTCCCGGTGTGGCTACCAGGCTGATGTTTTGTTCCGAATCATAATTTTGATAAAACCGGGAGAGCTTCTTGTAGAAATCCCGGGTAGAGGCCATCCCATAAAGTTCGTCCTGATCCGACTGCGCAATCAAAAGTGGCCTGGGAGCGATCAAAGCGCCAATTTCCTGAAAACCAATTTGGAAGCCATTGTTAGGCATCATACAGTCGCAATGTCCGTCGATCCTTCTTTCTCCTACCTGAGAATCAAGGGTGCCTGCACCACAAACCGGTGCAGCTGCCTTGATCCTGGGATCTGCTGCGGCCATGTACCAACTTTGGGAGCCACCTCCGGAAATGCCCGTCACCCCAATATTATCCATATCCACCTCGTTTCTTGTGGATAGGTAGTCCAGGCCTCTAATGGCATTCCATAATTCCACAGCGGCGGGATTGTATCCTCTGGAATACCAGTGAAACCAGCCCTGATTGTATGGCCCCCAATGGTGGCCCCTTACCTCCCCAAACTGCAGGGTGTCAAAAATCAGTACCACAAAGCCCAGTTCGGCAAGTCGCCTGGCATGTGCCTGGTAGTGGGCTTTTTGTCCGTGTGCATGGCCACAAAGATAAAGGACAGCTGGCCTTGGGATTTGGATGCCGTCTGGAATATACAGGTTGGCCGGCACATACAGACCGGGGGAAGAAGCATAATAAAATTTCTCTATTTTGTAACCATCTTCCTGCACGGTACCTGTGAGGGTTACTGTTGGAGGGGTTCTTATTTTATCCATAGAGAAGCCCATCATTTCAATGAACTGATGGTAATACTCCGGCCTTAGTTGTTTCCATTCATCGGGAGAAATATGCTCAGGGGAAAAATTATTGGTGATTGCTGCAGCTTCCCCTTGCAAATAGTAGAGGATATTGTTTGCTTGCCGGGTTTGCTGCCCGGAAACCGGCCGATAGCAAAGGCTGATTATCAGCATTAAAGCAAGGTATATGTAGTTTTTTGTCGAATTGGATACCATAATAAAGGCCTGGTTATGAAAGAATTTTTGCTGATCACAAAACAGTTTGTTTCGGCAGCAGGTATGCTTTTGGTTAATTTGGAATAATTACTGCTTTAAACTAAGGAAAAAATAGCTGATAAGGGATGGATTACCAAAAATTTTAGGGGTGAAATCCGTATTTGGTGAATCAGCTTGCATCAAAATGGATTTCCAGACCTTATTTGATGCTTGGTTGTAATTTTCAGGAAGGGATTTTCTTTTCGCCCGGATCTGAAGTCACTATTGAATTATTGGAGTTACTTCTATTGACTCTTTCCATACCGGTTTGTATTTTCAGTTTCAGCTTTTTAAAAAACCGTATCCTTTCCTTTTCCCCTACAGTACTGATCATGGTAGATTTTTTGATCAGGTTATTCAGGCTTTCAAACATGGCACTATTTAGTTTTGGGTCCATCGAACCGATAAAATACAAAACGCTATGATTAAGATAGGTGATTTTAATGTCATCCAATTCTGCCATAAAAGTATTATCGCCCAAAACAAATTCATTTACAAGTAACTCATAGGAAGCATTATCATGTTCCAGGCCAATGGCAGGATTAAATTTCCTGCCGATTTCCGCCTGTTTTTCGATGTGATCAATCATTTCAAGGAGTTGTTGATAGATTAAATAACAATCTTCTGTATGGCTGATATAACCCATTTCCTGGTAAAGATCAATTTGCCTCAAGGTGGTGTTGATACTTTCCAGATTCCAAATTTCTGTGGTCGGTATTTTATTGTAAAGCTTAAGGATTTTACGAATCAATTCGTCGTACTCTTCAAATCGATGGACCTTTGCATCAAAACTCTGGTGTTTAAAATTATCATAATACAAGATGGATTTCATCCAAAAGAAGAATTTAAAATAGGCCAATTCTTTGAAATAAAAATGATAAAAAGGGGGGATATCCTTGAGCAGAAAGTAAATGTGCTTGTGATGGTGTTGATTGACCAATTCCAATTGGCGTAAAATGTCTTCCAACCAGGACTTAAACCTGTTTTCAGATTGGTCATTTAGGTTTCCATGGAAAAGGATCGTCTGGCTGTTTAAATTCATCAGCTGGTCAAGAGAAATCTGAAAATGCTGGCTGATTCTTTTTATTTCCTCCATGTTAATCATTTTTTGACCCCTGATTCTTCTGTAGGTGCTATCAATACTAATATCAAGGAGGTCAGCAATCTCATTGACCAGAGATTTATAGGGTGGTAGCATTGACTTTAAATGCTGGAAAAACTGGACCTGAAAATGATTGCTTTCCATAGTATTTGCCTTTTAATTTTTTTCAAACCCAAGGAATAGTAAAAAACTTTCAGTGGGTTAGGTGACAAGAATTGGGTACGTGTGATTTGGCTTATTAATAATATTTAATAAATTTATATTTTGCAATAGTTTATATTAATTTTTATCAATAATACATTTGATTATTTTATAAGAATCAATTTTTATGGTGATTATTAGAAAAATAGTATTTCCGAAATTTGTCTGATATCCTGGCATCTTTTGGAGGTAGGGTTCCGAATATTTTATCCCACCAGATACAGCTGAAGCTGAAACATTTGTCAGGATATTTTCCATGATGATGAATATGGGAATCCTGAAGCCCGCGGAATATATATGCGGCCCAGGTTTGGTGCAGGATATAATGCATCAAGGTATAGCCCAGAAATCCCAGGTAAAATCCTACAAATATCGAGAAGTAATTGTCCCACAGATAGGCCAGCAAAAGGAGTAAGCCACCTAACAGGCTGGCCAGAAGACGTTGGGATACATTTATCCGTATATCTGCCGGATGCCGGTGGTGGTTTTCGTGGGATTGGTAAAGCTTTTGATTCAGATGGGAAAAATGCCGGTGCATGTAAAATCTGTGAAGGCAATATTCCGTAAAGGTCCAGCTGAACCAGCCTGAAAATAACAATATAAAAATCCGGAAATAAACAGGTAAATCCAGGGTGCTGATGACGATCATGATGGTAAACAGTGGAAGGAATACCGAAAGACAGGAAACAAATGAAAACTTTTCATTTTTACCTTTGAGGGGAAGGGATTGATTTTTCATGGCTACTTTGTTTTAAGGTTATGCCCTAAATTAGTGTAGCAGATGCAGGGTAAATAATTGATAAAAGACCGTAAACAAATTTTTCTTTTGAAATTCGTAATTCCGAAAGGGGTTTTAGGCTTTATTGTGGGGATCTCTTCAATTGATACTGCTATATTGTGTGAATTATGGAAAAATGAAAATTATTAAAAGTCAATAATTGATTTTCACAAAATAAAATTCATGGGTTTTAGGTAGAAATTTGATTGTGTATTCTAATCTCCCTTCTTTTTATTTTCATTTTTTCTCCTTACTTTAAACCTGTGATGAAATTAAATACAAATCAACTCAAACAATTCCGCGAGGATGGCTATGTATTGGTCAGGGGGTTTTGCAGTGAGGCAGAAACCGAAAGGATGTACCGGGTGGCTGTTCATGACGATGCCATGCAGAAAAATGCCATGGACCTCAATGACCAATCCGGAAAGAAAACAAGGTTATCTCTTTGGTTTAACCCGGGGAATGATGTATTTGGTTACCTGACCAGAAGTGAAAAAATGGTCAACTGTGTGGGTCAACTTTTGGACAGTGATGCACCGGTTTGTCATTTTCATTCCAAATTAATGCAGAAGGAACCCAAGGTAGGTGGAGCCTGGGAATGGCACCAGGATTATGGCTATTGGTATAAAAATCAGTTTATGTACCCGGATCAACTGCTTAGCGTAATGGTGGCCCTGACACCGGCCAACAAGGAGAATGGCTGCTTGCAGGTGATCAAAGGCTCCCATAAGATCGGAAGGGTAAATCATGGGTTTGCCGGTGAGCAGGTAGGTGCCGATATGGTAATGGTCGACAATGCCTTAAAAACAATGGACCTGGTTTATTGCGAGATCGATCCGGGGGATGCTTTGTTTTTTCATCCCAATTTACTCCACCGTTCAGCAGCCAACCTTTCCGACGCACCCAGGTGGTCTATTATTTCTTGTTTCAATTCCCAATCGAATATAGCCTATAACGAAACTTCTACCGCATGGAAAAACCCGATAGAAATGGTTCCTGATGATGCCATTTTAAACTGGGATGCTGCGCCCCTCTCTCAGGCGGATTTCCTTAAAAAGGAAAATGACCCTGCATTGAAACAAACTGGTTGGGAAGAAGATGTCGAGGTGAAGAACAAAACTTGAGATACGGATTTTGTGCATTTGCAGGTTGGGTCTCAAATGATACTATAATAGCCATTTTTTCTCTGCTGAATTAATTGGCAAGGGCTACTTTAACCTTAATTTTCTTCAATTTTTCTTTTGATGTTAGTTTGAGAAGTTCCTGGACCTTGTCTTTTGGAATGGCCACATAGGTAGCTGTATCCAAAATGCTGATCAAACCAATATCACTTCCATCCAAGCCCCCTTTTTTTGTGAAAAATCCCACGACATCTCCTTTACTGATTTTGTCTTTTTTACCTGCACTGATATACAGGCATGCCAATGAAGAGTTTTCAGGGACTTTAAATGCATCAGGTACCTCATGTTCAGGTAGTTCTTTTTCCAGGTAATCAGGAAGAGATTCATCATGGGCCAATATCAGATAACTTTGTCCTGTAGCAAACATTCTGGCAGTTCGGCCATTTCTGTGAATGAAAGCATTTTTTTGAGGGGGCAGTTGGTAATGTACCACATGTTTGATCTCAGGTATATCCAGGCCTCTTGAGGCCAGATCGGTGGCGATCAGTAGTTTTTGCGTGCCACTTCTGAATTGAAAGAGGTTTTTTTCTCTGTCTATTTGCTCCATTCCCCCATGAAGAATACCATGGGGGAAATGGTACGCTGTCAAAAGGGTGCTGATCCTGTTTACCGCCTCCCTATGGTTACAGAAAACCAGGCTGCTTTCCTGTTCAAAACCAGCCAGCAGGCGCATGAGGGTCTCTACTTTTTCTACGCTGGATGTTCTTACTAATTTAAGATCCAGCTTACTTCCAGCGTTTTCTTTCAAATAATCCAGGGTTTCACATTCGCTAAAGGGTAAAAAATCAGGAAGGCTTTCCAATTTTGTTGCTGAGGTAAGCTGGTATTTTTGTTTTCCGTCCAGAGCACCGAAAATAACCTTCAACTGTTCATGAAAACCAAATTGTAAAGATTTGTCAAACTCATCCAACACAACAATTTTTAAATCTGGGATGGTCAAATTGCCAATCTGTACATGCTCGGATAGTCGTCCGGGAGTACCGATAACCAATGCAGGATTTTCTTTTAACCTGTTTGCTTCAGTTTTAAATGCATGTCCACCATAACAGGTGCATGCATTTAAGCCTGTTTTCAGTGATTTGAATACCTGCTCAATTTGCAAGGCCAACTCCCTGGAAGGCACAATAATCAATCCCCAGGAATGGGGATAATTCTCCTGAAGAAGATGGGCAAGGGGAATAAGGTAGGCAAATGTCTTGCCGGACCCTGTAGGTGCGAGCAGCATTAAGGGCTTATTGCCTAAGGATTTTTCCATAAAATCCAACTGCATGGCATTAAAGGTATCAAAAGGCAGCTTGTCAAGGAAGGACTCAAAATTGGGGTTTGAAGGTGTATTCATTCCACAAAGGTACATATTGTACAGGAGATCATTGGTCTGCCCTGCTCAATTCATTGGATGAATAAAAAAAAAACGCGTCCATCAACTTCAATTGACGAACGCGTTTAAAGAATGATGAGGGTTTTTAATTTCTGGTAAGGATTTTAAATTGATCCATAACCTTGTAAGTTGCTCTGGTGAGATCAATGTGAATGTTTGGAGAAGCATAGTCAAAATAGGCGGATGTATAACCCTGCCAGATGGTATTGCCTTTCTTGTGATCAATTACCAAAACAACAAGCATACCATCGTTTTGAGTATATTTTACTGCATTGTAATTTTCACCTTTCTTTTGTCTTTCCAAACTATCCAATACCGATTCTTCAACCAATTCTATGCCCTGCTTTTTGAGCCAATAATCGAAATTGGGTTGATTGTAGCCTCTGTACCGAACTTCACTCATGTATAGTTTGTGAATGATGAGCAAATCAGGGTTATTTTCTTTCTGCCTAAAACCCTGTGATCCAAGTCTTGAAGTGATGGATTTTTCTATAATGCCTGTAAAATCAGCCTCATCCTTTCCCTCTTCTTCCACAAAGCCAAAGGTCTTGTACTTCTTGAAAGCACCTTTATAGTTGTAGTCGTATTCGGCAACGAAGTCTCTTTGGGATAGGCAAGCTGAATTTACGATCAGCAAAACAAAGATGAAGTAATTGATAATTTTCATACAGATTTGTTTTGTTAGTGTTGGTGATATAAACGAATTTTGAGTTAACAACACATAATAAAATCTTCAATAAAAATATTTGTTTGTTAACTTCTATTTAACCTTCATATTAAATTTTTGTTTGCATTCATGCGGATAATAATGGATTAATGTTAGTGAATTTCAAAAGGATTTCCAAGTAAATTGCCTGGAAAAGAAAAAACTTATCTTATTGAGGATAAGTGGAATAAGGATATTGAAGTACTCATCAGTTAGTTTAAATAAAAAAGGCAATCAAAAATGATTGCCAGTTGTTGGATACCGTAAACGATTGTCGGGAATTGATCAGTCAGAAGGACCTGTTTTGGATTCTATAAAATCCCCGAGTTTTATATATTCCTGGTATTTTCTTCGGTATATTTCCACATTGCCCGGAGATGGCTCATATACCTGATCAAAACCGTTACCCATTTTTAAAATGGCGTCAGATACATTGTGATGGATACCTGCGGCTGTAGCTGCGTAAATGGCAGCTCCAAGTGCCGGAGCCTGCTCTGATTTGGCTATTTTTATTGGCATATCCATTACATCTGCCATGGTCTGCATGACAAGGGTTGATTTTTTTGCCACCCCTCCCAGGCCTATCACCTGGTCTATCGGTACCCCTTCCTCTCTAAATCTTTCAATAATTCTTTTGGAACCATAACATATGGATTCCACCAATGCTTTGTAAACCCTGGCAGCATCAGTTCCCATGTCCAAGCCTGAAAGCGCTCCTTTCAGGTTTTGGTTAGCATCTGGGGTTCTCCTGCCATTGATCCAGTCAATGGCCAATACCCGTGTCTGTTCGGGGGAAATTTTCTCCGCCTGTTTGGAAAGAGTCAGGATTAATTTTTCCTCCAGAATATGGCGGATTTCGGTAAGGTCGGCGGAACTCAGGGAAGCCTCAGAAAGGGTTTCCATAACCGGTTTTTGGATCAGTTCAACAAACCAGGCCAACACATCACCAAATCCCGACTGGCCTGCTTCAAGACCTATTTTACCTGGTAGCACCGAACCATCCACCTGGCCACAGATACCCCTGACTGTTTTATCCTTCAGAGAAGCATAAGAACTAACCATGATATCACAGGTAGATGTCCCCATTACCTTGACCAGGGTGCCATCTGAAACTTCTCCTCCAACAGCCCCGGCATGTGCATCGAAAGTACCAACAGCAACGGTCATTCCAGGCTCCAGCCCCAATTTATCAGCCCATTCTCTGGAAAGTGAACCTGCCTTTATGTCTGAGGTAAAGGTGTCTTTATATAATTGGTTTTTCAAGGTAGCCAATCTTGGATCCAGTTTTTCCAGAAATCTGGCATCAGGTAAGCCTCCCCAGCTTTCATGCCAAAGTGCTTTGTGTCCTGCGGCGCAGCGACTTCTTTTAAAGTTTAATAAATCTTTTCCTCCCGTCAATTCGAAAGTCATATAATCGCAATGTTCCATCCAGGAAAACGCTGCCGCAGCTACCTCAGGATCTTTCCTCACAATGTGCAGGATTTTGGCCCAAAACCATTCCGAGGAATAAATTCCGCCTTCAAATTTGGTGAAATCTATTCCCCCCCATGTTCTCGCCAATTGGTTAATTTCCTCTGCCTCTGCCACTGCAGTGTGGTCTTTCCATAAAATCATTTGTGCATTTGGATTGTCGGCAAATGGGGCAGAAAGGGCCAATGGCCTGCCTTCCCGATCAACAGGTAGGGGAGAGGAACCTGTGGTATCCACACATATCCCCTTGATCTGCTCCTTTGGAATACCACTGTTTTTGATTACTGCATTTACCGTAAATGCCAAACCTTCCAAATGATCCTTAGGATGTTGGCGGAATTGGTTTTTTGAGGGATCGCAATATTTTCCGCTTTTCCACCGGGGGTATGCAAATACTTCACTGCTTACAGTTTCTCCATTTTGTGAGTTGACCAGCAAAGCCCTCACCGAGTCTGTTCCGAAATCTACTCCCAATACATAGTTGTGCATTTGATATTATTTTGGATTAAAAAAAAGTTGTCTCTAAAGGTGATTATAATGTAAAAATATACGCAAAAAATCAAAAACGACCTATCTCAGAAAAGAAAAAAGAAATTTCGGATGGTTGAGATATTAGTGAAGGTCTGATGACTCGTTTTCTACCTGATGCCATGTTTGGATTTCCATGATTTTATCCCCGGATGTTTTGATGGCCATATGGTATTCATATTTAATGGATTTTAACGTTCCACCATCCAGGGCCGAAAAAGTGGTCCAAACCAATGTCCAGTCTCCCTTAAGTATTCCCCGGTTTACACGTACGCTTTTCAATACAGGATCACTAAAGGACAAATGCTTGAGTTTTTGATGCTGGGATTTCCAATGGGCCAACTCTTCCAAACAATCTCTGATGGAATCTGTATTGGTATTGATACATTTAAAATCCGGATGTATTATTTCCTTGATATAATCATAGCTTTCCAACTGTAACCCTTCCAGATACCTGCGAATTAATTTTTGATCACTGCACTCTTTTGGGTTTGCGGTTACCGGAGATTTTCCTTCCCTGTCATTTTGATTGATTTGTTGTTCATATTGACAAGAAAATAGGTATCCAGGCAAAAACGCTAACGCCAATGAATTTTTGATGTTGGTCATGGTGAAAGTTTTTTGGTCTAAAAATATATACAGATGTAGTCAAAACAGGGTTAGATTTTGAAACATCTATTTCATTTAATTCACAAAATACAAAAAAAAGCATTAATAATTCAAATTTAACGGTTAATTATTTGCGGTAATGAGCTATAAACCTTTGAGTTGAACTAGTCAAATTTTTGAAAAAATTTATTTTCTGCTGCTGCGGTGCCGATTAAAATAATTTCATCCTCTGAATCAATGACAGTATCAGGATCAGGATTAACAACCAGAGAAGCCTTTTTCTTAATGGCAATGATTGTACAACCCGTTTCCTGTCTGATACAGGAAGTTGCTATTGATTTGCCGGTAAGTTGATCTGGTGCTTTGATTTTAATCAGATCAAGGCCTTCTGCTACCATGAGAATATCACTATTTTTTAAAAGATTGTATATGGCATTGGCACCCATGGAGGCATATGACATGACAAAATCTGCCCCTGCCCTGTGCATAGTATCGAGGTTTCTTTCCAATGTGGATCGTGTAATAATTTGAATATCAGGCCTTAATTTTCTGCAATAGATCGTGAGGTAAGCATTGATGTCGTCTTCATGGGTAGTAATGATCACACTGGGGGTTTTTGAGATACCTGCCTTTAACAATATGTCAAGATTTGCCGCATCTCCATAAATGTAGTTGTCATTGTCTTTTACCCGCTCAGGAAGTTTTTCTATTATTCTGAAATTCAGGTTTCTATTTTCCAAAGCTTTTCCGGTTGATCGGCCGACTCTTCCTCCCCCAATGATAATCAAAGGTTCTGTTTCCTGTTTTTGGATGCAATAGAGAGAATTGTAGGCAGCTATTTGTGTTGCAGTTCCGGCTAGTACCAAGACCGAATTTTCAGCTATCTCCGTTTCAGGATGAGCGACCTGATACTTTCCCCTGACCCAAAAACCCAACACACTTACCCCAACCTGTTCTCTTAGTTTTGTTTCCCGAAGGGTTTGCCCCACCAATGTTGATCCCCCGACGGTGGCTTCTGCAATACTCAATTCCTCAAACTGTCCAATGGTCAGGGCTGAAGCATCACCACCGCTGGCCCTTCTTGATAGAAATAAGCCCATCATTTCCCCCAAGCTTAGTACATGGTTGCATCCTGCCAAACTCAGTATATCCTTGGATGCTTCTGCATTGCAGGTAGCGATAATGGGAATTGCCTCGTTTACTTCCCTGATGGTAAATGCTACACTGGTATTCACAACATCCACGGAGGTGGTAGCCACAAGATTTGCTGCATCAATTCGCGCATTCCGGTAAGTATCGGGATCATCCAAATCACCCAGCATTACATTAATATCCATTTCTCTCAACTTTAATCCATCTGAAAAGTCCTGAACGAGCAAAACATAAGGAATCTGGATCCTTTTGAGTTTTTTGATCAAGGCATCAGATACAGGATCAAAATGGGTGAGTATAACATGTCCTGTAACTTTTTCTTCTATTTGTTTAGGTACCCTCGCCTGCTCCTGCGCTTTCATCCATGGGGAATAAAAAAAATTGATAAAAGTGAAGGGAAAAAGCACAAGGAGAAACAACATCCCGGAAAGTAAGACGATCATGGTATAAACCCTGCCCCAATCGCTTTCAAAAGTTATGTCTCCAAAGCCAAGTGTGGTCATGACTGTGAAAGTCCAATACAATCCCGTCACCCAGGAAAAATACCTGCCTTCACCCAACATGATCAGGTGAAAAGCAAGGGCGAAAACAAGAATCATCACCAACAGAATCAATAAAAACCTCAACAACAATTTAAAATTCCTTCGCTGAGGTTTGTTTTTAAGCAAAAAACTAATTTGAGAAGTTAGAAATTTCATGGATAAATCTAATTTTTAGCATAATTACGCATCTTTTTATACTTTACCTTTTTTCAGGTACAAAAATTCTGAAAACCATTTTTTACTGACGGGCATTTTGGTTTGGAAGACTTTAGGAGAACCTTAATCTAAATTGATTATAGAAAAGAAATAGGGTCTGGCCAACTAAATCAAAATGGGCTAAATATCCCAGGATCATGTTTCTTTCACCATCCAAAATTTATTGTTCCCTTGTTTTTTTCATCAAAAAATAGAGATAATATTGTGCGAATTTAATGCACATCCAATGTTCCTATCCTTAGTTTTGCTTATTCTGGGTTTCCTTTTTTTGGTATATGGAGCCGACAAACTGGTAGAAGCCGCTTCGAGTATTGCCGTTAGACTTTCCATTCCCAACATTGTGATAGGGTTAACCGTGGTGGCTTTCGGAACATCTGCACCAGAACTGGCAGTCAATATTATCGCCGCCTTGAATGGTTCAGGATCCATGGTCATGGCCAATGTGTTGGGTAGTAATATTTTCAATATTTTCGTGATTTTGGGTCTCTGTTCGATTATTTATCCGCTTACGGTTAAATCCAATACAACCTGGATTGAGATACCCTTGTGTTTGTTGGCAGCCATTGCCCTTGGAATTATTGCCAATGACCAATGGCTTGACGGGATGGGAGCCGATGTGGTCAGCAGAAGTGAAGGCTTGGTATTGATGCTGTTTTTTGCAGTTTTTTTGGTCTACAATATCATGGTATCCAAAAATCCGGGAGCAGCAGCTGAAGAGGTTTCTGTTGGTCAGATGTCGGTAAAGTCAGCTGTGATGTGGCTTGTATTAGGATTGGGAGGTTTGGTACTGGGTGGTCACTTGATCGTCACCAATGCTGTCTTTATTGCTCAGAGTTTTGGTTTATCTGAAAGGGTCATTGGCTTGACAATAGTCTCAATCGGAACTTCTTTACCCGAATTGGCCACTTCGCTTGCTGCTGTAAAAAAGAAAAAAGTAGATATTGCCATCGGCAATGTAGTAGGCTCAAATATTTTTAATATTTTCTTAATATTAGGACTTTCCTCCACCATTTTTCCTGTAGAAGTCCATCAGGAAACATTTTTTGATATTGTAGTTAATATTTTTGCAGCATTGTTGCTGTTTTTATTTGTTTTCTCAGGTAAAGGCAGAATGGTGGAGAGATGGGAGGGGATTGTTTTTGTGATTTTATACCTGTTTTACCTTACTTTCCTGCTGGCTTTCTGATGCTTTGTCAAGCAATTTTTTCTAGTCATTTGAGAAACAGGTATTCTCCATGACCCTTTTTTAGGAGGGAGGAGGGCTTTGATTGACTTTTAATGTCCGTTTACAAATAGCCAAAACCTTCTGTCCTTCAGTATTTTTGGAATTAGCCAGTATTTGCCTAAATTATGAACATGATTTGGAAAGCTAAGTTAAATGTTTTCAATGCCTGGCTTCTGGGACCTTCGCTTCTGGCAGTGGTTTTAGTTCTGTCCTGCGAAAATCAAAATGGGGATACGGAAATTTTTTTCCCCGAGTCTGTAAGCTATAACCTGCATATCCGCCCGATCCTGTCTGAAAACTGTTTTGCCTGTCATGGTCCTGACGGGAATAAGAGAGAGGCAGGTCTTCGCCTTGATAGGGAAGAAGATGCTTTTTCTGCATTAAAGGAGCATCCTGACCGAAAGGCCATTATACCAGGGAAACCCCACCAATCAGAAATTTTTGCCAGGATCACCACTGATGATGCAACAGAGCTCATGCCTCCCCCCTCATCTAATCTTACCCTTTCCAGTCATCAAATACAACTCATTGAAGAGTGGATCCGACAGGGAGCTGCCTACGAGCCTCACTGGGCCTTCGTCCCTCCTAAAAAACCAACATTACCAGAAGCAAATTCATCAGATTGGATGCAAAACGAGGTAGACCACTTTACTTTTTCAACCATGAGAGGCAAAGGGCTTCAGCCAAACCAAAGAGCTGAAAAGCAGACCCTTGTTCGGAGAATTTACTTTGATTTGACCGGATTGCCGCCAAAGCCGGAGGTTTTGAGAAAGATTGAAAAAGATGATCCGTCCATTGAATCCATTATTGACACATTGCTATCAGACCCTGCCTATGGAGAGAAAATGGCTGTGTCCTGGATGGATGTGGCACGATATGCCGATTCCCATGGATATCAGGACGATTATTACCGCACCCAATGGCCCTGGAGAGATTGGGTGATCCATGCTTTCAACCAAAACATGCCCTATGACCAGTTTGTTACCTGGCAGCTAGCCGGGGACCTGCTTCCCAATGCCACAAAAGAACAAATCCTGGCCACAGGTTTTAACAGGAACCATAAAATCACAGAAGAATCTGGTGCCATTGATGAAGAGTACCGGGTGATGTATGCCATAGACAGGACCAATACATTAGGAAAAGCCATGCTGGGAATCACGCTGGAATGTGCCCAGTGCCACGACCACAAATATGATCCGATTTCTCAGAAAGAATACTTCCAGATGTATGCTTTTTTCAACAACGTGGCAGAAAAGGGAATAGAGGAGGCAAGTCCGGGGTTTTCCAGGAAAAGCCCTGCAAAATTTCCCCTTATGGAAATTACGGAGGAAGATACCCGTGAAATTCTTGAATTTATCAATATGCCAGACAGTGCACGCAGGGTGCAAACCTTGCTTGCTAATATGGGTAAAGGTACCAATTACAATTCATTGCTGGCAGAGGCAGATGTTTTGAAAGTTTCGGTAATGGGAGACCTGGACAGTGGAAGGACAACTTATATTCTGGATAGAGGGGCTTATGATGCGCCTACCGAACCAGTCAATGAAGGAACTCCCGCTGCTCTTTTGGAGTTTCCGGAAGAATTTCCCAAAAACAGGCTGGGCTTAGCCCGATGGCTTTTCGACCCAAAGCATCCTTTGACAGCCAGGGTTTTTGTCAATCGGATATGGCAGGAAATTTTCGGGATTGGATTGGTAGATACTCCGGGAGACTTTGGAATGCAGGGAAGTCTTCCCATTAATCAACCTTTGCTGGATTGGCTTGCCGTCGATTTTATGGAAAATGGATGGGATATACAACACTTGTTAAAAAAAATATTAATGTCCTCTACCTACCAGCAATCGGCTTTAGTAACTCCTGAAAAAATTGAAATTGATCCAGACAACAGGTATTTGTCCCGGTTTCCCAGACAAAGGCTGAAAGCTGAAGAAATAAGGGACCTTGTTTTGGCCAGCAGTGGTTTGCTTAACAGAGAAATAGGTGGACCTAGTGTTAAGCCCTACCAACCCGAAGGACTTTGGGAAGCAGCCACCTCAGGAAGGGGGAATCTTGCAGCTTACCAGCAGGATACAGGTAAATACCTGTACCGAAGGGGTCTGTATACCTTTATTAAAAGGACTGTTCCCCCTCCTCAAATGATCCTATTTGATGCAAGTAACAGGGATGCCTGTGAGGTGGAGCGGGTAAAAACCAGCACTCCACTGCAAGCTCTTGCCATGATGAATGCCCCGTACATTCTCGAAGCTTCAAGGGTGATGGCCGAAAGATTGTTGGTGGAAAAAACCACCTTGCAGGAAAAAATACATTCCGCATTTTACCATATAGTGGGTAGGCCGCCAGATGAGGAAGAAATGGACATATTGGTGGCTACCCATGGTGATTTTCTGGAAGTTTATAACAAAGATCAGGAAAGTGCTGTTCAGGTTTTGGAAGTAGGAGAATACCCTTCCGACGATTCATTGCCCCTGGACAGGAAGGCTGCGTTGATGCAGGTCATTTCCCTGATGTATAATTTGGAAGAAACAAATACTAAATCCTGAGTCATGGAAAAGGAATTGTTGAATCATGGATTGCATATAAATAGAAGGCATTTTTTGTCTAAAATGAGCATTGGCCTGGGAAGTGCAGCTTTGGGATCTTTATTGATACCGGATTTATTTGGGTCTGGAAAGCCTGGAACTGATGAAGAAACTGCCTTAGGTGTACCGCATTTTGCCCCAAAGGCCAAAAGAGTAATCTATCTTTTTCAAAATGGTGCACCTTCCCAATTGGAATCCTTTGATTTTAAACCAAAGCTCAGGGATATGTGGGGAGAGGAACTTCCGGAATCCATACGTCAGGGTCAAAGACTTACTGGAATGACTGCAAGTCAAAGTTCATTTCCTATGGTGGGTTCGATCTATGATTTTCAACAATATGGACAAGCCAGGGCATGGATCAGTGAGCTTTTTCCGCATACCGCAAAAATCGTTGACGACATTTGCATCATCAAATCCATGCATACTGAATCCATCAACCATGATCCGGCGCTGACATTTTTCCAGACGGGCGCACAGCAGGGTAACCGCCCGAGCATGGGGTCCTGGCTGAGTTATGGCCTGGGAAGTGAAAACAGCAACCTTCCTGCATTTACCGTATTGCTTTCCAAAGGAAAGGGAAACGGGCAGGGAGTTTATTCCAAACTTTGGAGCAACGGATTTTTACCTGCCACCCATCAGGGGGTTCAATTCAGCAATGGGGAAGACCCTGTTCTCTTCCTGAACAATCCGGAAGGAATGCGAAAGGAAGAAAGAAGAAAAATGCTCGATCACCTTGCAGCACTCAATGAACATTCTTTTCAAAAAGTAGGTGATCCTGAAATTCAGACCAGGGTTGCACAATATGAAATGGCTTTCCGCATGCAAACAGCCGTTCCGGAGGCCACGGATTTGTCCAAAGAGCCCGATAGTATTTTTGAATTGTATGGAGAAGATAGCCGGAAACCCGGAACTTTTGCCGCCAATTGTCTTTTGGCAAGAAAACTCTCCGAAAGTGGCGTCCGTTTTGTTCAGTTATATCACCAGGGCTGGGATCAGCATGGAAACCTTCCTTCAGAAATGGCTGCGCAAGCCAAAGACGTGGACCAGGCTTCCGCAGCACTGATCAAGGACCTGAAGCAGCGAGGATTGTTGGAAGAAACTTTGGTGATTTGGGGCGGAGAATTTGGAAGGACCAATTATTCCCAGGGAAAACTCACTCAGGATAATTATGGAAGAGATCATCATCCCCGCTGCTTTAGCATTTGGATGGCAGGCGGTGGTGTTAAACCTGGGATGGTCTATGGGTCCACAGATGAATTGGGTTATAATATTACCTCAAATCCTGTACATGTCCATGATTTTCAAGCTACAGTTTTACACCAGCTGGGGCTTGATCATGAAAAGTTGATCTACAGACATTTGGGAAGGAAATTTCGCCTCACAGATGTTTCCGGAAAAGTGATAAAGGATATCCTGGTCTGAACCTTCATTGCTTTATTTTCCTTTTAGGGCATTAATTTTGCGGGATTTCCTGTACGGAATAACTGTAAAATTTGGGATTATTGAGAAAATGTCCCATTTTTAACATCCATGAGCCCTTTTAAATTTAATTTTTAGATAACCAACCACATACATGAAAAGACTAAAATTTGCCAATGGGGATACCATGCCTGCATTGGGTTTGGGAACCTGGAGATCCAAACCCAATGAAGTGTATGAAGCCGTATTGCATGCCATCAAAACAGGGTACCGGCACATCGATTGTGCCCACGTTTATAAAAATGAAAAGGAAATTGGGGATGCGTTGAACAGGGCAATATCCGAAGGATGGGTTAAGCGGGAGGAGCTTTGGATTACCTCTAAGCTCTGGAATGATTCCCATTTGAAAGCTGATGTGCTACCCGCTATGGAGACCACACTTAAAAACCTGCAACTGGATTACCTTGACTTGTATTTGGTGCATTGGCCGGTAGCCATCAAAAAGGGAGTGGATTTCCCCTCCGGCCCTGGAGATTTCCTTACTTACCAGGACGCGCCGCTTTCTGAAACCTGGATGGCCATGGAAACATTGTGGGATAAAAAACTTGCCAGACACATTGGGCTGTCCAATTTCAATACCCAAAAGCTGGACGAGATCCGGAAAGATGCCAGGGTTCAACCTGAGGTTAATCAGGTGGAACTCCATCCCTATCTTCCGCAAGAGAAATTGAAAGCCTATTGTGACAAAAATGCTATTTGGCTGACGGGGTATGGGCCTCTGGGAGCAGCATACAGGGTTGCCAATGACGAGGTTGATCATCCTATATTATTGGAAGATGAGGATTTAAAAATGGTAGCCCAAAAACATCAGGCTACTGTAGCCCAGGTGGTCCTGGCATGGGGCATGAAGCGGGGTACTTCCGTCGTTCCAAAATCCACTAATCCCCAGAGAATAACAGAAAATTTCGGTGCCTTGCAGATCAGTCTGGATGAGGCAGATATGGAAGTCATTCAAAACCTTAAAGGGCCATTTCGTTATACACCCGGGCCGGCATGGGTTGATAATGGAAGTCCTTACAGCTACAGCGATCTTTGGGAGGAAAATATTTAATGATTAAACAAAACAAAAATAAACAATAGAATAATAAAATCGAACATGTCGCAAGCGACACACGGAAGCATGCCCCGATAACCATCGGGGGGACATGGAAGATTTTCCCGGTCCCTTTAGCTATCGGGAAGGGACAGACTATTTGACAATTAAGAAACAATTATAAACAGATGAAATATATCACATTCGACAACGGAGATAAATTACCCATGTTAGGTTTAGGTACCTGGAAATCGGCCCCTGGAGAAGTTTTCCAGGCCGTGTTATGGGCATTAGAGGCAGGATATCGGCACATCGACTGTGCCGCGGTGTACAAAAATGAGAAGGAAGTCGGAGATGCCTTGAAAAAGGCATTCGCGGATGGCCTGGTCAAAAGAGAGGAAGTTTTTGTTACCTCAAAGTTGTGGAACAATGCCCATGAAAGGGACCAGGTTCAGGTAGGTTTTAGCCAGAGTCTGGCAGATTTGCAATTGGAATACCTGGACCTGTATTTGATCCATTGGCCTATAGCTTTGAAAAGCCATGTGATGTTTCCCGAGAAGGGGGAGGATTTTCTGGATTATACGAACGCACCACTATCAGAAACCTGGGCAGGTATGGAGGCCTTAAAAAGTGATGGCAAAGTAAGGCATATTGGCGTTTCAAATTTTAATCAGCAGAAAATTGAAGAAATTTTGGCCTCATGCCAGATTAAGCCAGAAATGAATCAGATCGAACTGCATCCATATTTGCCCCAGAAGAAATTGGTTGACTTTTGCTTTAGCCATCAAATCAATGTCACTGCTTATTCTCCACTTGGCTCAGCAGACAGACCCAGCGCTAGAAAGCAAGCCGATGATCCGGTCCTGATGGAGGAAAAGGTTCTTCATAAAATTGCAGCCAAACATGGTAAAACCGTTGCTCAGGTATTAATTGCCTGGTCTTTGCATCGGGACGTGGCCGTTATTCCAAAGTCGGTAAACCAGGATAGAATCAAACAAAATCTGGAATCGGCAGACCTTAAATTGGATGGATCCGATATGGAGGCCATTTCCAATCTGAAAACAAGTCACAGGTTTATTGACGGGACTTTTTTTACCGAGGTACCGGGAAGCCCCTATGAGCAATCAGATCTTTGGGAAAACGCCTGATATTTACAGGCATGGTAGGGCTTATCGCTTTATCATGCCTGTTTTATTCTTTCGGCGAACCCTGATACAAATTCAAGGTTAAAGATTATTGAAACCAGTATTTTGCTCCATTAAATTATATTGCTTATTAATATAAGTCTAGTTGTTTATTGTTAAATCAAAATAAATGCGCTTTATTTGCAATCCATATTCGAGTTAAAGATTCCAACTTGTCTGGGAAAGTTATTTGACTGATAATTAAGAAATCAACCTATACCTGGATCCCCAATCACCCATGAAATCGATGCACATCTTGTTGGTAGAGGATAATGAAGGAGATGTTTTTTTGACAACAGAAGCTCTAGAGGATAGTAAATTCATCAATGAAATAAGTGTTGCAAAAGATGGCCAGGAGGCATTGGATTTTGTTTTCAAAACAAAGGGGTTTGAGGACAAGACAACGCCGAATTTGATTTTGCTTGATGTTAATCTTCCCAAAAAGAGCGGACATGAGGTGCTGCAGGAGTTGAAATCGCATCAAATTTTTCGAAAAATTCCGGTGATCATGCTAACTACTTCTTCATCCAGAAGAGACATTGAACTTTCTTATGAGCATCATGCCAATTGTTTTATTACCAAACCTGTGGAAGTATCCGATTTTCTGGATGCCATTGCTTCAATAGAACAATTTTGGATGCGTATTGTTAGTCTCCCTAATTGAGCCTGTGAATTCCACAATTGGGACAAAAAGGATAATCCTTAAAATTTCAGGCATCTGTTTATTATCGGTTGATTTTTTGGAATTTATTGCTGCTTATTGGTCTGCATATTTGGTTTAGTTCTATTGGATTGCTAAATTTTAACCATTAAATTTTACCAGCTAACCCGTGCAATCCAATGGTGCCAAGATTATCCAACAGGAGTATTTTATTTTGTTTGCTCAACCTTTTATTCTTTGCTTGCAATGAAGGGTCAATTCAGGAACAGGATGAGGAGAATGCCTCCAAACCAAACATTGTCCTCATTTTTACCGATGACCAGGGATATGCTGACGTAGGCGTGTTTGGGGCCAGGGGTTATCAAACCCCTAACCTGGATAAAATGGCCGCTGAAGGTACTGTTTTTACCAATTTTCATGTGGCCAATGCGGTATGTTCTGCCTCAAGGGCTTCCCTGTTGACGGGTTGTTATTCCAATCGATTAGGTATTTATGGTGCTTTGTCCCATCAAAGCCAGCATGGACTGAACCCGGAGGAGGAAACCATTGCAGAGATATTGAAACCCCAGGGCTATGCCACCAGTATCATTGGGAAATGGCATTTGGGACATATGAATCCATTTTTACCCACAGAGCAAGGATTTGACGAGTTTTTCGGGCTTCCTTATTCGAATGATATGTGGCCTTACCATCCGGAAAGACCAGATTTTTATCCCCCTCTTCCTTTGTATGAAAACACAAAGGTTATTGATACTTTGATGGACCAAAGCCAGTTGACAACCTGGTATACAGAGAAGGCCGTAGATTTTATTCAGCGAAAAAAGGATGAACCTTTCTTTTTATACCTGGCCCACAACATGCCTCATGTACCGCTATTTGTTTCAGAAAAATTTAAGGGAAAGTCCGAAAATGGGATTTATGGAGATGTTATCATGGAAATTGATTGGTCTGTAGGGCAGGTGATGGAAGCTTTGCGAACCCATGGGCTGGAGGAAAATACCCTGGTGATTTTCACTTCTGATAACGGACCCTGGCTTTCCTATGGCAGCCATTCAGGTAGCACAGGGGAATTGAGAGAAGGAAAGGGGACTTCCTGGGAAGGGGGAGTCAGGGTACCCACTATCATGAAATGGCCGGGTATTATCCCTGAAGGAAAGGTACAGGATCAAGTGGCAATGACCATAGATATTTTGCCCACCATAGCGCATATTACAGGTGCATCACTACCTGAAAAGAAAATTGATGGTAAAAATATTTTACCCCTAATTAAGGTGGAAGAAAACGCGACCTCCCCCCAGGATGCCTACTACATTTATTACAACCAAAACGAATTGCAGGCGGTTATTATGGGAAAATGGAAACTGGTTTTTCCACACAGGTACCGTTCTCTTCCGGAAGACTTTGTTGCCCCGACAGATGGAGTCCCGGGTAAATATGAAATGATTGAACTGGAGGAGATGGCCTTGTTTGACCTGGAAAACGATGTCTCGGAGAAGATAAACCTGATCCATGAAAACCCCGATATTGTCAAAAAAATCGTGCAATTGGCAGACAAAGCCAGGGAAGACATGGGAGATGCATTGGAGGATAAGGAAGGGAAAAATCGCCGGTCCCCCGGCAGACTGGCTTCGCAAGACAGTTAATCTCTTAATAAATTCTTATATTGGGGATTTAGGCACAGGAATTGAGCCTTTTCAGCTTGTCGATTTTAAAAATTTTAAACCAAAATAATTTTATGGGAGAACAGCATGAATACAGTCTTTTTGATGATGTTTGTAAGGTAGTAGACCATGCGGCCAGTCATATGGATATCCATCCGGGACTTTTGGACCAAATCAAGCAATGCAATAGTATTTACAAGTTTAACTTCCCTTTAAGGAATGGTGATGGAAGCTATCAGGTTATTGAAGGCTACCGGGTGCAGCATTCTACGCATAAATTGCCCGTGAAGGGAGGAATTCGATACAGCAGCTTTGTAAATGAAGACGAGGTTAAAGGACTTGCGGCTTTGATGACCTATAAATGTGCCCTGGTCAATATTCCTTATGGAGGCGCCAAAGGAGGAGTTACCATTGATCCCACCAAATACAATGTTGATCAATTGGAAAAAATTACCCGAAGGTATACTTCAGAGTTGATCAAAAAGAAATTCATCGGTCCTGCCATTGATGTTCCAGCCCCGGACTATGGTACAGGTAGCCGGGAAATGGCCTGGATTGTGGATACATTTGAAGCCTTTAATCCAGAAGTTATCAATGCAAAGGGGTGTGTAACAGGAAAGCCCCTGTCCCAGCATGGTATAGACGGAAGAACGGAAGCTACCGGTATGGGTGTGTTCATCGGTATTCGTGAAGCTGTCAGTGTGAAAGAAGACATGGATGCTTTGGGTTTGACCGTGGGACTTAGAGGTAAAAAAATCATCGTTCAGGGGCTAGGTAACGTGGGTTATTATTCTGCCAAATTTTTGGAGGAAGCAGGCGCCAAAATTATTGGAATCGCGGAATACAATGGAGGAATCTGGAATGAAGACGGGATCGATGTAGACGCGATTAAAGCTTATCAAATTGCAAACAAAGGATTTAAGGGGTATGGAGAAGGCACCTTTATAGAAGACAGTAATTCTTTACTTACCTATCCCTGTGACATATTGATACCTGCAGCCCTGGAGAACCAGATTACACTGGAAAATGCGGATCAAGTTCAAGCTAAAATTATTGGAGAAGCTGCAAATGGTCCTGTCACTCAGGACGCGAATAAAATTCTATTGGAGAAAGGGGTCATGGTTATTCCCGACATGTACCTGAATGCAGGGGGTGTGACGGTTTCCTATTTTGAATGGCTGAAGAATCTTTCCAGAGTTTCTTTCGGGAAACTGGAGAAGCGCTATGACATGAAAAAGTATGAAGCCCTTTTAGAAAGTATAGAAAAAGCGACGGGCGATTCTTTTAGTGATGAACAAAAGGATTTGATCGTTAGAGGTGCAAGTGAAAGAGATTTGGTGAACTCGGGTTTGGAAGAAACCATGGTTACAGCCTATCATCACATGAATGCTGTGAAAAAAGAAAAGGGTATTAAAGATCTTAGAACCGCCGGATTTATTGTAGCCCTGGAAAGGATAGCCATTTCTTACATGGACCTCGGGATTTTTCCTTAAGAGAATACCCTGCCATGAAAAAAAGACAGTTTCTAAAAAATTCCTCATTTCTTGTTGGGGCCAATTGGGTACTTCCTATGATATCTTGCGATTCGCCATATAAAAAACAACAGGGTCCGGTGAGGACCAATTGGGCAGGGAATGTTACCTACAGTACCCAAACATTGGAGGAACCAGAACAGGAACTTGAAGTACTTTCAGCCGTTAAGCAGCAGGATAAGGTTAAAGTTTTAGGGACCAGGCATTCCTTTAATGGCATTGCAGACAGTCAGCTGAGACAGGTTTCTCTTGCAAAGTTGGATCCAAACATTCAGTTTTCTGCAGATGGGAGAACGGTCTCAGTTAACGGGGCCGTACAATATGGGGTTCTGGCCAAAATACTTCAGGAGCAAGGATTTGCCCTGCACAACCTGGCATCATTGCCGCATATTTCAGTTGCCGGTGCCTGTGCCACAGGAACCCATGGGTCGGGTGATCAAAATGGAAATTTGTCTACTGCGGTGACAGCCATGGAAATGATTAAAGCCAATGGAGAAATCCGGCTTTTTAGCGAGGATTCCAATCCAGAGGAAATGAAAGCATCGGTGGTTCACCTTGGTGCTCTGGGTGTAGTGACAAGGATGCGTTTGCGTATTCAGCCAACCTTTACTGTCAGGCAATTTGTTTATGAAAATCTTTCCCTGCAACAACTTAATGCCCAGTTTGATACGGTTTTTTCTTCCGGCTACAGTGTGAGTTTATTTACCGACTGGCAGGGGGAAAAAGTAAATCAATTGTGGATCAAGAAGAAGGGGCAGGGTATAGGACAGAAAGATGCCATGCCCGAAAGCTTTCTTGGAGCCTCTTTGGCCCAAGACCACCTGCACCCGATTAAAGAAATTTCTCCTGTCAATTGCACAGCGCAAATGGGGCTTGCGGGTGCCTGGCACGAGCGGCTTCCCCATTTTAAAATGGACTTTACCCCCAGTAGTGGGGAGGAGCTTCAGTCGGAGTATTTTGTCCCCAGAAGTCAGTCTATTGCAGCCATAAATGCGATTTATTCCATGGGGAATGAGATTTATCCTTTTCTGCTGATTTCAGAAATCCGTTCTATAAAAAAGGATGAACTGTGGTTGAGTCCTGCTTATGGCAGGGATAGTATAGCCATTCATTTTACCTGGAAGCCGGACTGGGAAAATGTCCGCAAATTGTTGCCGAAAATTGAAGCACAATTAAAACCATTTCAGGTAAGGCCTCATTGGGGAAAGCTATTTACCTTTGATCAGAATTACCTGAAGGAGCAATATGAGCGGATGGATGATTTTGTAGGCCTGATGAAGGAAATGGATCCTTCAGGAAAATTTGTCAATGAATTCCTTCAAAAAAATCTATTGTCAAAAACATAAAAAGAGCCGCCTCGATCAAATTTAAGGCCGCTCTATTTTTATTTTTCAACTTTTAATAGTTCCAATACCTCCTCCAGTTTGGCAGGATCATTCCGGTAAGGAGAAAGGTCAAAAATTTCCACTCTTTTGAAGTCAATTGGGTGACTTTCACTTTGGAGTGAAATAAAACCTTCGGAAATCAATTGACCGTCTTTTTTTACTTCAGGGTTATGGTTACTGACATTTCCTCCACCGATTTGCGGTTGGTAATAGGTAAGTACCGTGTCCTTTTCCAGAATATGGTGAATAACCGAATCTCCCAAAACAAGAAAATCAGCCACTACCCATTGCTCACCATGGTAAGTCTTGGATGATGAGTTGACACAATGTGGAGTGAAGAGTTCGTTATCCATTACCACATTTGTACCAGGCGTGCAGAGGTTACTGGTCGTTCTTGGGTTTTCACCATCTCCCCCAAGTAACTGCCCCTCTATAGAAATGGGGAAATCCTGATCTTTGGTCATTGTTTCCGGATCCTGCCCATGTAACATGACGCCGGAGTTTCGCAACGCCCATCCTTCACCTTCCGGTGCCTGTTCTCCCACAAAGCGGTATTCTACCCTGTAGAGGTAATGAGAAAAAGACTCATCATAAAAAATATGGCCATACTGCCGGTCAAAGGCTTCATATCCATCGTACCTTACCTTAAGTAAGCCATCTTCCACCCGGAAAGTATTGGCATAGTTTTCATCCAGTTCATGTTTGGAAATTTTTATTCGCCAGTTTTCCATGTCCTTCCCATTGAAAAGGCTTCTCCAGCCATTCTTGATGTCTATTTCCTGTTCCTGCTTTACGGTGCCAGGCGAGCAAGCCATCAAAAGGCTACTTATTAGGATACAAATTATTGATTGAAAATGATTCCTTTTATCCATAATGCTATTGGTTATTGTAGATGTAATTTAAGGATTTTAATCTGGTTTTTTAATGGACCAGTATAGATGGGGTTAACGATGGCGTAAAATGGGCGGTCGGGTCCTTCAAAATTTAGCATAAACAGCAATTCAGCCGGTAAAGCTACCGGAGAAGCCCAGCCCGTTTTATTGTTGTAAATCTTTAGTCTCTGCCCTGGAGGTTTGGCTAATTGCTGATTGGGTATATTTTCCAGGCCCTCAAAGTAAGTCACGGCAAAGCCATTATCCAATGCATATAACCCGGTAATCTCCCCCTCCGCCAAAACGGTACCATCATTTCCCAGTGGTAATTTTTGCCCTTTTATTTGGATAAATTGATCCGGATCCAAAGGTATGGATGCCTGCCAATCTCCATCATTTCTCAGGTTATAACGGTGGATGAGGGGTTCTTTATTAAAAGCAAAATACAACTGATCCCCCAAAGCACTGATCAACGCGAGGGGAGGCTCGAAATAAAGGTCTTTTTGGTATTGGCTTTCGGGGGATAACTTTAGAAATGGACTGCTTTTACCGGTATTCAGATCCAATTTTTCCAGCAGATAATTGTCACGGTAATACCCCAAAGTATAGGGGCTTTTATTGCCCCTGCCAGGATAAAAAAGCAGGAGATTGTTGTTCCATTTTTCTATAGTGCTCACGTTTCTCTTCAAATCCATGGCACCATTGGGAAAGGGCATAAACATTTTTTCCTTTAGCCGGAGTTCCCTATCCAAAAGTCCAATTTCGCCTTTAATGGACTGGGCTAAAACCTCCCCACTGTCTAATATTTTAATTGAATTGACATAAAACAATCCATTTTCTCCTTCCGCTGGTAAGGAATTTCTGGTCAATTCTCTACCGGTACTGTCAAACTTAAGGTATTCTCCAGACCTGTAATTGTAGATGATTCCCTGATTTTCCCGAAAATCTCCCGCATGGATTTCTCCTTCAAAATCAATGGAAAGGGTGTCTTGCACGAGCAGTTGGAATCCCAGGTCATTGTCTTTGACTCCAGGTTCGCAGGCAACAGCTAAAACCACGTAAATCAGTACTGGAAAAAATCTATAGGAACAAAACATTCCGAAATTTAAGCGCAATTTATAGCCAATTCAAACTTTTTATAAAAAGTAATGGATAATTTTTTGCTATAAATCTCCTTATTTCTTCTAAATTCATGACTGAAAGATTACTTCGGATATTCCTGCATTGGGAAAAATGAAAACAACTTTAATCAATATCAAACAATAGCTTTCGAAATAACCATATAAATAAAAGATGAATAACAAGCGTAGAAAATTCTTAAAAACCAGTGCATTAGGGGCTGCAGGTGTTTCCCTGATTCCCTCTTTTGTCATGGGCAAACCATTGGGGCATGTGGCACCTAGTGATAAAGTTAATCTTGCCTGTTGTGGCATAGGTCACAGGGGTGGTAGTATCACCAAATCCCTGCATGAAACTGGTCTGGCCAATATTGTTGCCCTATGTGATGTGGATATGGGAGCACCACATACAGAGGAGGTCATGAAAATGTTTCCTGATGTACCAAGATTTAAGGATTTCAGGGAAATGTTTGACAAGATGGGGAAGGATATCGAAGCAGTAAGCGTCGGTACACCTGATTTTTCTCACTTTCCCATTACCATGCTGGCCATGTCACTCGGGAAGCATGTTTATGTAGAAAAGCCCATGGCCCGAACTTTTCAAGAGGTGCAATTGATGATGGATGGGGCAAAAAAATACAAGGTGGCCACCCAAATGGGAAATCAGGGACATTCGGAAGCCAATTATTTTCAATTTAAAGCCTGGAAAGATGCAGGAATAATCAAGGATGTCACCAAAATGACGGCCCATATGAATGGTCGCAGAAGATGGCATGGCTGGGATACCAATATCATTTCTTTTCCGGATAAGCAGCCCATACCAGATACCATGGATTGGGATACCTGGCACACCACGGCACATGAGCATGCCTACAATGAGGATCTGGTGAATGGGCAATGGAGGTGTTGGTACGACTTTGGAATGGGTGCTCTGGGTGATTGGGGAGCGCATATTATGGATACTGCCCATGAATTTCTCGATTTGGGGCTTCCCGAAGAAATCATCCCTACCAGATTAGATGGTCACAATACCTTTTTCTTTCCGATGGAAACTACCCTTGATTTTAAATTCCCGCAACGGAAAGACATGCCAGCCATGACCATAACCTGGTATGACGGACAAAACAACATTCCTCCGGTACCGGAAGGGTACGGAGTATCCGAGTTGGATCCCAATATTCCACCGCCGAGCGATGGACAGTTACAGCCGGCCAAGCTCAACCCTGGCAAAATCATTTATGGTAAAGATCTGACCTTTAAGGGTGGTTCACACGGAAGTACCTTATCCATTATCCCAGAAGAAAAGGCCAGGGACATGGCCTCTCAACTTCCAGAGGTTCCGGAAAGTCCGTCCAACCACTTTGCCAATTTCCTGAAAGCCTGTAAAGGCGAGGAAAAGTGCAGGTCTTCCTTTGATATTGCCGGACCCTTGAGCCAGGTATTCACCCTTGGAGTTCTTTCACAGCGACTAAAGGCACATTTGAAGTTTGACAGGGAGACCAAACAAATAACCAACCATGCCCTTGCCAATGAACTTTTAGCTGGCGTTCCTCCAAGAAAAGGATGGGAGGAGTATTACAAGCTTTAAAGTTTCGGTGATGGGCTGTTTTCGGCGATTGATTCTGGTAACATTTGCCTGTCTCATCCTGATTTCTTGCCGCTCCGCTGGCCCCCTTCCTAATGAAGTTTCGTTGAAACGCATGCAGGAGGTATACGAACAGGTGAAAACTCCCTATAAATACGGAGTTGTGTTTCAGCACAGGGATACCACCAAAATGGTGGACAGTCCCACTATTTTTCGGTACGAAGGTGATTGGTACATGACCTATATCGTCTTTGATGGAAGGGGGTATGAAACCTGGCTGGCGAAAAGCAACAACCTGCTGAATTGGGAAGAGCAAGGCAGGCTGCTTTCATTTACCCCCGGTACCTGGGATGCGAATCAAAAAGCAGGTTACCTGGCGCTGGTGGACACCAAATGGGGCGCTGGAAATGAGGTTGCTACTCATGAAGGCAAATACTGGATGTCCTACCTGGGCGGAGCAACTGAAGGTTACGAAGCAGGCACCCTGGGTGTCGGAATGGCAAAATCGGATCACCTTGTCCTGGGGGAAGAGTGGGAGCGAATCGATACCCCTGTTTTGTTGCCCGGCGATTCGGCTGCCCGATGGTTTGAAACGGATAAAATCTACAAGTCCCATATCATTGGCGATGAAGATCGGCTAACAGGTTACCCCTTTGTCATGTATTACAATGCCAAAGGTGACACCGCTACCTATGAAAGTATCGGCATGGCGGGGTCAGAGGATATGGTAAATTGGACAAGGATAGGGGATGAACCGGTCATCACCCGCGGAGAGGGTATTTGCGGAGATGCACAGGTGGTGAAGCTCGGAGACTTGTACGTCATGTTTTACTTTGGGGCTTTCTGGAAACCCGGGGCCTTTGAGCGGTTTGCCTGCTCTTACGATCTGGTTCACTGGACGGATTGGGAAGGGGAGGACCTGGTGGCCCCTTCAGCGCCATACGATAAACTATATGCCCATAAACCATGGGTAATTCGATGGGAGGGAGTTACCTATCATTTTTACAATGCAGTGGGAGACAGGGGTAGGGTGATTGCGCTGTCCACCTCCCTGCCTTTAAATTAAAAACGTATGAAAAATTGGTTTAGAGTAAGTCTATTCATTTACCTGATTCTTTTCCTGGGAACGGATTTGTTGGGCCAGGAATTCGATCCGCGAACGGATCCCCCTAACATTGTGATCATTTTTGCCGATGATATGGGTTACGGGGATATTAAGGCCTTGAATCCACTATCCAAAATTGAAACGCCTGCCCTGGATCAACTGGTTGCTGAGGGCATTTCCTTTTCCAATGCTCATGCCAGTGCCTCGGTGTGTACACCTTCAAGATTTGGTTTACTTACGGGAGAATATGCCTTCCGGACACCTGAAGCGGCACGGGGCATCAGTGGATTTGCTCCTCTGGTAATAAAGGAAAACCGCCATACAATGGCCAAATTCCTAAAAAAGGCGGGTTATCGCACCGGCATTGTAGGGAAGTGGCATCTGGGGCTGGATTGGGTCACGAAGGATGGCAAGCCCGCTGGATTGGATGCTGAAAGCGGCCATTCCAATGTGGATTACAGCCAGCCGGTTGTTGCGGGACCGAATGATTTTGGCTTTGATTATTCCTACATCCACCCGGCATCCCTGGACATTCCCCCCTATGTTTTTCTGGAAAATCACCGGATACTGGATCCGGAAGTGATCTTGACTACGGAAGTGTATCCCATTCGAAAGGAAAACACGGAATTTTCCTGGGACAAGAAACACAGCAACGATCAGGCCGTGTACTGGGAAAAAGGCGTGTGGTGGCGTCAGGGGGAGATGGCGCCCTCGTTTCGGGCGGAAGATTACCTGGATGAAATTACCGCTAAGGGTTTGGCCTTTATCGACCGACAATCGGCCGTCCAACCGTTTTTTTTGTCTTTGCCGCTGCCCGGGCCACATACCCC
>NZ_JABURL010000015.1 GCF_014762705.1 Cyclobacterium sp. | reverse complement strand
CCCATCACTTCGGCAAAGGCTGGATTCCGCCACATACAGGTCCTCTTGGGTCATTTTCCCCTGTCTGGACGCTTCACTAAATCTCCAGATATCGCTGGTGCTCACTTCAGCTCCCCTGTATCTTCCGGTTAGCATGGGTCCTCCGGATACCACGATGGTAGGCAGATTGACACTGCTGGCACCCATGACCAGAGAAGGCGTAGTCTTATCACAGCCACAAAGCAAAACCACTCCATCCAGGGGGTTGGCCCTGATGGATTCTTCGGTATCCATGCTGGCGAGATTTCTATAGAGCATGGCTGTAGGCTTCATCACGGTTTCCCCTAGTGACATAACGGGAAATTCTACCGGATAGCCTCCTGCTTCAAATACACCCTTTTTCACAAACTCAGCCAATTCCCTGAAGTGGGAATTACAGGGAGTTAATTCCGACCAGGTATTACAAATACCGATGATTGGCTTGCCCCCTAATTCATGGGTTGGAATTCCTTGCTTTTTAAACCATGACCTGTATATCAGGCCGTCTTTGCCGGTTTTGCCAAACCAGCCCTGACTTCTTCTTTCCTTTTTGCTCATTTTATGCGAGGTGTTTTGTGTCTAAAAAGTAACTTACCTTCAAGACTAGTACTTTTGTTATTTTGGAAGTATAAGATTAGTAAATGTTTGGCCAAAATAAAATTTATCCCTTTAAAATCCTTCTTTCCGAAATCAAGAATATTTTACAGCGCTATGGGACATTTATTTTTGAAAGCAGGCATAAAAATAATCATTGGAAAATACCACTTATTATTGGATACAGCAGATTGATTTAGCAGGGATGATACGACATGATAAATTAATATTCGGTTTGAATTTGTTGTCTGGCTTGCGATGAAAGCAGATTCAAAAATGGCATGGTGAAAAATTGCAGATTATCTTTTATTTTGGGCAGTCAATAAAATTACATATCAATGAGTTTTGAAATACAATCATCCATGGATACCTACGATGTTATTATTGTAGGATCTGGTGCAGGAGGAGGAATGGCCAGCAAAATCCTATCAGAATCAGGCTTGAGTGTGGCCGTGGTAGAAGCAGGAAGTGATTTTGATCCTGCCCTTGAAGAATACCGTACCCAACTGCGCTGGCCATGGGAATCTCCGAGACGAGGAGCCAATACTGTGAGGGCTTTTGGAGATTTCGATGCCGCTTATGGTGGATGGGATATTGAAGGAGAACCTTACACCCGGAAGGATGGGACCCAATTCGATTGGTTTCGTTCACGAATGGTGGGGGGTAGAACCAATCACTGGGGGAGAATTTCCCTTCGGTTTGGCCCGGATGATTTTAAAAGAAAAAGCATTGACGGATTGGGTGATAACTGGCCCATAGGATATGAGGATGTCAAACCCTATTATGACAGGGTGGATCAAATAGTAGGGGTTTTTGGTACCAAAGAGGGCATCCGAAATGAGCCGGACGGTTACTTTCTTCCTCCCCCCAAACCCAGGTTGCATGAGTTGGCCTTTATGAAGGGAGGGAAAAAGATCAACCTTCCCGTGATTCCTTCCAGAATTTCTGTTTTGACACGTCCTGTAAACAATGAAAGGGGCACATGTTTTTTCTGCGCTCAATGTAACCGGGCCTGCCAGGTATATGCAGATTTTTCCGCAGGCACGGTACTTGTAAAACCAGCGATGAAGAAAGGAAATGTGGACCTGTATACCTACGCCATGGTAAGAAAGGTGACGACCGATGAAAAAGGGGAAGCAACAGGCATTTCCTATGTCAGCAAGGTGGACATGCAGGAATACAAATTAAAGGCCAGGGTGGTGGTTTTGGGTGCTTCCGCTTGTGAGAGTGCCAGGATCATGATGAATTCCAGCTCTCCGCAACACCCCAACGGCATTTCCAACAGCAGTGGTACCTTAGGGCACTACCTGCATGATTCTACAGGTGCCAGCCGATCTGCCCTGATGCCTGAGTTTCTGGGCAGGGACAAGTATAACGAAGACGGAGTAGGCTCTATGCATGTATATACGCCATGGTGGCTGGACAATAAAAAACTGGATTTCCCCAGAGGTTATCATCTGGAATTTGGCGGAGGCATGCGCATGCCCAATTATGGCTTTGGTTTTGGAATGGATTCCATGAGAAAATTTATTAAGGACGAATTTGGTAAGGCCAGCCCCAATGGCGGATATGGAGCTGGATTGAAAAAAGATATCAGAAGCGTTTATGGCGCAACGGTAGGCATTGCAGGAAGAGGGGAAAGCGTGCCGCAATATGACAATTACTGTGAAATAGATCCCAATACCGTAGACAAATTCGGTATTCCTGTATTGCGTTTCCATTACAATTGGACCGAGCATGAGGTGAAACAGGCCAGGCACATGCAGGATACTTTTGAAGAAATTTTTGATGCCATGGGTGCTCAGGTGATGGGCACCAAGCCTGGTGCGGAAAACCAATATGGGCTGGCTGCGCCAGGTAGAATCATCCATGAGGTGGGTACGGCAAGGATGGGAGATGATCCCAAAACTTCCGTATTGAACAAGTATTCCCAGGCTCATGAATGTAAAAACCTTTTTGTAGTGGATGCTGCTTCATTTGTCTCACAGGCCGATAAAAATCCTACCTGGACCATTATGGCGCTTTCGATCCGGACTTCTGAATACATAGTGGATCAGTTGAAAAAGAAGAATATTGGGTAAATGCATTAAGCTTTGAGGTCTTTGGTCCCCGAAGCTTTTATCGTTAACGCTCCGAGAGAGACCTTCGGGTTGTCTGAAAACCCCAAAGGTCGGGTTCCCTTTTAACCTTTGAGGTCTTTGGGACCTCGAAGGTTTTTATCGTGAACGCTCCGAGAGAGACCTTCGGGGTGTCTGAAAACCCCAAAGGTCATGATTACATTCTAACCTTTGAGGTCTTCGGGACCTTGAAGGTTTTTATCGTTAACGCTCCGAGAGAGACCTTCGCGGTGTCTGAAAACCCCAAAGGTCATGGTTTCATTCTAACCTTTGAGGTCTTCGGGACCTGGAAGGTTTTTTTCGTGAACGCTTCAGGTCAGACCTTTGGGGATGTATAAACCCCAAAGGTCATGGACAAGGGGTTTTTGATTTTTTTATGTAAGTTTTTTATTTCAATTTCACCCCGTGGATTGGCAATACATCTTAGAGGGCCTGCAAACAGGTATACAGGAAATGAGTTGGCTGGAAGCTGTGGCCGTTTTTTTTGGCCTGGCTTCGGTATATTATTCCATGAAGGAAAATATTCTGGTTTTTCCTACGGGGATTATCAGTACCCTGATCTATGTGTGGATTTGTTTTCAGGTCAGGCTGTATGCCGATATGGGCATCAATGGCTATTATTTTGTCATGTCCATTGTCGGCTGGTATATCTGGTCCCACCCCAGACCTGGGAAAGCCAGTGTTCCCATTACCTGGTTGGGTACCAGAGGAATGGTTAATGCCTTGCTTTTATTGCTGGTGTCCTATGTAACTTTGTACTTTGTACTTCATACGTTTACCGATAGTGATGTACCGTATTGGGATTCCTTTACCACGGCCACGGCATTTGTGGGCATGTGGTTGATGGCGAAGAAGAAGGTAGAGAACTGGATTGCCTGGATCATAACAGATGTGGTATCCGTACCCTTGTACCTTTACAAAGGCCTTTTGTTGACTTCCTTTCAGTTTCTGGTTTTTACGGTTTTGGCTGTATTGGGATTGGTTGCCTGGATCCGAATTGCCAAAGTTTATGCCCTCAAAAATGGATAAAGTTGTGATTATAGGGCCCGAGTCCACTGGAAAAAGCACCCTGAGTCAGGATTTGGCGGCACACTATTCGGAACCCTGGGTGCCGGAATTTGCCAGGGATTATCTTTTGGAACTGGATCGGCCTTATCGCTTTGAAGATTTGCTTGAAATGGCCAGGGGACAAATCCAATTGGAAAATAAACAGTCCAGGGAGGCAAGGGAAATGCTGTTTTGCGATACGGATTTGCGGGTTATCAAAATCTGGAGTGAGCATAAATACGGCAGAACACATCCTTGGATAGATCAACAAATTCAAAAACGGAAATACGATCTGTATCTGCTTACGGATATTGATATTCCCTGGCAGGATGACCCCTTGAGGGAACATCCTGATCCGGATATGCGGAAGTATTTTATGCAGCTATATGAGCAGGTTTTAGTATCTTCCGGGGTAACCTGGGAGAAAATTTCCGGTAGTCCGGAGGATCGGCTGAAGGCAGGAATTGCAGCCATTGAAGCAAGAAAAAAGGAATAAGAAGCGAATGACCAATATTTGCCGGGCCATTTATCTTGTTCTTTCACCGAAACTGTTATAATTTGGAAAGGATACGCCAAAAGGGCTGAATTTTACGGAAATTTTGAATATTTTCAACATTTAATAATTGCAATGACCTAAAATATGGAAAACCATAAGCAACAAATGAAAAAATATTGGAGGAAAAACATCAGGACGGTGCTGATCCTGCTTTCCATCTGGTTTCTGGTCTCCTTTGGATTTGGAATCCTGCTGGCGGAGCCTCTGAATGCCATTAAGATAGGAGGTTACAAACTAGGTTTCTGGTTTGCGCAACAAGGCTCCATATTTACCTTTGTGGTCCTGATTTTTGTCTATGTCTATAAGATGAACAAGCTGGACGAAGCATTTGATGTTAACGAAAAATAACCCCTTTTGACCCTATTATGGATATTTTAACCTGGACCTACATTCTGGTAGGCCTTTCTTTTGCCCTGTACATTGGTATTGCCATTTACACCAGAGCAAGCTCTACCAAAGAATTTTATACAGCAGGAGGTGGCGTTTCTCCATTGGCCAATGGCATGGCAACGGCCGCCGACTGGATGTCGGCCGCATCTTTTATCTCCATGGCAGGAATAATCGCGTTTTCGGGATATGATGGTTCGGTTTACCTTATGGGCTGGACCGGAGGTTATGTATTGCTGGCCCTGCTATTGGCTCCTTACTTGAGAAAGTTCGGGAAATTTACGGTTCCGGATTTCGTTGGGGATCGCTATTACAGCAACAAAGCCCGGGTAGTAGCGGTGTTTTGTGCCCTGTTCATTTCTTTTACCTATGTAGCCGGACAAATGCGTGGGGTGGGTATTGTGTTTTCAAGGTACCTGGAGGTAGATATTGAAACAGGAGTGTTGATAGGCATGACCATTGTATTTTTTTATGCGGTTATGGGCGGCATGAAAGGGATTACCTATACCCAGGTAGCCCAGTATTGTGTGCTGATCTTTGCCTTTATGGTTCCAGCCATTTTCATTTCCATCCAACTGACCGGAAACCCCATACCCCAGTTGGGATTGGGTGGAACGGTGCAGGATGGCACCTACCTCCTTGACAAGCTGGATGGTATCCTGGCAGATTTGGGCTTTCATCAGTATACAGCAGGAAGGAAGTCCCTTACGGATATGTTTGCCATTACACTGGCTTTGATGGTGGGAACAGCCGGCTTACCCCATGTAATCGTCCGGTTTTTTACGGTACCCCGTGTCAGGGATGCCAGGCTTTCGGCAGGATATGCCTTGGTATTTATCGCAATATTGTACACCACAGCCCCGGCGGTAGCAGCTTTTGGGATCTACAATGCCATAGATACTGTTGCCGGACAGCCGGTGGACAAGCTTCCGGACTGGGTGGAAAATTGGCAAAAGACCAATCTAATTGTGGTTGAAGATAAGAATAACGATGGACTGGTTCAATACCTGGCTGATCCGGAAAGCAACGAACTCACAGTGGATAAGGATATCATGGTCCTGGCCGCACCTGAGATAGCAGAGCCACCCAACTGGGTGGTCGGTCTGGTGGCAGCGGGAGGAATGGCTGCGGCATTGTCTACGGCTGCCGGATTGCTTTTGGTCATTTCCACTTCTGTTTCCCGGGACCTGTTCCGAACCTTTGTTCCGACCATGACGGAAAAAACGGAATTGATCATTGCCAGAATGGCAGCGGCTGTAGCAGTAATTATAGCAGGCTATTTTGGAATCAATCCCCCTGGCTTTGTAGCGGAGGTGGTTGCTTTCGCCTTTGGTCTGGCAGCGGCATCCTTTTTCCCGGTAATAATCATGGGCATCTTTTCTACAAGAATGAACAAGGAAGGGGCCATAGCTGGTATGATCAGTGGATTGGTTTTTACTCTTGGCTACATCATATATTTTAAATTTATCCATCCTGAAGCTAATAATATGGACAATTGGTGGTTTGGAATTTCACCGGAGGGCATTGGATCCTTTGGCATGCTGATCAATTTTCTGGCTTGTTTTGTGGTCTCCAAGTTTACGCCGGATCCACCGGAGCATGTGCAGGAAATGATCCAGGACATCAGGATTCCAAGGGGAGCAGGCAAGGCGCAAGACCATTAATAGAAGACTCAAATCTACCCAAGTATGGGAATTGAATAATTTTAGCTTAATTTATATCAGATTTAAAACCAAAAATACCTGAAGATGAGTGATAGAATTCATACCCTTAGCGGTTATTTCCATGAATACCAGAAAAGCGTAGCCGATCCGGAAAATTTCTGGGCCAGGGTAGCTGATTCTTTTCATTGGAAAAAGCGCTGGGACAAAGTATTGGACTGGAATTTTGAGGGGCCCGATGTCAAATGGTTCCTCAATGGCAAATTAAATATCACCGAAAATATACTGGAAAGGCACCTTTACACCATCGGAGACAAACCTGCCATTATCTGGGAACCCAACGAGCCCGGAGAAGCTAGCCGAACACTAACTTATCGGCAACTTTATGAAGAGGTTTGCCGGTTTTCCCATGTCCTGCAGGAAAAAGGAGTACAAAAAGGGGATAAGGTAATCATTTACATGCCCATGGTGCCTGAGGCAGCAGTGGCCATGCTGGCCTGTGCCAGGGTAGGTGCCGTCCATTCGGTCGTTTTTGCAGGGTTTTCCAGCAATGCCCTCTCTGACCGGATCAATGATTGCGAGGCCAAGGTAGTATTGACAGCCGACGGTAATTTCAGGGGAAACAAAAAAATTCCCGTAAAAGCAGTAGTGGACGAAGCCTTGGAAAAAACCAGTACCGTCACATCTGTAATTGTTTACCAAAGGACAGGGCAGGAAGTGACCATGAAGGCAGGCCGGGATTTTTGGTGGCATGAGGCCATCGAAGGAAAAAGCACCAAGCAGGAGGCCGTGGAAATGGACAGTGAAGACATGCTCTTTATATTATATACCTCAGGCTCTACCGGAAAGCCTAAAGGAGTGGTGCATACCTGTGGAGGATATATGGTGTATTCCAAATATACCTTTGAGAACGTTTTTCAGTACAATCCGGGAGACGTGTACTGGTGTACGGCGGATATTGGCTGGATTACCGGACACTCCTATATTGTATATGGGCCGCTGTTATCAGGGGCTACCTCAATCATGTTTGAGGGTGTGCCTACCTACCCCCATGCCGGACGTTTTTGGGAAATCGTGGATAAGTACAAAGTGAATCAGTTCTATACTGCACCTACCGCTATCCGCGCATTACAGGCTCATGGCACAGAACCGATCGAGCCATTTAAACTGGACTCCCTTAAGGTGCTTGGTTCCGTTGGTGAACCCATCAATGAAGAAGCCTGGCATTGGTACCATACCCATATCGGTAAAACAAAATGTCCCATAGTAGATACCTGGTGGCAAACGGAGACAGGAGGCATCATGGTCTCTCCATTGGCAGGTATTACTCCCACCAAACCCGCCTATGCCACATTGCCTTTGCCAGGCGTACAATTGGCCATTATGGATCCCGATGGTAAAGAAATGACTGGTAATTCGGTTGAAGGGAATCTATGTATTAAATTTCCATGGCCCGGAATGATCCGTACTACTTACGGAGACCATGATCGATGCAGACAAACTTATTTTGCTACCTATAAAGGGATGTATTTCACCGGAGATGGTGTCAAAAGAGACCACGATGGCTATTACCGTATTCTGGGAAGAGTAGATGATGTGATTAATGTTTCCGGTCACCGTATGGGTACGGCTGAGGTAGAAAACGCCATCAACGAACACCCACTGGTAGTAGAATCGGCAGTGGTGGGATATCCACACCAGGTGAAAGGACAAGGAATCTATGCCTATGTGATCTGCGACATGAAAAACAGGTCCGAGCAAAGCCTGACCAATGAAATCAAGGATACCGTGACAAAAATCATCGGCCCGATTGCCAAGCCGGATAAGATTCAGATTGTACCCGGATTGCCAAAAACCCGGTCAGGTAAAATCATGCGCAGGATTCTGAGAAAGGTAGCTGAAGGTAACATGGACAACATGGGAGATACCTCCACCCTACTCGATCCCGATGTTGTGGAAAAAATAATCGAGGGAAGAATTGAATAAAGGCTTACCCTTGTTACTAATGGGGAAAGGTGTAGGTTTGTCCACACCTTTCCCTTTCATTTCTTAGCAAAGCTCCGATATGGCCAATGTTATTGTCAATAGGGTCATTGAATTCTTAAAAAAGTATCCTCCATTTAGTTTTTTGTCCCCTGAACTGCTTGCTCAGGTGGGCAGGGAAGTTGATTTGGTTTATTTTGAGGAAGGGGAATTTTTGTTCCAAAAAGGTGAGCCTGCTAAAAGTTATTTTTTTGTAGTCAAAGAAGGTGCCATTAAGTTAACAGATCATTTTGAAGGAAAGGAAGAAACAGTAGAAATCTGTGACGAAGGAGATGTATTTGGGGTGCTGGCCTTGCTTGGCAAAAGACCTTATATCCTCAATGCCCGTGCAGATGAAAACAGTCTGGTCATGGCGGTACCTGTCGGGGTATTTGAAAAAATCCTGAGCGAAAACAATAAAGTGAGCCTTTATTTTGCATCAGGCTTCGCATCGGGACAAGTAGTGGTCCGTTCCGGATTATCCCAAACCCAAAAAGTAAGGACACTGTTTGGGCGGGATACCAACGAAAATGGTCTGATGCTTTTTTCCGGCCAAACTACTATTCAATTTTCCCATCCGGTCATTTATTGTCATACCGGTAATACGGTTGCTGAGGCGGTGCAGAAAATGAGCCGGGAGAAAGTAGGTTCCATTATCATTGTGGACCAAAACAAACATCCTAAGGGAATCATTACCGATAAAGATCTCAGAAATCGATTGATTGCCCAAAACCTACCCTATAGTACCCCTGTAACAAAAATCATGAGCCAGCCCGTGGTAACCGCCAAAAAGGACATGGAATTTTCCCAGGTTTACCTGAATATGGTCAAACACCGTTTGCATCATCTGGTTTTCACGGAAGACGGCAGTTCTGATTCACCTTTGATAGGGATTATTTCAGACCATGATATCCTGCTTTCGCAGGGAAACAGCCCGGCAGTATTGATCAAAGCCCTACAGGAAAGCCAGGATATCCATGAATTGGCCAAACTGAGAAATCAGGCCGAAGGCATGCTGAAATATTTCCTGGAAAATGAACTGGCCATAGAATTTATCGCAGGGATACTTACCGAGATCAACGATACCCTAATCCGACGTGCCATTTCCATGGCCAGGTCCAGACACGAAGCGGTTTTCCCTGAGCTAAGGGACCTTCAATTTTGTTTTTTGGCCCTGGGTTCTGAAGGGAGAGGAGAGCAATTGCTCAGAACAGACCTGGACAATGCCATTGTGTATGAAGATGTAGCCGATGAGCTGAAGGAAAAGGCACAGAACTTCATGCACCTGATTGCCAGAGATGTAATGGATATTCTATTTGCCTGTGACTTTCATTCCTGTCCTGCCGAGATGATGGCCAATAACCCCCAATGGTGCCAGCCACTTGGACAGTGGAAAAAGTACTTTAGCCAGTGGATAAGGGAACCCGATCCACAATCTCTGATGATGGCAACCATATTTTTTGATTTTCGGGCAGTAAGTGGCAAGCAGGCATTGGCTGATGCTTTGACCCAACATGTATATGAGGAAATCAACCAGGCGAAGGTATTTCTGAATTTTTTTGCCAAAAATGCCTTGTTAAACCCTCCGCCTCTCGGCTTTTTCAGGAATTTTATGATTGAAAAATCCGGTAGGCACGCAGAAAAATTTGATATCAAGCTTAGGGCCATGATGCCCCTGGCAGATGCAGCCAGGGTATTGATTCTTAGCCACCAGGTGGTGGGCATCAACAATACCTTCAAAAGGTATGAAAAGTTAGCCGAGCTTGAACCCAGTCAGGCCGCACTTTACAGGGATGCAGGGAAAGCCTATGAGATTTTTATGCGGATACGTGCACTAGAGGGATTATCAACAGCCTCCTCGGGAAGGTTTATTCAGCCCGACAGCCTGGGAAAGTTGCAAAGGCAATTGTTGAAAAATGCTTTTTTTCCCATTGATGAAATTCAAAAAATTCTGAAAGTCAGGTTTCAGTTAGATTATTTTGGCAACTGATATGGACTGGAAAAAACTATTTGGTTTTGCGCCTCTTCCTAAACCGGAATTTATCAAAGTGTATGAAAAGTCGATGGAGCGAAAAATCGCAGGAGGAAAACCAGTATCGGAACTGGAATTTCTGGTTATCGATACGGAAACAACTGGTTTGGATATCAAAAGAGATCTTGTACTTTCCTATGGGGCGGTGCAGGTTAGCCATAACCGGATCAGGATTGCCAGCGCCAGGGAATTTTACCTTAGGCCAAAAAAAAGGAACCGGGAAGCCATAAAAGTGCATGGTTTGGTGCGTGAAAGGCCCTATGTGAGCAGAGAACAGCTAATCCGAAGTTTTCTGGACGATGCCCAGCATAAAATCCTGGTAGGACACCATCTGGGCTTTGACCTGGCCATGATGGAAAGGGTGGGCAGATCCATTGGGCTAGGAAAAATAAAAAATCCGGTCCTGGATACTTTTAATCTGGCCCTAAGATTGGATATGGGTAAATTTTACGATCCTCAGGCAGTGGTTTCCACGGATTATTCCCTGGACAAACTTTGCGAGCGGTATGCTATTTCCCCTGATGACAGGCATACGGCTGCAGGAGATGCCCTGCTGGCCGCCCAATTATTGGTCAAACTTTTAAAAGCTGCGGAAAAGAAGGGGATAAAAACTTTTGCTGACCTTATGGGTTAAAATTTTATTTGTTCCAATTCATTTGAATGTCGGCTTTCGTTTGTACATAAATGACCAATGCGCTGCTGGTTGGATAAATCCCAGAAATGGAAATAGCCGGTTTTTTCAGGGCAAATGAGGCAAAATCCGTTTCCCAGTCTCCCATTTCCAATAAAGCAGCCTGTGCATTATTCAAGTAATCGCCTACAGGGATAACCCCTTGTTTTTGGATGATTTTCATGATCTTCCTGCGCCTCATCCAATTGGTCATGTTGGCAAAAAAGTTTTCGGTTTCCAGCCGGAAATCTACATTTTCTAACCTTATGGCGTTAATTTCAGGGTCAAAGGTCGGTTGTCCTGCCAAATAAAACTTCCCTTCCAGGTCTTTTTTGCCAAGTCGTTTGGCCAGAAAATCCAAAATGATCATGGTATTTTCGCCATAATGCCGGATGCTGAAATCCTTGGGCAAGAGCTGGGTTTTCCTGTCCAGGGTAATCAGGCTGTCCTTAAGGGATTCATTGAGGTAGCTGGAAATTTCATTGAAACCAATGGTAAGGGGTGTAGTGATGTTTAGCTCGTTTCCAAAGGATTGCTCCAGGGAAATTTCCGGAAGTGGGGAAAGCTGGGTGGCCAGTGGCCTGTCTTTTTGGCTTCGCATTTCTCCTTCCAGACCAAAATTCAATTGCAGCATCTGGTCGGTGGTGAAGGTCTCATGAACTTTTAATTTTTCTGCATGCGGGTAGATGTAGGTACCGGAAAGACCATTCTCTACATACCTGGGCCTGCCAAATGAAGACCAGAAATTATCAGCGATACGCTTAAAATCAACGGCTGCCAATGCTCCGCCGCGCAGTTGATTTTCCATGATGGCCACCATCTGTCGCTTTACCATGGGCTCAAAATCAATTTTAAAACCCAATAGATCGTATTCCAGAGCTTTTCCCCAGGACAAGATATCCAATCCTTCTATATCAAATGCCCAATTTTCTTTCAGTACGGGTAAAAAACTAATCTGTGGCGTCAAATTTTCCTGAAAAGGAATGGCTGTGGCTATCCTTTGTCCAAAGAGCCGCTTTTCCAGTCTCAATTTGCCATCCAGAAAAACAGGTAAGGCCAACAGTATTTTACCATTTTCTTTAGCAGTCAGCTCCAGCAGACCGGTTTTATCCAGGTCTACATCTGCATATAGCCCATCCCCGAATTCCAGGTCTTTTTCATTAAACAATTGCTTGTCCAGACTATTATTGATCTGATCTTCCAAGAAAGAAAGGGGAATTTCAAGGCTAAGGTTAACTGTCGCATTGGCCTTAGGCAGCGGAGGAGGGGGCTCCAGTGCCTCGGGTCCGCCCATGGGCAGGCTTCGGCAAGCCCATCCGGTGAATGCAAGGAAAGAAATCAGGATAAATAAGCTATATCGATACATGTTATACTAGAACGAATGAATAGGATGATTGAGGTGCTGCATCCAGATTATTTTAATTGTAATGACAAATATAGGCGAATTCAAAATTTTTTTACTGTTTTGAACTTTAAACCCACCCTTTTTGGTTATTCTTGGCGTAAATCAACCTGAAATATGAGCTGGAAAAAATTAGATAAATTATCCCAACTGGATCAAATCAAGGAAGAAAGCAAAGGCAAGCCTGTGGTTATTTTCAAGCATTCTACCAGATGCTCTATCAGCAGCATGGCCTGGAACCGCATGGAAAGGAGCTGGAAAGCCGAAGACTATGACCGCTTATCTGCTTATTTTTTAGACCTGATTGCACACAGGGAAGTTTCCAATGCCATCGTTTCCGAGTTTGGGGTAGCCCATGCCTCCCCACAGGTGATCGTCATCAAGGATGGACAAGTCGTCTATGACAACAGTCATATGGGTATCAATTACAGGGAAATTGTTTCTATAGGTGCTTAGTATCAAGTCAGGCCAAAACCGTCGGGTATACCGATGCGCTTTTGAGCTATCTTCGATGCAAAAAGCCTTGCAGTGGGATCTAATGAAATAACTTAATACACACAACTCTTTCAATCAAGCCTTGAGAGGAGATCAGGGCCAAAATTCTGGTATTTATACCTTGCCCCCTAATTTTAGCCACTTGATGTTTTTATTTGCCATTTAAATCTTTTTTTGTGAGCGGTTAAACCCGGGACAAGTAATGAGGTCTAATTCTTGTATTTAATAATCGCATTAAAATATGAGGATTTTTATTCTATTTGTCTGCATTGGCTTATTGGCCACTACCGGACTTCTGGCCAGGCAGGATCGCCAGAATGTGCCCCTGATTAAGGGCAAGATCATTGAAAAGGACAGCCAGGATCCGATGATTGGCGCCAATGTACTTTTAAAAACACAGCAGGATTCCCTGATCAGCAACACTACTACCGGTCCGGATGGAACTTTTAGTATTGCGTATCCCCGTCTACCGGTTTTCAAACTTGAAATCACATATGTGGGTTTTGAAAAAGTCACCCGGGAATTTAGCCGGGGAATGCCCCTGGACCTGGGTACCATTGCCATAAGCGAAGACAGCAACCTGTTGGGTGAAGTGGTCATCGAAGGCGAAAATGCTGTAGGTGAAATGAGGGGAGATACAGCAGTTTTCAATGCCAATGCGTTTAAAACCAAGGAAAACGCCATGGCAGAGGACCTTATTGGTAAGCTTCCGGGCATTACCATTGAAAACGGTCAGGTGCAGGCACAGGGCGAGCAGGTGCAAAAGATATTGGTGGACGGCAGGGAATTCTTTGGAAATGATCCTTCCATCGCCCTGAGAAACCTGCCGGCCGATGCCATCTCCAGTGTGGAGGTGCTGGACCAGCGATCCGATCAGTCCCGGCTTACGGGTTTGGATGATGGCAACTATGCCAAAACCATCAACATCATCACCAAGGGAAACATGCGCAACAGCTATTTCGGCAGGGTTTATGGAGGTTATGGTACCGACAATACTTATTCGGTAGGTGGAAACATCAATTTTTTTAATGGAGACCGAAGAATTTCCATTATCGGTATGTCCAATAATGTGAACCAGCAAAACTTTGCATCAGACGACCTGTTGGGAGTAAGTGGAGGTCTCGGCGGTGGCGGCCGAAGAGGACGCCGGGGTGGCCCGGGCGGAAATAGTTTCGGCGTAGGATCAAACAATGGAATCGTTACTACCAACTCGCTGGGATTAAATTACAGCGATAAATGGGGCGAGAAAATCAATTTTACCGGAAGTTATTTTTTTAACGCCACCGATAATTCGGTTTTCGAAAATACCAACAGAGAAACCGTTATCACGGAAGACCAGCGTCAGATTTATCAGGAAGACCAAATCAGCACCATTAATAATAACAATCACCGCATGAATGCCCGGATGGAATACGATATCAATGAGAAGAATGCATTGATTATCAGCCCTAGCATTAATTTTCAGGATAATTACAGGTATAGCAACCTGGAGGGCCTGAATCTGGATCAATCCCTGGATTCCCTTAGCGACACCCGAAATTTAACTGAGAATGAGACGCAGGGTTATTCCCTTTCCAACAGCCTCACTTACCGGTACAAATTCGATAAGGTGGGCCGGACGGTATCGCTTGATTTATTTACCTCCTGGAACCAGCGGGATGAGTTAACGGATCTGATCTCTTCCAACAAAGATTACGTCAGAAATGCTTTCGATACCTTGGTCCAGGAAACAACGGCTTTGTCTGATGGGTTTAATTACCGGACTAACCTGACCTATACCGAGCCCATTAGCGAAAGATCGGTGGCGACATTCTCCTATCAGGTTGGGAACAATAAAAGTGCTGCGGATCAGAAGACGTTTCAATTGGCCAACGAACAGGGTATCATGGTTTTGGATACGGCCTTAAGCAACGAATTTGATAATAAATTTCTGACTCAGCGGGCCGGATTAGGATATCGGTACAACAACAAGGGATTGAATATCAATATGGACCTGGACTACCAGTATGCGGTATTGGATAATGAAAGTGTGTTTCCCACAGAGGGAACCTTCTATCGGGATTTTAAAAATATCATGCCTACACTGACCATGAATTACCGTACAGAAAGTGGAACCAGTTACCGGTTTAGGTATCGGACCCGAACAGACGAGCCTAGCGTAAACCAACTTCAAAACGTGATCAATAACAGCAACCCCTTGAATCTTTCGGTAGGTAATCCTTCACTGGGCCAAAGTTACAACCACTCCATGTTTGTCAACATGTCTAAATTCAATATGGAGACAAACAAATCCTTTTTCGTGTTTTTGTTTACCAATTTGAATAATAATTACATTGGGACGAGTACGTTTGTGGCTCCTCAGGATACCCTGATAAATAATGAAGTATTGCTCAGGAGAGGCGGGCAAATCACAAGTCCTGTAAATTTAAATGGACAAATGAATGCACGGCTGTTTTTAAGTTATGGAACCAGCATTCCAAAATGGAAAACCAAGGTGAACCTGAACCCAGGCATCAGCTATGGCCGTACCCCGGGAATTATCAACGGGCAAACGAACACGAACGAAAATATCGACATACGGCAGGGCATCACATTTGCCAGCAATATCAGCAAAGATGTGGATTTCAATCTCTCCACCAATGCCACTTACACCATCGTGAACAGCAGCCTTCAAAGCAATCTTGACCAAAATTATTTCATTCAAAGCAGTAACCTACGGTTTTATTATTCTCCCAATGACGGAAAAACCTTTATCGCTAATAATGTCAACAACATGCTCTACAGGGGTCTTTCTGAGGGTTTGGACCAATCGGTCTGGTTATGGAACATCGAAGCAGGTTACCGCTTCCTGAAAAACAACAAAGGGGAATTGAAAGTATATGTCTTTGACCTGCTCAAGCAGAACAACAGCATTTCCAGGACCGTTTCGGATGTGGCTGTGACAGATGTGTATTCCAATGTGCTGACGCGCTATGCCATGGTTTCCTTTACCTATATCATCGGTAATTTCAAAAAGTCTGATCTGCCTGATGAAGGCGACAGACCGGGAGGATACCGTGGTGGACCGGGAAGGGGTGGAGCGAGGAGCTGGTAAGAATTGATTTTGGAGGACATTTCATTTAATTAGGTGAATATTTCAATTACCAAATAAAGTTTTTCTATGGATATGGGAGAAGGAAAGACTGGAGAGACGTTAGAGAATGGATAGTCCATCTTCCTCAATCTCATTCAATCGTAAGCATGCAAACGAGTTTGATTGGTGGCGATTTAAAAACTCACTCCCAAACCCAAGCCTGCAAAAACCGGCTGAAAAGCCCAATCTTCGCGGGTCTTATTAGGCATGGCAAAAAATGGTGTGTACCCCACTCTAAAAAAGAAGCCCCCGTCAGGCTTTTGATACCTATAGCCAATTCGTAAAGGTATGCCCGCATCAAAAACCACTTTATCGGTTGTTTGAAATGTTTCCGAATCAAAACCTAAACTTCTGGTTAGGTAGGAAGTAACTCCCATGCCCAATTCCAGATGATGGTTTGACTTACCATAAAATGCTGATATCTCTACGGGTACTACCGGCAGCCATGTTGTTTTAGCATTTAATCTGTGATGAAACATTGAAAAACCTGCACTCGCATTTAGCTTAAGTTTCCCTTTTTCATGGAATATTCGCCCATAATTGAATGCATACCGGCCCGCATTTCCACCAACCTCAAGATAGACTGCCTGCTTTGCGGTAAATTTTTTAACTTCTGTTTGAGCTGTTACCTTAAAGGAAATAGCGAAGGAAAGAACCAAAACAAAAATTAACTTGAGTCGGAAAAACAATTGACCGTCAAAAAAAGGTGGAGCATCGAAGAGAATTGGATTCATGATAAAAGTTATTTAAATGCACCAAGAATGAATTAAATTTTAAGTTAATAATAATTACAAACGAAACAATACTTTCTGTATAAAAAAGTCTCTTAAAACAAAAAAAGCCGTGGAGGGCTTATGCTACAATTGCCCGGTATTCGGATTTAAGTATTCAATTTTTTCGTCTGGTCTTTGTGCTTTAGCAGGGAGGTTATTTGTGTGATAGCCATTTGATTGAGCTGTGCCAATCGTTCCGGTTGTTCCATTCCCTGATGAATGAGCATGGCATTGACACTTTGCATTGGTAGATTCTATCCATTTTTGAGAAGTAAGGGCAAAACTGTTGGCTCCTGATTGATTTTTAAAGGCATCGAATTCGATGCTTTTAAAGTTGGGATTATTTAATTGTTCCCAAAGCCCACAGAACTCTATAGCGCTACGGGTTCTCATCCAGTTTTGAATAATGTAGTTGGTGCGTTCAGCATCCCGATACCTGGCCATATCAGTAAGCGAAATGTAGTCATCGACTTTTGTTGAAAAAAGAGTGATTTCTTTACCTTTAACTTTTATGAGTTTATTTTTCGCCATAATCTGAAAATTAAATCAGCAGAATATATGATGATTGCATATTTAATTGTAATGAATCCGATATAATTAAAATCCGAAGCAAAAATTTTATCTTTTATGTTAAACTCAGTTTTACCAATGGCCATGCTTTGTGTTTCCAAAATGCTCTCAATGTGAAAAACTTTCAGAAATAATAATTTCAGGATTCAATGACTTTTTCAATACCACTTTTGGTACGCCACCAACCTCTTTACGTATGGTTTGAATCGGATAACGCTTCCATATCACCAGTATAGTGGTATCGTTTATTGGGAGAACAGTCAAACTATTCATTCAAAAATAGCAAAAAGGATCGTACTTTTAATTCCGGATATAGAATGCGTTCCGGACCGCTGTCGGTTTATTATGGTCCGGTATATGTTTTCTTCCATCGTAAAACCCTGCTTCAAAATTTAGCTCATGGAAAAAAAACTAAGAATCAGGTGTTGGATTACCCTGGATCAGGAGAAATTTTTCGGTCCGGGAAGGTTGCAACTTCTTACCCTGATCCAGTCTGAAGGGTCTCTTTCCAAAGCGGCCCAGCAAATGGGCATGTCCTATAAAAAGGCCTGGGACATGGTCAATGACCTCAACAGCCGGGGAAGCCAGCCTTATGTGCTCCTGAAAAAAGGGGGAGAAAAAGGCGGGGGCGCAGAAATTACCGACCATGCAAAAAAACTAATATACAGGTTTGCGGCATTGGAGAAAAAGCTGGAAAAAATTGCCGCCGATGAAGCTGCCATCATGGATATGTTATAATCCATTCCAGTAGTTTTGATCATTTTTCAATCATGGGAAGCAGCATTATTTAATCCCAAATTTTTTGCAATTACCCTAATCCGATATATATTTAGATACATAACGAATATCGGCTTTATCCCAGTGAAAATGAACAATCCTCTATTTGCCTTTGTCTTGGTCACTTTAAGCTCTTTTTTGCTTCCAATACCAACATTGATCGCTCAAAACCAAGGTATAGCATCGATTAGGATGAGTGGTCAACTTTCAAATCCAATTGAATTAATGGTTGATGATTTAATGCAAATGGGCCCGGAGGAGCTAAGGATAAAAGACAAAGATGGCAATAGGCTAACTTTCAAGGGTGTAAATTTATCCAAAGTATTGGAGAAGGCCGGCGCACCGACCAGTGCCAGAATAAGAGGGGAAAATCTGGCCAAGTATATTTTGATCCATGCCAAAGATGGATATCAGGCAGTGTTTTCACTTACTGAGGTTGATTCCTCTTTTACAGATGCAATGGTACTTTTGGTATTTCAAGAGGATGGGAAGCCGCTTCCACCGGGAATTGGCCCGTTCCGCCTGGTGGTTCCCCATGAGAAAAAACAGGCCAGGTGGGTAAGAGAAGTTATAGAAATTGAAATAAAATCGGCGAATGAATAATATTAACCTAAAAAGGGAACATGCATTCTAGTAAAAAGCGAATGGTATTTTTTGTCTGTGCCATGATGGTCTTTCAATGGGCTGTGGCGCAAAAGGAAAAACCGGTTTTGGTAGCGGCAGCCTCGGACCTTAAATTTGCCCTGGATTCCATCATCTCCGTTTTCTCTGAAACAAACCAGGTGAATGTCCGTCCGATTTACGGTTCTTCTGGTAAATTGTACGAACAAATATCCAATCAGGCACCCTTCCATATTTTCATGTCCGCAGATGAACAATATCCAAAGCTGCTTGCCGGGAAAGGTTTGACAGGTTCAGCAATTTACCTTTATGGCCTGGGCAGGCTGGTAGTCTGGAGCAGAAAAATGGATACGGCCCCCTTGGGCATGACTACTTTTCAGCAACCCGGGGTAAAAAAAATAGCCATAGCCAATCCCGACCATGCCCCATATGGGCAGCGTGCAGTAGAAGCTTTGACTTACTACAAAATGTATGATTCCCTTTCCAGTCGGTTGGTACTGGGAGAAAATATTTCCCAGGCGGCACAATTTGTTTCCACCGGAGCAGCAGATGCAGGCATTATTGCCTTATCTTTGGCCATGTCACCGACCATGGAGCGCTACCAAACGTCTTTTTTTCTGATACCGGAAGAAAGCCATCAGCCACTGCTGCAAGGGGCTGTGATTACCAGGCATGGGTCCAATAGTAATGGAGCGGCCTCTTTTATGGCCTTTTTGAAAACCGAAACGGCCAAAAATATTCTTAACTATTTTGGATTTAACCAGCCTGAAGGTTAATGGATTTTAGCCCCTTTATATTGACTTTGCGGCTGGCTTTGTTCACTACCTTAATTTTGTTCTTTTTGGGGATACCACTGGCCTATTGGCTGGCCTATAGTAAATACCGGATAAAATACGCAGTAGAAGCCATTGTGAGTTTGCCTTTGGTATTGCCACCTACTGTTTTGGGTTTTTACCTGCTGCTGGCTTTTAGTCCGGAGAATGCGCTGGGAGCTTTTTTGGATCAATATGTGGACCTGCGCCTGGTATTTACTTTTCCTGGCTTGGTGTTGGCCTCTGTTATCTACAGCTTGCCTTTTATGGTTCAGCCTTTGCGATCCGGTTTTACTTCTATTCCAAAAGCCTGGCTGGATACCGCCCAGACCCTGGGGAAAGGCAGGTGGGTTACGCTTACCAAGGTTTTACTACCGAATATGAGGAGCGCCTTATTGACTGCAGCTGTCCTGTCCTTTGCGCATACAGTAGGTGAGTTTGGTGTGGTTTTGATGGTGGGAGGCAATATTCCTGAGGAAACAAGGGTAATTTCTGTTGCCATATACAATGAGGTAGAAGCCATGAATTATGGCCAGGCCAATAAGTACAGTCTTCTGCTGATTGGATTTTCTTTTTTGGTATTGCTGATCACTTACTGGGTCAATCACGATAAAAACAGGGTTTTGGGCTATGATTGAGTTGGATCTGGAAAAATCGCTGTTTGGTCCGGATGGAAAAATGGGCTTAAAGGTGTCCTGTCAAATCAGGCAAGGGGAACTGGTAGGGCTTTATGGTCCCTCCGGCGCAGGGAAATCAAGTATCTTGCGGATGATTTCCGGTTTAATGAGGCCTGATGCAGGGAAGCTGCACGTTTTTGGTAAGGTCTGGTTTGATCAGGGTCAAAAGATAAACCTCAAGCCTCAAAGGAGAAATATCGGGATGGTATTCCAGGAATATGCGCTTTTTCCCAATATGTCGGTTAAGGAAAACCTGCTATTTGCCCTGGATAAAGGTCAGGATCCGGTCATTGTTTCGGAAATGCTGGAAAGAGTGGGCCTGGAAAAGCTGGCCCAAAAAAGGCCCATGGTTTTATCAGGTGGTCAAAAACAGCGGGTTGCTCTGGCCAGGGCAATGGTCAGGCGGCCAAACATCCTTTTATTGGATGAACCGCTTTCTGCTTTAGATATGGATATGCGGGCCAATCTGCAGCAATATATTGTTCAATTTCACAAGGATTTTGCACTTACTACACTTCTTGTCAGTCATGATGCCTCAGAAATCAGGCGAATGGCAGAAAGGGTTTTGGTATTGGAAAATGGGAAATTCAGCTTTGATGGGGAGCCCGGGATTTTCTTCGGGCATTAAATCGGATGATTATTCAGGTTATTTTTGTAGAGGAAGGATTTCGAAACACTTCTGAAAAATCAGGTGACACAATCTTTTCATTGATCCACCCCATGGTGATTAATGAAGATTATTCCTTCGGGGGATACAAATTGATCCAATGAAATCGAGCATAACGTAGCCGTCACACACTGGGATGATTATCATCGCGAGATTCCATCTGACCGCTAAAAAACAAATTATAAACAGATGAAATGCTTTTTGTATTTTCAATATTAAATTCAACAATGGCCGGTTTTTCCGTGAAGCGGTATATGTAATGTTATGCAGCCAAAAGCGCCATTTATTGGTGCATGCGAATGAATTTTAAGATTTTGGTTCAACCATCAGGGCAAATAATATGCAAGAAGTACAATCCTTATTGGAAATTATGAAAGAAAGGACAGATCGCTGGAAAAATACCGGCGATCGGAGACATGTCTTTTTAGGTTGTTACAGCATGATGAGCAACAATATGTATGCAGCAATTACAAAGGAGCAATTCATCAATGCCGATTGGGTTTCCCGGTTGTTGCTTCGGTTTTCCGAATATTATTTTGAAGCATTGGGGCATTATGATGACAATCCTGACATTTCTCCGGCAGTCTGGAGACAGGTTCACGATGCCAGTTTGAATCCGAAAATCAACGCTACTCAAAACTTGTTATTGGGGGTAAATGCCCACATCAATTATGATTTGCCCCTGGCTTTATATGATTGCCTGGTAGAAACCTGGCAAAAGTTGCCTGAAGCGGACAAAGATTCCCTGAAAAAGGACCATGAATTGGTGAATGAAATTATCGCCAATACCATTGATGCCGTACAGGACAGCATCATCAATCCCTCTTCCTGGAGCATGGCGGCCATTGATGTATTGATGGGCAGGCTGGACGAATGGCTTTTGTCCAAACTGATCAGTTCATGGAGAAATGAGGTTTGGGAGGTAAACCTGGAGCTGCTTTCCTCTCCATCAGAGAAGCAAAGGGAAAGCATTCGTAAGGCACAGGAAACCCAGGTCCTTAGAAGAGGCAATCAGTTTATTACCTTTTTGTAAGAGGGATAATTTCCCGTCTTACCTTGATTTCTTGCGGTTGGCGAAGAAAGCCTGCTTTTTTCTTTGCTTTTCTTTGTTGAATTCCTTCTTTTCCTGCGCTGTCATGGGCGAATCAGTTTGTGGAAAGGGATTGTCTCTTACTTCATCAATCTTTTGGCGGATCAATTTCTCGATATCCCTGACATAACCGTTTTCTTCCGGCTCACAGAGTGAAATGGCTGTTCCAGACTCTCCTGCCCTGCCCGATCTGCCGATCCGGTGCACATAGGTTTCAGGATCTTCCGGTATATCATAATTGATCACATATTGCAGTTTGTCAATGTCAATGCCTCTGGCAGCAATGTCTGTAGCCACCAGGACACGGATGCTGCCGTCTTTAAATTGACCGAGCACTTTTTGTCTGTGGTTTTGGGCCTTGTTGCCGTGAATGGCAGCAGCACTGATGTTTTCTGCTTTCAGGTTTTTGGTGATCTTATCAGCACCATGCTTTGTCCTGGAAAAAAGCAGTACCTGATCCATTTTCCTGTCCTTCAATATATGCAGCAACAAGTCCTTCTTGGTGGATTTGTTGGTATAATAGACGTTTTGCTGCAATGTTTCTGCCGCAGAAGATACCGGGCTGACCTCGATTTTAACAGGATTTGTAAGAATCTTTGACGATAATTCTACGATGCTGTCAGGCATGGTGGCAGAAAAGAACAAAGACTGCCTTCTGGAAGGAAGCAGTTTCAGCAGCTTTTTGATGTCATTGATAAATCCCATATCCAACATCCTGTCGGCCTCATCCAGTACAAATATTTTGATCTGGTCGAGTTTGATATATCCCTGATTGATCAGATCCAGTAGTCTTCCCGGAGTGGCTACCAAAATATCTACCCCTCTGTTCAGTTCATTGACCTGTGAGCCCTGTTTTACCCCACCAAAGATAACGGCATGTTTCAACTTGGTATGTTTGGCATAAAAAGCGATGTTTTCATCAATTTGGATGGCCAGCTCACGGGTAGGGGTTACGATCAGGGACTTGATGCTTACCCTGCCTTTTTCCTTTGTGCCGGAGTTGTGCAACAGTTGAATGATGGGTAAGGCAAAAGCAGCTGTTTTGCCTGTTCCAGTCTGTGCACTTCCCAATATATCCCTTTGGTTCAAAACTACCGGAATGGCCTTTTGCTGAATTGCTGTAGGCTCTTTGTAGTTTTTCTCTTCCAGTGCTTTTAATAAAGGGGGAATTATTTTAAGATCTTCGAATGTCATTATATTCTTAGTTTTATTGTGTTAAGAATATTGCTCTGTTACCGATATCCTTAAAAGATGCAAAGGTAAGTAAAATAAGATTAACAGGAGCATTATTAGACTTTCATGTGAAAAGCTTATTGGAGAAAGATGAGAATTCAAGTATCTTACCATACCCTAACATACCCACCATGAAAAATCTATCCCTATTGGCAGCCCTATTAGTTTTTGCCTGCGCTGAAAAGCAGGCTACAGAAATCCCTGATACGGCTGTTGTTCATCCCTATGCAGTAGCCGAATTTGAAGATTCAGCATCCATCCTAAAAGTAAGCGAGTTGCTGCCGGCTGTAGATCAAATGTATGATGCTTATGCCAGACAAAACCATTTCCCCTCGCTGAGCTATGGTATAGTCCTAAATGGGGAACTTATACACCACAAAAGTTTTGGCTTTTCAGACCTCGAAGGTGAGGCTAAGGCATCCGTTCAGACACTGTATCGTATTGCTTCCATGAGCAAAAGTTTTACAGCCATGGCCATCCTGAAACTTCGGGATGAAGGTAAATTAAACCTTACAGATGCAGTAGCCAGGTATATTCCTGAAATGAACCAGGTCAAAAAACCAACCATTGACGCTCCCGAAATCACCCTGCAACACTTGCTTACCATGTCTGCGGGATTTCCCGAAGACAACCCCTGGGGCGACCGGCAACTGGATGCCAGCGATGAAGCTTTGTTGGAGGTTTTAAGGGAAGGGATTTCTTTTTCAAATGTGCCCGGTGTAAGTTTTGAATACAGTAATTTAGGTTATGCACTATTGGGTAAAGTCATTGGCAATATAAGTGGTCAACCTTACCAAGCGTACGTTAAGGAAAACATACTGGATCCCTTAGGCATGCACGATACCCAATATGAATATGCAGATATACCAGCCGAACAACTGGCATTGGGATACTTTTGGCAGGAGGGAGAATGGGAAGGAGTGCCACTAATGCACGATGGGGCTTATGGGGCAATGGGTGGGATGTGGTCTTCCATTGCCGATTTCAGCAAATATGTAGCCTTTCATTTGTCCGCCTGGCCACCGAGAGATGAGGACGAAGCAGGTCCTGTTCGGAGAAGTTCCATCAGGGAAATGCACCAGCCCTGGCGATTTATTAACTTAAATGCTCAGGACAAATCCTCAACTGGTGATCTTTGCCCGAATGTCGTCGCTTATGGGTATGGATTAAGCTGGCGAAAGGATTGCAGGGGAATCGTTCGTATTTCACATAGTGGAGGCTTACCGGGTTTTGGCAGTGAATGGCGCATTTATCCGGAGTATGGGATTGGGGTTTTTTCCTTCAGCAACAATACCTACGGAGCTCCTTCGGCAGTGAATGGCCGAGCATTGGATACCCTGGTGGCCGTTGGAAACCTTCAACACAGGGTAATCCCTCCATCAGACATCTTAAGTCAGCGAAAATCCGAGATCGTACAATTGCTTCCGGAATGGAAGGTGGAGGATCCGGGAATTTTTGCCGATAATTTCTTTCAGGATATTCCATATGAGAGGAGAAAAAAGGCTGTAAATCAGGCTTTTGATGAATCTGGTTCCATTCTTTCTGTTGGGGAACTGGATCCCTTGAACCAATTAAGGGGAAGCTTTCTGCTCGAGGGAACGCATAAAGACATTCGTATATTCTTTACCCTGAATCCTCAGAAGGAAGCCTTTATTCAACGAATGGATGTGAGGGTAGTGGAGAAATAGAGGGCTTTGGCATTTCAATAAATTTACTTCTTAAAAAGAAAATCCTATTCAAGGATGCTTTTTGAAGATTAAAATCAAGTTTATACCTATTTCAGATGGGGTGATTTCTGCCAACCTTGTTGATAACTCATTTTCAAATGGTATGACCTCATTTCCAAATAAAATATCTCCAGGTATTATAAAAACATTAAGATTCAGAATAATCTTCATTTTTAAGAACTTTCAGTGTAGTAAGAAGGTTTTTACTGGACACGTTTTGGCGGTATGAATAAAGAAAAACTTTTACTCTGGACACTGGCTGCGGTCAATTTTACCCATATTGTGGATTTCATGATATTAATGCCATTGGGTCCACAACTGATGCGGATATTTGAAATTTCTCCGAAGGAGTTTGGCCTGTTGGTGTCCTCATATACCTTTAGTGCCGGGGTAAGTAGTTTTCTCGGAGCTTTTATTTTGGATAAGTATGATCGCCGGACCATACTGATGTGGGTATTCCTTGGGTTCTTGCTGGGCACCATTGCTTGTGCCCTTTCACCAAATTACCCGTTTCTATTAACCGCCCGCATCCTGTCAGGCTTATTTGGCGGGTTGACCTCAGCCTTGATTTTTGCCATTGTGGGAGATGCCATTCCGGATAAAAGAAGGGGCCGGGCCATGGGAATGGTGATGGCTGCTTTTTCGGTAGCCTCGGTAGTTGGAGTACCGTTTGGGCTTTATATCGCCAGTATCTCCAACTGGCATGCCCCCTTTGTTTTTCTGTCAATTTTGGCGGTGATCATTCTGGTATTGATTTATAAATTTGTGCCCTCCATTACCAGCCACCTCGTTACGGGGAATTTGAGGCCTAGTCCGCTTCAGGTGATCCGAAGGGTTACAGGCAATGCCAATCAAATGAGGGCGATATCCTTGACAGTGATGATGATGCTGGGTCAATTTATGATCATTCCTTTTTTAAGCCCATTTATGGTGTCCAATGTTGGCTTTACGGAGCTTCAGCTCACCTTTATTTATATGGCAGGCGGATTTTTTACCGTCTTTACCTCGCCATGGGTGGGAAGGATGACAGATAAACATGGCAAGATCAGGGTATTTACCATCTTTATGAGCCTTAATGTATTGCCCATAGCCATTATCACCCACCTGGGAGAAACACCAATTTATTATGCCTTGATCGTCTCTACCATCTTTTTTGTAACCTCCAATGGACGTATGGTGCCCGCTGCTGCATTGATAACGGGTACGGCAAAACCTGAAAACAGGGGAAGCTTTCTCAGTTTCAATTCGGCAGTACAGCAATTAAGTGCAGGTCTGGCCTCCTTTGTTGGAGGAATGGTATTGGTGGAAGGTGGAGATGGGAAATTGTATAACTTTGAAATGATCGGCTATGCCGCCATAATCATTAGCTTATTGTGTATTCCCTTGATACGGGGAATCAAAGTTGTGGATACCGGGACCATCGTGGAAGACCTGGAAGAAGCTGTGCCTGCTGAATAGGCTGGGTCACTTTGGGATATGGTCATTTTAAAACCGTATTTTTACCGGTTTACAAACAAAATCAATTTGGAAATATGAGGAATGAATTGATCCCCAAAGCCCCCGATACCTACCAGGCTATTCTTGAGGCGACCAAAGATATAGGTTTTAAAATGCCTTCAGATAAGTTGACCGGTAGCCTTCTCAGGACCCTTGCCGCCTCAAAACCCGGTGGAACATTTTTGGAAATGGGAACCGGTTCCGGTTTGGCCTCCTCCTGGATACTGGAAGGAATGGATGGAAAAGCCACTCTTACCACCTTTGACCATGATGAAACCTTATTGGCCATTGCCCGGGAATTTCTGGGAAAAGACCGGCGTCTGAAAATTGTACTGATGGATGGAGAAAAGTGGGTGAACTTAAATAAAAGCCAAAAGTTTGATTTCATTTTTGCGGACACCTGGCATGGAAAATACTTATTACTGGAGGAAACCCTGTCCATGCTTCAAAAGGGAGGAATTTACATTATAGATGATATGTTGCCTCAACCTAACTGGCCTGAGGGACATGCCAAAAAGGCGGAAGAGCTGGTAAAATACCTGGAGAATCGAACCGACCTATGGCTGAGTAAACTGCATTGGTCTACTGGAATAATCATAGCGACAAAGAGATGAATTACCACAACAAAAAATTCAAGCCGGTATCCAACAGTGAAAACGGCGAAACTTCCCAAGAGACCTTGTTTCATTATCAACAGGAAGGGAATATGCTGACTTCTCTTTATCAGGGAGGAAAAATCAAAAAAGGCCATCTTATTGGCCTGGTGGATAATAATGGTCACATTGACATGCGTTACCATCAAGTCAATTTGAAGGGCGAACTGATGACAGGGGTCTGCCATTCCCGGCCGGAAATTATGGAAAACGGGAAAATCAGGTTGCACGAAGAATGGCAGTGGACATCCGGTGACCACAGTCGGGGGACATCAATGCTTGAAGAGATTTAACGCTTACCCGGTAAAAAAATTTATCCATTTTGATACCGATGGGTATCTTAAAATTAAGTGAATCATGAAACGTCTTATGTATAAATCCCTCGGCTTTTACCTTAACAGCCTTACCCGCATTGCACCCAAAAAGGGAGGGAAATTGGGTTTTAATTTTGTGAAAGAAAATTCCCTGGATCTGGCCGATCATTAGGGTCAATTGTATTAAATTGAAGAAATTTAACCCCAAAGCAATGTTACACACCATCCTTGGATCCTCAGGCAATATTGGAACGCAATTGGCAAAAGACCTGAGCAAGTATACCGATAATATCCGGCTGGTCAGCAGAAACCCCAAGCCCATTCATGGGGAGGAATCCTTGGTAAAGGCTGATTTGTTAGTGGGGAGCCAGGTAGATGCGGCTGTGGAAGGATCGGATACGGTTTACTTGGTTGCGGGAATTACTTACAAAACCCGGTTATGGCAGGAGCAATGGCCGATTATCATGGAAAATACGATCCAAGCCTGCCAGAGGTATGGGGCTAAACTGGTCTTTTTTGATAATATGTATTGTTATGATCCGGGCCATGTAGGGCACCTTACAGAAGAAACTCCGGTCAACCCCCAAAGTAATAAGGGGAAAGTCCGGGCAGAAATTGCGCAGATGATTATGGATGAGGTGGAAGCCGGTACACTTAAAGCCATGATTGTGCGAGCCGCTGATTTTTATGGTCCTGATGCTAAACTCAGTATGCTGAATGAGTCTGTAATCAATCGGATGAAGGCCGGTAAAACAGCCCAGTGGTTGTATAGCAAGGAGCGGAAACATTCGTTCACCTATATTCCTGATGCAGCTTTTGCCACTGCCTTTCTGGCCCAACAGGAGGAAGCCTGGAACCAGGTATGGCATCTGCCTACTTCAAACCGCTACCCCTGTGCACAGGAATGTGTTGACATTCTGGCAAAAGAACTGGGCATGCCTCCGAAATTACAGGTATTGCCGGGTTTTATGGTAAGTATTTTGGCGGTATTTATTCCATTGCTAAAAGAGATCAAAGAGCTCAGTTACCAGTTGGATCAAGACTATTGTTTTGATTCTGGAAAAATTGAAAAGGCCTATGGCATAAAGGCTACGGAATTGGAGAAGGGATTGAAAAGTTGTGTTTGAGATTGTTATCCGATCTCAAAAACATAACTCTTCATTTCCTTGATTTTGGGATCTTTAAATCCGTTAAAGGTATAGATATCGCAAAAGGAGTAATTTTTCCCATCCGGCGTGATCATGCTGCCTTCTACCACAGCTTCTTTTCCATGGGTGATCATGTGCCGGATTTCCAGTTTCATAGGCTGGGAAGATGCCATTTCCTTTAAGCTATTGGCAAACTGTTCCTTGCCCCTGATGATTTTGTCCCCTACAATGGTCCATTCAATATGGTCTGTAACCGCATCAAGGATAAATGCTACCTCACTATTGGCAAATGCCAGGTTTAATTTTTTCAGAAATTCTTTTTGTTTCGTTTCCATTGGCTGTGTTTTTTTCACTATGATGGATTATTGAGTGGGTTTTCGCTACAAGGAAAGGAGCACAGTTCATTGTGCTATGGCTTTTTCCAGTGTCTTAATATCGAGTTTTTTCATGGGCATAAAGGCAGCCATCAACTTACCTGCTTTTTCGGGATCTTTCATACCTTCTGTTAACATCCTGGGGACCACTTGCCAGGAAACCCCATACTGGTCATAAAGCCATCCACACTGCACTTCATCGCCTTCCCCCCGGGTCAATTTATCCCAGTAGTAATCTATTTCCTCCTGCTCTTCACAGCTGATGATGAAAGAGACGGCAGGTGTAATGTCAAATTGGTGGACAAGCGAACTTTCCATCATCATAAAGGTATTGTCACCCAGGTAAAATTGGGCATGCTTGACCATTCCGGTTTCATCGGGATCCTGCTCCTCGTACCTGGCTATTCCCTCCAGGGAAGCAGGTTGGAATATTTCCAAATAAAAATTTATGGCAGCCTCCACCTTTCCGAATTTTTTTCCGACAAACATCAGTGATGGGACAAATTTTTGCTTTACATCAGAAAGTTTTCCCAGAGAGATCTGCCAGGAAAGCCCAAACCTGTCATTCAGCCAGCCATATTTTTCGCTCCAGGGGTATTGGTCATAAGGCATCAGAACAGTGCCCCCTTCGGCCAAAGCTTTCCATACCTTATCCGCTTCTTGCGGGGTTTCGCAAGTGACGAAAAAGGAAATGCCCGGACTGTGATGGTACATGGGTCCCCCATTCAGGGCCAGAAATTCCTGGCCGTGGAGGGTAAAACTGACCGACATGGCACTTCCCTGCTGTTTCTTGTGCTGTTCAGCGCCCTCCTTTCCATATCTGGACAGGGAGGTTATTTTAGTGTTGCCAAATACTTCAGCATAGAAATTTACTGCTTCTTCTGCTTCCTGCTCAAACCACAAGCAAGGAACAATTGGGTTTTTTAGTTGGCGCATGTTAAGTACATTTAGGTTAATGCGTTTTCTTTTTCTGGTTTCTTTTCAAAATCCAGCATCCAAACTTTTCCAAACTTATCCCGGACCACAGCAAAAAGGGAACCCCAAAACGATTCTTTTAAATCAGCTATTACATTTCCCTGTTCACTGAGCCCTTCATAAACTTTCCGGAGATCGGACTCCGTATCAAAACTAATGGCGAGAGAAACTTCACTTCCTGATTTGAAACCATCAGGGGGAGTCATATCGGTTGCCATAAAGAGGAAATTGTCTCCGGTTAAGCTGGCATGAACAATATGTCCTTCTTTCCCTTTAGGACATTGTGAAGCCATTGGAGATTCCCCGAAGGTCTGTAATCGAAGATCTCCTCCAAAACAGCCTTTGTAAAAGGTCATGGCCTCCCGGCAATTTCCATTGAATCCAAGGTAAGGGTTTATCGTTTTCATAATTTTTGGGTTTTGGAAAGGTCCTCTTGTCTTGGATTTGATTACTACAAACTTAATACAATTAAAAGAATGATCAACTGTGCTAATCCGACAAAGTAACGGGTTGAATGCGACAAGATTATGAATTATCTTTAGTGCATGAAATCGAGTATGACGAGAACGCAACACACTGGGATGATTATTAACCATGCGAGGTTCCATGTGGCTGCTTAAAACAATTGAAATCATATGAAAAATGTTCATATCCTTGTACCGGAAACGGCAGTGCCCGCTGCGATCGTTGATCCCCAGTATATGTTTACCGCCATCAATGGTTTTTTGACGGCAGCAGGGCAAGCTCCCTGTTTCAGGGTACACTTGGTGGGGGCCGAACCCGAGATAAAGCTCAGCAATGGCTTATTGCTTATCAGGCCTGATCAGTTGATGCGGGAAGTAGAAAAATCTGATCTGATCATCATTCCTGCCATCAGCGGAGATATCAACCAGGCCATAGTAAAAAACAAGGAAATGATTCAATGGATCACCGGGCAATACCAAAGGGGAGCAGAAGTGGCCAGCTTATGTATCGGAGCATTTATTTTGGCTTCAACGGGCCTTTTAAAAGGCAAAACCTGCTCCACCCACTGGATGCATGCGCCAACTTTTCGGTCGATGTTTCCGGATGTGAATTTGGTAGATGACCGGGTCATCAGCGAGCAAAACGGACTGTACTCCAGTGGAGGGGCCAATGCATACTGGAGTCTCTTGCTCTATTTGGTGGAAAAATACACCAGCCGGGAGATGGCAGTTTTGGCCTCCAAGTATTTTTTGCTGGACATGGAGAAAAGCAGTCAACTGCCTTTCAGTATTTTCAAGGGGCAAAAAACGCATCAAGATGAGGTGATTTTGGCTGCTCAGGAATACCTGGAGAAATATTATGATCAGAAAATCACGGTAGAATTTTTGGCAGAAAGGTTTGGACTGGGCCGGAGAACCCTGGAGCGGCGATTCAAACAGGCCACCAGCAATACGATCCTGGAATACATGCAGCGTATCAAAATTGAAGCAGCCAAAAAACAGCTGGAATCAGGCAGAAAGACAGTGAGTGAGATCATGTATGATGTAGGATACAATGACCCCAAAGCTTTCCGGGAAGTCTTCAAAAAATACACCGACATGTCTCCTTTGGATTACAAGGTGAAATTTGCGGGCTAGCCACCATTGATGGGTGACATTTATTGCAAGTTTATTGTATTTTCTATTGGAAGACAAATGGAATTTATCCCTGACAAATCAATTCTCAGAAATGATACCTTTCAGACCGATTTATTAAATTTCCCCCGGTTTAAAACAATGATTGATATAAACCAGCATATTAGACAAATATCAAGAAGTAAAATGGCTTCTGGAAAAGCTTTTTAATACCTGTAAATCCCTGCCAGACCCGTATCCGTAGGCATATATTCAGGAGGCATGACCACAACCTTGCCTCCCATCTTCATTACCAATTCACCCATATCATCCAGGAGGTCATCTACCCTGGGATTATCCATATCTTTTTTCTGCGTATTGCCGGTAACCAAATTGGTGATGCGCGCTGCAATGATCCGGTCAGCTTCCACAAGTAAAGTCTCAATTCTTCCCGCTACTGCCGCCACTGCCAGTTCCTTGTAATCGTCTGATCCTTTACCCGCTGCCTTGGCATGGCAAAATTGACCTGCCTGCTTTTCCAGATTTTCCAGGTAAGCAGGCTTCATTACTTCCCAGGCCATTTTAGTTAGCTTTTCTTTGCTTACTGAGGATGGATTTACCTGGATTCCATCAGACCTTAAGGACTCATTTTTATTCACCTTATGAAAAAGATGGTGATGCTCCGGTAAAGCTGCAAGAATCAAAGGCAAACCTGATGGATTGGAATAATTATCTTCCACAGCTTTGGCCACTATTCGGAAAAAACGCTCCGCATCCAAATCCACCTGGTCTTTTTTGCCGCCGTGGCCATGGTGCATGGCATTGCCTTCACCTGCCGCCCCGCCATAAGATGCAACTGTAATGTGCTCATCCGTCAATTCATCTCCCAATGCTTCTTCAATGGTTTTAGGTATTTCATCCGAAAGTTCTATTTCATCTATCGAGTGCCTGTTTCCTTCATACAAGGTGAATTCATGTCTGCTCAAACCCAGGAGATGATACCGGTCTGTGGATTGTAAATATTTGCGAATGGGTTTGGTGTGGAAGCTGTCCGCCACAAGGGCCAGGGAATCCACAGCAACAGGTAATTTTACCACTTCCATCAGATCCTTGGCGGAGAATACGGCCAATCCATCCCGGTTTTGGTTCCAAAAATCAGGGTTCCCGGCCAGCTCTTCCAGCGGAGCCAGGAAATTTTTTGTTTCCTCTGAACTGTATTTTTGCTGCAAGGATTGCTCCATTTCTTTTAGCAAATTTTTAAAACGGATCGGGTCCTGTTTATTTTCCGGATGGTGCCGGTGGGTTGGCATGTAGAGCGAAAGGCATGGATTTTCTTTTTTGGCCAATAAATCCTGAATAAATTTTTCGGTTATCATTTGCATGGGTCTATTTTCTTTTAATAATTAAGAATAAAATCAGTAATAATTGGATTAAATGATTTTTTATACTCAATTTAGGTACAATATTGATGCCATATTAAGCCTAATAAGCTTCAGTGGGAATGGAAGCCAACTGTTTTCAAACATTATCCAAGGTTTTCCAAACAGCCCTAACAAAAGCAAGAATATTTATAGATTCATATTAATTCTTAAATAATTGGAAAATATGGAAATCCAACATCAGACAAAATCAACAAAAGGTTCCTTTTTTATCGAAAATGAAGGTCAGATTAATGCCGAGATGACCTATTCAAAAGCAGGGGAAAAAATGTTTATCATTGACCATACCGAAATCTCGGAATCACTTAGAGGCAAGGGAATTGGTGAGGCTTTGGTTTTTAGGGCTGTGGAATTTGCCAGGGCCAATCAATTAAAAATATTGCCCTTATGCCCTTTTGCCAAATCCGTCTTTGAGAAAGTACCGGAAATCAGAGATGTACTCTCAAAGTAGGACTATTCAACCCTATGAAATTAGTCCTTTCTGAATTTCAGCATGTGTACAAAGTTTAAAGTACCTCATTCAGAATTTTAGGCAGGGTAAAATGAAACTGACTTCCTTCTCCGGGTTGTGAGGTTGCCCAAATTGACCCACCATATTGATTTACTATTTTCTTGCAGGTAGCCAATCCCAGACCTGTTCCCTCATAGGACTTTTTGCTGTGTAATCTTTTAAAGGGATTGAACAATAATTTAAGGTGTTCTGGTGCAATACCGATACCATTGTCTTCCACCGTGAAGTGATACAATCTGGCATCCTGACGGAATTTAATTTGTATCCGTGGAGCCTTATTTTCCGGAATAAATTTGAGCCCATTGTTTATTAAATTTAAAAACAAGCGGTAAATATCATTTGGATTGGCTTGAATCAACACATCCTGATCAGGAAGCAGCACCGTGGCGCTTGTCTGTTCTATCCGCTTTTGCAAGTCATTGACCGCATTTTTCAAGATGTCAGCAGAGTGAAAAGTTTCCACTTTTTTCTTCTCCATTCCCGCCCTGGAGTAGTTCAGGATATCTTCAATCATGCGCTGCATTCGGATTGAACCATCCATAGCAAAATGAATGTATTGTTGTGCTTTTTCATCCAGTTGATGGGCATATTTCCTTTTTAACAATGAAGTAAAGGCGGAGACCATGCGAAGCGGCTCCTGCAAATCATGGGCAGTAATAGAAGCAAACTGATCCAGTTCCTGGTTGCTTTTTTCTAATAGCTGGTTCAGCTCCTTAAGTTCTTGTTCTGCCTTTTTTGCCGCGGTAATGTCTATAATGATGGCTACAAATGCAGGTTGCCCTTCATAACGCATTTTCTGTAAATGGACTTCAACAGGGTAGCGGGTTCCGTTTTTTCGTTCATGGACAGTAACGAATACCAACTTTTCTTTTTCCTCTTTCAGTAATGGGGCAATGAAGGACCTAAACTGTGCTTCATCAAATTCAGGCTTGATTTGATGGGGAGTCAGGCCTTTTAATTCCTGCAGGCTATAGCCCATATTGAGCAAGGCCCCCCTGTTTGCATAACGAAAACTCAAGCTTTTGGTGTCAAAAATATATATTTCATTCAGGCTGTTTTCCATGATACTGGCCATCTGCGATTTGACAGATATGGATTGCAACTCCTCTGTACGGTCATTTAAGATGGCCAACAGGCAGTTTCTGCCCTCAAACACCAATTCATGAACCATGAGTTCGCCCTGTATCAGTTCACCATTCTTCTTTTTCTGGACGATATTTTCCAGTTTGACCTCCTTTTTTGTCCCTTTGAGTTGTTGAATGGAATCAAAAAAGAAACCTATTTCTTCTTCCTGCATCAGAAGGCCCATTTTGCTTCCCAGCATTTCTTTTTTTTGGTAGCCAAATTTGTCCAATGTGGAGCGGTTGACCTCCATAATTTCCATGGTGTCCATGTCCAACAAAATCTTGGGCAGTGGACTATGGTCAAAAAGCATCCGGTAGTTGGCCTCCGACTCCTTCAATTTGATTTCCGCCTTTTTTCTTTCCGTAATGGTTTTGGCAAAAAAGGCTGCCCCTGTGATTATTCCATCCCGAAAGATGGGATGGCCACTCAATTCTATCCAGACCAATAAACCGGTTTCCATTTTTTCCGGCCTGCAATATTCCTCAGTGAAGGATTCCCCGGAAAGGGCCCGCTCAAAAAAGCCCTTGAATTTCTGGTGCATGTCTGCCGGAATTTTTTCGGGAAACAGTGCAGAGATGCCAGGGCGAAGCTTCTCTCCGATTATGGCTTCTATTTTCCTTGAAAAAGCATCATTGAAAGTTATAAACCGGAAATTAGTGTCAATACTCCAGATATCATCGGATGTGGTGTTGATCAAGGCTTCATTGTTCAGCCGTTCCTGAGCCCTTTGCTGTTCCATTTCCTTTTGGAGCCGGTAACTCTGCTGAATGACCTTTTGCTTTTTTCTCCCTTCCAGCAGAGAAATGACCTGCTTTGCCAATAGCGTCAGGGACCGTATTTGCCCCTGAGAAAGCTGGGATGGGCTTTGATCCAGCACGCAAAGCGCTCCCAAATGGAATCCGTTGGGAGTAATCAGTGGAAAACCGGCAAAAAACCGATACGGTGTTTTTTCCGGTATCCCCAGCTGCTTGGAGCCTTCATGCTGAACTTGAATATCTGAAATTACCAGGGGATTGGCCGCTTTGTTACCTGCCTGTAGGCAAGGTGGTCTGGTCTCTTCAAAATCTTTTATACCGAACCCGAAAACTGATTTATAAAACAGCCCATTACTTCCCAAAAAAGAGAGAGAGGAAACAGCTGCTCCGCTTACCTGTGATGCCAATTCCGTAATGGTATCAAACTCGGGTTCCGGTGAGGTATCAAGAATGTCGTAGGATTGCAATACCGCAAACCGCTTTTCCTCTTTGAGCTTATCAAAAGCCACTTTTTTCATGCCAAAAAATACAGTGAAAATTCAATAATTATTATAAAATTAAACAAGGACCAAAAACCAAACCATAATCATTAAATTTAAGATAAAATTTTTGAAAACCGAATGATCAAGACTGAATATAATTTTCGGGTTTGGTATAAAAATGCTGTGGGATGATCAAAGTAAATGATGAAACCTTACGGGTTTGGGTAAAAACCTGAGTATGATTTTTGAGCTTCAAAAATTTGGATTGAACCGTAGGTGAGAATCCCTTTTGATAGTTTTAGGTTAAAGGAAAGGCCATGGAAATTCCGTCTGGTCAGGCATTCCCTCGGCTTTCCCCCTATCAAACTCCCTTTTCCAGGCATCGGAATGAGGGATTTTTGCTGAAATTATGCCGAAATGGGGAAAATAGAAAAAATCCCTGACCAGTAGGTTCCAATTTCCTTGTCGGTCAGGGATCGATTAACAACAAACAATCCTGTATTTTTCTAATTAATTTTAAACTTAATTGGAACGCGCATCTTGACGGTTACTTCTTTCCCTTTCTGTTTGCCGGGTTCCCAGTCAGGTGAATTGCGGATCACTTCAAGAGCAGCCTGGTTCAGCCGATCATCTACGCCTCTCAAAAGTTCTACATCCCTGACGACTCCTTCCTGATTGACCACAAAACTGGCATAAACGGTTCCCTCCACGCCCTCTTTTTTGGCAGACTCTGGATAGGTCAGGTTCTCCATCAGGTATTGGTTCCATCCTTCCATACCCCCATTCGGTACAGGCATGTCCTCTACTACATCGAAAACATCCCCCTGCATCAGCCTTTCGGTGATTTTGTTGTCATCTTTGTCGTTTTGATCCATCATCTCATCCTGGTATTCGCAGGCAAACAGGACAAACAATAACCCAAATAGAGGGATGGACAAAGCATACTTGCTTCTGGCAAGCGATCTGGTTTTTGGTTGATTCATCATTTTAATTCTTTTTTTGATTTGAAATTGATTGAAATTATGGATAAGCACACAGGTCTGTGTAGGCCTGATTAATTTTAATAGCAATTGGGCATAAGTTTTTTTTGGATGATGAGCGATGATTTTCTCGTCTACCTGGTATTCATGTACCTCCCGCAAAGCTTTTTCAAACAGCCTTACAAAAGGATTGAACCAGAGTACGATTTTTAACAGTTGGACAAGCAGGATATCCCAACTGTGGAGCTGGTTGCCATGCGCAGCCTCATGGGCCAGTATCCATTCCCGGTCTACTTCATTATCCCCTTTGGCCGGTAAAAAAATATACCGGAAAAAAGAAGCCGGTTGGAAATCCGGATGTTCCAGCAGGATGAAAGGCCCCCAGAAAGCCTGCCTGGCCTTGCTGATCTGCCTGTACAAAACAACCATTCCCCAAATCAACCGAAAGAGAAAAAAGATAAGCCCTATAAGGTAAACCCCAAAAAGAAATTGGGGAAGTGAAATCCATTCCTGTTCTGTTGATGGAATTTTATGATCAGTAAATTCCAAAATGGGAAACTGAAAACCGTAACTTGCTGCCAGCTGGCTACCGGCCACATTAGCCGGAAATTCAAAGGCTGGAAAAGCCAGGGAGGCGATAATTGCCAGCAGCAAAAATGCCCGATTCCAGTCGAAAAATGTATTTCCATCCAGAAGCAGCCAATAAAAAAACCATAAGGCACCAAGGCTAAGGCTGGCTTCCCACAAATAGTTTAAAACCTGATTCATGATTTTTTCTCATTTTTAAAATTCTCAACCATCTTCTCCAATTCTTTTAATTCCTGATCGGAAAGCTTCTTCTCCTTTACCATAAAGGACAAAACATTTTGTGCTGAACCATCAAAATAGTTTTTTACCATTTGGTTAAAACTTTTGTTTCGGTACGCCTTTTTGCTGATCAGAGGAAAGTACTGATGGGTGTTTCCATAAGTGATGTGATCCAGAAAACCCTTTTTTTCAAGTTGTTTGATGACCGAGGCCAGGGTTGTATAAGGAGGTTTGGGATCAGGAAAACGTTTGAGGACTTCCCTGATGAGGGCCTTTTCCATTTTCCAGATGATGGCCATGACCTGCTCTTCGTTGTTGGTTAATTGTTCCATACAAGCAAGGTAAGAAAAGATTATTAGTTTTCCTACGAAAATATCGTATATATACGGAAAGTACGTAGACTCTGATTTGTTCTACATTCTCCTTTAGTACATGCTTAAAAAATCAGCGCCCTATTGTCAATGATTTTACAATATTTTATTATATTGAAATTGTCATTTGAAAAACTAAATACTATGGAAAAGTTTACACTTGCCGTCAATGGAGAAACCCATGAAGTAACAGCTCCCGGAGACATGCCCCTTTTGTGGGTGATTAGGGACTTGCTCTCTCTTAAAGGGACCAAATTCGGTTGCGGACAGGCCCTCTGTGGTGCCTGCACCGTACATTTGGACGGGGTAGCCATCCGATCCTGTAGTTTGCCCATTTCCGAAGTGGGAGAACAAAAGCTTACCACCATAGAGGGCTTATCTGCCAATGGGGAGCATCCCCTTCAAAAAGCCTGGCAGGAACATGTCGTTCCTCAATGTGGCTATTGTCAGACGGGGCAAATCATGAATGCCGCCGCATTGCTTCAGAATAACCCCAGCCCTTCTGAAGCCGAAATAGAAAATGCCATGGCCGGCAATCTTTGCCGTTGTGGGACTTATAACCGCATCAAAACTGCTATTCAGACCGCATCCAAATCCTGACTTTACGCTTTCCCAACATGCTCATGATACCAAAACTGTCTTTCCTTCCTTTCAAAAAATTTACCAATAAAAGTAAAGTTTTCCGTCCTTCCAGGAGAGAATTCCTGAAGTTAGGCTCACTGGCCACTGGCGGTTTTATGTTGGGAGTCAACTTTCAGTGCTCAGGTCCCAAGGGTGAAACCCTTACCTTTGCTCCCAATGCTTACCTGAGCATCAATGGGGATAACCAGGTGACCATCATTGCCCATCGCTCCGAGATGGGTACCGGTATACGGACTTCTCTGCCAATGATTGTTGCCGATGAGCTCGGAGCTGATTGGAAATCGGTTAAAATTGAGCAAGCCGTTGGTGATGAAGCGACCTACGGAGACCAAAACACCGATGGATCCTATTCTATACGCATGTTTTTCGAACCCATGAGAAGAGCGGGAGCAACGGCCAGGCACATGCTGATGGAAGCAGCGGGCAAAAAGTGGGATGTAGATCCCTCAGGCTGTGATACCCGGAATGGGCAAGTGATCCATGCAGCAAGTGGTCAGCAAGTTGATTTTTCAGACCTGCTTGACCTGCTGCAGGACATGGAAATTCCCGATCAGGAAACATTGAAGCTTCGTAAACTCAGCGATTACAAACTAATTGGGAAGGATGTTCCCATATATGATGTAAAAGACATTGTCCATGGCAAGGCCCTCTTCGGTGCGGACATGGACCTGCCCGGCCAGCAAATAGCCGTGATCCAACGCAGCCCTGCCGTAGGGGCTAAAGTGGTAAATTATTCGGAAGATAAGGCACTCGAGGTACCAGGAGTCAACCAAGTGGTAAAAATTTCGGGAAATGGTGCCCATCCGGGTTTGAATAAGCCCCTGGAAGGCATTGCGGTAATAGCGGACAATACCTGGGCAGCTATCAAGGGCAGAGCCGCCCTGCAGGTAGAATGGGATCTTGGGGAGAACAAGGATTACCAATGCGCCGCCCAAATGGAGGACATGATCCGGGAAACACTGGGGGATGGAAAACTGAGAAGGGAAAAAGGTGATGTAAAAACAGCTTTAGGAAGCGCTGGAAAGGTCTTGGAAAAAACCTACCGCGCACCCTATTATGCCCACGCTACCATAGAACCTCCTGCTGCACTGGCCCATTACAAGGAGGATGGCACCATTGAAATCTGGGCCCCGACCCAACACCCACAATGGGCCAGGGATTCAGTAGCAGAGGCATTAGAGCTGGATGCAGCCAATGTCAGGGTGAATGTGACCTTGCTGGGTGGAGGTTTTGGCAGAAAATCAAAGCCGGATTATGTGGTGGAGGCGGCATTGCTATCCAGGGCCATCAAAAAACCCGTACGTGTGCAGTGGACCCGGGAAGATGATATCCACCATGATTTTTACCATTCCCACAGTGCCCAGCGAATAAAGGCAGGATTAGATGCACAGGGCAACTTGATAGCCTGGAATCACCACACGGTTTTTCCTGCTATCGGAGGTACCTCAAGTGCCGATGAATTGCACCCCTCCGATGGAGAAATGGGTTTGGGCTGTACGGATTTCCCCTACGATGTGGCGAATATCCGGATTGAATCTCATGAGGCCAAAGCACATACCCGTATTGGATGGCTTCGCTCAGTGAGCAACATACACCATGCTTTTGCCATCAGCAGCATGCTGGATGAAATAGCCGAGCTCCGTGGAATGGATCCCGTGGAGCATATCCTGTCCCTTTTGGGAGAGGACCGGAAGCTTAGCTTCAATGAAGAAATGGAGGGTGAATATCCGAATTATGGAGAGGATATTGCCGCCTATCCCTGGGATACCGGAAGAATGAAAAGGGTAATCGAAAGGGTCTCTGCAGAAGCCAATTGGTCAAAATCCATACAAGAAGGGAAAGCAATGGGCTTTGCGGCACATAAAAGTTTTTTGACTTATGTGGCTTGTATTGTAGAAGTATCAAGGGATGAAAATGGTAAAATCACCATTCCGGAGGTGCATTATGCGGTGGATTGTGGCATAGCGGTAAATACCGATCGCATTCGATCCCAATTCGAAGGAGGGGCGCAATTTGCCAGCAGCCTTGCCATGTCGTCGGCCATTAATTTTGAGAACGGACAGGTCAAACAAAATAATTTTGACAGCTACCAAATCATTCGCATGCCTCAGGCACCCAAACAGATTTATACCCATATTATAGAAAGTCAGGAAAAACCTACCGGAGTAGGAGAACCACCGGTGCCTCCTTACATTCCGGCTTTGTGCAATGCACTGTACAAACTAAATGGAAAAAGAATTTATGAGCTGCCGGTGAAGGAGGCTTTTGTTTGATAAGGGATTTCTGTGAAGTCCTGCCAGCGGAGTTCGGTTATGGATGAAGTCCATTTGTTCAGTCAGTTTCCTCTAAAAAAACAGATACAGAAAAGGGAAATCAGGAAATAGCCCATTTGGTTTGGAAAGCATTAGCATTTCCAATTCGTACTATTTCAACATCGAACCCTGTTTATCAATATTTATTGTTCATTTGATTATAATGTACCTGAAAGTCAGGTTGATCCTTGGGGCCTGGACCTTTTTGGTAGGGGGTAGCCGATGCAGCCAGTGGTCTTGGGTGCTTCCTTTCATGAGCAGCAAACTGCCATTTTCCAGATATAAAGAGACGGTTTCCTTGCTTTGCTTGTGTTTAAAGGCAAATTTCCTTTCCGCCCCAAAACTCAGTGAAGCAATGGCACCATGCTTTTTCAAGTCTTTTTCCCCATCACTGTGCCATGCCATTCCCTCCTCACCTGAATGATACAGGTTGAGCAAACAAGAATTAAAGACCTCACCCGTTCGTTCCTCTGTAATGGCCTTCAATGCTATAAGTTCCCGGGTCCAGGGAAGGGCCCTTTTGGTAATATTTGAGTAGGTATATTCAAATTCCCTGTCACCATACCAGGCCACTTTCCTTTTGGTGACCATTTTTTTTCCAAAAATCACTGCTTCATCGTTTTTCCAGGCGATGGTTTCCCACAATGCTTTAAAATATTGATCCGCCTTTTCTTCAGCCATGATTTTTCCCCAATAATGAACGATCCCATTCTGAGGCAATAAATTTTTGGATGGAAAAGTAGCTGTATCAAATAATTTCATGCCTCTAAAACGGTTTGAATTTGACTTTTGTTTCCAGACAATGGAAGGGAATAGAAGCGCAACCGGAGAAGAACAATCGGTTTAAAAAGAAAGCGTTCACCTGAATGAGTTGAGATCAAGGTAAAAATTCCCTTGTAAAATCAGGGAGGAAATACCTTTTTTTCTATTTCAGCAGCAAAATTTATTATTTTATTATTGGAATGATTATTCCAATAATATATATTTGGTGAAATCCAACAATCACTCAAGCATGGCAAGGGCAAAATCATTTGATACATCTGAAGTCTTAGACAGGGCCATGGAATTGTTTTGGAGGAAAGGTTATCATGCCACTTCTGTTCAGGATTTGGTCAGTCACCTGGGGATCAACAGGGCCAGCTTGTACGATACTTTTAAAGGTAAGGAAGATTTGTTTTTAAAAGCATTTGAAAATTACCGGGAAAACAACAAAGCTGCCATACTTGAAGCATTGTATTCCCAACCCAACGCCAAGGACGGAATCCGAAATTTATTTGAATGTGCCCTCAAAGAAAGGAAGGAACGCAAAGGCTGTTTCACCGTCAATTTAACAGCTGCCCTAATGCCGGAAGACAAGCATTTGCAGGAAATCTTGAGAGATAACCAAAAGGTTTTCGAAAAGATAATTTTTGACTACCTGAAATCCGGGGAGGTAATGGGGGAATTTCCAAAAGGAAAAGACCTGCGTGCAATCGCCAACCTTTTGTACACCCTGTATAATGGCGTGCAGGTCATCTCCAAAATAGAGGCGGCACCTTCCAGGCAAATGGCAGCGGTAGAACAGGTATTGCAGTTTTTAGAAGTAGAATAAAAACACCAGGAAGAACCAATTCGAAACTAATTTTGTACCCAATTATTTCAAAAACTCATCCAATTGCTTTCTGAATAGCTGCCTCATACTAATTTGAGCAAGACCCATTTCCGATATATAATCCCCTTCCATAAAAAATGGAGCGATCGTATTTTTCTCTTGATAACCAAAACGCTTCCATATTTGGTTTTCTTCAATAAACAAGCCATCCGGATCATGTATAAAGGGATAGGGAAACTCATATTCGGTCAGTCTCTGAATAATTTCATCTTTATCTTCTCTGGTAATTACAATAATCACTGGCATTTCCTCATCATATTCGGCTATGATGTCCAGAAAGGGGATGGAAAATACATAAAGTTGTTTGGAAACCACCACCAGTTTTTTCTCAGCATGCATCCAGTGAGGATTAAAGGGAATGCTATCTGTAACCTGATAGCTTTTCAAGTTTTCCGGAAAAATTATTTTTTCTTCAGATGGACTGCAACCAGCGAAAACGCATACGATACATAATGGCAATAGTAGGGTATTGGCACGCATAGGTTAATATAGATTCGTAAGGAAAAACAGCAAAATGTTGTAAATAATTAGTCCAGGAGTCTTAAAATTCAACGAATAACAAAACCGGGTTATCTCCTTCCTGAATTTTGGGGCTATTCTCAGGCAATTGATCCGTATTGAGTTTTAAATAATCCGGTGCCTGTGCGATGAATACCAAAAGGTCGTCCATCAAACCAACCGGGGAAGAAAATGCTGACAATGCTGTAGCCGAGATAATCCTTTTGCCTACTTCCCCGCTCGCTTTTTCTAAAATGACCTGATGTTTATTCAACCCGCCATTAACCTGAACATCCACTCCAAAAAAAGCCTTGTCTTCATTTTCCCAATACTGCGAAATGGTGGCAAAACCCTGCTGGTTGAGCATTTCAAAACCGGCCATCCAATCCATTTCAAAAAATCTTTCGGGAATGCTGTATTTTTCAAAATCAAATTGATAGCTTGGGGCAAGACTGTCCCCCTCTACCTTGTACGTGCGATTGTTGTAAATTTCATGGAAAAATACGGATCCATTTGCTGCGTAGAAATTTTTTTCCTGCATGGGCAAAATCTCATGGGTATTGGGTAAAAACGCCTTTACCGTTTTCCCCTGCCCGTTAATAATAGCCAGTCTGTTTTCGACAAAGGGAAGATTATAGCTTCCGGAAGCGGCATAGTAACCCTTGGGCAATTTGGCAAAGGAAGTCCCGTAATAATCGAACTCCAGTTGCCCCGTAATTTCCCCATTTCTATCAAATTGAATAATTTGAGACAGATCGCCCTTTACGCTAAGGATTTCCAAGCCTTCTAAGGTTGGAACAAAATCGTTGGCGCTCCCGACCCTATTCGGACCCTCACCGATTTCAACGAATTTGCCAAGGTATTTTCCATTACGGTCAAATTGGTGGATGGCATCTCTGGCACTTTCATCATAAATAAAAAAGGAGTTTTCTGAAAATTTTACCGTTAGGTGGTCTCCGATCAGATTTGCGGTATCGGTTTCCAATGGAGTAATGCGTTCGATCTTGTAGGGAGAATTGATTTGTGTCGTTTTTTCCAATTCAATCAGAGGCAAACCCTCTTTAACTTCGGCGGCCTTATTGCAAGCAAACAATAAAGAAATCCAAAGGATACATTGTTGTAGAAATCTAGCTTTCATTTATTTATATTTTCTTCAAACTAGTAAATTAAAACCAGCTTTCCAAGCGCAGCTAATTAGCTATAAAAATTTTTTACCATAAAAAAGCAAATTAACTTTGACTGATTATGAGCCTTCCCTTTTTCCATAAAAGTCAGCTGTCCAAAATCAAATTTTTTTTGGAGCCAACCTTGCTAAACAGGGGTTTTACGCTTTTCCGCGAGGGAAAAGTCGATTTTGTCTACTTTGACCCAGCCAAAGAAATTTATTTTTTTGATGTAGCGGGCAATATGGAGCCTTTTTATTCAGTGAGTATAAGTTTGGAACAGCTTAACCGGAATGTACTAAGGGATGAAAAAGGTTTTGAAAAATTACCTGATAAACCGGAAGAAAGCCCCATAACATGCGAGTGTGTTTATTTTATAGAAAATCATCAATGTAAACATGTGGCTGCAGCAATCTATTATTTGGCGTTGACCACTGGAGTGGATTATCAAAAATTCCCTCCACCCTGGATGGATAACCAGAAAACGCTGAAAGTAGAAAAGAAGGAACCTGAAGAAGATGATTTATCTTTTCCCATTACCATCCCCTGTTCGGAAAAGGAGATTCCTCAGTTGGGAGAAAAACTTGATATCCCTCCTGGAAAATTCATATATGAAAGGTTGTATAATGCCCAGTTGTTGGAAAATGGTATCAACTATTCTGTGGATATCAATGGACAACACCATTTTTTGAAAATCCATTTTGATGGAAAACAAATCACCATCAATGGGGACTACCAAAGGAAATACCTGGTTCGCACCGGTTTGGAATGGCTGAAAAAAAGGTTCAGCCAGACTGACCTTGGTGACCTGAAGTACCTTACCTCAAGGCAAAGGGAGGCTGCTGCGGCAGATCAATTGAGGAAATGGGGCCTTCTGGATCAGTTGGAAGACCCTATTAAAGCCTTTGGATTTGAGTTTTATGAAGGTCAGCTGCACATGTTTCCTTCAGGACCCCTCCGCGGGCTTTACCACATTGATCGCCTTTCGAAGAAATTCATTGAAGAGGGAATACGGATGGCCGATCTTGCGGCATCGAACCAACTGATTCCCAATGTTAAAACCGATGAATTGGGCAAGTATAATCCCGGTTTTGCACTTGTCATAGACCATTCTGGTAATTTTCAGGGGATCCTTTCCTTCATGGCAAAGGGTAGTAAAAACAGGCCTTCGGATTTTTCCGTCAGGTTTACCGCAATAACCGATCCCTATGATCCGAGATTGGCCAAGAATTCAGGAATGGATGAAGCACTATTGGCCGCAGAAAAACTTAACCAGGCCATAATAAAAAAGAAAACGGATCAAATATTTTCACTTTTTGAAGATTTTCTTACTTCAATGGATGGCTATCACCTTTCGACTTATCAGGCTCCTGCCTATGAGTACCAAAAGGGTAAAATTCAAAAAAAGAACTTTGGAGCAGCACTGAGAATTCTTCCAGCCAGGCTTGGACTGAAGATCAGCAAAAAGGGGCTGATATATGAACTGCATCCGCTTATCAGCACTGATGAGGGCAAAATGGAGTTGGAAAATGAAAAAAATGAATTGAGCCTTTCCTCTGCCTTTGCCCTGTACAAGCACCGCTGGTTGCTGACATTTCAGACAAAAGAGGCATTGCTGACTTTAAAGGTGCTGCTCAATTTTCCGGTAATGCAATTTTTAGAAAAAGATGTGGATGAATATGTTCAAAAAATAATACTACCTCTGTCTAAAAATATTGAAATCATGGATGAATCCGGTCTTTTCAAGGAAGCCGATCATAGCCCATTACTAAAGAAACAACTTTATATTTCTGAATTAACCGGCTTGGTGATTTTCCGACCCGCCCTGAAATATGGACCCAGGGCTTTTTCCAACCCACTAGAGGGGAACAGTATCATGGACCCTGAAACGAAAACACTGTATTTAAGGGATGAGGATGCCGAAGATGAATTCCTGGCTTTTCTGAAATCCCTGCATCCCAATTTTGAACGGGGCGGAAATCAGGGTTTCTTTCATTTGAACCACGATGCTTTTATGGAAAAGCTGTGGTTTATGAAAGCATTTGAAACCTTAAAAGCCAATAAGGTTACCGTATTTGGGCTGGAAAATATCAGAATCAAAAAGTACTCCCCTTTCCCTCCTGCAATATCCATGGAATTTGGTTCCACCCAAGACTGGTTTGAACTCAATGCACAGGTAGCCTTTGGCAATAACAAGGTGAAATTAAAAGATATCAAAAGTGCCCTCGATAGGGACAGGAATTATGTGGAATTGTCGGATGGAACCATTGGAATTTTGCCTGAGGAATGGGTACAGAAGTTCTGTAGATTGTTCAGGTCCGGAGAGACGGAAAAAGACCAGATTAGAATCTCAAAAACACAATTTAACCTGCTGGATGAGGTGGAGGAAATTCATGATTTTCCGGAAATATTTAAAGAGATTGAAGAGAAAAAGGAAAGGTTGAAGCAATTTTCCAGTATCAGGAAAACCAAAATACCCCAAAAATTAAAGGCTGACCTAAGACCCTACCAACAGGTGGGATTGAATTGGCTGAATTTTCTTCAGGAATACGGCTGGGGAGGTATTCTGGCAGATGATATGGGCCTGGGCAAGACCCTCCAACTCATCAGCCTGATTTGCAAGATGACGGAGAAGGAAGGAACAAAAGTGCTTGTGGTTGCACCTACTACCCTTTTATTCAATTGGAAGGATGAATTGGAGAAATTTGCGCCCCATCTGGATTATTTTATCCACCATGGTTCCCGATACGATACTGTGGAAGCCCTTCAGGGGCATGAGGTTTTGCTCACCAGTTATGGACTGGTAATCAATGACCTGGACCTTCTGAAGCAAATTCCTTTTGATATCATCATTGCCGATGAGTCTCAGGCAATCAAAAATACGCAGTCCCTTCGGTATAAAGCCATCACCAAACTCAACGGTAAATTAAAAATAGCCCTGACTGGGACGCCCATAGAAAATGGATTGGCAGAGCTGTATGCACAAATGAATTTTGTAAATCCCGGCTTTTTCCAATCCTTTAAAGGTTTTAAAGACCATTACCTGGATCCACTGAAAAAGGGAAATACAGGCATTCTGGATGAGCTGCAGAAAAAAATCAAGCCCTTTGTCCTGAGAAGAACCAAGAAGGAGGTGCTAACAGAACTTCCGGATAAGACGGAAGAGTACCTTTATTGCGAGATGGATCCCGTACAACGGAAGGTGTATGATGCCTACAGAAACGAATTCCGGGATTATCTGATGAAGAAATTTGAAGAAGAAGGTGCCGGACAGTCCAAAATGTATGTTTTGGAAGGATTGACGAGGTTGAGGCAGATTTGTGATGCCACCCGCCTGGTAAACCATTCCGTGGGAAAAGATGCCTCGGCAAAGATTGACCTGCTATTGGAACACATACTGGAGAAAACGGGCAATCATAAATTGCTGGTTTTTAGCCAGTTTGTTAAAATGCTTGATATTGTTCAGGAAAAACTTCAGGAAAACCATGTATCGTATACCTACCTGGATGGAAAAACCAGCCTAAAGGAAAGGGAATTAAGGGTGAATCAATTTCAACAAGACCCCACCAAAAGGGTGTTTTTGATCAGTTTGAAAGCGGGAGGTACCGGTCTCAATCTAACAGCTGCCGATTATGTCTATATTCTGGACCCCTGGTGGAATCCCGCTGTGGAAAATCAGGCCATAGACCGATGCTACCGAATGGGGCAGGAAAAGCATGTCATCGCATACCGGATGATTTGCAAGGATACCGTAGAGGAGAAAATCATGAAATTGCAGGCGGCCAAAAGTAAAATGGCAAAAGAAGTCATTGTAGAAGGAGACAGTTTTTTAGGTTATCTGGATGGAGAAGGCATGTTGTCCCTGTTTGATTAAAATTGAGGTCCCGTTATATGAAGGTATTTTCCCAAAAAACCTTATGAACTTCCAAGGGCATTCCAATCAAAAAAAAGTGGTAACGTTTCTGTTTTGGGGTTTGCCAGACTCAGATAATATTTTTCTTCCATCACAAAGCTTATTATCTGCCAATCCTTGTGTTCAATGGGCTCTGGTAAAGAAATAGACCGCCTTCTATCCAGAAAGCAGTAGTGATGGAGATGATCAGTCAAACCCCATCCCAAAGCCTTCAGGAAAGCTTCTTTCCGGGTCCATATTTTAAAAAAAGATTGGTAAGGGTTGGCTGATTTCGAAATAAAGTCAATTTCAGATGGTTCAAAAAATTGCGTTACTACTTCCTGGTAGTCAAAAGTTGCATTGATGGGCTCAATATCAATTCCTATGGTTGCTTTGCTCAGGGCAAAAACCACCCAATCACCAGCATGGCTGATGTTGAAATGGAAGTTGTTGTGAGCTACCAATATTGGTTTATTGTGCTTGCTCCTGTGAAACATTACGGTTTTGGGATCTATGTTCAGATAGTGGCCTATCAGTCTCCGAAGAAATCCTCTCCCGATCGCGTATCGGATTTTGTCTTCCCGGAGGTAAAACTTTGCTGCCTTTTCAACTTCTTCCTCATTCATCAATGCCATGATGGAGTCGAGGTCTTGCCGGGGCATGTGGACAGGTGCCCGCCAGACGTGCAGAAAATTTGAAGGAGGCGCACCAGAATGTTCATTCCATTCCGGCACTCTTGATTCCTCACAAAAAATATTGACCTGAAACATGGGTTAAATATAGCACCTATTCCTGATCATGGGAAGAATCAATATACCAAATAAGCTGCTTATCCAAACATACGTTTTGATTGTGATCGATTTGGAAATTAGCCAGAATTGTTTCAAAAAGAACACTAAAATTAAGCCACAAAAAATGGAGGGCTAAAAAGCGGAATAAATCGCTATAAAATTGGTGTTTATCCCAATGATTTGGAATATAATTTTGAATCATTTATTTTTAATGCATCAATAAACTTAATACATGTTATTTGCACTTTTTTGTTAGCCATAAAATGAAAGAACTGGTGAATACTAATTTTGATCTGGGAGGAAAGAAGCTTTTGGTGGTAGAAGATGATCCCATATTTGGATTGATCATGAAATCAATTTTTAAAACCTGGAAAAACACCATTACAGATTTTGCTGCAAATGGTAAAGAGGCCTTAGAAAAATTACTGCTCCCTGGATTTGATTTGGTTTTGATGGACTTGCAAATGCCAGTCATGGATGGGTTCCAAACCATACTAACTATACGGCAGGGACAATGCGGTATGGCGTACAGTAATATTCCTGTCATTGCCCTCACGGCAGATATTTCCGAAGAAGCTCGGAAAAAAGGCCTTTCATCTGGCTTTAATGATTTTATGGTTAAGCCCATGGACAGTGCAAGACTTTTTGCTACTATAGAACATCAAATTGTAGGAAACGCCGTAGCTCCAATTTACAGGTGACTCGTTGATTTTACAGCTTATTTTAGTGCCTTAAAGTTGCTGGAATTTGAGCAATAGTACGGCTTTGGCTGGTGATGACTTCTTAAACCCGGATTTTGCATTAGGGTTCGTAGCGAGGGCTTAAAGCACAAGAAAATCAGTCACTTTGGAGAGTTAGGCGTACCCCCCTACGCTGAACCCGAAAAGTGGAGCGATGCGGCTGATTTTGAAGTGCTTTAAGTCCGCAGTAGAAATTCCAACGGATATTTGGGGTTAAATTCTGATTCCCAACAGAGGCAAAATACATGCGTTCGGCAAAGCTTGGTCGGGCTATGGGTCTGACACAAAATGCACTGAGATTGATGATCCACTGGTTTTAAAAGGGAAACCTATCAAAAAAAGGCAAAACCCAATTTCTTTGCAGGCTATGCCTTATCTTCGTAAGGTAAAAAAAATCCAGTTCCGGAGGCGAATTTAAGTTACGGAAACCATGAATAAAAAAGCTGCATAAGCAGTGCTTGCAAACATGTCAATTAGCTACCATTCCTTGCGATTTCATGTCAATATTTTCCCATTACTATTCAAGGTTTGTCTTTTCTTCCTGATAGGAAGTGGTTGTACCAATAGCTCTAATGAAAAAACAGGGGAAAATCAGGAAAGGCAACCAAAAAAGAGCGATTTTCAAAAAAGGCCAGATCCTATCGACCAGCCGGCTGTTACCCTGGCTAAAAGTTATTGCACAGGCTGTCACCAGTATCCTGATCCAGCACTTCTGGACAAGGAAACCTGGAAAACCATCTTACCCAGAATGGGCCATTATTATGGAATATACGCTGATGATACCACCAGAGATTGGTTAATGGAAGGAGGCAGGGCAGGACAGATTGTAGCCAGAAACAATGTTTTTCCGGAGTCTCCTACTATAGACACTTTGGTTTTTAATAAAATAAGCGCCTACTTTTTGGAAAAGGCTCCCGATAAACTGGATGGGCCCGGGGAAAATGATATCCGGATAGGATTGGAAGGATTTTCATTGAGGAGACCAGATAACCAGACCAGAAACCCCATGACATTGATGGTGCATATCAGTGGCCCGGACCGCTTTTATATCAGTGATGTGGGAAGGTCTGCCCTCGCCATCATGAACAGTAAGTTTCAGGTCCAAAAAACAGCTCCCAGTCCGGAGGGAACGGTATGGATCCACGAAGGTGAGCGGCATGATTATGCCCTGGTAATCGGGACTTTTAATCCCACAGACATGGACCTGGGCTATGTGATGCGCTTGCCAAATGGTCCGGGTCAGCCCACAACTATACTGGCCCGCAACCTGCAACGTCCGGTGCATATGGATAGAGGGGATCTGGATGGGGATGGACTTGAAGACATGGTTATTTGTGAATATGGCAAACAAACAGGCAGCCTGGCTTGGTGGAAGCAAGATCAAAACGGGAATTACCTTAAGCGTATTTTGCGCCAAAAACCAGGGGCAACCAAAGCCTACATAAGGGACCTGAACAACAATGGCAAGAAGGATATCATCGCCTTGTTTGGGCAGGGCGATGAGGGAATTTTCATCTATTATAATCAGGGAAATGGGAATTTTGTAGAAGAAACTGTGCTGAGGTTTCCAGCCAGTTACGGATCCAGTTATTTCGAACTTTTTGATTTCAATGAGGACGGCCATCCGGACATCATTTACACCAATGGTGACAATGCAGATTATGACCCTATCGCAAAACCCTATCACGGGATCAGGATATTTATCAATGACGGAAACAACAGGTTCAGGGAGGAATTTTTCTATCCTTTGAATGGTGCTTATAAGGCTGTTCCAGCCGATTTTGACCAGGATGGGGATGTGGATATTGCCGCTATTTCCTTTTTCCCTGATTACGAAAATGCACCTGAAAAAAGTTTTGTTTATCTGGAAAATCAGGGCTCCATGGATTTTGAGGCCAGTACCTTTCCGGCTGCGGCCGAAGGGCGCTGGATGGCCATGGACGTAGGGGATATGGATGGAGATGGCGATCTGGATATACTGCTGGGCTCCATGGTATTTGGTACAGATTATTCCGATTACTTTGATAAATGGGTGGAGGGTTCATTGCCCTTTCTCTGGTTGGAAAACGACCTCAGATAATGACTATAGTCTGCTTGCCAACTCCACCAGCCGGTTGGAATATCCGGATTCATTGTCATACCAGCCCACTACCTTGACCAGGTTTCCCATGGAAGAAGTTAATCCCGAATCCAGGATGCAAGAATGGGGATTGCCCACAATATCTATCGAAACAAGAGGGTCTTCTGCATATTCGATGATTCCTTTAAACCTGTTTTGGGAGGCTTCCAGAAATGCCTGGTTAATGGATGCGGCACTGGTTTCCTGTTTTAACAATACTATCAAGTCGGTCAATGAACCATCCGGGACTGGCACCCTCATGGCAGATGCTTCAATTTTTCCCTTAAGTTCAGGCAGTACGATCTCCATGGCTTTTGCAGCATGGGTGCTGGTCGGAATAATGGAATAAGCAGCTGCCCTGGCCCTACGAAGATCCCTATGGGGAGCGTCATGCAGGTTTTGGTCATTTGTATAGGAGTGAACAGTGGATACATACCCTTTGACTATCCCAAAAGCTTGATCCAGCACTTTAACCATGGGTGCCAGACAATTGGTAGTACAGGAAGCATTGGATACTATGTCTTCATCACCTTTCAAAATGGCTTCATTTACCCCCAATACCACCATGGGTACATCCTGAGATTTTGGTGGGGCGGTAATGATTACTTTTTTTGCGCCTGCCCTAAGATGCATTTCGGCACCAGACCGATCGGTAAATTTTCCGGTAGATTCAAAAACTACATCTATATTCAGGTCTTTCCAGGGGATTAAAAGCGGGTTTTTTTCTGCAAAAATCCGAATCACCTTGTCTCCTATATGAATATTGCCTCCCTTTTCAACGATACGTTGGCCGTATTTGCCGTGTATGGAGTCATACTGCAGCAAATGAGCAAGCGTTTTAGGGTCGGTAAGGTCGTTTACAGCTACCAATTCCAGGTCAGGGCTGTCCAATATTAACTTGATGGTCAAACGGCCGATTCTTCCACAGCCATTAACCGCTATTCGTTTTTTCTTCATGATTGAAATCTGCTTCGAAAATAGGAAAGAATTTGTCCAAAGACCATATAAATTCTAAAAAAGGGTTGAATATTAACCCTGTTCTAAGGCGGATTATACCCTTGGGTTCAATATAGACTGACCTTTGTCAAAAAGGACAGGAAGTGCAATACAATCAGGCTGCCTGTAGACTCCCCTGCAAAGGTGAAGCCGGGATCATTACCTTGCCGGGTGATTCTGAAGCGATTACCTGTATCAATACGAGTGCGTCCCGGTGTAGAATGGCTAATGCATAATCCGGGTTAAACCAAATATTTACCTTGTAACCTGAGTTTGAATTAAGATCGTCAATAAAAACCAATTGAATCGTCACTGCGAACCCTTTGTCGTGGGTATAGGCGCTGGGAAAGGGTTCGCAGTCTCGTTTGGCCAGAGATTCCCACGGCTTTCACCGCACAAAACCCTCTCTAAGCCTCGGAATGACGGTTTTTTAACGAAATTCAGTCGAACTCAGGTTTGTAAGCAAAGCCGGGTATTCAAAGATTGCCCAAGCCGGCCAGTAGGATACCGTAAACAAAATACCTTAATATTCTAAACAAACTCAATAGCAGGTATTTCTTTGTTTCCAGTCCACCCATGCCACTCAATAAGGATATGGCAGAAAAAGGTAAAGGACTAATGGAGGCAACCACGACCAGGTAGCCGCCATATTTTTCAAAAAGACCTAAATATCTTTGCAATCGGGGAAACCGGAGTCCGCTGATCCACTTTTTATTTTTCACCCACTTGCCCAGATTGAAATTTAAAAACCCTGCAGCGTAAGAAATGACGGACAGTATCCCAATACTGGTCAGATAGGGTCCTATTAGGGAGGTTTCCAGAGACCATAACATAAAAACTTCCGGAGGAATAATACCAAAGAGTATTTCCGACAAAACAAAAATACCCATGATCAGTACTGCATCATCATAAATGCCACCAAACCAGGAGTACCTTTCCTCTTCACTGCTAAATTGCCTCAATAAGAGAAAAAGGAACAGCAAAATGGCCAGATAGAAGAATCCTTTCAATACATTGGAGACGAGAAATTTTCTCTTATCGTCAGCGATAAATTCACCCATCAGGATTTCTACTTTTGGGAAAAATGTTCAACTTCTATTTGTTGGGCTGGTAGGCATCTTCGTAGGGTGACCATATTTCATAAATGGGGTTGCCCGTTGAGCTTAAGCCGCTGTGGTGCCATTCTCCATCAATCACTTCATAATCAAAATTCAGGGAGGCACCTACCCGACTGTCGTCCCTTGAAAAAAAGGTGATATGCTCGGTGTATTTTCCATCAACCGCTTCATAAGTTCCCCCTCCGGTACCACTAAATTCTTTGGTTTCAGAATTGAAAGCTATCCACTGGAACCTGCCCCCACTCAATATTTTTACTGTTCTCCTTGCTCCCGGAGTCATTTTTGATATTTCACCATCTCTTTTTCTTCCGGTAATCACCCAGTTTCTGGTTAGCTCATCTTCTTTGGAAGATATTTTTTCCCATATTTCAATCAAGTCCTCACCTTTTATTTTTCCGGAAATAACCATTCGTCCATTGGCAAAATCCAGGGTGTAGGTATTGGTGGTACCTACTTGCTCGGGGTCCAGCGTCAAAAAATCCAACTTTTCATCATAAGAATTCCCTTCCAATTTGTAGTTTCCACCCCCTGCCATTAGAAATTTATTGCCCGCAATTTCTTTTGCGCCAAAGGCAAAATAACCGTCTTGATAGATTTTAATAAATTCCCGCTCAGTGACAGGGTCACCATTTTGATGGGTAAGTTTCCAGGCACCTTCCAGGTCCTGGGCACTTGCAAAAGTACCCAAAGCAACAAGAAATAGAATAAGTAAAGTTTTCATAAGAAGGGTTTCATGTGTTTGTAATTTTCTTTTAGAGGCCAAATGGAATCTTTGACGATTAAAATCATCATTAAACTCCGGGCAATGATGATTTTAATCGTGTCGATTTCATTGGATTTACTTTCAATTTAATTATTTAATTGCTTTTCGCAATAGATCTATTCAGGCAATTCTTCCTTATTCCGTTAAATGAAATGGAAATATGTTCTATGGAATACAATCAGTTGGTTATTTTAACCTATTGCGCTTAATGCCATCATTTTTTTGTTCATTTGGCTGGTTTTTTGTTGGAGAAGTCTCAAATTTACTGGCAGCTCATGCAAAAATTTAATCTGGTTTTATTTTTATTTCTATTATTTTCTTCGGGTGAATCTTTTGGACAAAGTTATGGAAGTTCTTTAGGATTGCGTTTCGGCAATAACAATCAATACCGGACCATCGGACTTTCTGTGCAGCAGCGCATTCAAAAGGGACTGACAGTAGAAGGCATATTGCAATCTGATTTTAATGTCAACAGCACCTTTCATGCCTTGCTTCAAAAACACCGCCCGATATTGACCAAAAGACTGAACTACTATTACGGGGCAGGCATCTCATTGGGTATAGGAGAAAGCCAGGAAAAAATACCGGAATCCATGCAGATTATTCAAACTTATGGCAATACCATGTTGGGACTGGACCTGATCGCAGGATTGGAGTTTACTGCTTTGGGTGTAAATTTTTCCGTAGATTACAAGCCCAACATCAATATTGCCGGCAGACAACCCTGGTATAGTGGTCAGGTGGGTATTTCTGCCAGGTCCGTATTGGTCAAAGGGAAACAGCAGAAAAAAAATCGCCGGATCAAAGCAAGAGAGAAAAGAAAAAAGAATGGAACCGGATTCTTTCAAAGAATCATTCAACCCTTAAAAAATAACTGAGTATGAAAAAATGGATATTTGTACTGATGACCAGCCTGTTAAGCCTGCATCATTCAATGGGACAGGACGCTGTAAAGATTGCCGTTGTCGGTCTTACCCACTCCCATGTCAATTGGATCCTGGGCAGGGAAGATAAAGGAGATATTGAAATTGTTGGAATCGTGGAGCCCAATACCGATCTGGCCGAGAGGTATTTGTCCCGCCATGACATAAGCATGGATTTGGTTTACAAGGATATGGAAAGCCTTTTTGAAAAGGTAAGGCCGGAAGCCGTAACGGCATTTGGTTCCATTTACGAACATTTGGAAGTCGTTCAGGCCTGTGCTCCGCTTGGGATTCACGTGATGGTAGAGAAGCCTTTGGCGGTAAGCATGGAGCATGCAAAGAAAATGGAAGCCCTGGCCAGAGAGCACAATATTCATTTGCTTACCAATTATGAAACCACCTGGTATGCGAGCAACCATGAAGTTAAAGAGCGGGTGAAGGATAATTCAGTCATCGGACCATTGCGAAGAGTAGTGATCAATGATGGCCATGAAGGGCCAAAGGAAATTGGTGTGAATCAGGAGTTTTTGGATTGGCTCACAGATCCTGTTTTAAATGGCGGAGGCGCGGTGATAGACTTTGGCTGCTATGGTGCCAACCTGATGACCTGGCTGATGGATGGGCAAAAGCCGGTTGCTGTAACCGCTGAACTCAAGCAAATCAAGCCCCATATTTATCCTAAAGTGGATGATGAAGCCACCATTTTATTGGACTACCCCACAACCCAGGGTGTCATTCAGGCTTCCTGGAATTGGCCTTTTAGCAGGAAGGACATGGAAGTATATGGTAGCACTGGCTATTTAATTGCCAGTAACAATACCCGATTGATCAGCAGGGAAACGGGTGAAAATCAGGAAAAGACAGAAATGTTATCCCCAAGGCCTTATCCTTATGATGATCCGTTTTCTTATTTGGCTGCTGTGGTCAGAGGCAAGGTAAAAGTTGAGGCCCGAGACCTTTCCTCCCTGGAAAACAACATGATAGTAGTGGAAATCCTGGATGCGGCAAAGGAAAGTGCGAAAAAAGGTGAGCGGGTATATTTGAAATAAACTTACGGTTTGCCGTTTTTTTTATCTAAAAAATACCTCAGACGGTAAGCATTTATGGCCATTTGCCCCAGTTGTTGACTCAATTTATAGTTGGCAATGGCACCTACCCCTGCTCCAATGATGGGAATCAGCTGGGCGAGTTTGGCCAGGTCCATGTAGTCCCTGTATTCCAGTTGGAAATTTCTCCAATCAAAATCATTCAGGTTGTCCGGCAAGGCTTGGGCATGGGCTGTCCAGTTTTCCAAATCTACTATGGTTTCATTCCTGGTTTTCTGGCTGGAAAAGGTTAATTTAAAAATGTACAGTATAAACACCCGCTCCTTGTAATCTCGTACATTGTGACCATAAGCTGCTGCTATTTCAAATAGCATTTTCATTTTGATGGCCAGAAAAGCGGGTAAATCTACAAAACCCAGCAATATACCTCCGGCACCAGTTAGGGCTCCTTCCACAGAAGCTGTTTTGGTATATAGCTTTATACTTTTTCGTGCTTTGTATTCCCTCAAGCTTAATCGGTCGATGGTGTAGGCCTTGGGCCCGATGTATTCATTTCCGCTCAGGACCCCTTTGACCATTTTCTCTATGGCGTAGGTGATGGCTTTATGGATTTTTTCAGGTATCAGGTTATTGATAGACCTTTGTGTTCCTTTGGTCATCCGGTTTAGTAAAGAGGGTTTTTTTTTGGTCTTTTGTAACCAGGTCATCAGGTCCCGGTAGGCCAGGTTTTCATAGAGAATTTCGGGATTGGATTCGGTTGTTGACATGGATTGCTGTGGTAGTTTGGTTTTATTGCTTTATATACATTCATTAAGGCTTTTTGAATGTTTTTGATTGTCCCTTTGGGATGCTCAGGCTTTTCCAGGGGCCTGTGGCAAGCATTTTTCCCAAATAGATCAATTGTCCTATATGGGATGCATAATGGGCAATTTGCCTGTTGATGGCATCGACAACGGTATGGGCCTCATTTCTGATAAAAACCGTTTTTTCAAAATCGGCTTCAGTAAGGGGTTCCAGCGCATCAAAAAGCACCTTCCATCCCTTTTCCCATACCTGCATCATCTCGTCCCTGTTTTTGATGTCATTTTCAAATTCTCCATCACGCTCCCGCCAGGGTTTTTCTCCATCTGTGGTCAAAAAAATCAGTCCAGCGAGAATGCATGTTTCCCGAAAGGTGCTTGACGATGGTTGCCATGCTGTTGCTTTCTTCGTTATATTGCCAAAAAAGCTTTTCTTCAGGGACTTGTTCCATGGCCTTTTCCCCCAGGTTTTTATACGAATGCAAAAGGTCGAGGCTACTTTTCAAATAGTTGGATGTGTGGTTCATGATTGAATGGAGTAAATCAGGTAGGGAAAATTTTAACAACACTTCAATTTACCCTTATAATTGAAATAAAAAAAGGCAACCTGACGGGTTGCCTTTTTATTATTCGTTAACCTTTTGTTTAAAGGCCAAATTCTTTTTTAATGTTGTCCACATGGTCCAGTTTTTCCCATGTAAAGAGTTCCACATCCAGTGTAATGGAAGCCTTGTCGGGTGAGAAAAATGTTTTGGAAACCACTTCGCTCTCCCGTCCCATGTGCCCGTAAGCAGCTGTTTCCTCATAAATAGGGTTCCTGAGCCTCAGGCGGTTTTCAATGGCAAAAGGTCGCATATCAAACAATTTTTCTATTTTTCCGGCAATTTCTCCATCGGATAAATTCACCTTGGAAGTGCCATAGGTATGCACGTAAAGTCCCATGGGTTTGGCCACACCAATGGCATAAGACACCTGGACCAAAACTTCATCTGCTATTCCTGCAGCCACCATATTTTTGGCAATATGCCGGGTAGCATAGGCTGCTGAGCGATCCACTTTGGAAGGATCTTTACCTGAAAAGGCCCCTCCACCATGCGCTCCCTTGCCGCCATAGGTGTCTACTATAATTTTTCTTCCCGTAAGCCCGGTATCGCCATGAGGCCCACCAATAACAAATTTCCCTGTTGGGTTGATATGGTAGGTGATTTCCTCGGTGAACAGCTTTTGAATGGAAGGGGGCAATTGGGCTTTTACCCTGGGAATAAGGATCTCAATGATATCTTTTTTGATCTTTTCCAGCATCTGACTTTCCTCATCGAAATCATCGTGCTGTGTGGAAACCACAATGGTATTGATTTTTTCTGGAACATTGGTATCGCTGTACTGAATCGTCACCTGTGCCTTGGAGTCCGGTCTGAGGTATTTGATTTGGTCATTTTCCCTTCGCAGGACAGCCAATTCTTTTAAAAGCTTGTGTGACAGGTCCAATCCCAGTGGAATAAAACTCTCTGTCTCATTAATGGCATAGCCAAACATCATGCCCTGATCCCCGGCTCCCTGCTCTTCAGGATTACTTCGATCCACACCCTGGTTGATGTCTGGGGACTGTTCATGAATGGCAGACAAAACTCCACAGGAGCTGCCATCAAACATGTATTCACTTTTGGTATAGCCTACCCTGTTGATCACGTCCCTGGCAATTTTTTGTACATCCAGATAGGTGTTCGACTTGACCTCACCTGCCAGTATTACCTGACCTGTGGTAACCAAAGTTTCGCAAGCCACTTTGGAATTGGGGTCAAAAGCCAAAAAATGGTCTATGATAGCATCTGATATCTGATCTGAAATTTTATCGGGGTGCCCTTCGGAAACCGATTCCGAAGTAAATAAATAAGACATACAAAGCGTTTTTAAAATTAAGCCGTAAAGCTACATCTAATGGCTAAAATTAAAAATTATTTTTTTACTTAACGCTGACTTAGTAGCTATATCGTCGATTAAAAATCAGGGGAGCGTAAAAGGAAAGCCCGAAAGACAGGTACATCATTCCTCCGAAAAACTGTACCCATTGAAATACATGACCCATGCCATAGGTGCCCAGGTTGGGGAAATAATAGGTGAGAATGAAAAATATATAACTTTCCCCAAATGAAAACAATACCAAAGTAGCCATCCAAAAATAAGGAAGGGAAAGCAAATTGGTGTCTTTGAATTTACTTTGCACCAAAATATCCTTGAAAAAAATAAGGCTGTAGAACAATACCAAACCATGGCCAATCAGGTAAGTGTAAGACTGGATATCGGTGAAAATGGATTGAAAAAACCGGCTGATCACCAACCCAAGCAATAAAAATCCAGCAATGGTGGGCAGTACCTTTTTTTGCAGGTGACAACTGTAGGGCAATTGGCTGTAAAGCAGGAGCATTACTGCAGGTCTCAGATAAACATATAAAATATTGTAAATCAGGAAGTTGTACTTTCCGGTTGCCAATGTATAGTTCCAGATGGCTTCAGAGAGCAATCCGGTTATCAATATCAACAATACAAGGGGGTTAATTCTTTTATACTCTTTTTGACCAGATCCTATGATGAGGTAAATTCCGGAAAACAGAATACCCAAAAGTAAGGCTATGAAATAAAAAGACAATTGCATCGATAGATTTTAAATTTGATGCAATTTAAAACAGAGAGCTTAGGCAGGCAATACCCCGTTCAGGGTATTTATTTTGCATTTAAAACAAAAAAAAAGCCAGTCCCCAGGGAACTGACTTTTATTTTCAGATAAATTGTGATGGATCAGGCTACTTTTTTCTTTGGTGCCGGAGTCGGGGTATCGGGATCTTTGGTCAATTCCCGCTTCATCAGGTCGACTACCACCGGAGTAGCGATGTAAATGGAAGAATAAGTACCAACCAAAACCCCAATCAATAAGGCGAAGGAAAATCCTCTCAACACCTCACCGCCAAAAATTAACAAGACCAATACCACTATAAGTGTGGTGGCAGAAGTAATCAGGGTCCTGCCCATGGTTTGGTTTATGGCATCATTAAACATTTTTACCAGCTTGCCTGTACCCCGATTTTCGATGTTTTCTCTGATCCGGTCAAATACAATCACGGTATCGTTGATGGAATAACCGATTACCGTCAGCATGGCAGCTATAAATACCTGGTCGATTTCAAATGTGGCTCCAAAGGCACTTGCAATGGCAAAAGCTGCCACCACAAACATGGCATCATGTATCAATGCGACAATCGACGCCAGAGAAAATTGCCATTTTCTAAACCTCAGCAGTATGTAGAGGAATATGGCTACCAATGAAAAAAACATGGCCTCCAGGGAGGAGTTTTTGATATCATCAGCTACCGTGGCACCCACTTTATTGGACCCGGTGATAGCAAAAGCCCCATCGGACATTTGGTTGGCATCCTCAATAAAATTGAAACCGGTCACACTGGCAATACCTTCTTTTATCCTGTTTTCCACCTCTCTGTTGGCCTCTTCATTGTCTTCATTGACAAGATAGGAGGTGGTTACCTTTAGGATATTGTTGGCTCCATAGGTTTTAACTTCCACAGACCCGGCAAATTCATTGTCCAGACCCACTTTTAGTTCAGACGCAGGCACAGGTTCATTGAATTCCACGATATAGTATCGTCCTCCTGTAAAGTCCACTCCAAATTTTAAACCGGAAGTGAGGGCCAGGATCATACCTATGATGATTATGGAAGTTGAGATCAGGTAAGCAACTTTTCTTTTGCCCAAAAAGTCTATATTGAGGTTGGACAATAAGTTCCTGGTGAAGGGGGTAGCAAAAGAGATGGTACTCTTCTCTCCTTTTTTGCTCATCCAGTACACAATAACCCGGGTAATAAATACAGCAGAGAAAAAGGAAGATGCAATACCGATCATTAATACGATGGCAAAACCTTTGACAGGTCCCTGGCCTAAGGAGTACAATATGGCACCGGTAAGAAAAGTAGTGACATTGGAGTCAAGAATGGCACTAAATGCCTTGTCATAACCACTGCTAATCGCCTGCAAAATGCCTGCTCCGTTTCTCAACTCCTCCTTGATTCTTTCAAAAATCAATACATTCGCATCAATGGACATACCGATGGTCAGTACAATACCCGCTATGCCCGGAAGCGTTAGCGCGGCGCCCAATTGGGCCAGAATACCCAGAATAAAGAAGATGTTGAAGAGCAAGGCAGCAATGGCCACCAAACCGCCCTTGGAATAGTAGGCTACCATAAACAACACCACCAGGACCAAACCGGCAATCATGGAATTGATACCTTGATTTCTTGCCTCCACGCCCAGCGTAGGCCCGACTATCGCTTCTTCTACTATGTTGGTAGGCGCTGGTAGTGTACCGGATTTAAGAATATTTGCCAAATCCTTGGCTTCTTCCATGGTAAAATTACCCGTGATTTCTGATTGGCCTGAAGGAATTTCACCCTGTACCGTAGGAGCGGTGTACACGTAATTGTCCAGGACCACCGCAATTCTGTTGCCTATGTTTTCTGCAGTCAGTCGTCGCCAGTTCCTGGCTCCTTCAGCATTCATTTGCATGCTAACGGCAGGCCTGGAAGTTTGGTCCAGCGATTGTCTTGCATCTGTGATTACATCGCCTTCCAAAGGTGCCTGGTCTGTTCCTCTCGGTGCTTTGATGGCATGCAGTTCCAATAACTCCATTCCATCCTGAACTTGAGGTTTAACCGACCACATGAAACGAATGTCTCTTGGCAACAGGGCCTGCACATCCTCTCTGTTGAAAACCCGATTGATAGCCATGGTGTCCCTTACTTCGTATACAAGGCCATAATTGGCTTTCAATAGAGAAAAGAGAGGAGAAACACTGGTACCCAGAGAGTCAGTTTCAGAGCCTCCTTCTGCCAGTTGCCTTGCCAGATCACTTTCCAAATCGGTAGTATCTGCCAGGGCATTGGTATCTGCACCGGTTGCATTTGCCTTTTGGCTTGCCGCCTCTTCCACCAAAAATGCGTTGACTTGCTGTAAGGCATCGCCATATTGGTCTATTTCAGCTACTTCCCAAAATTGAAGTTTTGCCACTCCCTGTAACAGACTTCTTACCCGCTCTGCATTGTCTACACCAGGAAGTTCGATTTGAATCCTTCCGGTATTTTGGATCCGCTGAATATTGGGTTGCGAAGTACCAAAGCGGTCAATCCGCGTTCTTAGAATATTGAAAGAGCGGTCAATGGCATTTTCCACTTCGTCATCGATGATATTGAGGATATCCGTATCAGAAGATTCCAATGAGATTCGGCCCCTGTTTGCCGCAGTGGCAAAAATGGTGTTCAGCTGCCGGTCACCGGCCAGTTCTTGCCATGATTGATAAAAGAGATTGACAAACAGGTCATTTTCGGTTTTAGCCCGTTCTCTTGCCATTTCTACCGCCTGGTTAAACTCCGGGTCCTTACTTCCACCGGCAAGGCCTTTTACAATCTCTATGGGAGATACCTCCAGGGTTACATGCATGCCTCCCTGTAAATCCAAACCCAGGCCCAGTTCTGTGTTTTTTACTTCCTGATAGGTAAAGGGAATGCCCAGAAAATTATACACGGGCTCTCTCCATACAGAGTCCAGATATGTTTGCCTTTTGTCAAAGTCTATATTGCCCGATTCGTCGGTTGCATAAGTAGTGGCTTTTTCCTGAACACTGTTGGATACCAGGGTAAAGGATAGATAGTACAGGCATAATCCCGTAATGACCACCGTTAAAAAAACGATAATACCTTTGTTTTTCATGGTTATTGATTAATTATTTGTTTGTTAACTAAGGAATGATCTACGTATCCAAGGGTAATCCGAAGGATGTAGAAATAATGGAAAGAAAAAGATTTGCTTAGGGAGCATTAACCGAAATGATCTGCTCAAAAAGAATTTCAAATAAATGATTGTAAGATGGTTCTACGTTCAGGTAAAAATTTACTTTGGGGCTTTCGGCTCCGGCAATCTCATAAATAAAGTGGTAGGCATGGTCAAAAACAACCAAAACAAAGGGTACCACTGCATCAATGGCCGTATGGATGAAAGTTTGGTCCTCACCCTGTGAAGGCTCCTCTTCCTGACCCCCATTTAAATCTAGTTGTATATCAACACCGGAGGCATTTACATCAATATCAACCGCAAATTGAGAGGAAGAAACAAAGACACAAAAAAGCATGACCACTAGCAGTGTCAGCCTTTCCCGTATCAACCTATTATGTTTCCAGTCATTTACCATGGGCCGCAAATATAAAAAAGAATTTTCAAAAAAGCGGTGTTATAGTAAATAAATTAAGTGAACAAAACGATTGCTAATCAGTATTTTAGCGGAGAATGAACCTGAGTAAACCACAAATAACCTGCTTCACGAGAAAAACTTACCTGTCTCCTTAACCTGCCTACTTTATTTTTTCTCTTAAAAATATTTTGATTACCTCCAGTGCCCTTTCAAAACCATGGTTATTGGGGACGATCAGGTCAGCGTCATGTTTAAAGGGAGCAATGTACTTTTCGTAGGTAGGCATCACATGCCGCTCATACCGGTACAAAACATCATCCAGGTCATATCCCCGCTCCACTTTATCCCGGACGATTCTTCTCTTTAGTTTGATATGGTCTTTGGCATCAATATAAACCTTGAGATCCAGCAGGTTAGCAAGTTCCGGATAGTACAGTACAAAAATGCCCTCCACCACCACCACAGGTGCCGGGTTAAAGGTCAGTATTCTCGGTTTCTTATTGGGGTTATTAAAGGTGTATTCCTGCCGGGTGATACTTTTTCCGCCCTGAATATCCCGGATATCTGATGCATACTGTTCGAAATCAATGGAATGGGGGGTGTCAAAATTATGGATGCCTCTTTCATCCAGGGGCTGCAGGTTTCTGGGCTTGTAATAGTTGTCCTGGGAAATCAAGCAGACCTGTTCAGGCTCAAAGGCATGGAGCAATTTATCCAGAAAGTGGGTTTTACCCGAGGCACTTCCGCCGGTAATGCCTATGATATAAGGTTTATTCATCTACTTATAAATATTTCATAATGCGCACCTGCCCTGGGCACGGTATAATCTGTATCAACCCCTAATTTGGATTCGTATTCCAGCTATGGTTAAGCATAATTTTTTGCTAAAAAGGTCGCCAGTTGCCTTACCGCTTTTCCCCTGTGGCTGATGGCATTTTTTTCGGGCATGCTCAATTCCGCAAAAGTTTTTTCATAACCATCAGGCTGAAATACCGGATCATAACCGAAACCCTTACTTCCGGAACGATGCCGGATGATTTTACCTGTTGCTTTTCCCTCAAAGGAATGGGATTTACCGTCAATAATTAGAGCAATGACAGTTCGAAAAGCCGCTTTTCGGTTTTCTTTTTGCTCCATTTTTTCCAGCAGCAGGGTAACATTTCTTTCATCGCTTCTGGGTTCACCTGCAAATCTTCCCGAATAAACACCCGGTGCCCCATCCAGGGCTTCCACTTCCAGTCCGGTATCATCTGCAAAACAGTCTACCCCATAATGATCCATTACATACCGGGCTTTCTGAAAGGCATTGGCCTCCAGCGTATTTCCAGTTTCTGGCAATTCTTCTGAGCAGCCGATATCGGCCAATGAAACAATTTCGAATTGATCACCCAAAGCAGCCCTGATTTCTTCCAGCTTTTTGGGATTATTGGAGGCAAAGCAAATTTTCATAGGGTGAAATTAAAGGAGCTTTTTGAAAATCCCTCCATTGTTCGGTTTTTTTTGTCCGGATAAAATACCTGGCATGGATTGGCAAAGAAAAGGAAGCAGGGAACTTGGCCATCTTACGGAAGTTCTCAGGGATGGAAAAGCAAAAATTAATCCTCAACAGGGATCAGGGAGACCAGCTTCTCCAGGTATTTTTGGTCAATCTGGTCAAAATCTGCCAGTTTATCGGAATCTATGTCCAATACCCCCATGACCTTTCCGGATTTCAGAAGGGGCACTACAATTTCTGAGCGGCTGGCGGCACTACAGGCAATGTGCCCTGGAAAAGCTTCCACATCAGGGATTAGCTGGGTTTGCATCGTTTCCCATGCCTTGCCGCAGACGCCCTTACCATAACCTATCCGGGTACAGGCCAGCGGACCCTGAAAAGGCCCCAGGACCAACTGCTCATTTTTCACCAGGTAAAATCCCACCCAAAAAAAGCCAAAAATCTCCTTTAAAATAGCTGTCATGTTGGCCAGATTGGCGATCAGATCTGTCTCTCCTGAAAATAGGGCCTCTAACTGGGGGGCCAAAGCCTCGTATTTTTCGGTTTTGCCGGCATGGGATGGAACTACAATATTTTCACTCATGATTCATGTAAACTTCTAAAGTATCAGTTTCTAAAGATTGGCGTATTTCGGGATAGCCCGGAAGAACAGGAGCTGGAATGCCCAGGCCAAATCGAAGGTTTCCAGTAAAAACCCTGGCTTCATCCCACAGTCCCTGCCGGATAAAGTCTTGCAACAAGGCAGCACCTCCTTCCACCAGCAGACTCTGCACTCCCTTCTGATGCAGGTCTTCCAAAAGGGCCTTAAGGTCAAAATGCGCATCTACCTGTATCCATTGGGTTAGCCCGGTGGTTTTATCTTGTCTTTGGTTGTAAATAAGCGTCCTTTGGGTGCCATCAAAGAGGTTTAGTGCCTGTGACAGTCTGAGATTTCTGTCGATCACTACCCGGATTGGATCTTTACCTGACCAATCCCGGACATTCAGGCGGGGATTATCATAATGGGCGGTATGCGTGCCGACCATAATGGCATCTTCCTCTGCCCGCCAGCGATGGACCAGCTGCCGGCTGAGGACTGAACTGATCCATTTGCTGTCGTAATTCGTCCTTGCAATAAACCTGTCCAGTGTTTGTGCCCATTTTAACAAGATGTAGGGTCGTTTTTTTTCCATCCTGGTAAAAAACCTGCGGTTTTGATGCCTTACTTTTTTTTCCAAAACACCGGTGACAATTTCAATTCCGGCATCCTGCAGCAGGGAAATTCCTTTTCCGGCTACCAAAGGGTTAGAATCCAAGGCGCCGATGACCACTTTTTTTAACTGATGCCTGGCAATTAATTCGGCACATGGGGGTGTTTTTCCATGGTGTGCACAGGGTTCTAAAGTAACATAGAGCGTCGATTCCTGTAGCAGATTTTGATCTTTGACGGCTTTGATGGCATTTGGTTCCGCATGGGCCTCTCCATACCGCTCGTGGTAGCCTTCGCCAATAATTTTATCCTGGTAAACAATCACGCAACCCACCATTGGATTGGGGCTGACCTGTCCTTCACCAAGAGAAGCAAGGTCGATTGCCCTTTGCATGTAGGCCTCATCAACTGGAATAGCCTGCGAAAAGGATTGGTTCCGGGATTCCATCAGGGTAGTTGGGGTCTGAGTGTAATGGCTGGAATAGTCAGTAGGGTATCTGCTTGTACCGAAACGTTAAATGCGGTATCCTGGTAAATTTCAGGCGCATCAATAGTGATCTGATAGTCATTGGGAGGAATTCCCTGTAAATAAAATCCCCCGTTGGCTCCGGTAAGGGTTGTCAGGGTATCGGTATCACTGCGGATAAAAACATGCGAATTGACATTCCTTGGTAATATGCTGCCGCGGATTACCGCAGCTACTCCGGACTCAAACGCCCGGATCCTGGGGTCCAGCTGGTAATTGCCCCCACTGCTGCGTACCACCGAGCTAGCCAGGTCAAAATCAAGGTAAATATCGTAGGAATTGCCGGGCAAGGCGTTTACATTGATGTCTATTTCTAATTTATTTTCAAAATCCGAATCCTTGTCCAGATCAATTCGTGTTTCATCCTGGATCAGGTACAATTCATTTCCCAGCAGAAGTTTGATTTTTGAAACCATGCCTGACTGTATTTCAGTTCTTCCTATCAATAACCTTTCCTCATTGACCAGGTCACTTATCCGGACCATATTGCTTGCAGCCTGGTAGGGTAAGTTGATCCAACTGGCATTTTCAGCACTGCCCCTGCTTCCAGCAGGCAATATTTCTACTCCCAGAACTTCTATCCAGACCTGTTCGAAATCTCCTGGGGTATCCACCAAAAGTATATTGACCAGGGAACGGTTTTCTGAAGCAGCATTATCACAAGCCATCAATAGTCCGGAAAATATTGCTATTCCTAAAATAAAATGTGTTATTTTCCTCATCTCCATTACGATTGTCTTCCCATGCCGTAGTCCTGAATTTTTTAAAAAGCACACCATGCATTTTACATTACTCCTGCCATATCCTGCTATCTTCCGTGATATACCACCGGCCTTTTTCCGCTATCGTGGAGGGAGCAGAAATTTTAAACCTGCTTTCGCTGACTTCAAAGGAAACATCTTTCAAGTCACTTTCGACACCCAGTTCGCTGCGATCCTTACTGTAATGCCCTGTGCTGGCAAAAAGTTTCCGCTGTGCCTCATAAAATCTTCTCAATTCGCGCTTTATTTTTTCGTCGGGATGAATCTGAAAAGAAGCTGTACCCTCCCCAACTGTGATGTCCGAGAATTGCACATACCCCCAGCGTTCGGGAATATGCATGTTGATCGGGCCCATGGCAGACCAAACCCAGTTGTCTTCAGGATAGGTTTTGCCGGTTTCGGGATTTAGTTTCTTTTTATAGCCATTTCCATCAGCTTCGATTTGCCACTGCACCCTGGAAAAATTTATTTTCCAGGGTTCACCCGGTTCTGGAGCCCTGTACCGGGGTCCTGACTGAGAGAGGCTTTTCCAGGGAATGGCCATTTCCAGGGCCCAAAATTGATCGGTATCTGAAGGATCATTTAAAGTACCCTCCAGATGCACTGCATATTGAAAATCGTTGATGTTCCAGCCGTTGATGGGCTTGCCGCCATTTTTGTAGGGACGCGTCATCAGCAAGTCCCAGAGGGTTCCCAATGCGTTGATTTCAATTTCGTAATAATGGTGGGTGTCCCCATCTGGGTCGATAAAAATTTCAATGTCATTTTCCTGGAAAATAACGGATTCCCTTTCGGTGTAGGTGGCCCAGAGATCGGACTCTTCCAAATGGAAGGCTATATAAAGGTTTTCCTTGTCCCACAACATTTTCATTCGGGTACCCTGTACTGGTTCAGGAAATTCCTTTCCCCGAATATCCAGAAATGGATCCGACCAGGGAGCTTTATGCCAGGCAGATTCATCCAGCAGGCCGTCTATGGTTAAATTATCCTGAACCTGGTAAGCCAGGTAATTTCTGGGTTGGGGGATTTCCTGTGCCCACGCCGACAGACAGGTTAAGGTGTAAAACAAATAGGCTGTAAATATTCTAATCATATAATGCTATGCGATAATTAAAGGAAAACAAATATACAACAAGATGGGAAATGATATTTTCATTTTAAGACAATGCGTTTCCAAATAAAACCATTTCGTCCATTTAACTTTAAAAGCAATTATTCAGGAATGCACCTGAATAAACATTTTTGAAATGCAAAAGCAGGAGGAATGTTTATACCAGATTTTCCCCGTTGATCTTACCAAAGACAGGTATGCGTAATTTTACGCTTGCTTTCCCAAATAAAAAATAGTAAATATGTCTGGTTTTAAAGTATTTTAAATAGGTGAATAGATACTTTAATGTAGGTATTTTAAGTAGGAGAATTGGTAATGAACAGAGGTAAATTGAGTAAAAATTGGATAATGATTTTTCTTTTTTTTGGCAGCGCATTTTTTTCATGTAGTCAGGAAAATAAAACGGCTGGTAATACAGGGAAAATCAAAGAATTCCCGGTAATAAAGGTGGTGGCCAAAGATACCATTTTGCACAGGGATTATGTGGCAGATATCAAAGCCATCCAGAATGTGGAATTGAGGGCACGGGTGAAAGGGTTTCTTGAAACGGTGTTTGTGGATGAAGGAAAGCAGGTTAAAAAGGGACAAATCCTTTTCAAAACCAACGATCAGGAGTACAAGGCCGATCTGGCCAAAGCAAGGGCAAACCTGGAAAGTGCCAAAGCCGAGGCCAAAGTAATGGAGTTTGAGGTGGAGCGGCTTAAGATCATGGTGGATAACAATGTGATTTCGGAATCCGAATTGAACCTTACCCGTGCCAAATATGATGCTGTGATGGCCAAAATTGAAGAAGCGAAATCCGCAGAAGCCAATGCAGAGGTACAACTTTCTTACACAGAAATCAGAGCCCCATTTGATGGCATTACAGACAGGATACCCCTTAGAACAGGAAGCCTGATTGATGAAGGCAGTCTACTGACTACGGTATCCGATGTAAGTTCGGTACATGTTTATTTCAATGTTTCAGAGCGTGAATACCTGGAATACATCAAGGCCAAGGACGAAACGGCTGAAAACAATGTGGTAGAGTTGGTTTTAGCAGACGGATCACCTTATCCATATAAAGGATTGATCGAAACCATGGAAGGTGAGTTTAATGCCAACACAGGTTCTATTGCTTTCAGGGCACGGTTTCCTAATCCCAACAAAATATTGAAACATGGATCTACAGGTAAAATCATCCTGACCAACCGTGTTCGAAACGCCATCATCATACCCCAAAAGGCCGTATTCGAAATACAGGACAGAAGTTTTGTTTATGTGGTGGGTGATGACAATCAGGTGGAGATGAGAAGTTTTATCCCAAGGGCGAGGTTTTCTCATTATTACATTGTGGAATCCGGTCTGGAAGCAGGGGAAAGCCTTGTTTTTGAAGGCATACAAAACATCAAGAATGGCATGACCATTCAGCCGAAAATTGTTGCTTCTGAGGAAGAGGCAGATCAATCTATTCCGGAGGACAATGCAGTGGCCGAAGTAGTACAGACCCCTTAAGTAAAATCCATCATGTTTAAATTATTTATAAAGCGGCCGGTTTTATCTCTGGTCATTTCCCTATTTTTTGTGCTTTTGGGCTTGTTGTCCTTTTTCACGCTTCCTATAGAATTGTTCCCAGATATTGCTCCCCCCTCAGTGGCTGTAAGGACCAAATACCGAGGAGCCAATGCCGAAGTCGCAGCAAGAACGGTGGCAACCCCCTTGGAGAAAGTAATCAATGGGGTGCCGGGAATGACATACATGACCTCCGTAAGCAGTAATCGCGGTACGGTAATCATTAAAGTATATTTTGAAGCCGGTACCGATCCTGACCTGGCTGCTGTAGAAATTCAAAACCGAATCTCAACAGTAGTTAACGAGTTGCCTGAGGAGGCTATTAAAGCTGGCGTGACGGTCGAAAAACAGGTGGAGGGTTTGCTCATGTATATCAATGTAGCCAGTGAAGACCCTTCCCTGGATGAAGCATTTATTTATAATTTCACGGATCTTAATGTCTTGCAGGAACTCAGGCGGGTGGATGGAGTAGGTTTGGCTGAAATCATGAGCACAAAGGATTACTCCATGAGGATCTGGCTCAAACCGGACCGGATGACGGCCTACAAAGTTTCTACGGATGATGTCGTGGAGGCCATTAGAAATCAAAATGTGGAAGCCGCTCCAGGACAATTGGGTATCAGTTCTGGCAAGGACATGCAGATGCTTCAGTATGTGTTGAAATACAGCGGAAAATTTTTCGAACCCAAGCAATACGAAAATCTGGTTATCAGGGCAAATACGGATGGTTCGGTATTACGGCTCAGGGACATTGCAGAGGTTGAATTTGGTAATCTGAATTACGGGAGGATAGCTAAAATGGATGGTCGTCCTGCAGCCTCGGTAATGGTAATACAAAGGCCGGGTTCCAATGCAAGTGAAGTCATCGCCAATGTCAAAAAGAAAGTAGAGCAAATAAAAAACAATACTTTTCCGGCTGGAATGGACTATAAGATTTCTTATGATGTGTCCCGTTTTCTGGATGCCTCTATTCAGGAGGTTTTGGTCACCCTGGTGGAAGCATTTATTCTGGTTTTTATAGTTGTCTTTATTTTCCTGCAGGATTTTAGATCTACCCTGATCCCAACATTGGCTGTACCCGTAGCCCTCATTGGTTCCCTGTTTTTTATGCAATGGTTGGGATTTTCTATAAACCTGCTGACCTTGTTTGCTCTGGTGCTTGCGATCGGTATCGTGGTGGATAATGCCATTGTAGTGGTGGAAGCCGTCCACGCCAAGATGGAAAAGGAAGGTCTGGCGCCCAGGGCGGCCACCTTTGCCGCTATGAAAGAAATCAGTGGTGCCATAATTGCCATTACCATGGTAATGTCTGCCGTATTTATTCCGGTAGCTTTTATGTCTGGACCGGTTGGAATTTTCTACCGGCAGTTTTCTCTGACCCTGGCTTTTGCCATATTTATTTCAGGTATCAATGCACTTACCCTCACCCCGGCCTTGTGTGCCATCCTTCTTCATAACCATTATGGTCAGGAGAAAAAACGGACGGTTTTGCAGCGTTTCTTCGATTGGTTTAACCGTACCTACCATTTCTTCGAGGGCAAATACTACCAATACATTACGTATATAGTCCCCAGGCGAGGCATTACAACTTTTATTTTGGTGGGTTTTTTCGTGGCTACCTGGGGGATCAGTAAAATTCTTCCTACCGGATTTATTCCCACGGAAGACCAAAGCATGGTGTATGTCAACGTGACCACTCCGGCAGGTGCTACCGTGGAAAGAACAGAAAAGGTGTTGGACGAATTGATTCAAAACCTGGAAGGCAATGAGGCTGTTGAATCTGTTTCCAGCCTGGCGGGTTATTCCCTAGGGAACGGGCTTTCTGGTGCATCTTACGGGATGGCCATGGTTAACCTGAAGTCCTGGGATGAAAGGAAAAATCTTCCCATTCAACAATCACTGGATGAATTCAGGGCTTTGACTGAAGGCATATCAGATGCCAAAATTGACTTCTTTTTGCCCCCTACCGTTTCTGGGTTTGGAAATTCCAGTGGGTTTCAAATGAAGGTTTTGGACCAGACAGGTACTGGAAACCTCGACCGTTTGGCTACCATCACCAACGAATTGATTGAAGAACTGGAAGCAGCACCGGAGATAAACAATGCCTTTACGGATTTTGACCCTACATTCCCTCAGTTTCTGGTGAAAATTGACCAGGATATGGCTGCCAAGAATGGGGTAACCATAGCCAAAGCCATGAGTACCATGCAGGTTTTACTGGGGGGTATGTATGTATCTGACTTTGTGCGTTTTGAGCAGATGTACGATGTAATGCTGCAGGCAGGGCCTCAATACAGGGCTCGGCCGGAAGACGTGATGAATTTGCATGTCAAGAACAATGTGGGAGAAATGGTTCCGATTTCTTCTTTTCTTACCATGGAGAAAGCTTACGGTCCGGAACAGTTGACCCGTTTCAACATGTACAATTCCTCTACTGTTAAAGGAGCTGCAGCTCCTGGTTATAGTAGTGGGGATGTAATCGCTGCCATTGAAAGGATTGCCTCAGAAAAATTACCCCAGGGATATGGCCACGATTGGTATGGCATGTCCAGGGAAGAAGTGGGATCCGGGAATCAGGCCATCGTTATTTTCCTGATTTGCTTGCTGTTTGTTTACCTTATTTTGTCTGCGCAGTACGAAAGCTTTCTATTGCCTTTACCCGTGATTTTATCCCTCCCGATTGGGGTTTTTGGTGCCTTCTTCGCATTATACGTTCTGGGTTTGCAAAACAATATCTATGCCCAGGTGGCACTGATCATGTTGATCGGGCTCTTAGGAAAAAATGCCATTTTGATTGTGGAATTTGCCATTCAGAAAAGGGATGCCGGACATGGTGTAATTCAGGCAGCAGTAGAAGGTGCCGTGACCAGGCTCCGTCCCATTTTGATGACATCCTTTGCTTTTATTGCGGGCTTGCTTCCGCTCGCCATGGCCACAGGGGCAGGTGCTCTGGGTAACAGGTCCATAGGTACTGCCGCTGCAGGAGGAATGTTGATCGGTACCATTTTTGGGTTGATCGTCATACCCGGGCTTTACGTCATCTTTGCCCATTTTACCTTTAAAAAAATTAGTTCCGAGCCGGAGCCTGTCTTTAAGGAAAAGAAGGCTCCGGTATCTTTTTCGAATAATTGAACGAAAAAATTCATGTTTTTACGTAACCAGTATTATTTGCGTCTTATTGCAGCAACCTGCGCCCTTTCTCTGGTGTATGCCTGCAAAAGCATAGAGGTACCACAATTACCCGAAATGGAACCGTTGCCAGAAACTTTTCTGGACATAACGGATTCGTCCAGCATAGGTGACATTTCCTGGGAGGAGTTTTTCAATGATCCACATTTGGTTTATCTCATTGAAGAAGGTCTGGAAAACAACCTGGATCTGCTAACTGCCCTGGAAAGGATTGAAATAGCCCGTACCCAATTTCGGATTAGCAAAGGAGCCATATATCCTACCATGGATGGCATCGTCCGGTACAGATCGGGTGATATCCGGCCCAATTTGCTGGGAGGAACCATAAATGGAGACAGGAATGTAGTCAACCGACTCGAAAACAACTTTATCGGATTTCAAAGTACTTGGGAAATTGACGTGTGGGGCAAGCTAAGGGACAGAAAGGAAGCCAATTTTGAAGCGTTTCTGGCGACAGAAAAAGGAAGGCATCTTTTGGTAACCAATATTGTCGCTGAAATTGCCAAGTTGTATTATGAACTTTTGGGAATGGATATTGAGCTGGAGACCATAGAGCGGAACATAGAATTTCAGGAAATGGCCTTAGAGCTGATAAAGATTCAAAAAATGGCAGGCAGGGCCACAGAGTTGGCTGTTCAACAGTTTTCAGCCCAGCTACTGTCTACCAAAAGTCTTGCTTTTGAGAAACGGCAGGAAATCATTGAAACGGAAAATTACCTTAATTTTATGTTGGGTAGATTTCCCCAACCCATCACGAGGGCCTCTTCTCTTTTGGAAATCAAACTGCCCTACGGCATGGAGGTGGGCATTCCCTCAGACATGCTGCTGCGCAGACCGGATATACAACAGGCGGAACATGAACTCCGGGCGGCCAACTACAATGTCGAGGCGGCAAGAAAGGAATTTTTTCCTTCTTTTAGCTTTACGCCCTATGTGGGATTGAACGACCGTAGTCTTCCTGCTGCTTTGAAAATGCCAGGAGGCCTAACCATTGGCTTGCTGGGAGGATTGACCGCACCCATATTTGCTCAAAACAGGATTCAGGCAGGGTTTGACCAGGCCATAGCTTCAAATAATATGGCCCTTTACAATTACCAGCAACGGATTTTGGATGGTTACCGGGAAGTGATGAACAAATTGCAGCGGATTGATAATCTAAGAAACGTGTATAGCCTCCGGGATGAAGAGACGGCTGTACTGTTGAATGCCGTTTCGACATCCAATGAGTTGTTTAGGGGAGGCTATGCCACCTACCTGGAGGTAATTACGGCCCAGTCCAGGGTTCTGGAAGCTGAATTGAACAAAACCAATACGAGAATCCAGATGTTCCTGACGGTAGTGGATCTGTACCGGGCTTTGGGTGGCGGATGGAATTAGGCTGGAAATTCTTTTTCCCCAGCCCTTCACTTTGTACTTTTGACACCAAATGATGAACTGGGAAAAATTACTATTGCCCGAAGGCTTACAATCGGCTGATGCTGACAAACAACGGAGCCAATTTGAAAAAGATTATGACCGCATTATTTTTTCGGCACCCTTTCGAAACTTGCAGGACAAAACACAGGTTTTCCCTTTGCCCGAAGATGATTTTGTCCACACGCGGCTGACGCATAGCCTGGAAGTTTCCAGTGTAGGCCGTTCATTGGGAAAATCGGCGGGGAAGTTTCTGCTGGAAAAATACCCTGAGTTGGCAGCCAAAGAATTGCAACCATTTGATATAGGAGGGATAGTTGCGGCAGCAGCTTTGGCCCATGATATCGGCAATCCCCCTTTTGGCCATGCCGGAGAGGAAGCCATTTCAGATTTTTTCAGGTTTCATGCGCAGGGGCAATTGTGGAGGGATCAGTGCGATGAGAAGGAATGGGAAGACCTGACCCATTTCGAGGGAAATGCGCAGGGTTTTCGCATGTTGGTCGACAAAAAAAACGGTATTTTTATCTCTGCCCCAACGCTGGCTGCATTTACCAAATACCCCAGACCATCCTGGGCAAAATCCAGAGGCCAAAATCGGCGCAGCCAAAAGAAATTTGGGTTTTTTACCAGCAATTTGGAGGATTATGCACAATTGGCAGAAAAGATGGGCATTTCCCAACTTGCCGGGGACAGCTGGCTTAGGCACCCACTTGCTTTCCTGGTGGAGGCAGCAGACGATATTTGTTACAGCATCATAGATCTGGAAGATGGTTGCACCCTTGGATTGGTTTCTCAGGAGGAAACCATTTCCCTTTTGGCCAGCATTATCGGTGATAAATTTGACCCTGAAAAATTGGAAAAGTACGGCAGCAACAGGCAGAAACTGGCCATTATGCGGGCCATGGCCATCAACCAACTGATTCAGGAGACAACATTGGTTTTTGAGGACCTGGAACCGCAATTATTAACCGGAGATTTTGACCAGGCCCTCACCGATATTATTCCGTCTTCCAAGGCACTTACAGCTATTACCAGCCTTTCTGTAAAGCAGATTTACCGCTCCCAACCGGTACTGGAAAAAGAGGCCGCAGGTTATCAGGTATTGGAAGGACTTTTGGAAACATTCGCCGGAGCACTCTATGCCCATCATTTCCAGAAGGATAAATTTTCGGGTCACCACAGAAGCATCCTCAGACTGTTGCCTTCCTCTTCAAGGCTGAGTGAAAAGCATGCTGCAAACGTCATCGTCAGGGAGCTATTGGATTTTATTTCCGGAATGACAGACAAATATGCCCTGTCCCTATACCGAAGGGTCAAAGGGATTGCCCTACCAGGTCATTAGAAGACCCCGGATAAATTCCTCTGTGGAAAAACCTGTGGATAACTCCCTCTAAAGCTGTTTAAACCGGCTATTTTTATATGTTAACGCATTCTATTCTCCCCAGGTGGTTAGCACCAGTTTTCTGCGACCGCCATGGTTTCGGAATTCACCCAGATAAATTCCCTGCCAGGTGCCCAAATTAAGTTTTCCACCGGTTACAGGGATTTGAACCGATGAACCGAAAATACTTGATTTTAGGTGTGCAGGCATGTCATCAGGACCTTCATAAGTGTGGATAAAATGTGAATAATCTTCCGGAACAAGGTCATTTACAAAGGTTTCAAAATCCTTCCTGACTGTAGGGTCGGCATTCTCATTGATGGTCAACCCGGCAGAAGTATGTTTGATCCAGACTTGTAGCATTCCTGACTCTATATTTCTTAATTTGGGGAAGTTATCCACAATTTGTTCTGTGATCAGGTGAAAACCTCTTTCGAAGGGGGGCAAAACCATTTCTTTTTGAAATATTTTCATCGTTAATAGCTGCTTTTGGTGGTTTCTCAAAGATAAAAAATTTAAGAATACCTATTATTTCTTTATATTGAAGGCTAAACCGTTAAAACCACTGAAAAATGAAAAAATTTATTTTATCCACCTTAATATTTGCCCTGATAGGAACCATGCAATTTCCTCTTATGGGTCAGGAGATGACCCGGCTGTTGACGCTGGAGGATGCCCAAAGAATTTCCGATGCTGCAGAGGCCAGAGCCAAACAGGACAATTGGAATGTGGTCATAGCAGTACTGGATGCCGGAGGCCACCTGATTGCTCTTCGCCGGATGGACGGGACCCAGATTGGAAGCGTAGATGTGGGCATACAGAAAGCATCAACGGCATTGAAATTTAAACGCCCCACAAAGGTCTTTCAGGATGGCGTACAGGCGGGGAATGTACACATCATGAGCCTGGAGGGTGTGGCAGCAGTGGAAGGAGGGCTTCCCATCAAATCCGGCGATCATGTGATTGGATCCATAGGGGTCAGTGGTGTAACCTCCGCCCAGGATGGCATCATCGCTGCAGCAGGATTGGCCGCATTTGAATAAATTTTATTGAAAGAAAGGATAAAATAGCCCGTATAAGCTGTTTTTTGTTTATGCAAAAAGAAAAAAAATTACCTTCTAAACTCCCCTACGTTGGAACCACTATTTTCACCGTTATGTCCAAACTGGCTAGTGATGAAGGGGCTTACAATTTATCCCAGGGATTTCCGAGCTTTGATTGTTCACCAAAATTGACTGAGTTGGTGAATCATTATGTAAAAAACGGATATAACCAATATGCCCCTATGAGCGGGGTTCCTGCGTTTAGAGAAAGCCTTGCCGAAAAAACCAGTCAGGTTTATGGAATCGATTATGACCCTGAGGCTGAGGTGACCATTACTTCGGGGGCTACCGAAGCGATTTTTTGTGCCGTAACGGCAGTGGTCTATCCGGGGGATGAAGTAATCGTTTTGGAACCTGCCTATGACAGTTATGTGCCAGCTATAGACCTGAATGGGGGAATTCCCGTATATGTTACCCTGGAAGCTCCTGATTTTAAGATAGACTGGGATGCAGTTAAAGCCAAAATAACGGATAAAACCAAAGCGATTATGATCAATACGCCCCATAATCCGGTGGGCACTGTTTTCAACAAGACAGATCTTGATTCCCTGGCCAATCTGGTAGAAAATACGGATATATATATCATCAGCGATGAGGTGTATGAACATATTGTTTTTGACGGGGAAAGACACCATTCCATGATGACTCATCCGGTTTTGCAGGAGCGGACCTTTGTTTGTGGATCAGTGGGCAAAACGTACCATACCACGGGATGGAAAATTGGTTATTGCCTGGCACCAAAGGCACTTTCCAGGGAATTCAGAAGAATCCATCAATACATTACCTTCAGTACGGTAACCCCCATGCAGTATGCCCTGGCTGATTTTTTGAAATTTCCGGAGCATTACCAGCATTTGGGTGAGTTTTATCAAAACAAGAGAGACCGCTTCAATGAGGCATTGAAATCCTCACGTTTTACCTTTAGCCCCTCCAAAGGAAGTTTTTTCCAGGTCGTTTCCTACCGCAACATCACAGAAGAGTACGATTATGACCTGGCTATCAGGCTTACAAAAGAATGTAAAGTCGCTTCAGTACCCGTATCAGTATTTTATAAGAACAAGAAAGATGATAAATTATTAAGGTTTTGTTTTGCAAAGGATGATGACATTCTGGATAAAGCAGGGGCGATCCTTTCTAAACTTTAAAAGATTTTAATTATGCTAAAATTAGGTTTTGTAAGTGCCATTTTACCAGAAAATAGTTTCGAAGAAGTCATAGATTTTGCCTCAAAAGAGCAGTTTTCCTGTGTGGAGATCATGTGTTGGCCCAAAGGAAAAGCCGAAAGACGCTATGCCGGAGTGAGCCATATCGATGTGGGATCTCTGGACGACGACACGGTCCGGCATATCAGGAATTACCAAAGGGAAAAGGGAGTTTTTGTGTCAGGATTGGGCTATTACCCCAATCCTATGGAGCCAGATGATAAAAAAGCACAAGCCGCGATTACGCATATCAAGGCAGTGATTGATGCTGCTGAAAAATTGGCTATTCCTGTTGTAAACACGTTTATAGGGAGGAATCCCTCTTTGAATATCGATGATAATTTAAAAATATTTGCGGAAAGATTTCCGGAAATTGTGGCCTACGCATCCAAAAGAGGGGTAAAAATGGGCATAGAAAATTGCCCCATGTTTTTTACCAATGATGAGTGGCCTGGAGGAAAAAACCTGGCCATCTCCCCTGCGGTATGGGAAAAAATGTTCGACCTTATTCCGGACCCTAATTTTGGATTAAACTATGATCCTTCGCATTTGGTCTGGATGCAGATGGATCCTGTCCTGCCCCTTTATGAATTCAAAGATCGCTTACACCACATACACCTGAAGGATGTCAAAGTATACCAGGAGAAACTCAATAGAGTAGGCATTCTTGCGAATCCTTTGGAGTATCATTCCCCCAAAATCCCCGGACTGGGAGATGTGCCCTGGGGCAGGTTTTTTGCAGCACTTACCGACGTAGGCTATAGGGGCCCTTGTTGCATAGAGGTGGAGGATAAGGCATTTGAAAAATCCGAAGAAGATGTACGGATGGCCATACTGACCTCAAGAAACTACCTGAGACAATTTATTCCCTTTGATTGATCAGATGGTGAGAATATTGGGATTGGCATCTGCAATGGTTTCTTTGGTCCAGTCTTTTTCGTCTTGATCCAATTTCTCCTTTTGGTCTTCCTGACCATTTCCAGGATTAAGGATCAGGTGGATAAAAATGGGAAAATGATCGGAGGAGATGGAAGGGAGGCGTTTGATTTTTTTAAGCTGAAAGTGTTTGGAGTGGAATATATGGTCCAGGGGCCAGCGAAGCAGATTGTGGTCGGCATGAAAGGTATTGTAAAAGCCTCTACCTTTTCTGGGGTCGAGCAGACCGCTGATTTTTTGAAACAAACGCGTGGTCCTGGACCAGGCCACATCATTCAGGTCTCCGAATACCAATACCGGTAGGTCTGCCTCTTTTACATTTTTTCCCACGATGAGTAGCTCCGCATCTCTGGGCACAGAAGTATCACTTTCTGTTGGACTGGGTGGCTCTGGATGTACACAATGTATCTGGACTTTTTTTCCGGAAGGCAGGACCACTTCTGAATGAATGGAAGGGATATCATCTTTTACCAAATAATGGACCTTGGTGTTTTCCAGGGGCAGGTTAGAATACAGGTGCATGCCGTAAAGGTTGTCCAGAGGAATTTTCACCTGATGAGGGAAGTCTTTTTCAAGTGTTTCCAATTGTTTTTCCCACCATTTGTCGGATTCAAGGGTCAAAACAAGATTTGGCTGGTAAGTCTGTACCAAATCGATTAATTTATTTACTTGTCGGTTAGGTGTCAAAACATTGCTTACCAGCATTGCAATTCCATTTTCCTTGTCCGTTCCCCGAAAGCGTTTGACTTCTTTTTTGGCAAAAATGGTATAGGGATATATTTTTTTTGCCTGGAAAAAAAAGCTAAAAATGACCGAGGCGAAAAGTGCCAGATTCCAGGCATGAAAATTTAATGGAGGTATAAAAAACAGGATCATGGCGATAAAAGCCAAAATTAATAGTTGAATCCTGGGAAAATCAAATATCCTTATCCACCAGTCTCCCAATTTAATTTTGGAAGCGATTACAGCCAAAATACAAACAGTGCTTAGGGTAATTCTGGCAATGTTAAGAGCCGTTTCCATTGTGATAGTTTATTTAATCGGTTGTGAAGGCACTTAATTTTGTAATAATCTACAATATATGCGAAAGCAGCAGATTAATTTATAATTTTATCCGGGAAATCAACAAAATTAAGGTAATCATGAATTTTTTAAAGTCATTTTTCAGGCAAGAGTTTGAATCCAAGGGTTTGGACATGGCCAATGAGCCATTCATTCAGGCTTTGGAAATTGCCTTGCACACCCAAAAATCGCTTTTTCTTACCGGCAGGGCAGGAACAGGGAAAACCACCTTTTTGCATACCTTAAGGAAATTAAATGCCACAAAAAACATGGCCGTTGTTGCCCCTACAGGAGTGGCGGCGATAAATGCGAGGGGGAAGACCATCCATAGTTTTTTCCAAATTAATCCCCGACAGTTATTTTTGCCAGGTGATCCAAGATTGCAGCCCAAAGCTAAGGGAACCAGGGAATCTATTTTTGATACCTTCAAGTATTCTGCAAGCAGAAGGAGAGTGATCAGAAGCCTGGATATTCTGGTGATCGATGAAATTTCCATGGTTAGGGTAGAAATATTGGATATCCTTGATAAGATACTTCGGGTATTTCGTAAAAAAATGCACCTGCCTTTTGGAGGAGTTCAGCTAATATTGATTGGGGACCCTTTTCAGCTACCACCGGTGGTCCGGGACGGGGACTGGTCCATCCTTTCCAATCACTATGAAACCCGGTTTTTTTTTAGTTCTTACGCTTTCAGGCAACTCAATCCTTACCATATTGCCCTCCAAAAAATTTACAGGCAAAAAGATGGCACCTTCAAAGATCTTTTGAACAGGATCAGGGAAAGCCGGCATACCTATGAGGACATTCGTTTTCTAAATGAAAGGGCAAAAGCCTATCATTTTGACCTTTTAGATCGCGGTTATATTTTGTTGGGAACCCACAATCATTCCATATTACAAATCAACCAACAGAAACTGGAATTATTACAGACTCCTTCCAAAGATTATAAGGCCAGCATTGAAGATGATTTCCCTCCTTCCATGGCCCCTTTTGATCCCATTGACCTTACCTTGAAAGTGGGTGCTCAGGTGATTTTTATGCGCAACAATACCGAAAAGAATTATTACAATGGCATGATAGGAAAAGTAGTGGAGTTGGAAACCAATAAAATCACGGTTGAAGGAAACAACGGTGCTTTTTATGAGGTAGAGAGAGAGGTTTGGGAAAATGTTGATTTCCGCTACAATGAAAAGGAAGAGAGAGTGGACTCCGAGGTAATCGGGAAGTTCACTCAATTTCCCTTAAAACTTGCCTGGGCCATTACGGTACACAAGAGCCAGGGCCTGACATTTGACAAATGTATCGTAGACATAGGCAGGTCCTTTGAAGCAGGGCAGGTATATGTCGCACTCAGCCGTTGTACCGATTTGGAGGGATTGGTTTTGAAATCTCCAATAGGAATGCAAAGTGTAAAGGTGAGCAAGGACAGTGTGAATTTCAGCCTGCAGCGACATGAAGAAGCAGAGATTGAGGAGGAGTTAAAATTGCAAAGGGCTTTGGCATCCCTTCCTTATGCCCTGGATGCTTATATTAAGGGAGATTTTGACAAGGCAAAGGCAATTTTTGAAGCCGTACAAAAAATTCATGACATCACCGCTTATGCCAAATGGAAACAGTTTCTAATGGTAAAGCCCTGGCTGGAGGAAAGACAGAAAAGCCGCTAGTATCCATTCACGCCTAAACCAACGGCCAATCCCGAGCGATTTTTTACTGTCTCTATCGATCAGGCTTGCCTTAACTAAGCTACCTCAATACCTGGCTCAAAATCCGGTACTCCTTGTTCAAGCCCTGGCATGACTGTAGGCGAATGCACATTGATTTTCAGTCGTTTGGCTTATAATTTTTTTCATTACTATTTGGAATACAATTTTTAAATATATAAATTTGTATTTAACAGCATCAAAAACGCTTTTCAATTATTTTTATTTTTAAAACAGGAGGAGCTTTGAGAGTAATTAAACAGCAAAAGGAATTTCCAATTTGGGGAATTCTTATCACTTTGGGCATTTGGTTTAGCGCCATAGGAACGGGTTTTGCCCAATTGGCCTGTGAAGGTACCATACCTGCCAATTTTACGAAACCCTGGGTTCGGCCAGCGGACAATTGGGATGGTTATGTTTTTCAAATATCTCCCGATTATCAACCAAAAAACGATTGGAACCGGGATTTTCAAGGATTATCCGGAGCAAACCGTAAATACAAAGGATATTTGCTCAGGGATGGCAATCATTATTTGTCCACATCTGGGCTTGCCTTTGATACCCGCTTTTCGGAATACAGTGTAGATGGCTTCAGCAAAGATGCCGATTTTTTTCCTACAGGCACAAGTCAGACAGTAGCGGGAGGCTGCGATACCCAACTATCCAACTTTGGGGTAATTTTAAGGAGCAAAAAGACGATTGGCGAACCCGGTATTTACAGGGTACGGGTAGGGAGTGACGACGGATCTTTTTTCCGGATGTTCGAAAATGGTAAGACTTCCGATATCACAGAGGACGTAAACGGGGACCCTGTTGCACATGACAACTGGTTTAAGGATGGCAGTGATGGATTGTATGATTTTGTTTACGGAGAAAATATAAGAAACTACTACATTCCTTTTGATGGTGGGGAGATCATTTGGATGGACTTGCATTACTATGAGAAGACCGGTAATAACCGGTTAAGTTTTAGTTTTGAATTGTATTTTGGCCCCGGGGAGATAGCCAATCCAGGCAATGCGGGTGGGGTAAGGTCCTATTGTGGCATTGCCCCGGATCCCGAGCCATTTGAGTCCCTGGGTCCGGCAGTTTTTGCGGAAGGAACCTTACCCGAGTACCAATGGCAGTACACCACGCAGCCCAATCCTGCTGAAGGGGATTGGATCGATATTTCGGGTGCAACAGACCTGACCTATGATGTGCCTCAATATGATGAGAGCAATCCTGACAGCAACTGGACAGGTACCAGATATTTTAGGAGGAAAGCTCAGAATACCGCAGTGGATGGGGAGGGCAATACACTTGTCAATACTTTTGCTTCCAATATTCTGGAAGTGAACATTAGCATTATAGAGGATTTGGATCAAAGTGAATACGGAGTTGATAAATGGATAGGCCATATTTACTCCGGAATTAAAAACTTTGATGCTGGTGATTATTTAGGCAGAATGGTGGAGCAAGATATATTCGTCCAGAATTTTGACTATAACGGCCTGGCTCCGGTTACCTTTACTCCTGATTATGGATGTCCCTTCCTGACAGACAGGTTCTCTATAAGGTATAAAATGAGGCTGAGTGTTGAGCCAGGAACGTTGAGATTTAGTGTAAAAGCCGATGATGGGTTTCGGTTAAGTGTAGATGGTGGGGTGACATGGTTGCTTTCGGGACAATGGGAATCAGGTGGAAGTACTGCCAAGACTTATACGGCTCAATACGAAGTGATTGCAGGGATTGAATCCCTGGATTTGGTAATGGAGTATTATGAAGCCACAGGTGGAAACACCATTGATTTTAACTACGATCTGGAAAGTTTGGTCCTGCCATTACAGTGGGGAGATTTTTCAGGACAAGCATGTGGGGAAAGGAATTGCCTGAATTGGACCACGGTTCAGGAGAAAAACACCAGTCATTTTGTGATAGAAAAATCCCTGAATGGGCACGAATGGGAAGCCTTGCCAATCACCGTTCCTGCTCGTGGTCAAAGCAAGTCATTACTGGCCTATCAGGCCGAAGACGGTTCCGTGGCAGACAAACAAGTATTTTACAGACTCAGGCAGGTGGATCGGGATGGAACATTTGTTTATTCAGATGTGATCAGAGTAGAAAACCATTTTCTGAAAAAGAAGCCGCTTCCTTTTCCTAATCCCACCATGGATTTCATACATTTTGATTCTGAGGCAAAAATTCTCAGGGTGAGGCTCAGCAGTCAGGACCAGCGGATCAATACAACAGCAAAAATAGAGCAAATTGGCGAAGGCAGGTACCGGATTGATATGAGGGATTATCCAAGTGCCCACTATTTGCTAATTCTTGAAACGGATAAAGAAAGAATTGCCCATAAAATAATGAAACGCTGACCGGTAGAATCATGGAGGAGTAAACGGAGCCTTATATTTTCAATAACAATTTATCATTTCTAGGGTTGGCTTGGTATCTTTGCAAGTTATGGGGACAAAGCATACCGAGAATACAACCGAACTGGAAAAACTGGATCCAAAATCCTTTATTATCATTAAGAATGCCCGGGTAAACAATCTTAAAAACCTGAGCATTGCCATTCCCAGAAATAAGCTCGTGGTGGTTACCGGTTTATCTGGATCGGGAAAGTCTTCCCTGGCCTTTGATACCTTATTTGCCGAGGGGCAGCGGATGTACGTAGAAAGCCTGAGTTCTTACGCCAGGCAATTTTTAGGGCGCATGGAAAAGCCAGAGGTGGAGTACATCAAAGGGGTTTCCCCTGCCATAGCCATTCAACAAAGTGTAAACACCAAAAATCCAAGGTCCACTGTTGGCACTACCACTGAAGTGTATGATTACCTGAAACTCCTGTTCAGCAGGATTGGCAGAACCTATTCGCCTGTTAGCGGAGAGGAGGTTAAACACCATACTGTTACAGATGTGGTCGATTTTATCCACAGTTTTGGGGAAGGCGAAAAGGTCATGATCAGTTGTCCGCTGCATTTTAATGAAGGAAGAAATAAGGAGAAGGAATTGGAAATACTACTTCAAAAGGGCTATACCAGAATATTGATAGATGGAGAAGCTTATTTTGTAGAAGATATTCTGGAAAGAAAGGATTTTCCCCAGGGGAGTTATGAGATCCTGATAGACAGGGTTTCAGTTATCATTGAAGACGAAGACAATCAATTCAGGATTGCAGATAGTGTTCAGACCGCATTTTTTGAGGGGCACGGGGCCTGTACCATCGTGGTTCCGGAAAAAGCAAAAAGAACCTTTAGTGATAAGTTTGAATTGGATGGAATCAGGTTTGAATTGCCGTCTGTTAATTTTTTTAGCTTTAATAATCCATATGGGGCCTGCAGGACATGTGAAGGGTTTGGTTCTGTTTTGGGCATTGATCCCGACCTGGTAATTCCTGATAAAACCCTGTCTGTTTTTGAAGGCGCCATTGCACCCTGGAGAGGGGAAACTACCAAAAAGTGGCTGGAACCATTGTTGAAGAACGGCATTCGGTTTGATTTTCCCATACACAGACCATTTGAAGATTTGAATGAGGAGGAAAAAAAGGTATTATGGAAGGGTAATTCTTATTTTAAAGGGATTGATGACTTTTTTGCTTTCATAGAAAGCAAACTTCACAAAATTCAATACCGGGTAATGCTGTCCAGGTTCAGGGGCAGAACCACCTGTCCGGATTGCAAGGGAACAAGGATCAGAAGAGATGCTTCCTATGTAAAGATTGATGGCAAGTCCATTACAGACATGGTCTTGCTTCCTTTGGAAAAAGCTTTAATCTTTTTCCAAAACATCAACCTTACTCCCGCTGAGGAGAAAGTGGCACAAAGGTTATTAAAAGAAATCATTAACAGGTTGGAATATCTTGATCAGGTAGGTTTGGGATATCTTACCTTAAACAGACTTACAGCCTCCTTGTCCGGGGGAGAGTTTCAACGGATCAAGTTGGCCACCTCATTGGGAAGTGCTTTGGTGGGCTCCATGTATATTTTGGATGAGCCAAGCATAGGTCTCCACCCCAGAGATACCATGCGCCTGATAGAAGTGCTGAAAACCCTTCGGGATCTGGGAAATACCGTCATCGTAGTAGAACATGAGGAAAAAATAATCAGATCGGCCGATCAGGTGATTGATATAGGTCCGGATGCAGGCATTCATGGTGGTGAGCTTGTTTTTCAGGGAAGCCTTGAGGAATTGTTACGCGATGGCAAAACCTATACGGCCAGATATATTAATGGTCAGGAGTCTATAAGCGTGAAAAAGGAAAACAGGAAATGGGACAAATATATTTTGGTCAAAGGGGCAAAAGAAAATAATCTGAAAAACATTACCGTGAAAATTCCACTCGGTGTGCTAACGGTTGTCACCGGTGTCAGTGGCTCGGGAAAATCCACCCTGGTCAAGAAAGTGCTCTACCCTGCCTTAGGTAAAATATTGGGGAGCGTATCAGATGAGTCAGGAAAACTGGAAAAGCTGGACGGAGATTACCGGCTAATAAATCGTGTGGAGTTTGTGGATCAAAACCCAATTGGCAAATCATCACGATCCAATCCGGTAACCTATGTAAAGGCCTATGATGGCATTCGGGCCTTATTTGCTGACCTACCCCTTTCGAGGCAAAGGGCATATAAGCCAGCTTTTTTCAGCTTTAATGTAGATGGCGGCAGGTGTGAAGCCTGCCAGGGAGAAGGCACCCAAAAAATTGAAATGCAATTTATGGCCGATATTTACCTTACCTGTGAATCGTGTAAAGGGAAAAGATTTAAAAATGAAATCCTCGATGTCAGGTACAATGAAAAAAATATTGCTGATGTGTTGGCCATGACCATTGATGAAGCGATGGAGTTTTTTGTGGGCGTCAATGGAGTTATCCAAAAGCTTAAGCCCCTTCAGGAGGTGGGTCTTGGATATATAGGCCTTGGACAATCCTCCAATACCCTCAGTGGAGGTGAAGCGCAACGTGTAAAATTAGCCTCATTTTTAGGTAAAAATGATACCCGGGCAAAGGATAATATTTTGTTTATTTTCGATGAACCAACTACAGGGCTTCATTTTCACGATATTAAAAAACTTTTGCATTCCATCAATGCCTTGATCGATCAGGGGCATACCGTACTTATTATCGAACACAATACGGAGGTGATCAGTGCAGCCGATTGGGTCATTGATCTTGGACCCGAAGGAGGAGAAAAAGGAGGAAAGGTAACCTTTGAGGGCATCCCTGAAGAATTGATTCACCAAAAAGGAAATTTTACAGGGGAATTCCTCAGGGAGTTAAAGAAAAACGGCTCCGCTTAGGGATTATATGGACCCTGAAATAGGGCTGGGCACCTGATCTAAAGTTCTTTTCTTATTATTGGATTTTTACCGGTCGAATGGCTTCAAGAATTGGCTATAATTTTAACGATTCCGAGCGCTTTACACATGAGGTTGCCGGTAAAACTCACAAATGGATCAGATCCTGGTCCCCAAAAAACTTTGCTTTATAAAGATATTGCTTTGCGTTTATCAATATATAACTGAAAGAAAATCACTTACTGGAACTAAACCGAAAAAATTGGGTTATCGCCGTCTTTATGATTGTGCTTTCAATTATTAAAAATTAACAGTAAATTCCCCACCTGATGTGAAATCAGGGAAAAGTTAATAATAATCAATACAAGCAATTCTTTATTTTAGTTCATGTTTAAAACCTTAAAAGCAACGGGTGTCTTAGTGGCATCATGTTTGGCACTGTTATTATTCAGTGCTTATCAGTCAGAACGCCCTTTCGACCCTTATCAACAAAAAATTCCTGGCACTGGATTGTCATTTGATATGGTCCCTATACCTGAGGGTACTTTTAAAATGGGGAGTAATGGCGGAGATCCGGATGAGCAACCCGTATATGAAGTCGAGATAGACCCTTTTTGGATGGCTTCACATGAAGTTACCTGGGATTTATTCGAATTGTTTTTGGATAAGGGATTTGAAGCATCGATCAGTGAAGGGCCCCTAAATCCGGAAGTGGATGGTTTGAGCAGACCTTCCATACCCTATCTGGACATGACTTTTGGGATGGGTAAAGAGAACAAACCAGCCATAGCCATGACCCAATATGGGGCGATTCAATTTTGCAGGTGGCTTTACCTAAAAACGGGTGAATTTTACCGGCTACCAACTGAGGCCGAATGGGAGTATGCTGCAAAGGCGGGATCAGAAACGAAGTATTTTTTCGGAGATGATCCTGGAGAACTTGAAAGGTATGCCTGGTATGCTGCCAATAGCGATGGCACCACGCATAAAGTAGGCCAGAAAGAACCGAACCCCTGGGGCCTATATGATATTCTGGGAAATGTGAATGAGTGGACACAGGATCATTACCATGCAGATGCTTACCAAAAAAGGGGAAACAAATCAGTGAATCCCTCCTTTGAATCAGAGGAACTCTACCCCAAAGTTATACGTGGGGGCAGTTACAAAAGTGAGGCGGACATGTTGCGTAGCAGCAAGCGTTTTGCCAGCACGCCTGAATGGAAGCGGATTGATCCACAAATCCCCAAAAGCCAGTGGTGGTTTCCGGAAGCACCGTTTTTGGGAATGCGGGTGGTTCGGCCACTCAACCCTCCCAGCCCCGAAGAGATAGAAAAATATTACGGCACTACGCCGATGGAAGATTATTAATTACCTAACTCAAAATAATATGAAAATTATCAAGAATAACCAGAGAAGGGATTTCCTTAAAACTTCTGCCCTGATTACAGGTGGAGCAATGCTCAGTCCTTTTTCCCTTCCTGGAGCTTATGCTGCCGGTGAGGATGCCATTAAAATTGCCGTCATTGGATGTGGCGGCAGAGGAACTGGCGCAGTTTTTCAAGCCTTTGAAACGGGACACAATATCAAACTGGTGGCCATGGCAGATGCTTTTAAGGACCGACTGGACCAAAGTTACGAGCGCATCTTTAAAAAGTATGGCAAGGACAAGGTGGTCGTTCCCGAGGAGATGAAACTGGTTGGTTTTGATGGATATAAGAAAGCCATCGAGGCGGCAGATGTGGTCATTATTGCCACACCTCCCGGATTCCGCCCGGATCATTTTGAAGAGGCAGTAAGGCAGGAAAAGCAAATATTCATGGAAAAGCCGGTTGCCACCGATGCAGTGGGCATACGCAGGGTATTGGCTGCTGCGGAAATCGCCAGGGAAAAGAAATTGAATGTGGTGGTCGGTCTGCAAAGGCATTACCAGGACAATTACATACAGACCATTGACCGTATCCATGATGGGGCTATAGGCGATATCATTGGAGGCCAGGTTTTCTGGAATGATGGCGGGGTCTGGGTAAGAGAGCGGCAACCCGGACAAACCGAGATGGAGTATCAGATGAGAAACTGGTATTATTTCAACTGGCTTTGTGGTGACCACATTACCGAACAGCATGTGCACAACATTGATGTGGCCAACTGGGTGAAGAATGGTTACCCTGTCAAAGCGGAAGGAACTGGCGGAAGAACGGTGCGCAGAGGCAAAGACCACGGAGAGATATTTGATCACCATGTGGTGCTGTTTACCTATGAAGACGGCACAGTCATCCATAGTGAATGCCGTCATTTTCCCGGAGCCACCAACAGGGTAGACGAAGGGTTCCAGGGTACAAAGGGAAGAGCTTACATGAATGCCGGACATACCGGAAGATTGAGCGATTACAAAGGAAATAGCTTGTATGAGCATGATGGTGAAAACAATGCCAATCCTTATCAGGTAGAGCATGATAAGTTATTTGCGGCCATTGTAAAAGGAGAATACAAATTTGCAGATGCCGAAAATGCAGCCAAAAGTACCATGACCTCGCTGCTGGGTAGAAATGCGACCTACTCCGGTAAGGTGATCACCTGGGATGAAGCCATCAATTCAGATATCAGCCTGATGCCGGAGCGCCTTGCCTGGGATGCCATGCCAAAGGTAGTGCCCAATGAAGAAGGATATTATGCTTTTGCCGTACCAGGAAAAACCAAAGTAGTATAAGTTTTATGGAAAGAAGAAAATTTATCAGGAATGTTTCCCTGGGTACAGCAGCAGCTGGTTTTGCAGGAGTTAGTGAAATTCATGCCAGACAGCGTTTACAGGTAAAGGCGGATGAAACCTTTAATCTCGACTATGCCCCTCACTTTGGGATGTTCAAACATCATGCTGGTGAGGATCTTTTGGATCAGATTACTTTCATGCATGAAAGGGGCTTCCGTAGCCTGGAAGACAATGGCATGATGAGAAGGACGCCGGAAATGCAGGAAAAAATTGCCAACCACATGTCCAGGCTGGGCATGACCATGGGTGTTTTTGTATTGGACAAAGGTGGAAACGGGGCCAACACCCTGGCGGCCGGTAAACAAGAGCATGTGGATATTTTCCTGGATGGCTGCAGAAGGGCCGTGGAGGTAGCCAAAAGGGTGAATGCCAAATGGACCACTGTCGTTCCGGGAGATTACCAGAGAGACCTACCTTTGGACATTCAGACTGCCAATGTCATAGAGGCATTGAGAAAAGGGGCTGAAATTCTTGAACCACATGGACTGACCATGGTGTTGGAACCCCTGAGTGATACGCCAAACCTGTTTTTGAGGTATTCTCCCCAAACTTACTTGATCTGTAAAGGGGTCAATAGCCCGAGTTGTAAAATCCTTTATGACATATACCATCAGCAAAAAAATGAAGGGCATTTGATTACCTTAATGGACATGTGCTGGGAAGAAATCGCCTACATACAGATTGGCGACAACCCGGGAAGAAAGGAGCCGGGCACTGGAGAAATCAATTATCAGAATGTATTCAAATACATTTATGAGAAGGGGTTCAAAGGTGTTTGTGGTATGGAGCACGGAAATGCCAACCCTGGTATTGAAGGAGAAAAGGCCGTGATTGAAGCTTATAGAAAAGCAGATAGTTTTCTTTAATAGATTCAATTTTTAAAATACAAAAAGGGAAAGGCATTTATAGCCTTTCCCTTCTTATTATTTGTGCAGGGGAAGCTTTAATCTAAAAAGCCTTTTCTTTTTAAGATGGTTTCCACAAATTTTATTTCGTTAGGGCTGTTGAATATTTTAAAAGGCAAGTGAATAAACTGGGCCTTGGATAATACTAGAATATACGCATCTTTTTTTACCTGAGCATCCTTGACCATCTCCCATTTTATGGGCATTCCTTGTTTTGAATTGATTTTCATCATTACCTGCCGGCTGTCAATTTCGTAGGAAAGCTTTTCAAACATGACCTTATTTTGCTCCATTTGGGTCACTCCGGCAAACTGTATTACCCAGAAAAGCCAATAAAGGGCATATGCCAGCAGTGCCATGCTGATCCACCACCAGGAGGCGATCCAAAAATAACCGCAGGCAATTGCAATCGCAATAAGGGCTACCCACCATTGTTCTTTTAAAATATTTTTTAATCCCTGTTTGATATAGGTTCCGGTTTCGAGCTTATATTTTTTTGTTTTGACAATCATTATTCAGTTTTCATTTTGATGGGCAAATATCTTATCTAATCCTTTAGATAGCAAGTTTATTTTGTTTCCCTTGGGAATTTTATTTTTTTCTAACAAAGCTCCCAATCTTAAGGTTAACTTGTTGATTTATTAAAAATTATATTGTAATTTGATTCAAATCTTTCGGAATGATGAGTAGCCTGGTAATCGATTTAATATTGTGTGGAGTAGCCTACGTGGTCTTGATTTACTTTGTGGCTACCCTGACAAAAGCTAAAATTAAAAGAAATAGGAACAACAACGATGATGATGGTGATGGAGGAGTAGAAGACCTCACGCCTCCTAAAATAGATTTGCCACCAGGTATCGTATGGCCCGGGGAAGATCAGGACAAATCTAAAAAACCCGTAACCCTTTGATATTTTAACTGCAATTTTTACACTTTCCCTGTATCAATAAGCTCATTTCCTTGGGTAAATACCCTTTTGGAAGCTCAATTTTAGGTAGTGATATTTCTTCCAGGCAATTGGTGTTTCCGCATATTTCACACTTAAAGTGAACATGCTCATGATCATGGTGCGGTTCTTCGGCACTATGGTGGCATAGGGCATATTTTGCAGCACCAGTGTCATCGAGCACTTTGTGAATCAGGTCGTTCTCTAAAAAAGTCTTTAAGGTTCTGTATATGGTGACCCTGTCAAAGTTTTCTTTCAGGGCATCTTCCAGATCTGAATGGGATAAAGCCACCTGCCTTCCCAAAAAAGTTTTCAAAACGTCTCTTCTACAACTGGTAACCCTTAAATTACTTTCCTTTAATATATCAGCTGTATTAACTGCCATCACATCAGGTTTATTGCGATTAAATCAGGCCCATATATGGGCCAATTTCTTTGTTTAACTCTTTTTTTCAAAGAATAATTCCCGTTTCTTTTGATCAACAGCCCTGCCTGGACCCTTATCTCATTTTTTTCCATCCTTTAAATACAAGGAAACCACCAATAATGGCTATTAACGTGGCTGTGGATGCTGCGATTACCTGACCATAAATCCAGAAGCCTGCGGCAAAAAGGGCAGCATATACCATGATTGAAGCAATTAGCATTAGTCCGATTTCCATAGGCAGCTGACCTACCTCCTCTTTTTCATCCGGGTATTTGGCCAATAGTTTTTTCCAACCCCAGGAGGCCGGTCTAACTTTACGGTAAAAGCTGAGGAGAACCTTATCGTCTTCTGGTTTGGTTAGCAGCGTGACCGCTACCCAGGTAAGGGTGGTCAAGGAAACCCCAAATACCAGTTTAAGGTAAGCCATTTCATCGGGAATGGGCCAAAAGCCGAGTTTATTGTGAATGGATTCAAAATAAATGGCGACAATAAAGGAAACAATCATTGCCGAAATTTCCGTGTAAGCGTTGATTCTCCACCAAAACCACCGAAGAATAAATATAAGTCCTGTTCCTGCTCCGATCTGTAGTAATATATTAAATGCTTCCAACGCATTGGAAAGCACGGTAGCCAATAATGCGGCCAATACCATTAAGCCAACAGTGGAGATCCTTCCTACCGCTACCAATTCTTTATCGGAAGCCTGAGGCTTGATAAATCGGGAGTAAAAATCATTTACCACATAAGAAGAGCCCCAGTTAAGGTGAGTGGAAAGGGTAGACATTACTGCGGCAATCAAAGAAGCAAGAACAACGCCTGCCAGGCCAGAGGGCAAAAAGGTCAACATGGCTGAATAGGCAAGGTCATCTCCTAATTTTCCTTCTTCAATGTTTGGAAAAGCTTCCTGCATGTCACTCAATTGCGGGAATAAAACCAGGGATGATAAGGCAATGATGATCCAGGGCCATGGTCTTATGGCATAATGGGTGATGTTAAACAAAAGGGTTGCACCAATAGCATTCTTTTCATTTTTTGCCGATAACATTCTTTGGGCAATGTATCCCCCACCCCCGGGCTCAGCACCAGGGTACCAGGTGGCCCACCACTGTACTGCCAGCGGCATGATAAATAGGGGAATCAATAAATTCCAGTCACTGAAATCCGGAATAATATTTAATTTTCCAACCACATTGGGATGGGTAAGGAGATTGTTCAGACCACCAATTTCAGGTAGGCCTACCACATATATGGCCGCACCAAAAGCACCTGCCATGGCAAAGAAAAATTGAAAAAAATCAGTTAATAGTACGCCTTTTAAACCTCCCAAAGAACTGTAAAAAACCGTAACTACCGAAACGATTAGCAGGGTTTCCCAGGAGCTTAATCCCAACATCACCCCGAAAATTTTTATGGCCGCAAGCGAAACAGTAGCCATGATTACCACATTGAAAAATACGCCGAGGTAAACTGCCCTGAACGCCCGGAGAAAGGCAGCTCCCTTGCCTCCATACCGCAGTTCATAAAATTCCAAATCGGTGGTAACTTCCGAGCGTCTCCATAATTTAGCATAAACAAACACCGTTAACATTCCCGTTAACAAAAAGGCCCACCATACCCAGTTTCCGGAAACACCGTTCTTTCGGACAATATCGGTAACCAAATTTGGCGTATCTGCCGAAAATGTGGTCGCAACCATGCTGACACCCAAAAGCCACCAGGGCATGTTTCTACCCGAAAGGAAAAATTCTTTTGCGTTTTTTCCCGCCGTTCTGGAGGCAATGACACCAATCAACAAGGAAACGACAAAAAATAGAACGATGATGACCCAATCGATAATCGAAATATGCATGGTTAAACTAGGTTAATATGTAATTTATATGTTGCGGGGTGTTTTCTTGAAAATATTCCTTTTAAGTTTTAGGAAAATTTTCCCAAATAAATAAAACATTTTTAATAATTTTAAATAATTCAGATAAAATTTGACCTGCAATATTTCCAGGCCCATTTCCGGTGATGCTTTTGTTCCCTGTTGGTAAATATAAAGCCTTTCAATTATATATATTTAAAAGTATTGTAATTTTACCATTCTCATCCCTTATTAAATTTGAATATAAAGATTAACCAACCATTTACATGATATGAAGGAAGGTATTTTGAATGCATTGAAAGGGACATATGGTTTGCCCTCGCAAACGATTGACGTAAAGAGGTTTGGTTCCGGGCATATCCACAAGACTTACCGTGTTTTTGCGGGTTCAGAATCCTATATATTACAGGCGTTTAATGATCTGGTATTTAAGTATCCTGAGCGGATTTCCGGTAACCAGCAGTATTTAATGGATTACTTTGATCCAAAGGATTTGCCCTTTTCCCTTCCTTTGCCCATAGTCAATGATAAAGGACATTTTTTTACCGATCTGGGAGGGGAATTATACCGCCTATTTCCTTTTGTCAATGGTATTACAAAAGATGCCATAGAGCAGGCCGATCAGGCAGAAAGAGCCGCAGAGGCTTTCGCTTATTTTATTCTGGTGTTTTTGCAGGCGGATGCGAAAAAATTAGAGGACACCATTGTTCATTTTCATGACTTGAATAAACGTTTTGAGCAGTTTGATGCCGCGCTGAAGTCTCCAAAGATACAGCCCGATGGCATTACCCGGAAAATGATCGCTTTTTACGATGGAATGAGAGAGTTGCAGGAAAAATACCAGGCTTATCGCCTGGAGCTTCCCCTAAGGGTGACCCATAATGATACGAAGATCAATAACCTGATTTTTGGTGAAGATATGGAAAAAGTAAATGCTTTGATTGACCTGGACACCATCATGGCGGGTTACGTTTTTTATGACTTTGGGGATTTGGTACGGACGGTGGCTTGTACGCAGGATGAATCGTCTCTGGAATGGGATAGCATTCAGGTGGATATGGATAAGTATGAAGGGCTGTTGAAGGGTTTTTATGGAGTATTGGGCGGAAAGTTGTTGCCTCAGGAATTGGAATCTCTGCCATATGGAGGAGAAATGATGACATTGATCATGGGGCTTAGGTTTTTAACGGACCACCTCAATGGGAATGTGTATTATCAAGTGGATTATCCGGAGCAAAACCTTCACCGGGCCCAAAACCAGGCTGCCTTGCTCAGGGCATTGATAGGTAAAAGGGGGGAGATTGAGGCTTTGGAGGATAAACTGAAACATACATTATCTTTATAAAAATGAGACTAAAGCTGTAAATCTTGACCGGATTTTTTGAAACCAAAATCGAATACCTGAAAGGAGTGGGCCCCCAAAAGGGAGCCTTACTGAATAAGGAGCTGGATATTTTCACTTTTGGGGAGATGTTGCAGTACTATCCTTTCAGGTATGAGGACAGGACAAAGTTTTATAAAATAAGGGAAATCAAACCGGAACTGCAGCAGGTGCAGGTTATCGGAAGGATAATTTCCGTACAGGTTATAGGTGAGGGCAGGAAGAAAAGACTGGTGGCGCAATTTGCCGATGAAACAGGAAGCATGGAGCTCACCTGGTTCAAGGGCATACAGTGGGTGAATAAGAAGCTGGTAAAAGGAGTGGCCCTGGTGGCTTTTGGCAAGCCCCAGCTTTTTGGCAGTCGATTCAGTATGGCACATCCCGAGCTTGAACCCCTGACAGGAAAGCAGGACAAAGGGCCATATTTTCAACCCGTTTATCACACAACGGAAAAGTTGAGAGCCAAATTTCTTGACAGTAGGGGAATTTCCCGGATTCTGGCCGGCTTGTTGCCCCTGGCTTTTTCTAAGATACCCGAAACGCTACCTTCCAGGCTATGTGAGTCCATGCAACTGCTTTCAAAGCAAGTAGCCATAAAGGAAATCCACTTTCCTTCCAGCCCCGAGAACCTCAGGAAGGCCAGTTACCGGTTGAAATTTGAAGAGTTTTTCTTTTTGCAGCTACGCTTATTGAAATTGAAGTTGGCAAGGACGGAGAAATTCAGGGGCAAAGTGCTGGGTCAGACCCAATTATTAACGCAATTTTACAAAGAACACCTGCCTTTTGAGCTTACAGGGGCACAAAAAAGGGTTATCAAAGAGATTTACGCCGACCTCAAGTCCGGATTGCAGATGAACCGCCTCATCCAGGGGGATGTAGGTTCCGGTAAAACCATCGTAGCCTTTATTTGCCTGTTGGTTGCCGTAGACTCAGGTTACCAGACCTGCCTTATGGCTCCTACTGAGATTTTAGCCAACCAGCATTACGAAGGTTTGAAGCCATTTACCGAACAGATGGGACTTAAAATTGCCTTACTGACTGGCTCAAGTACCAAAAAGCAACGAGAGGCTATTCATCAGGAGCTGGCCTCGGGAAGACTTCACTTATTGATCGGGACACATGCTCTCTTGGAAGATGTGGTGGTTTTTCAACAATTGGGCCTGGCTATAATAGATGAACAACACCGTTTTGGAGTGGCCCAGCGGGCAAAATTATGGGCTAAAAACAAGGATTTTTATCCCCATGTACTGGTAATGACAGCCACACCTATTCCCAGGACGCTGGCCATGACCTTGTATGGAGACCTGGATATTTCAGTAATTGATGAATTGCCTGCAGGAAGGAAGGCGATTCAAACCGTGCACCGGTATGACAAAGACCGGCTAAAAGTTTTTGGTTTTCTTAGGAAGGAAATAGCCAAAGGCAGGCAGGTGTATATTGTTTATCCTTTGATTGAGGAATCTCTGAAAAGCGATTTGAAAAGCCTGATGGATGGATATGAGAGCATTTGCAGGGCTTTCAATGGACTTCCCATCGGCATATTGCATGGGAACATGAAGGCTGCCGACAAGGACTTTGAGATGGCGCGGTTTGTAAAGGGGGAGACCAAAATTATGGTTGCTACCACCGTGATCGAGGTAGGTGTAAATGTACCCAATGCCTCGGTGATGGTGATTGAAAATGCGGAACGCTTCGGACTTTCCCAGTTGCACCAGTTGAGGGGCAGAGTAGGTCGGGGATCAGACCAATCCTATTGTATCCTTATGAGCAAATACGAGTTGGGAAAGGACAGCAGGACCAGGTTGGAGACCATGGTCAGAACCAATAATGGTTTCGAAATTGCGGATGTTGATCTGCGTTTACGAGGGCCTGGAGACCTTTCCGGAACCCAGCAATCTGGAATTATGGATCTAAAATTGGCGGATTTGGGAAGGGATGGCGGTATATTGGTTCGGGCAAGGGCGGCAGCCAAAGCAATATTGGAAGCGGATCCCGGTCTTATCCAGGAGGATAACAGGCCAATAGCGGATCAGGTTTCCCGTCTCAGGAAAAATGAACTCAACTGGAGCAGGATTTCCTGAACTTATTTTTGCAAAAGCAGTAAAGTTTTAGGGGAAGGATTTAAATTGGTATGTTTATAGTGGTAAATGGATAAAATACAGATAGATGATGAAGAAAAGTTTGATAATAGCTGGTTGTTTTCTTGGGATATGTCTGGTCAGTTCTTGTGTACCCCAAAAGAAATACCATGCAGTGAATGTAAGGAATGCGGAAATGATGCGTTCTTTAAGAGACACGGAAAGCGATTTGGATAGTACCCAACAAAGCGTAGAAATGCTTCAAAAATCCATTGCCAACCTGAAGGATTCCCTGGCTAGGGAACAGCAGGAAAAGGCAGAATTGGCCTCCAGGCTGGAATCGGCCATGTCAACCTCTTCGTCAGTTCGCCAGGAACTATCAGATAAAGAGCAACGGCTGATGGAACAGCAGGAAAGACTGGATATGCTCCAACAGCTTTTGGATGAGCAAAGAGCCGTAATGGAAAATTTAAAAACAACCATGGACAAAGCCCTGGTGCAATATCAATCTGATGAACTACAGGTTTACGAGCAAGATGGTAAATTGTACGTTTCCATGCAGGACAAATTGCTTTTTCCTTCAGGAAGTGCCACTGTAAACAAAGATGGAAGAGGGGCATTGGGAAAATTGGCGGAAGTGTTGAACAACAGTCCTGATATTCAGGTCATGGTAGAAGGACATACAGACAATGTACCGATAAAGGGGAGATTTGAAGATAACTGGGCCCTGAGTACGGCAAGGGCATCAGCGATTGTGCGGATTCTGACAGAGACGTATGATGTAATCCCGGAGCGGGTAATTGCTGCAGGCAGGAGCTATTATTATCCCAAGGCTTCCAATGATACGGAAGAGGGAAGGTCCAAGAACAGGAGGACCGAAATTATCCTTACCCCACGATTGAATGAATTGTTTGAGTTGTTGCAATAATAGAAACGGATGGATTACAGGTATTATTTGGTATACAAGCCATACGGCACGCTAAGCCAATTCAGTGGAGAGGACCACACATTGGGTGAACTTGCGGATTTTCCGGATGATGTATATCCTGTAGGGCGTTTGGATAAGGACAGTGAGGGACTGCTATTGCTTACAAATGATAAATACCTTAATCACCGTTTACTGGATCCGATTTACGGCCATAAACGAACCTATTGGGTTCAGGTGGAAGGTGAAATAACGCCTGAGGCGGTCAAGGAACTGGAAGCTGGTCTCAGGATTACCATCAATGGAAAAGACCATCAAACGGCTAAAGCAAAGGTTGGCGTTTTGGACAGGGCTGGATCGGTTTTGCCGGATAGGGATCCTCCCATTCGGTATAGAAAGAATATTCCTGAATCGTGGATTGCGCTGACTTTAAATGAAGGGAAAAACCGACAAGTCCGAAAGATGACAGCAGCGGTGGGCTTTCCCACACTCCGGCTTGTGCGATGGGCGATTGAGGGATTGACCCTGGAAGGTTTTCAGGTAGGGGAGGTTCAGAAAGTTGAGCAAGAGATTATATATGGATCTTTGGGCATTCCTGTACCAGAAGGCAGGATATTGACCGGGCACAGGCCCAAATTTCATAAAACAAAAAAGAAGAAAAGGTTCTGAATTGTTATAGACCGCGAATTATTCTAATTTAGGCTTCTATTTTGAACAGAGTTCTTAATTTTAGATAGAAAAAACACTATTGAAATAATTAGATTCCACTATGCATCAGGAGAAGATACAAGAAGTTATCAATGAAGTTAAAAAAGTCGTTGTCGGTCAGGACAAGATGGTGAACAGGTTACTGATAGGCTTATTTACCAATGGGCATATTTTATTGGAAGGTGTACCGGGCCTTGCCAAGACATTGACTGTTAACACCTTATCAAAGGTGCTTCATTTAGATTTCAAGAGGATACAGTTCACTCCTGATTTATTGCCTTCAGATTTGGTGGGCACCATGATCTATAACCAGCAAAATGCCAATTTTGAAGTAAAGAAAGGGCCGATTTTTTCCAATATAATCCTTGCAGATGAGGTAAACCGATCACCTGCCAAGGTGCAGTCCGCATTGCTGGAGGCCATGCAGGAAAAGCAGGTAACCATAGGCGAAACCACTTATACCCTGGACAAGCCATTTCTGGTCCTTGCCACTCAGAACCCAGTAGATCAGGAAGGAACCTATCCACTCCCTGAAGCCCAGGTAGACCGGTTTATGATGAAGGTGAATATCGATTATCCCTCAAAAATAGATGAATTGGAGGTTATGCGCCGAATGACAAATGCTCATTTTGCCTCTGAAGTTAATCCCGTTCTGGATAAGGAGGATATTTTTTCCATTCGGAATGCCATCAACGATGTTCAGATTGCTGAGGCTTTGGAAAACTACATTATCGAGTTGGTTTTTTCGACCAGATTTCCAGAAAAGTATGGCATGCAGGAAGAGGCAAAATACATTCAGTTTGGAGCCTCGCCAAGGGCTTCAATCAATCTGAATCTTGGAGCAAAGGCGATCGCTTTCCTGGATGGCAGGGATTATGTGCTCCCCGAAGATATTAAGTCTATTGCGGAGGATGTTCTGAATCACCGGATTATTCTGAACTATGAGGCAGAAGCAGATAATGTAAGTACCAGGGATTTGATTCATAAAATCCTCGAAAAAATACCCTTGAATAAGACCATTGGCGCCCGATAGCTGATAGGGTCTGGACCTGTGGGGATTTGAATGGAAAAGTATAAGCTATATTGGTTGTTACAAATATTCGGCTGGCTGAGTTTTGCCTTGGTCAACCTGTTCTTTGTATCCCTGGCAAGGGGAATAACTCCCATACAAATAGGTGCGTATTTTTCGCTGGCCATATTCTATTTCCTTTCTACACATTTTTTCAGGTTTTTGATCAAAAACAAGAATTGGCTGGAATATCCGTTGACCAAATTGATCAGTCATGTACTGATTGCGGTTTTGGTGTTGAGCATCTTAAACACATTTGCCCAGATCATTATTAACTGGATATTCGGCACCTTACACATGTTGGAGGATTTCAGGCCTCTGGTATTGCTGGCCAATCTGTTTACCAGTTTTCTTTATTATTCGCTCTGGTCCCTGATGTATTTCTTGTTTTATTTTTTGGATAACTATAACGCCAGCTTGAAATATCAGGCAAGAATCAACGAAATCAAATTGATTCATTTAAGAAATCAACTGAATCCTCATTTTATATTTAATGCATTAAATAGTGTCAGGGCCCTGGTGGATGAAAATCCCGCCAAGGCAAAATCTGCGATTACCCAATTATCCAATATCCTTCGGTATTCGCTTATCATGGATAAACACAAAACCATTCCGCTTTCTGAGGAAATGAATACCGTTAAGGATTACCTGAATTTGGAATCTATAAGATTTGAGGAGCGGCTGAAGGTGATCTATGATATCGAGAAAGAAGCTCAGCAATACAGGATACCCCCCATGATGTTGCAGACAATTGTAGAAAATGGGATCAAACATGGTATTTCTAATTTGATCAGGGGGGGCTTGATTGAAATCAAATGTACGATTGGCTTACTGGACGATTTGTATATTTGGGTTCGGAATAGTGGGCACCTCAAGCAGGACGGCAACACAAAAAAAAAGGGCGAAGGTCATGGGATTTCCAACACCATACAGCGATTAAAATTGATTTATGGAAACCGGGCCAGCTTTAAAATTTTCAACTATGGAGACGAATTTGTGGTGACAGAATTAAAAATTCCAAAACAAAGCCTTAATTTAGACTAAAATTAAAAGAAATATGCGTGTATTAGTAGTAGATGATGAAAGATTGGCCAGGAAGGAACTCATTAACCTCTTGAATCAAAATCAGAATATTGAGGTTTTGGGAGAGGCTGCCAACGTGGATGATGCAAAGGAAAAGATAGAGTCATTGCAACCGGATGTACTTTTTCTGGATATTCAAATGCCTGAAAAAACAGGTTTTGACCTGCTTGAGGAGTTGGATCATGTGCCTCTTGTTGTTTTTATCACTGCCTATGACGAGTTTGCATTACAGGCTTTTCAAGTCAATGCGCTTGATTACCTGCTGAAGCCCATTGAACCTGAAAGGTTAACCGAGACGCTTAAAAAGCTGGAAAAAAAGCTGGAAGAACTCAAGAAGGAGGAAGAGACTTCCGAAGATACCCCCAAATCCAAACTTTCACTGAATGATCAGGTGTTTGTCAAAGATGGCGACAAGTGTTGGTTTGTGAAGCTTTCCAATGTGAGGCTTTTTGAATCAGACGGTAATTATATCAAGGTATACTTCGAAAACAACAAGCCTATGATACATAAATCCCTTAATGCCCTGGATGAGCGATTGGATGAGAAATCTTTTTTCAGGGCCAGCAGGAAACACATCATCAACCTGAGTTGGGTAGAGACCATAGAACCATGGTTTAATGGAGGCCTGGTCGTTACTTTAAAAGGTGGTGAAAGAATTGAAGTGAGCAGAAGACAGGCAGCCAGGTTTAAAGATTTGATGAGTTTATAGCAAAAGTTTTAGAGATCAACCAATATTAATGCAGTTTGCTGGTAGTTTTTTGCTTTAGTTTGTATTTTAATTTGTAAATTAGTCGAAACAGCTTTTATTTAAATTTTTCCCTTAAATAATTAAACCATGAAAGAAGAAAGGATACTGATAGTAGAAGATGACATTAATATTTCAGAAAACATCGAGGAAATTTTACAACTTTTAGGTTATGTAAACATCGATATTGCCAATTCTGCTAACCAGGCTATCAAAGTGGTCAAGAAATACCGGCCAGACATGGTATTTATGGATATCAAACTGAAAGGCGATAAAGATGGTATCGAACTAGGGGAGATTATTCAACAGATGGTGGATGCACCCATTGTTTATGTTACTTCCTACAGTGACCCTGCCATAATAGAAAGGGCAAAACGAACACATCCGGCCGGTTTTATTGTAAAACCCTTTAACAGCAACGATATCCATGCCATGGTGGAGATCGTACTTTACAACCAAAGAACCAGACCGGCTTTGTCGGAGGGTGTGAGCACCAAGCTTGTAGAAAGCCCCTACCTGGTAGTGGATGCGGTTTATATCAAAGCGGACAATAGCTTTGAGCGGGTGGATTACGGAGATATTTATTATGTTGAGGCCAATGGCAACATGGTAACCATATTTACCAAAAACAGGAATTTTACCATTCGCAAATCCATGAAGGACATGGAGGAAAAATTACCTGCTAACCTGTTCCTTAGGGTACAAAAATCTTATATTGTGCAGCTGGGCCAGATAGAAAGTTTCAATACCAAAGAAATTAACCTCAAAACAGGTGACGTGGTGCAGGTTGGTAGACAATACTACAATAGCTTTTTGGCAAAACTCAATACCATTACGGAAAGTTAATACCACACTGTTTTACAATAAGTCGTTTGCCAGATTTGCCAGTTCGGAACGTTCCCCTTTTTCCAATTTTATATGGGCATAAAGGGGATGCTTTCTGACCCTGTCAATGAGGTAAGAAAGCCCGTTGCTCTGGCTGTCCAGATAAGGTGTGTCTATTTGAAAGACATCTCCTGTAAAAATAATTTTGGTGTTTTCACCAGCCCTGCTGATGATGGTTTTTACCTCATGTGGGGTAAGGTTTTGGGCCTCATCTACGATGAAGAAAATATTGGATAGCGACCGGCCACGAATATAGGCCAGGGGTTGAATGACCAATTTTTCCTGGTTGACCATTTCTGTTATTCGCTGATATTCCTTGTCACTTTCTTTATACTGATTTTGAATGAACTTCAGGTTATCCCATAGTGGCTCCATATAAGGATTAAGCTTGGACTTGATGTCGCCTGGCAAATACCCTATGTCTTTGTTGCTGAGCGGAACAATGGGCCGGGCAAGAAATATTTGTTTAAAATTACTGCGTTGCTCCAATGCACCGGCCAGTGCCAAAAGCGTTTTGCCTGTTCCCGCTACTCCCTGAATGCTTACCAGCTTGATATTCGGATCCAAAATGGCATGCAGGGCAAAAGCCTGCTCAGCATTTTTTGGATTGATATTGTAGGCTTTGGATTTGGAAATTTTGTGGAAACTGTTGTCTGATGCCTGGAAGAAAGCCAAAATGGAGGCACTATTTGAAACACCTTTCAAAATGAAAAAAGTGTTGTTTTGGGGAATATTTTTTTTACTTCGTCCAAAGATAGCTTTTGCCTCCAGGGTGCTGTGTTCGTACAGGTCATTGATCGTTTCCGGATTGATGTTTTCCAACGTCTCCTTGCCTGTGTTTTCTATTTCTGAGATGTTTTTGATTTTTCCGGTTTCGTAATCCTCCGCCAGAATGTCAAGTGATTTCGCTTTTAGCCTGAGATTGATATCCTTACTGACCAAAATCACTTTTCTGTCTTTTTCTGTTTGCTTCAGGCTTAGAGCCGCATTCAATATTTTGTGGTCATTCTTTTCCTCTCCAAAAATCTCGTTGGCATTCAGGGCATTCTCAGGGTTCATCATCACTTTAAAGGACCCTTTGTTTTTTCCGTTGAGGGCTGTCCAGTGCTGGATCATTTGGTCTTTTGACAATTTGTCCAAAAGTCGGATAAAGCCCCTGGCTTCAAAATTTTTGGTGTCGTTACCTTTCTTAAACTGATCCAGTTCCTCAAGTACGGTAATTGGAATGACCACATCATGCTCTGCAAAGTTCATGATGGACTGGTGATCGTACAGGATGACAGAAGTGTCAAGAACAAAAATTTTTCTGGAAGGAGTAGCTGCTTTCTTCACCATAAAATCTGATTGATGTTGAATGAGGCTTAATAATAATTATTTTAATCCATAATGCTTAATGAAATCCCCTAAATAAAAGTGGTGAACAAGGAAGTTCTTTTTTTTTTAAAAGCTAACTTGTTTAATCCCTGTAATTTACCTTTAACCTCACACAGGTATATTTTTGAAGGAAACCAAATCTCAAAAAAGGTGATAAGCTATTCATTCCATATTTCCCAGGCAGCCTCGGCCTGTAGATGAAGCATCTCTAATCCATTTTTAGTTTTTGCCCCTCTCTTCTCAGCTTCCCGCATGAAGACTGTTGTTGTTGGGTTATATACCAGGTCATATACCCAATGGTTCTGGTTGATGGATTCAAGAGGTATATCGGCCATTTCCTCTGTTTTAGGAAAAGTACCCAAAGGCGTAGTATTGATAAGCAAAGGAAATTCTTTCATCAGCTCTGGGCGTTCCCGTAGCTTTTTATAGGAAAGAATATTATTTGAACCCTGTGGGGTATCCCTGGATACCTTCATGAAAGGTATGTTCAGGTCTTTTAAAGCCTGTGCTACGGCTTTTGATGCACCGCCTGTCCCAAGTATCAAGGCTGCAGGCCTATTCGGTCCCAGCCAATTTACCAGTGAGGTTTTAAAACCAAAATAATCGGTATTGAATCCTACCAGCTCTTCAGCTGAAATTTTGATACAATTAACTGCCCCAATGGCTTTACATGCGGGACTCAATCTATCGAGGAAGGGAATCACCTGTTCCTTGTAAGGGATGGTCACATTCAGGCCAATGAGGGTTGGTTCCTTCACCAATATCGCAGGGAATGACTGTATGTTGGGGATTTCATACAGTTCATATTGACAATCAGATTTGCCTTCCCGTTCGAATTTATCTGTAAAGTATTTTTTAGAAAAGGAATGTGTCAGGGGAAATCCAATCAAACCAAATTTTTTCATTCTTTACTTAAGCTTTGAGCCAGTCTTTCTATTCCCACTACCAATACGACCCCGATCAGAAAAGCAAGTATGGCAACTAAAAAGGCTGGTTCTTCCCCGGTTTCAGCAAGGTAAATATGGGGAAGAATGTTTTCTGTCAATAACGGCTTTTGAATACCCATACTCGAAATTCGGTAAGTAAGTACTTTTTTCCAAGGCCAGATTTTATTGATGGAGCCAATCATAAAGCCGGACAAAAATGAAAGGGTCAGCCCATGAAAGTTTTTTAAAAACCAGGAAATGACCCTGCTGAAAAGCAAAAGGCCGGTGACACATCCCAGAGCAAAGATGCCCAAAACCAGAAAATTACGGTCATTGACCGCCATCAGGATATATTCGTACTTGCCTAAAATTAGCAGCAAAAAACTTCCCGAAATACCCGGCAAGATCATGGCGCAAATAGCAATGGCACCCGATATGAACGTCAGCCAAATATTATTAGGCAGGGAGACCATTGGTAGTTCTGTAATGAAATACGCAAGGACTATCCCAACAGGAAACATGAATATCGCCATAAGGCTCCAGCGCTTGATATCCCTGAGTATGATGATGGCACTGATCAGAATCAGTCCACAGAAAAAGGACCAAAGGGGAATAGGAAAATGTTCTATCAGAAAAGTAATGGCTTTTGAAAAAGCGAAAATGCTGGTAAATATTCCCAGAACCAGGGGGAATAAGAAGCTGCCGTTGATTTTTTTCCAGAATCCTAGAATATTAAACTGAATTAACAACTTTAGTGCCGCAAGGTCGAAAGAATTGATGCTTTCCAGTAACTCTTCATAAATTTTGGTAACCAAAGCAATAGAACCCCCGGAAACCCCCGGCACGATATCCGCACTTCCCATGCCCATTCCCTTAAGGAATAAAATAATCCTCTCACCTATCCTATTCATTACCTGGCCTATTATTTACAGGATAAAATCAGTTTAATTTATTTGTTCAGGAAGAAATCAAAAGTATCTCCCCGGAGTCCCAGCCTCAGGGTTTCAAGGGGTATGATTTCATTTGGCGCAATGTTTCCCAAATTGACATTTGATCCCAATAATTTGATAAACCAAACTTGCTGTTCTTTTTGAGGGGCCTCCCAAATGATCTTTTCTTCTGGCACCTGGGTAAGAATTTCTTCTACTAAACCTTGTCTTACTTCCCCGGAATCCCTGAAGAGACCGACTGTCCCCCCTTCCCTGGACTCACCGATCACTTTCCAGGCACCTGCATTAAGTTCCTTTTGCATTTGATCGATCCATTTATAAGGAGGAATAATTTTAGCAGCATCTTTTGATCCTACTTCGGAGAGGACTGTAACCTCCTTGGCTAAAGTCTCTATATATTTACATTTAATATCGTGATCCAAAGTAATCGATCCATCGGATACTTCTGCAAAAGTAAGTTGATACTCATTCAACAAGTTAATATAGTCTTCAAACTGATTGCGAATGACAAAAGCTTCAAAAAGAGTGCCCCCAAAATAAACAGGAATACCTGCCGCCCGGTAGATTTCAATTTTTTCCTTGAGTTTCTTGGTGACAAATGAGGTTGCCCATCCTAATTTGACAATGTCTATAAAATCTCCGCTGGTTTCAATAAAATCCTCCACTTCCCGCAGACTCAATCCTTTATCCATGGCCATTGTAAATCCGGAATTTCTGGGCTTGGCTGTCCTCGAAGGGATGCTATTAAGCATGTAATTCATTCAATAAAATTTTGGTAAAATAGATTAATAGGAATTTTATCCTTTAAAATCTTCTCTATACTGATTGATAATTTTGTAAATTGCTTTCTGTTGTTCCAGTTCAGGCATCAGATCGAAAAGCAAAATGTGTTTTTCAAAGTCCAAAGTTAATGCATTTTCCAAAATTGAAAAGGCTTCTTTGTATTTACCGGTCTTAATCAGGTAAACCACCAGGCGGTAATACAGTTCTGCTTCTTCTGGTAACTCCTCCATACCTTCTTTGATCACGTCTTCTGCTTCTTCAAACCGGTTCTGGTCAAAATAGATCAGGGAGAGATTGATATAGGTTTCGATTATCCCTGGTTCCAGGTTGATGGCCTCTTCATAAGCTTCCGAACTGGCCTGAAGATTGCCCAGCTGGTACTCAGCGCCTGCAAGCCCTACCCAATAGTTGGCGTTTTCGGAAGTCAGTTTCAGGGCTTTTTTAAAATAATGGATCGCTTCGAAATACTTTTTCTTTTTGATCATGCACATTCCCAGGCCAAACCAGGCATCATCATACTCGGGGTCCAGTTTGGCTGATTTTTTGAAATACTTGAAAGCCATGTCAATTTGGTCAAGTTTTTCATAGGATGCAGCCAGGTAACAGCAATTCTCTGCATTGCTCCCTTCACAATTGATGGTATTCTGATAGGCCTCCAATGCTTTTTCATACTGGTTGGTATTCATCAGGGCATTTCCCAAATTGAAATAAGCCGAAGCAAAAGCATCATCTATCAAAAGGGCATAATCGTAGGCTTCAATAGCTGCTTCAAATTTGCCCAGTCTGTTATAAACCACTCCCAAATTATACCAGGCATTGGCGTTATAAGGATCCTGATCTATAAATTCCTGGTAAAATTTTAAAATTTCATCAAAAGAGCCTTCCTCCTCCGTCATCATGGCCAGCTGAAACAAGGCATCTTCATGATTGATTTTTAATTTAACGGCTTCTTTAAAACAGGAAATTGCCTCGCTGTCTTTTTTCTCTATGCGATAAAAGTTGCCCAATAAGTAATACACCTCTGCCTTGTCCTCTGCCAGGGGTAAAAAACCATTGAGTAATATAATGGCTTCCCCACTTTGATCCAGAAGTGATAGCGCATTGGCCATGGTTAAAACGATCTCTTCATTGTTTGGAGAGAGGTTGTTCAGGTTTTCAAGCATGTCCAGGCTATCTTCCACTTCATCCATGAACAAAAGCGATTGAGCCATCAATAATTTGATTTCCATGGAAAAAGGGAATTTTTGGAGTGCCAATTCACAGGTTTTGAAAGCCTTTTTGTACTGTAAATGGTCATGGTAATACCTGACTATATCTTCCAATTCCTCTTCCCCGAAGAAAATTTCCAGGTTTGATTTAAGCGAATTTTCAAACCTTTGTACCAATTCTTTTTCCTGATCCGAATGATTGTCAAAATCTCCTGTCATAGGTTTGATATAAATTTATTGCTTAAGATACCAAATATTTTCAATGCCGGTAATATTCCCCGCTTTAATTTATTATCCATTAATAGAAATTTTAATTCAGGTTTTATCCATCGCCCATTGTAAGGTGTCTCTTAACGGGGTAAAGGAAAAACCAGTAATGTTTTTTATTTTACCATTGTCATAGACTATCCTGGATTGAGCTGCCCGTATGGTTTGACGGCTGATAGGGATTTTGTTTTTGCTAAATCTGTTCTGAAAGCTGGCCCAGCTGACCACCAAACTGGAAAGCCAATTGCTGAGAGGCTTTTGGGGTGCTTTTTTTCCGAATACAGCGGCCATCTCCCTGAAAAAGGTCTCATAAGAAAGACTCTCTTTGCTGATGATATAGCGTTCATTCCATTCTCCCTTATCTATCAGCTGAACCATGATATTCACTGCATCTCTGATGTCAATATAGTTTACATTTCCCAGGGGGAAATACCTGTTTTCATCCAGGACATAGCGGTATATCTGACTGCTGCTTCTTTCATCTTTAACTTTCCCCAACAAAACTGAAGGGTTAAAAACCATAACCTGCAATCCTTCCTGAGCGCCTCTCCATACCTCAAGCTCAGCAAGGTGCTTCGATATGCCATAGGGTGTATTCTTTTCAGAATTGACCCATTTTTTTTCTTCGTTTATGGGGGAGCCGTTACCCTCCCTGCCCAATGCTGCGACCGAACTGATAAATACCAATTTTGGTTTTTTCAGCGTTAACAATGCATTAACCAGACAGGCCGTAGCATAGGTGTTGGTTTTGAGCAAAGCCTCTTTTTTTGAATCGTCAAAGGATACCAATCCGGCAGAATGGATTACCAGATCCTGCTTGCTACAGGCTTCTGCCAACATTTCCACGTCTGTGATTTCACCTTCGTACCAATTAATGTTTTCCGCAAGCCCACCCAATAAATGGGTGGAGCTACCGGGTCTTTTTATTCCCGATAACTGTGCTTCTCCGGCTAATTTTTTGGCCAGATAACTTCCCAAAAGCCCCGTAATGCCGGTGATTAATATTTTTTTCACTGGTTCATCAGGTTCCGGGCTTGGGTTTACAGGTTTTTGTTCCAAAGGTCCAAGTCCTTTAATTTTTCGAAATATTTTTCACCGGGTAATTTTTCCAACGCATCCAGGTACTTTTCATTGTGGCAATCTGTACCCACCAATTTGACCAGGCCCATATCGATGATCTTTTCAGCAAATTTCTTTACACCTTTGGAATAATAACCGGTCAGGGAAAGCAAATTTAATTGAAAAGGGATGTTCCGATCTGCCAAAGCCTCCAGTGTGTCTTTTTCCTGATGTAAATAGATATACCTCTCGGGATGGGCAAATACCGGTTGGTACCCTGCCATTTCGAGCCGGAAAAATGTCTCCAGTAATATGTGGGGCTTACTCATAAAGCCTGTTTCAAGGAGCAACATTTTATTTTCCCCGAAGGAGAGAAGGTGCTCGTTTTTTTCTACCTTCTCAAAAAAAATTTCATCCAGGTAATATTCCGCTGCTGCTTCCAGTTCAATGTTGATTCCGGCAGACGCGGTAGCTTTTTTTAGATCATTCAGCCCATCTGTGATGATTTCAGGGGTGTTTCTGAAAAACTCGCTCATGATATGAGGAGTAATGATAAGCTTTTTTAATCCAAAAGAGGCCAGCCTCCCGATCAAAACCAGCGATTCATCCATGGTTTGAGCCCCGTCATCAATTCCTGGTATCAGGTGGCTGTGCATGTCAGCCTGCATCCAGGTAAGATCCAGCTTTTGGCCATCGGCAGATTTTTGAAATTTGTTGAATATATCGAATATAGACATTAAAGTCCTCCTCTGCTTATTTCTTGAAATTTTTTCAGATCGGGCCAGTTTTGATCCTTTTCTGACAGAAGCGGATCATCCACTCCCCAATCTATGTTTAACTGTTTATCATTCCAAATGATTCCACCTTCGCTCTCTTTATGGTAGAGGTTGGAGCACTTGTATGTAAAGACGGCGTCGTCCCAAACCGCAAAACCATGGGCAAAACCAGTGGGCACATAGAGCATGTTTTGTAACGATTCATCCAAAACCACAGTATGGGCCTTTCCGAAAGTAGGGGAATTTTTGCGTAAATCTACACACACATCCAATACTTTTCCCGAAATCACACGCACCAACTTGGCCTGGGCATGGTGGCCGCTTTGGAAGTGCAATCCCCTGACGATCCCTGCCGTGGAATAAGATTGGTTATCCTGTACCCATTTGGTGTTCATGCCATGCGCTTCAAACAGGTCCTCCCTGTAGCTTTCCAAAAAATACCCCCTTGGATCTTTAAAAATTTTTGGGTAGATTTCATATACATCGCTGATTGGCGTTTCCCTGATTTCCATGTTTACTGATTATGATGTCTAAAAACATTGCAATTTGGCAAATAAGTAATGAAAATATATCAATTTCAAACGAATTTTAACAAGATGTATCGCCTTGAAGTTATGGATCACTTATGGAAGGAAAACAAACGGCATCATTGACTTTACCAATGATTTTGAATTTGAATCTATTTTTGGGCTTTTACGTTATTATCCTTCTGGTAAAGGATTAAAAGTAAGATGAATCACATTGAATGAGTAAATACAGTAGAAAACTTGCAAAATTAACAGATACGGCGCCCAAACAGGAAACGGCAGTTTTGGTAGCGCTGATTCACCAGCATGAGTCAGATGTATTGGTGCAGGAACATTTGGATGAACTGGCCTTCCTTACAGATACCCTGGGGGCGAAAGCCATACATCGTTTTACCCAGAAAATGGAAAAACCGGATGCAAGGACTTTTGTTGGTTCCGGAAAACTGGAAGAGATCAAATCCTATATTGAATATTTTGCCGTGGACATGGCTATTTTTGATGAAGATTTGAGCCCGTCTCAGGTTAAAATTCTTGAAAATGAGCTCAAAATAAAAGTGTACGACAGGTCCATGCTTATCCTGGATATCTTTCTGAGCAGGGCCCAAACCGCCCAGGCAAAGACCCAGGTAGAACTGGCCCGGTACCAATACCTGCTGCCAAGGCTGACCCGTATGTGGACGCACCTGGAAAGACAAAGAGGTGGAACGGCAACCCGGGGTGGAGCCGGTGAAAAGGAGATCGAAACCGATAAAAGGGATATACGGCAAAAAATTGACCTGCTCAAAGGGAAACTCAAGAAAATTGAAAAACAGGGAAATACCCAAAGAAAGGGTAGAAAAGGGATCGTTAGGGTAGCACTGGTGGGATATACCAATGTCGGAAAAAGTACGCTCATGAACCTGTTGACCAAAGCAGATATCCTGGCCGAAAATAAATTATTTGCCACCGTAGATGCTACCGTAAGGAAGGTTGTTTTGGAAAATATTCCATTTCTGATATCCGATACGGTAGGATTTATCCGTAAACTTCCTACCCATCTCATTGAATCTTTTAAATCAACGCTTGCAGAGATCAAGGAGGCAGATCTTTTGGTTCATGTAGTAGACCTTTCCCATCCCGGGTACCAGGATCAGATTTCGGTAGTTAACCAGACATTGAATGAAATGGGAGCCGGAGATAAACCTGTGATTATGGTCTTTAATAAAATAGATATCGCACCTAAAATGCCTTCAGAGGCTGAATTGATGCTGATGTCTGAACTTGAGGTAGAAAGTGCAAACTTTATTGATTTTGGAAAACTTGAGGAAAGCTATACCAGGAAATCTGCTATAAAACCTGTTTTTATGTCTGCGGGCAATGGTACCAATATTGACGAATTCAGGAAGGTGATCACAGCAGAGGTGAAAAAAATTCATCAGAAGATCTATCCCCATTATCTGGAAGACGAAGTTTTTGATTTAAGCAGTTTTGGGATGGAAGAATGATCAGTTGCCCCGGTAGGCCCATCTTTTTGATAATTGATCGATCGGTGAACCTGTTTCTTGATCCAAACGGTATTCAAACCCCTATGTTTGACCAACACCCATCCCCTGTCTTTTACAGACAGGGTGATGGGTTTTTTTAAGAATGAAAATACCACCTTCAGGGATAGTTCAGGGAAGAATAGGATTGAGATGAAACAGAAACTTGCCATAGGCCTGAATTTTGGCTACTATTAATTATAAACTGCTTGCATTGTCCCAGAGAATTTATTTCGGTAGGGTTAAAGTGGGAAAAGTTCTGGCATTCACATTTGTATCTGATTGCCATGGGCTTTCCAGAAAACCGGTTTTATATATGCCTTCCAATACCTATCCGGTGAAATTTATTGGTGGGGATTGAAAATTTGGATCAGGCATATCTGTAACTTTGTAAACATTACATGGTGGAATAAAATAACTAATGCTATCGTCTTTGTGAAAAAACAGGTAAAAAAAATATTTCATTGGGTCTTTTATATTCTGTTTGGACTTTGTCTTTTCTCTATCCTTACTGTAATTTTCTACGGCAGTATTCCTGTTTTATTTACCCCTTTAATGGGCTTGCGGGCAATAGAGCAGGGCTTCGATGAAAATAGGGATTTTCGGTTTAAAAAGGACTGGGTCAACCTTGATGAGGTCTCACCCCATTTGTATCGGGCGGTAATTGCAGCCGAAGACCAAAAATTTTTGGAACATCAGGGTTTTGACTGGGAGGCCATAGAAAAGGCTTTTGAGGGAAACCGTGCTGGTAAAAGGATTAAGGGGGGAAGTACCATTAGCAATCAAACGGCAAAAAATGTCTTTTTATGGCCTCAGCGGAATTGGCTAAGGAAAGGGCTGGAGGCCTATTTTACTTTTCTGATAGAATTTTTCTGGTCTAAGGAAAGGATTATGGAGGTTTACCTGAATGTCATTGAAATGGGCGATGGCATTTATGGAGCTGAAGCAGCAGCTCAATTTTATTTTGGTAAGGCAGCAGCAGATCTCAGCAGGCAGGAAGCGGCATTGATAGCAGCCGTTTTGCCCAACCCTTTGCGATGGCGCCCGGATCAACCTACCAGCTATATCAGGGGAAGGCAAAAATGGATCCTCAGAAACATGAATAACCTGGGAGAATTGGAAATCAGCGAGAAAAATTGAGCCTTATTTTCTAATGAGATTTCGGAGCCGGGTGGTGAATCTGGGCCGATCTTCCATAACATTCAAATCATCTTCAGAAATTCTTTTCACACTCTCAATGGTGTAGAATGCCTTTTCATTGCTCTCTTTCAGTTTACCAATGAAACCAGGCAAAAACTCTCTTTTGATAACAGTAAACATCAAAATCACTTTGCCATATCTGCCCTCAGCGCCGACAGAGGTAAAACGGTATTCTTTATCTTTCATGTATTCCACCAACTCGGGCAAAGGCTCCGGAGTAATTATCCTGACGAGTACCCTCCCTAAGGCGAGCCTTTCCTCTATCACCATGCCCACATAAGTTCCCATGGCATACCCTCCTGCATAGGCAACATAAGACATGGGGTTGTTAATGTTTTGAAAAATCTGCCCGATGGCGAGCAGCCAGATCAGAGCTTCAAAGAAACCCAGAACGGGAGCCACCGTCTTTTTGCCGTTCAGGACGAACATGATTCTCAGGGTATTGATGGATACATCTACTACCCTGGCTAAAAATATAAATAAAGGCATGAGCAGATAATCGAAAATAGGCTGCGAAATGCCAAAGGACGCAAAGAATTCCTGCATGTATCTTAGGATCTGTTAGACTTCACAAAATTAATTAATCCTCGAGATTTATGGCCATAATCTGTAAATACTTGTAAGAGATCAGATGGTTCGGTTTTTACCTGCAAAGTACCCAAAGAACATAAAAAAGAAAGAAGCACCCAGCATCAGGTAAATCAAGAGGTTCCAATCTTGCCATAGGTCAAAGGCAATGCCAAACAGCATGGGACCAAATGCTGCCAAAAAATATCCAGAAGATTGTGCCATTCCTGAAAGACCTGACGTGTAAAGGTCATTCCTGGTCCGCAAGGCAATAAGGGTATAGGCCAGGCTGAGGCTGGCTCCCATGCCCAATCCAACCATACCTATTCCCATTACATTCAACCATATCTCATAAGAGAAGAGACTGCTGAAACCTAAAATATAAATGACACCAATCGCCACTGCCATTCCGGATTGCTGGCTGAATTTGGTGGCAATGACCGGAGAAAGGAAGGTACCTATCAGTCCAACCATCTGCATCATGGAAGCTATCAGGCCTGCCTGTGCAGCGCTTAGCCCTCTATCGATCATCATGTCGGGAAGCCAGGTGATGAGGGTAAAGAAGAGCAGCGACTGCACTCCCATAAACAAACTCACCTGCCAGGCCAAAATGGAGCGCCATACAGATTTTCCCGATTCCTGGTTTTGACCTGAGGGTTTGGGGTTTAATTTTAATTGTGGCCACCAGACAAGCAGGGCCAAAAAAAGAAATATGGTCCAAAACAATAGTGATCCTCTCCAACCTAAATTTACGGCCAGGGGAACGCTGAGGGCCGTTGCAATAGCTGCCATTAAGGACATACCGGTACTGAACATACCCATCACTTTTCCGGTTTTGGAAGGCATCCTGGATTTCACCAACGGAATCAGCAGTACATTGCAGATAACAATGCCTATACCGGTAAGGGCAGTGCCCAGGTAAAGTGCAAAAGGCCCGGCAGATACACGAAGTATAGAACCCGTTCCTAATACCAGCAAACCTACAAAAATGGCTTTTGCCTTTCCCAAACGATTGCCTATAGCCGCTGAAAAAAGAGAAAAAGTGGCGAAAGTCAATAGGGGCAATGTAGTAAGGAAGCCGGCCAGTCCGTTGGACAGGTTCATGTCCTCCCTGATAAATGGTATCAGGGGACCTACGGCGGTAATGGAGGGGCGGAGATTAAAAGACACCAACAAAATGCCTAAAATCAGCCAGTTATTGCTGGATTTGTCTTTCACATGAATCATTAAAGCTGAGCTGCAGATGGAAAAAAGAGGCTTATCCAGGTGCTTTCTCTTCAGTTGAAAAGGAAGCATCCTGGTATTGGCTGCGAATTTCATCAATTTCCTGCTTTTCTCCTATGATTGACAATTCATCTTTTGCTTTTAATACCGAATTGCCATGTGGAAAAATGATCTTACCTTGTCTTTTGATGACTGTAATCAGAGATTTCTGCGGTAGACGTAATTCCTGAATCATCTTTCCGATCAGCACGCCTGAGGGCTTACTCTCCTCAAGTAGGATGTTGATAAAGCGTTCATCCCTAAGCAGGATTTGCCGCAGTGCGTTTTCATCCTCAGCGTCCAGCCATCTTTTGGGAAAGTTTTCATTGTCCAGGATTTCTGCCAGATGGGCCAGCATTCTCAGATGTTGGCCGGAATGTTTCTTGGAACTGATTAAAAAAATCACAGCATGTAATTTTTTGTGCCAGTTTCTCTTTTTTGCCTTGAACAACTCAAAATACCCGAACTTAACCGGAATCCCCTCTTTGAAACGGGCAATGGCCACCTCTGAATCAATGTCTTCCTCAAAGCGAATATGCTTTAAAGCAGTGGTTTTTCCGATGGCAATCAATCCCTCTTCTTTTTCATCCTGAAAAGCCTTCATCAAACTTTTCTTTTTAAGGCCAGTCCTCCTGGTAAAGTGCTCTGACACTTTTTCCAACAATTGCCCGTAGTCGTATTCCTCTGCCCCTGCATCCAGGATCAGGGCCCGGCTGATAACCCTTTCGTAGGGATCTTCTGCTCTCAGGCCTCTCTCCTTCATCATGTTCCAAAGCTCCATTTCAAGGCCATCATACCTTCTTTGCCCCAGTTTGCTGTAGACATGAAACATGGCGCCTTCCCTTTTGACCTTATCTTTGGCATAGCTGAAGTACCAAAAAATGCTGGCACCGATGATTAAAAATGTAAAAATGAGCGATAAGAAACCCATTTCAATTATCAAAAACAAGGAAAACAAAAGGCCGGTGATCTGTACCCAGGGATAATAGGGTGACCTGAATCCGGGGTCATAACCTTTCAATTCGCTCTCACGCATAACGATCACACAAATATTCAATAACCCAAAAAGCATGAGTTGAAAGGTGCTCGCAATTTTGGCGACGGATTCTACATTAAACATTAGCAACAAAAAAACCATCAGTCCTGTAGTGGCCACTGTTGCATAAAATGGGGTTTGGAATTTTCCCAGTTTTCCGAAATAGGCTGGAATCAACTTGTCTCTGGCCATTCCAAGAGGGTACCTGGCAGCAGACATGATTCCTGCATTTGCAGTAGAAGCAAATGCTGCGATGGCTGCAGTGACTACGAGGATCAGGCCTGTCTTGCCGGGTAACCAGTTCATAAACAGCTCCCCTGCTGTCGCCACAGGTGTCAGATCAGAAAAGAAAACCTCCTTTTCCAGTAATGATACCATGATAAAAACACCGATTACATAGATAATGGTGGCCGTTGCCAGCGAATAGATCATGGCCAGAGGAATGTTTCTGTCAGGATCCCTGACTTCTTCCGCCACACTGGCGACTTTGGTCAAACCTGCATAGGAAACAAAAACCAGGCCGATGGAACCAAAAAATCCAGTGGTTCCATTCAGGAATAACACATCATACTCTTCCCTCAAATGGGTGAAAAAATCATATTGAAAAACACTTGTCAAACCCTGAATGGCATAAAAAGTTAAGATCAATACCAGGGTAGCAACCAATACTTTTTGCAACCAACCCGCTTCTTTGGAGCCGATGATGTTGGTGAACCCAAAAGTGAGGGTAAGACCAATGGCCACGGGCGTGATAGGCACATCAATGAATAGCGCAATATATGCTCCCATACCAATGAGTGCGAATGCACTTTTGAATATCAGGGCAAACCAGGATCCAATGCCACCTATGGTTCCGAATAAGGGACCCAAACTCCGGTCTATAAAATAATACGCCCCTCCGGCCCTCGGCATTGCTGTGGCCAATTCAGCTACACTGAGCATGGTGGGGTACATCATGAAGCCAGCTACCAGATAGGCCAATACTACCGAAGGACCAGTCATGGCCGCAGCAAGTCCTGGCAATAAGAAAAAGCCTGAACTGAACATGGCGCCTGTGCTGATGGCGTACACATCAAAAAGCCGCAAGTTTTTTTTCAATCTTATTTCTGACATTAAACCTGGTTTGTTAAAGCGATTTTCAGGATTACATGCAATTCGAGTTTGATTATGGCACTGATTAAAAATAAATAAAAAAAATCATATTTTTATTTACTTCTCCTATAAAAACCAAGGTAAGACCTGATTGCTTTTTATTTTCTCCATCAAATACAAAATCTACTACCCAATCAGGAAGAAAGCACCTTATTTTGTAAATCATTTTTATGCCTATAAATTTGTATTTCAAATAAATTATTATGTAATTTGAAATATTATTATTTCAACAGACAGCATATGAGGGCGGTGGTAATTTTTACTTTGATTTTTCTTTTGATCAGCAGTACCTGGTTGGATGCCAGACAAAATGCTTGCAGTGTCAACCAAATGGCTGTGCAGCGGCAAATAGTGGATCTTGATCAAAATGGAAGCCTGGAAGGTTTTGCAGGTGATAGGGGACAGTTTACCCTGATGCAATACCACAACAATGGGCAAAAACTTTGGGAGCTTCAACTTCCTAAAACATCGGCGAATTCCAAATTTGATCTGATTGCTTCTGCAGATGGCGGGGAGATTTTTGTGCTTGCCATAAGTCCATCCTTAAAAGGACCGGGAACAGCACTCATTCACCAGATCCGTAAAGGCAAGTTGATCAGAACCCTGGCTTTTGAAGACCAGCAAAAACTGATGGGTGAATCGCTGCATGCCGTATTTGCGGATAAAGCGTATCTGTATTTTTTGACCGCAGATCAGGATCCGGACAAATTCAGGATGGGTAAGGCCCCGAAAATGAGTTTTTTGCTCAACCGTTTCAGCACCAGGGATCTTTTCTTTGATCAGGTCAGTGTTGAACTTCCCCAAATTCCCGACAGCAGGTGGAATCCGCTATGGACTTTTGCCGGGCAGGTAGGTCAGGAAAAGTACATGGTTCTGAAAGATGCAGATCTGTTTTCAAATACACTCCATTGCGAGGTAATCAGTTTTGACCATGATGGTCATTTAATGAGGAATTTTGAGCTGAATTATACCCCTGGAAAGCAATCCATACGCCCCTCCTTTCACGTGGATGACAATGACCGCAATTTTGTCCTGGCAACGGACTACAATTACCTGGGCTATGCTTCCTTTGGTCCTGCTCCCTCCGGGAAGGCATACAGGATAGGTGCATTTTTTGGCTTTACGCTTGATGAACAAACAGGAGCTTTTTATATCAGCGGGCTTTCAGGGGAAGAATCTTTTGGAAAAAATCCATTTCACTTTAAAGCGCAGAATTACAACGGCTTTTACCTGAGCAAATTCAATGCAAAGGGAGAATTGCTTTGGGAAGCTGGTCATGTGGCTGACGGAAAACACCTCTCGGAGACTGACTTCAGGAAGCGCCAACGACCTGTTCAAAAATACTCCGCTATTGAACTGATTGCAGCTACCCGTGAAGTCAATTATTCCATACGGGTAGGGGGCAACGATTTCAGTTTCTTGATGGATGACAAGGAAGGGGAGCTGATGGCGATCAACGGCATGCTGATTTCCGGTCAGGGAAAAGCATTAACTGAGGCGGACAAATCACTTCCAACTGCAGAAGAGGGTCTTTTCCGGATGGTGACAAATCCTGCAAAGCAGGGGAAGGAACAAGCGCAGGCGGGTAGCAGACCTGTTCTCGCCTTTTAGGGTAATTTTTTCTAAACCAGCTTTTTCCTCAATCCAAAGGAGTTATCAGGAGAGGATTTCTTTGATCACATTTCCGTGCACATCGGTCAGCCTGAAGTTCCTGCCCTGGAATTCATAGGTCAATTGCTCATGGTCAAATCCCAGCCTTTCCAGAATGGTGGCTTGCAGGTCATGCACGTGGGTTCTCCCTTCAATACCATAATAGCCTATTTCATCTGTCTCTCCATGCACTTTTCCCTTTTTGATACCAGCTCCTGCCATCCACATGGTAAAGGCTTCCAGGTGATGGTCCCTACCGTCAAAACCTACTCCTGTTCGCGCTTCCATCATAGGGGTACGCCCAAACTCCCCTCCCCAGACCACCAGGGTTTCTTCCAAAAGACCTCTTTGTTTCAGATCCTTTAGTAGGGCTGCAATGGGTTGATCAATGGCTTTGCAGGACCGGCGCATCCCATCTCCCACACCATTTCCGGCACCCACACCATGGGTGTCCCAACGGTTATCAAACAATTGAATGAACCGTACGCCTTTTTCTACCAACCTTCTGGCCAGCAGGCAATTGTTGGCAAAGGAGGCTTTTCCCGGAGAAGTTCCATACATCTGATGGATATAGTCTGGCTCATCATTTATATTCATGGTTTCCGGTACAGAGGTCTGCATGCGGAATGCCAGTTCATATTGGGAAATCCGGGTGAGTATTTCGGGATCCCCGGATTGTTGGTATTCCATTTCATTGATCTTGTTGATGGCCGCTATGGATTTTTTGCGCAAAGGGGCATCTATGGAGTTTGGATTGGATAAAAAAAGTACCGGATCGCCTTCCGAGCGGCACTGTACCCCCTGATAAACGGTAGGTAAAAAGCCACTTCCCCAGGCACTTTTTCCAGCACTGATGGCACCACCACCGGAAGTCAATACCACATAACCCGGCAAATCTTTATTTTCAGATCCCAAACCATACACAGACCAGGCGCCAATGCTAGGTTTGCCAAGTCTTGGGCTACCGGTATGCATGAAAAGCTGTGCAGGGGCATGATTAAATTCATTGGTATGCATGGCCTTCAGCAAACTAACCTCATCCACCATTTGGGCAAATTCGGGCATGTAATCTGATACATACGTTCCAGACTGTCCGTGTCTGCCAAAGTTAGCCTGAGGGCCAAGTAGTTTAGGAGTTCCTTTCAGGAAGGCAAATTCCTTCCCTTCCATGAGGGATTTGGGGGTATCTTTGCCATTCAGCTGCAGAAGGGTCGGTTTAAAGTCAAAAAGCTCCAGATGAGATGGCCCTCCCGCCATGTGCAGGAAAATGACACTTTTTGCTTTTGGGGCAAAATGGGGGCCTTTTCCTGCCAGGCCTGCTCCGGATTTAGCTTCGGGATGCTGTTCCCCACATCCCATTATGGATCCCAGTGCCAATGCACCCAGTCCAGACGTACATTTTTTTAAGAAATGTCTCCTGCTGTTGTATTGTGCCTTGCGGATAAAAGCTTCTTCCCAAATGTTCATGTTATCTTCTGGTTATAAATTCATCTAAATTCAGCATGGCATTACTCACCAATCGCATGGCGGCCAATTTTGGGTTTGCGTCCAGGTCTTTGCCTTCCTGCTCGTAATACGCCAAAGACTCCTGATAAAGCTGGTGTAAGACTTCCACCTTTTCCTGCTCGGGAGGTTTTGCTGTAACCAGCTGAAGGTTTTTTTCAATACCTGCTTTGATATCTTCCCCACTTTCTTCCAAAATTCTCTTTGCCCAGGCACTGGCAGCCTCTACATATACAGGGTCATTCAATAAAACGAGGGATTGCAACGGAGTGTTTGTCCTTACTCTTCTGGAGGTACATACTTCCCTGGATGGACTGTCGAAAGTCACCATGGAGGGGTAGGGATGTGTTCTTTTCCAATAGGTGTAAACCGCTCTCCGGTATTTGTCCTGGCCCTCGCTTTCAAACCAGAACCTTCCACCGAAACCGATGATATTTTCCGGTTGATAAGGCATTACGCTAGGGCCGTAAAGTTCCCTGTTCAGCAAACCGCTGATAGCCAGTGCCTGATCCCGGATGGTTTCCGCCGGGAGCCGGGTCCGGGATCCCCTGGAAAGGTATTTGTTGTAAGGGTCCTTGGCTAATTTTACATCGCTGCTGACCGAACTCTGACGGTAACTTGCAGACATCACGATCATTTTGATGAGGGATTTCATGGACCAGTTGTGGTCCTCTCTGAAGGTCACCGCCAACCAGTCCAGTAGCTCGGGATGGGTAGGAGCTATGCCCTGGCTGCCAAAATCTTCCATACTTTCCACAATGCCAAAACCAAATAGCTGTTCCCAGATCCGGTTTACCATGACTCTTGCCGTTAACGGGTTTTCTTCACTTACCAGCCAGGTGGCAAAATCCATCCTGTCCGGGTCTGGCTCGTTAATGCTGCCCATGATTTCGGGAATACCAGCCTGAACTTCCTTACCTGCAGATCTCCAATCTCCGCGCTCAAAGACATGGGTCTTCCTGGATTTATTTTCTGGCAAATCACGTAGGATCGGCGTTTGAACTACTTTTACAGCCAATAGCTCATCCAATTTTTGTTGCAAGGCTTGAGGATACTGGTCTTTCGCGGGAGCCTTTTCATGGTAATACAGCCAATCCACCCTTACCAGATCCTGGGCAAAAATCCGGTCTTTTTTAAAATAGTAATAAACATCTCTTTTACCCTTTACAGGGGTAATGGGTATTTTTAACGTATTCCATTTTGCGGGACGGTTACCGGGGAAGCCCTGACCAGTTACCTGAAAAGTCCCCTCTCCTATTTTGCTGCCCAGTATGGAATCCAGTCTTATTTCTACCCTGGCACCTGTAAGGGAGGCATAGCCCAGGGAAATGGCTTCCACCTCCGTCAGGTCTACCTGCTCAAACTTGATCCAGGAACTGTCCTGTACCTGCCATATGGAAGCCTGATCGTGGGCAACCAATTCGATGAAGCGGCTTTTGTCCTGAAACTCCTCTGCTTCCACCCTGCGGTGCCCCAGGGTATAAAGCAATTCCTGCTTTTGCTGATGCAGGAATTCATCAGAGACATGGGCTAATTTATCTGCTGGTTCCAGCTGTTCATTTACCCAGGTAAGCAGCTTTTTGACCTTTTCCTTTTCGGCAGGTTCATAGGTAAAAACCTTGGGTTGTTCATTATAGAGGTCCTTGTCCTGCGTATTATTAAAAAAGGCCATGGATTTATAAAAATCTTCATGCCGGATGGGATCATAAGGGTGGCTGTGGCATTGCACACAGGCCATGGTGGTGCCCTGCCAGACTTCAAAAGTAGTGCCCACCCTTTCCATAGTGGCAGCAACCCTGAATTCCTCATCATTGGTGCCCCCTTCATCATTGGCCATGGTATTTCTGTGAAAAGCAGTGGCAAGCAGGTCCTTTTCCCTGGCTTGGGGCAATAGGTCCCCGGCGATCTGAGCAATGGTAAAAGTATCGTAGGGCATGTCCTTGTTAAAAGCCTCAATCAACCAGTCCCTGTATTTCCAAATTTCCCTGTGGAGGTCTTTTTCATATCCTTTGGAGTCAGCATACCTGGCCAGGTCCATCCAAAAGGAAGCCCATTTTTCCCCGAAGTGGGGCGAATCGAGCAAACGGTCCACCGCAGTTTCATAGGCCTCGGGAGAGCTGTCATTTTTAAATGCCTCATAGTCTTCGAGACTGGGAGGAATGCCGGTAATATCCAGGGCGAGTCTTCTCAGGAGGATTTCTTTGGAGGCTTCCGGATTGGGCGCAAGTTCCATTTCTTCCAGCTTGCCGAATATAAAATGATCGATTCCATTTTTTGCTTCCATACCTTTTGGTATAGTGGGAGGGGTAATATCATCATCAGGAGGGATGTAGGCCCAGTGTTTTTCCCAGACTGCGCCCTGGTTGATCCATTTTTTAATCAGTTCAATTTCCTGATCGGACAAAGGTGCTTTACCCAGTGGCATGCGCATTTCCGGATCATGATGACTCAAGCGTTTTACCATCTCGGATGCGGATGCATCTCCCGGTACAATGGCCGGTTTACCGGATTCTGTGGGCATTTTTGCCTCAGATTCAAATAGCATTGAAAACCCCCCGGATTGCTTGACTCCACCGTGACAGGAGATGCATTTATTATTGACAATAGGACGGATGTCCCGGTTGTAACTTATCTTGTCGTCCTTTGGCCATGCCCAATAAATGGCCAAGGCAAAAAGGGGCAATACAAATATCAGGTTCCGGTACTTCATTTAATCGGGCTTTCCATAGATCCACAAAGTAGCAAATTATGCCATCATTGTCAAAACCCAATCCTGTACTGTGCTGTAGAGCAGGTATAAAACAGTTTGCTATTTAATGTTGTTTTATTTATATTTTGAGTTATAGACAGGATAGTACAGGCTAGTTTTGTCCACCAATTTAATTATAATTGTAATGCTTTATTTCCAGTTGGTGAGGGCAGAACATCATTTTACGCTTTTCCTGATCTGAAAAGTTGATTTGAAGCGAAAATAAAAAGTTTTGTAAGAAAGAAATGAATTTCATGAAACATAGAATTATGGCCATTATATGGCTGATAGCAGCTGTTTTGCTAATCACAATTCCGGGAGATGGATTGCTGGCTGCAGCACTTCAGGAACAGGCTGTAGAAAGCGAACCTTTCTGGTTATGGAAATTTTTGGGACGATTGCATCCGCTGGCAGTTCACTTTCCGGTAAGTTTATTGTTGTTTGCGGCTGTTCTGGAACTATTTACGCTGAAAAATTTTAATCACAAGCTGAGGCCGGGTATTGATTTGCTGGTATGGGCAGGGGTAGCCGGAGCGGTGCTTGCCGCTGTACTTGGCTGGGTCCTGGCTACAGTGGAGGATTATGGGGGCAATACCCTGGATGTACATCAGTGGACAGGTATTACCACGGCATTCCTTGGTTTACTGCTCATTTATTTTTTGAGAAAATCCGAAAACGGGAATAATCTGCAGGCAGTTAAGGCATTTCGTTCCGTGTTATTTATTTCAGCCGTTGGGGTATCCGTGGCCGGTCACTTCGGTGCTTCTCTTACCCATGGGGAAGACTACCTTACCAGTACATTTCCCTGGAATGAGGATGACTATTCCCCCGAAGATCTTAATATTGATTTGGTAGCTTTTGGAGAAGAAGGCGAGCTCAGTGAACAGAAGCAGGTGGAGCTGGTGGGAAAAGTAAGGGCTGTTTTTGCCCATAATTGTTACAAATGCCACAGTGATGCCAAGATCAAGGGAGAATTAAGGCTGGATGAGCGGGAATATGTTTTTGAAGGAGGGGAATCCGGTCCTGTGATCGTTCCCGGAAATCCTGGTAAAAGCGACCTGGTAAGAAGGATCAAGCTGCCAAAGGACCATGAAGACGCCATGCCTTCCAAAGGTAAGGTGCTTTCAACCGATGAAATTGCCTTGATTTCTTTTTGGGTCGAAAGAGGTGCACCATGGCCAGATGCGGCCAGTGAGGTAAGTGAATACAGGGTGGCTGCCCTGGAACCAAGAAGACCCAATGTACCCGCTCCAAGAAAAGGTATGAACCAGCCCATAGATATTTGGGTGGATGAATATTTTCAGGAACAGGACATTACATGGAAAGATCCGGTAGATGATAAGACATACCTGAGAAGAATATATCTGGATATCATCGGCTTGCTACCAGATCCGGAGACCTACAAGGCTTTTCTGGAAGATTCCCGACCAAATAAAAGGGCTGCCTGGGTGGAAGAATTGCTCAACCGAAATGACGATTACGCCACCCATTGGATGACCTTCTGGAATGATGCTTTAAGAAACGATTATACCGGTACGGGTTACATTACCAAGGGCAGGTACGCCATTACCGATTGGTTGTATACTTCTTTGAGGGAAAACAAGCCCTATGACCAGTTTGTCAAACAACTGCTTGATCCTGATGAAAAGTCCAAAGGATTTATTGAAGGCATTCGCTGGCGGGGAGATGTGAACGCCAGCCAGGTTACGGAAATGCAGGCAGCACAAAATGTGGGGCAGGTGATCCTGGGCCTGAACCTTAAATGCGCATCCTGCCATGACAGTTTTATCAGTGATTGGAAATTGGAAGAGGCCTATGCCTTTGCCAATATATTTGCGGATACCACCCTTGAAGTAAGCCGCTGCGAAACCCCGATAGGAAAAAAGGCCAGCACAAAAATTTTATGGGAGGAATTGGGAGAAATTGACAGCACAGCAAGCAGGGACAAAAAACTGGAGCAACTGGCAGAATACCTCGTGCAACCTGCCAATGGCAGGATGTACAGGACCATTGTAAATCGGATATGGAAGCAAATGATGGGAAGAGGTTTGGTGGAGCCTGCTGATGAGATGGACAATTTACCCTGGAGCCAGGATTTACTGGATTGGATGGCTACTGATTTTGAAGACAATGGTTATGACTTGAAAAACCTGATATATAAAATTGCAATATCAAAGGCTTACCAGCAACCTTCGATAGGGGTGGAAGATCCGCAGTACCTGACAGATGATGATTTTGTATTCGAAGGAGTGGTGAGAAGGAGATTGACGGCTGAGCAATTTGCCGATGGTGTGAGTCAAAATATCAATCCGCTTTTTGAGATGGAGGCATTGAAATACAATCCGAATGAGCTGGCAGTATCGGAAGAGCCATCTATGCCTTTTGCCAGGGCATCACTGGTAGCCAATAATGACTTCCTGAAAGCCCTGGGCCGGCCAAACCGTGAGGTAGTATCGACCAGCAGGGACAGCCAGGCCAGCTTGCTACAAGCCCTGGAGCTTACCAACGGCGAAACCCTGAACGAGGCCTTAAAAGATGGTGCCATGAAGTGGAAAGAGAAATACAATGATGGTGACATTATTGTGCATGAAACCTATCGCCAACTTCTGGGAAGAGACCCCCATCAAAATGAATTCAATGTGGCCATGGAGGTTTTGGGAGAGGATCCCGAACCCGCAGCCATTCAGGATTTATTTTGGGCAGTTTTGTTGTTGCCTGAATTTCAATTAATTTACTGATCAAAAGCAATTAGCGATGAATTATAACTGGAAAAGAAGGGATTTTCTAAAAAAGACAAGTGCAGCGAGCATTGCAGCTATGGCTGCAGGCATGCCCATGTCGGGCTTGCTTTCTTCATGTTCCACAAAGGAGAAAATAAAAAGTTCCGCCGATACAGTAATCCTTCTTTATATGGCGGGGGGCATGGCCCATACAGAGACTTTCGACCCAAAAAAATATACGCCATTCCGCAAAGGAATGGAATCGAAGGAGGTATTGAGTACCTTTCCATCCTTTCCTACTGCGCTTGATGGTATTGAATTTTCAGAAGGTTTGGAAAATATTGGGCAGATAATGGATCGGGGGACACTTATCCGATCCTATGTGGCTGCAGATTTGGGGCATATCCTGCATACCCGTCACCAATATCATTGGCACACTTGTTATGAACCGCCTCAATCAGTGGCCGTTCCGCATATGGGATCCTGGATGGCCAAAGAACTTGGCCCTGTTAATCCCGTTATTCCACCCTTTATCAATATCGGACAAAGGTTTACTGTGGGTGAAGGAGAAGAGTTAAAGGCTTTTCACAGTGCGGGATTTTTAGGCAGTGAATACGGCCCTTTTCTGATACCCGACCCTACTTCCGGGCTGGATAGTGTGCGGCCGCCGGTGGGCATGTCCAATAAACGGTTTGAAGCCAGAAACCAATTGTATGAACGTCTGGTTCAGGAAAGTGCAATGGGTGAGTTTGGCTCTGATTACCAAAAGGAATCGCTGAAGCGGTCCATGGAACAGGCCTATATGCTGCTTAATTCCCCTGAGGCAAAAGCTTTTGACCTGAGTCAAGAGCCCAAAGAAAAATACGATATTTACAATACAGGTAAATTTGGACTAGGTTGTCTGATGGCCAAAAGGCTGGTAGATCAGGGAGCACGTTTTATTAGTGTAACTTCAGAATATGAACCCTTTGTAGGCTGGGATACCCATGAGAATGGACATACCCGCCTGGTGGACATGAAAAAACTGATAGATGCCCCCATAGCCCAGCTGATCAAGGACCTGGATGAAAGTGGCCGTCTGGACCGTACCATGGTCATTGTGGCTAGCGAATTCAGCCGCGACATGCTTACAGAGGGCAGGCCCGGTGCCAAGGTCAAGGACCAGGTGGAGGTACCGGATATCATTGAAGACATGAAAAACTACGGCATGCACCGGCATTTTACAGATGGTTGTTCTGTATTGATGTTTGGTGGAGGCGTCAAAAGGGGACATGTGTATGGTAAGACAGCAGATGAGCGGCCTTGCAAGAGCATTGAGAAACCCATAAAAATTGCTGCTTTGCACCAGACCATTTATCATGCACTGGGCATAGACCCCGAAACCAATTACGAGATTGAAAAGAGACCTTTTTATACCACTCCGGATGGAGAGGGAGAGGCAGAAATGGATTTACTGGCTTAATTAAAAAAAATGAAAAACAACTTAAACCCAAGAAGGGAATTTATCAGGAAAACCGGCCTTTCAGTATTGGCAGGCGCGGTGGTTCCCAATATCATCATCAACAAAACCTACGCCATGAAGAAAGAAACTATTTTGGGACACGGATCTCACCGGTACCGGGTCATTGAAGGTTGGGGAAACCTGGACCCTTCCAAAAACCCCGTCAATGATTGCCACGAAATGGTTGAAGACGCAAAGGGCAGGTTGATTTTGCTGACCAATGAAACCAAAAATAATGTCATCATTTATGACAAGTCTGGTAAATTACTCGAAACCTGGGGTACCAGTTACCCCGGTGCCCACGGCCTGACCATCAGTGATGAGGGTGGAGAGGAGTTTTTGTACATTGCCGACAATACCCGTAGTCAGGTCATCAAAACCGATCTGAAAGGGAATGAAATCATGGTGCTGGATTATCCCAAAGAAACCGGGAATTACGATTATCCCCGTCAGTTTGTGCCAACCGAAACTGCCATCAATCCGGCCAATGGAGACATTTATATCGTCGACGGTTATGGCAGGAATTACGTTACCCAATATGATGCCAAAGGCAATCTAATCCGGCAATTTGGTGGTTCAGGCGAAAGCGATGAAACCTTCAATTGTTGTCATGGTATACTGGTAGATACCCGGGACCAGGCCAACCCCACCTTGCTGATAACAGACCGGGGTCATATGCAGTACAAAAGATTTACCCTTGATGGAAAATACATCAAAACCATACCCATGCCAGGTTCATTTGTCTGCAGGCCTGTTTTGAGAGGGCAAAATGTCTATGCTGCTGTATACCGCAGCACTTCCCAATCTTATCCCAACTCCGGTTACATCACCGTATTGGATGCCAATGACCAGGTAGTGTCGACACCCGGAGGGACGGCTCCTGAATATGTGAACGGAAAACTTCAGGAACAGCGAAAAGATCTGAGTTTTCAGGGCTTTATGCATCCACATGATGTCTGTGTAGACCGGGATGAAAACATCTACGTGCCTCAGTGGGCTTCCCAAAAAACCTATCCGGTGAAGTTGGAGCGGGTGTAAATTTTTGTAAGAAGTGTCTGAGGGTTTAAAAAGGGTCTGACAGGTCTAATCCGTCAGACCCTTTTTTATCCTAAATAGGATTGGAATGCTATAGCAGCATTCAATTTTTTTTATATATCGGCAGGACATATTGGTTATTGCTTTCGTATAGGCTAAAACTAAATTTTAAAAGGTATGACCAAACATCATTTACATGTTTCCCTTTTTATAACACTGCTATTTATAGTTGTCCAGGCCTGCACCGACTCCGGAGAAGACTTTGACCATGCTGGACTTTACGGTTCCTGGAAAATGGTTGATTTTCACGAGCACCACCAATTGAACTAGGTCAATTCCCTGGTGCTAAATCGGGATGGGAGCTACCAAAAATCTATAACTTATCGTGATCTCGAGACGGAAGCAATCGTTGGCTATTACCATTTTCAGGAGGGAAGTTTTACCCTTGAGGCCGAAACGATCGTTTTTGAGGCCGAACAAGATCTTTTTATCGGAAACGAAGCGACATGGGGAACCATGGATGACCTTATTGAAATGGAAATCAATGCCGATGCCCAACCTGTAATTTCTACTTTGGAATATAGGGAAGAGGGGTCAAAATTGGTTATTATCACGGAATGCAATGATGTGTTACTTTCCATGTGCGCACCCAATCCGGTGTATTCAAGGGTATCTCCTTTAGCTTGAGTTACCAGATTTTTTTCAATATAGGAGCAAGTAAAAAACATAAATTTAATCAACCTAAAAAATGAAAAAAACATTCTATTTATTGGCACTACTTTTATTTTGTAATATGGTTTACTCTTGTGAATCCGGTGTTCTGGAACATCAAAATGACTTCGAAGCAAGTCAAGCAACCTGGATGAACTTTAAAGAATCGTCGGACAATTCCTATACCTACACAGTCGTTTTCGGAAGTTGGGTAGGTTTTTCCTGGGAAACCACCCTTACTGTAATCGATGGGTCGGTTGCTAAGAGACATTTTAAATATACAACCCTACCAGAAGACTTGTCAGAGGAGATCCCGGAAGAAGAATTGGAATGGACGGAAGAGGAAGGCGAACTGGGCAGCCATCAAAACGGAGCCGAACCATTGACCCTGGACGAAGTGTATACAAAAGCCCAACAAGAATGGCTTGTGGAAAGAGAAAACGCTGTAACCTATTTTGAGAGGGAGAACAACGGGATGATCTCCACCTGTGGTTATGTGGAAAATAATTGCGTCGATGATTGTTTTATCGGCATCAAAATAGCACGAATTGAAGCTCTTTAAACACGGATATTTGTCAAAAAAAAGTAGTTGCAAACAAAGTTTATAGGATTATAAAAATCAGGGGCCTGTTTCAATGCTGAAACAGGCCCCTGATTTTTATAATTTATCCCGTTGATTGAAATTGCTTTGGGTTTATGCGGGAAAATTCCTAGTTTTTGATCATCTTATAGTAATTTAAAGGATTTACATCCGATCGAACCCAATCCCATAAACCCAAAGGCTATGAAATATTTGTTGTCGTTTTTCTTTTTGTATGCGTTTGTGAGCCTGCTGCCTGCATCAGCTCAGGAGACAGCTCCTCACGAAAATGTGTTGATTAGCCATGAACAGGGTGAAACCCAGGTGAAGGTCAATGAAGACGGAGCTTTAGCGGTCAACGTTTCCCCTGAGGACCTTCGTAAGTTTAAAAGTCAGGGATTTGTCCGCTATAGCGATTTGGGTGCCAAAGGAGATGGCAAATCGGACGATATGGATGCCATTGCTGCCGCTCATGCTCTTGCCAATCAACAAGACCTGCCAGTAAAGGCAGATGAGGGATACAGTTATTACATTAGTGGGAAGCTAAGGACAGCGGTGATACAGACTGACACAGATTTCGGAACGGCCGAATTTATTATAGACGATACCGAAGTGGTGGACCGGACCAAGCACGTTTTTCTGGTGAGTTCAACGCTGAAGCCCTTCGACCTGAAGGGAGTTACTTCACTGAAAAGGGACCAGGACAAAATAAAGGCAGATTTTCCCGGTCCCTGCCTGGTGACAGTGACCGATGCCAATGTCCGGCGCTATATCCGGTACGGGCCGAACCAAAATGACGGTTCCCCGCAGACAGATATATTTATAGTAGACAAGGATGGGAATGTGGATGCAGATGCACCAATCATCTGGGACTTTGATCAGATTACCGAAATTACCGCCCTCCCCATGGACGAGGACCAACTCACCATTAGGGGAGGCAGGTTTACCACAATAGCCAACCAGGATGAATCCAAATACACATATTACAGTCGCGGCATTGCCATCAGAAGATCCAATGTACTGCTGGATGGCCTGGAGCACAGGGTTACCGGGGAGGGAGAGCAGGGCGCTCCCTATGGTGGCTTTCTTAATTTTCGGGATTGTGCTTATGTTACCGTAAAAAACACCGTATTGACCGGTCACAAAACCTATCGCACGATTGGCTCTGCTGGAGTGCCCGTCTCCATGGGCAGTTATGACATATCGTTGAGCCGCTCCCTGAATGTGTCCTTTGAGCACTGCAGCCAGACCAATGACATCAATGACCGCACCTATTGGGGCATTATGGGATCTAATTTTTGCAAGAACCTGATCCTGGATCATTGTACCTTTTCCCGCTTTGATGCCCATATGGGCGTAGCCAACGCTACCGTGAAAAATTCCACCCTTGGACATATGGGTATCAACGCCATTGGCACCGGTACTTTTCTGGTAGAAAATTCTACGCTAAACGGCCGCACCCTGATCAATTTGCGGTCTGATTATGGCAGCACCTGGGAGGGAGAATTTATTATCCGGGATTGTGTATTTATACCTGCAGGGGGCAGCACTACCAGCGCCAGCCTGATAGGCGGCTCCAATTCCGGTCAACACGATTTCGGCTATACGACCTATATGCCAGAGCGCATCGTAATTGAAAACCTGCACATAGACGATTCCAATCATCCGGAGGACTACCAGGGGCCAGCCATTTTTGGCAATTTTAATCCGGCAATGACGGACGATTCCTATGTGGAGAAGTACCCCCACGTGCGTACCAAAGAAGTGATTCTGAAAAATGTAACTACTGAAAGTGGCAAGGATCTTCGCGTTAGCGATAATCCGTATTTATTTGAAGATGTGGAGATCCGGCGCATCGACTAGCCTGTTCGACTTTGTCAAGGGACAGAGAGACCTTTATGATTCATCAGGAATAGCCAGACTAGCCTTTGCCATCTGATCCTTCTTTATATCCGAAAATACCTATTGAAAACCCAATTTATATAGCGGTTAGCAATTGCCGATCCGGAAGAATAGAATTAAAGTGCCTCATTAATAGAATCCTTATTGTCCTCCCTGCGACGAAGTAATCTGAACCGGTTCATAGACCTTATTTGGGAGGCCTTAAGCTGAAGGTACAAACCTACCTGTAGCCAGAAAAAGGAAACGGATCTTATTTTTCGAGTCGCTAATCGATTACGGTTATCAATCCCTTTTCCGTAACCAGCAGGTCTTCCCCCCTGGATTTAAAGTGAATTACTACTGAGTAATTTCCGTTCGGAACCTTTTGGTTATTGACAAAGCCATCCCATAGGCAGATAGAAGGCTGATTTGCCTGGAGGTTTTTGTCCTCACAATAGTAGATCAATTCTCCCCAGCGGTTTTGAATAAATACCGTTATTTCAGCGGTCAGGTTGTTGGGATAAACTACAAAGGGTCGTTGCGGATCTCCGGGGCGAATGGCGGTCGGATACCTTATTAGCGAATCGCAGGCATCTTCCACTTCGAAATCGACTACAAACTCACATCCCTGAGCATCCCGGACCCACAGGCTGTATGTTCCAGGTTGTTGGGGAGAAAATAGGGTACTTGTGCTGAGTATTTGTCCATCCATAAGCCATTCTGCTTCCGTAAAGGACTCCCCGGCATCTATGGTTACCGCCATGTTTTTGGTATCACAAAGGGAGTAAAGTGCCTGCAGCACTGGTGCTACGGAGACAGATTGCGTTACTTCCACCTGTTCCTTTCCTACCATGCAGCCTTGCCGGCTGGTTAACCTCGCTTCGTACAAACCCTCCTCCTGGATGGTAAGTGTGGGGTTTTCGTCGTAATCTGAGAGGTGAACTGGTCCCTGGGATGAAATCAAAAACCATTGGATGCTCAAATCGGGGGCGTCCTCCTGCAAGCTGAGTGTCGTAAACACGTCATCCCTGCAAAAGGGAGCCAGTACCAAATCAATGGATTCCGGCAGAGCGATGCTGGCAGTAAATGATTTTTCCAGGGGGCATAGGATCCCGGAGGGATCGTTGGCGATCATACGGTAAGCGCCCGATTCGGTGAGACCAAATCCCCCCTCGTTGTTTTGAGTTACCCGGTCCCCACTTGGGTCGATGAGTTCATACCTCAGAGCCGCAGGGGCCTCTGGAAAAAATGAATAGGGGTAGCATGCCTCAATAGTTTCAGGTACAGAAAAGTCTACAAAAGCTTTTTGGGCAACAGTATAGCGCCGGGCATTGTTCAGGGTATTGCCTTCCAGGTCAGTTAATTCCAGGCTATATTCGCCCTGAGGCACAGCAATTTTCACACGGGTTAGGTTTTCAAATGACCCTGAGAATTCCTGACCATCCACTTGCCGTATTAGTAGGTAAGTACCTGTCTGAGGGTAGAACTCGGGAAATTGTATTTCTATCATTCCCGAGTTTTCCTCTTCCGATGAACAGCTTTCCGGATAGGAGGCGATTTCGTAATCAAGGAAACCATCGGGAAATATTACCGCCGGTACCTCGACCTGTGCGCCGTCTGTGACATATTCTCCGTCTACCGTATATCCCCATGCATAGGCCTGATTTAGTACAAATCTTCGTTCGATGTCCTCCGGTTTGATGCTATAGGTCGTCGTGAATGTCAGGGAGTCGCCGGCATTCAGGAAAGGGATTGACCAGGAATCCTGGGTCAGCTCATCCCGGACCCGGACGTCTACCAGGTCTAGTTTCCGGGGGTTGGTTACGACAAGGGTATACTGTATGGTATCATTCACCTTGGTGTACTCATCCAGGCTCGCAGATTTTTCGATCTCAATAGTCGGTATAAAGCTACAATCAATCACCGTGATATAAACCGGCACGCGTTCGCTTTCACATTCCACTTCACTGAATTGGCTGACGTAGACCCTATATAACCCTTCCCGAACAGGATCTACCTGGGGGATGCCGTCTAATGGCATGCTTTCCGGGTCATCATCCAGGTAATAATTACGCGTATAGGCCTCGTTTTCACGAACAGGAAAAAATACTGGTTTTGAGAACTGACACACTTCCAGATCAAAAACCGAAGGCTGATGCGCCTTCGAGATGACGTTGACCCACAGGGGAACCCGGGCTCCGGTACAGGATCCGGTAAGCCCCTCCGCTACCCATAGCTGCGTCATTCCACGGGTATAGGTGTCCACTTGATATGCAGAAAGTGGGGAACCTCCTTCTTCCTGAGTAAAAAAATAAACCGACAATCCCTCCCGGCTCGGTGAAATTAAGGTACTCAGATCAACAGGCGGATCACCCTCACAAAAATCGGGAAGTTGGATGGGCCCTAACGTTGACCCACTTTCCTGACCGCTGCACTGCCTGGCCACAAATTCAGCCTGGCCCACTACCGGAACCTCTATGGGTCCATACCTGGCTGCCGCTTCGCATGCTTCCCCCATAAAGCCGGAGGCAAAGGGTACATTGGAATAGGCACTTTGTGAAATGCTTCCCGTACCTGAAAGCTGGCCATCGACCGAAAAGGTGGATTCACAATTGAAATTCGCCCATATAAAACAATCCGTAGTGACCATCAGGGTGAATTCCAGCAGGGCCAACACTTCCTCCGGATCCTCCGGCAGGGGAATCTCTCCGATTTCCCAGACAATAGATCCTGCTACACCCAAATCCGGATCGAACCTGACAATACCATGGTCCCCCGGGAAGGTCTTTGCCTCCTTGAAGGTGGCCGTAAGGGGCAGTGGAACAGTAATGCGGTTGTTACCGGTAGCTTCCGTTCCGAAGTTTTTTAGGCTTAAGGTATAGGTAATTTCCTCTCCGGGTTGCAGGGAGGGAGTTTCCCCTGGAGGGACACCATTGACCTGTTTAATCTGATTGAACACCTGGATTTCAGGTACAAATGCTTCCACGGAGAAAGCAAATGCATAAATCGTGTATTGGTCCTGATTGGTGCCATAGCGAAACCTAAAAGTCGATTGATTATTGGCAATGATGGAATTATTGAGATTGGGGACCTCCCATTGTGCGATATCGGCGCCGGTATTGTGCAATAGCATCGGATTCCTCGGCGTTTCTTCCAGCTCACCTTCCTGGTTTAGTACCGGTGTATAAATAGAGGAATTGAAAAAGTTGGTCGTCGTGGTCAATGGATGACGCAGGTTGTGCCATTGATTCTCCTGATTCATGATTTGAAGGAAATCTCCCTTGATCTGTCGGTCGCCCTCGGCGGTCATTACTCCCAGCTTTAGCTTGACAGGTCCCTGGTCGATGGTTTCAAACCCCTTGATTTCAATTTCGCCGAATTGTTCCTCACCATCCATGGATCTAACATAGGAATAGCCATCAAAAATGCTGATATCCCTCCAATTCATTTTGGAATTTTGATAAACCACCGCCAGGCCCCAGTTGCCGAAAAAGCCGGTATCATTTCCCTTTTCATCTATGGTCGCCAGATCCGCCAGGGTGTACTCCCCCGGACCAAAACCCTTAACCAGATCTGTTACATCTGCATAGCCGACGTAAATGTCCTCCATAGCATAATGAGGATACAAAATCCCATTACCCTGAGCAAAGATATCCAGGTACTCCGCCGCTCCCGGACCCTTAAGCTTTACCTTTCGCTTATCAAAGCTTACCGTATGATCGTATTCCTCATAGTAGCTTCCTGAAGCAGTTAGTTTCACTCCCATATCCTCGTGCGCGTACTCCTCTGCCGGCTTTCCTATTGTTCGGCTTAGTGAATGGATCGAAAATGTAAAGCCCTGATCCGCTACAGTAATGGAATCGAAGCTGGCCGTAGCGGTATGCTCCGATCGGGAAATACTCAGGTTTTCTACCTCCTTCCAGTCGGTATCGCCAATCCGGTACTGCACGGTGGCTGCTGGGTCATTTGTAAACTGCAGTGTAAGTTGTGGGCCACTTTCGTTTAACAAGTAATACCTGGGAAAGATTTCCCCTGCCACATCCTCCCTCAGCTCGTAGCTCAGGTGGTAGGAACTGTAACGGATATCGTCCCCATAATAGGCGATTTGCTCTTCATGGTTGACTTCCGTGGGGACCTTTGCCGTTATCCGTTTCGTCCGGTCAAAGGTAAACCCCTGTCCGACTATCGATTTACCCGTCCAGTACAGACCGGCATATACGATTTCTGAGCAGGCAGGGTCCGCTCCGTTTTCCCGGGAAAACTGTAGCGTGGCAGTAGAGGAGTTGAAGGTTTCCGGATCGTCATCAACGTCAACAAATACCATCTTGTTGAATGAATTGTCTGAGGAAGAGGTGCTATAATTCTCTAAGGTAAGGTTTGTATTTCCGATCATGGTAAAATCCCCTTTTAGGCGGAAGACCTTTCCCTCCGGTGGATTGACCCCTACCCGATGCCTGAAGGGCACACGGTTATCGTTTTGGGCAAATGATAAAAAAGGAGCTACTGTCAACAGGCACAGTACACCGCAGCAGAAAAAGCGGACTTTCTCAAAAAATATCCATTTAAGGCTTTTCATTGAAATCAGAAATAAAAATTTATGCCAAATAAAAAGTGTTAGAAAAGCACCAATTGCTCCTCAGACTAAAAACGCCGTCAATATATAAATTAATTTATTGGGATCCATCAGGGACGCCCACTTTTTTATTTGTTAGGAAGGTTTCCATGAGGACCTCAACGGAGGTGTTGAAACATTAGAAATGCGCTGCCTGCCCCCCGGTCTGGCCCCTTCCGCTACGCAACCCCAGCCTTTCCAGCTCCATCAAATCTTCTGGTAATTTGTGTCCCGTAAAATAAACGCCAAAAAATCCGGCCGCCCAGAATTTGCTATCACCTTCCTCAAATGAAATCAGGATATCCACTCCGGGTTTATCTGTTTGGGTAATTTTGCTTACGAACACTTCTTTTGTCATTCCCAAATTGTAGAGAGATTTTCCGGGGCATACGGAACTGGATGACCAGGGAAGAAAGAATGGTCAATCCACCAATAAGGAAAATGGCGTATCCGATGCCAAATACATCTGCGGTTATTCCTGAAATTACGGCACCAAAGGCATAGCCCAGGTCCCGCCAAAGCCTGAAAGTGCCGATGCTTTCCGCACGTTGTTTCGGGCTGGTAGCCTGAGCAATGGTGGAAAGGAATGTAGGATATACCAGGGCTGTTCCCAGACCCAGAACAGCGGAAAGGGATGCCAGCATGTAGAATTCATGGCTGAAAGGAATGAGCAAAATGGCCAGCCCCTGCAACAGCATGCCCCAAAAAAGCATGTCCTTTTTGGAATAATGATCGGATAACTTACCGGTAAAAAGCTGGCCTATTCCCCATACGGTAGGGTATATCGCCGTGATGATGCCTATATTTTCATTGTCGTAATTCAGGGATACCAGGATAATGGGCAACAAGCCCCAGATCATGCCATCGTTCAGGTTGTTGATCAACCCTGCCTGGCTTACCGAGCTCAGGGTTTTGTTTTTGAAGCTGGTTTCAACAAATACATTTTTCAACTGGGCAGTAGTATCTGTAGCGCTTTCTTTGTGCACAAATGCCCGGGTGTCTTTCACCCACAGGGCAGTCAATATAAAACCGGCAATAGAAATGAAGATACCCAGGTAAAAGGGATAGGGGCTAATGCCATATTGGTTGGCCACATAGCCTGTTAGGAAGGCCACAATCCCTACGGCAAAGTAGCCGGCAAATTCATTCAAGCCCATGGCCAGGCCCCGGTTCTTTTCTCCTACCAGGTCAATTTTCATGACCACGGTGCTGCTCCAGGTCAACCCCTGGCTTATCCCCAGGAGCACATTGGCAAAGATCACCCAATTCCAGCTGCCTGCATAGATCAAAATAAAGGGTATGGGGATGGCCAGTAGCCAACCAAATAGGAGCAGGTTTTTTCTCCCAAAACGGTTGGCTAGCCGGCCCGTATAGTAATTGGCGATAGCCTTGGTAATACCAAAAGCTGTGATAAAGGATAGGATGGCGGTTTTGGAAGCGATACCAAATTCCATCTCGGCAAATTGGGGAATAATGGTTCGCTCCATGCCGATCATGCCCCCGACAAAGGCATTTACAATGAGCAGGATGGTAAATTGTTTCCAGTTTTCTTTTAATCCAAGTTGGACAGCAGCTGTATTCATGGCAATTATTTTATCCTGCAAAGTTCCTTTGTATGCAGGACAAAAAAATTAACAAATGATAAAAAATCAATCAATTACTGCCCGGATCCGGCTGAGGGAGACTTGGGTGATGCCCAGGTAGGAAGCGATGTATTTCAGGGGAATTTTCTGGATAAAATCCGTGGTATCCAATAGCTCAAGGTACCGTTCCTTGGCAGATTTAAACTGGAAGCTCTCCATGCGTTTGAGTGTATTCACGTATTCTTTCTCAAAAATGAGCCGGAATAGCCTTTCCAGGTCGTGGTGTTTGTCGTAAAGTTGAAAGAGTTTTTCGGAATCGATGACCATCATGACCGTTTCATCAATGGCCTGAATTCCTTTCGAGGTGGGATTGCCGGTAAACAGGCTTTCCGCCCTGACAATGATGTCATTTTCAAAAGCAAAATGCTCGGTAATGTCGTTTCCGTCTTTGTAGTAAAAGATACGTGCTCCTCCGGATTTTACAAAGTAAATTGTCCGGCACCTGCTTCCAATTTCCTGGACGATTTCGTTTTTCGAATAGACCTTTTCCCGGATTATTTCCTGCAATGCCTGTTTTGCTTCGGCATTGACCATGTAAACAGTGTCAAAAAAATCGAATGGGTTCATGTTAGGCTTCGTGTAGTGTCTGAGTAAGGTTTCCTTTGGAAAGGGTTCTGCAATATATCAAGGTTTAATTGGCGGTTCGATTTAACGTATGGCCGTTAAGGTAGCAACTCATAACCTGGAAATCAAGCGAGCCGCTCCGCGAAATTTGTAATTTCGTGGCCCTGATGAGGGGGATTTGTAATCCCCGGGAGTGAACGAAAGCAGGATTACAATTCCTGTTCATCTGTCGTCCGAGATTTCAAATTTCGGACAGCGCAGGCCTAAAGACTCGGGAATCCTTTATAAAACAATTCCAACACCCTCAGCACGTATTAATTTCTTTTCAGGTTAATTAACTTTTCTATTTTAAATTAAAATTCCGGTAATTCGTACCTATAAATTTTTATTCATGAAGAAGAAAAAAATTGCCCTGATCATGGGCGGCTATACAGGAGAATCGGTGGTCTCCGAAAAAAGTGCTGCCGTGGTGGCCCAGCACCTGGACCGGGAGCGCTATGAGGTGCATAAAGTGCATATCTATCCGGGCAACTGGTACCTGGAAGATGAGAAAGGGGAAAAATATCCGGTAGACCTGAACGGGTTTACGGTTATGAAAAATGGGAAAGAGCTTGCCTTTGATGGTATTTTTAACATCATACACGGCACTCCGGGAGAAGATGGCAAACTGGCCGGGTATTTTGACATGATTGGTCTGCCCTATACCACCTGCGATGCGCTGACCTCTTCGATTACCATGAACAAGGGGTATACAAAGGCCATTCTGGCCGGTATAGAAGACCTGCACCTGGCCAGATCCATGCAGTTGTTTTCCCATCGCCCCGAAAACGTACAACATGTGCTGAGCCAGTTGCAACTCCCCTATTTCGTCAAGCCCAACAATGGCGGCAGCAGTATCGGGATGTCTAAGGTCAAAAGCGCAGATGAGCTGGAGGAAGCGCTGATCAAGGCATTCAAAGAGGACAAACAGGTGCTTGTGGAAGAATTTGTCACCGGCAGGGAGTTTTCTATCGGCATATACAAAACATCGGGGCAGGTTACCGTATTGCCTGCTACAGAAATAATCAGTTCCCGGGAATTTTTTGACTTTGAAGCGAAGTATATTCCCGGAGTATCAGAAGAGATTACCCCGGGAAGGATGGATGAAAGGGAAGTGGAAAGGGTAAAGCAGATTGCAGAAAAAGCGTACCTCAAACTCAATTGTAAGGGTTCGGTAAGGATGGATTATTTTTTGGAAAAAGATACCGGAAAGTTTTATTTTATCGAGATCAATACCGTACCAGGACAAACTGAAACCAGTTTGATATCCCAGCAAGTCAGGGCCATGGGGATGAGCCTGAAAGATTTTTATACCGACTTGATCGAAGAAATGTGGAGATGAAAAATTGCATGTAGGAACAGATGGACAAGGTCAGAATCAACAAGTATTTGAGTGAAGTAGGCTATTGTTCCCGCCGGGCCGCGGACAAACTTATTGAGGCCGGTAGGGTGACCATCAATGGGCAGGTGCCGGAAATGGGCACCAAAATCAGTCCGGGGGATGAGGTCAGGGTAGATGGCGCGTTGATTTCAACACCAAAAGAAGCGCATGTGTACATTGCTTTTAACAAACCGGTGGGCATCGTGTGCACCACAGATACGGAAGGAGAAAAGGACAATATCATTGATTATATCAAACATCCAAAAAGGATTTTTCACATTGGACGACTGGACAAACCCAGTGAGGGGCTGATCCTGCTCACCAGTGATGGAGATATCGTGAATAAGATTTTAAGGTCCAAAAACAACCATGAGAAAGAGTATCAGGTAAAAGTTCGGCAGCCCATTACGGTGGATTTTATCCGGCAAATGCGTGAGGGGGTTCCTATTTTGGATACGGTAACCAAGAAATGCAAAGTGGCGCAAACCGGGAAATTTACTTTCAGAATTATCCTTACCCAGGGCCTGAACCGGCAGATCCGAAGGATGTGTGATTTTCTGGGCTATGAGGTGCTTGCCCTGAAAAGGACCCGGATCATGCATATCCAACTTGACGTTCCGGTAGGCAAATGGAGAGATCTAAGGCCTAAAGAATTGGAGGAGTTAATTACGCTGGTAGCGGACTCTTCCAAAACCTTCGATTGAAAAGTAATAAAGCTTCAGCCTGGTATTGACCTGAAAGGTTTATGCTATGGAAAACCGTAGGTTGCCTATCGGAAAATCTGAAGGCATATTAAGTTATTCCCACCTAGTAGTTGGTTTTTATCTTTATGCAGAACCAACTTTGCATAAATTGGACTTAAAGCAGATTTTTAACCCTAAACTCCCTTTCTTTTTGTCTCTCTTAAGAAACAAAAAATTCAAGACAAAAAAATCCTTCCCCCCACATACCTCTCGCCTCCCCGGTTTTTTGTCGGCCCACCCGCCTTTCGTACCTAAAGAAGATGTCTCGTTTTAGTTATAAAACTTTCCAATAAAAACTAATTTTTATTCTAATAAGACATTCGAAAAAGGGAATTTTCTTTTTGATTTATCTAAAAATAGCAGACGTTTTTGTTCTTCTGTTATCCTTATCCATTTAAACAGTCTTTCACCTGTTTTAAGCACTGAAAATGTGACAAAAACAAAGTTATTTTTAGAATCTATTTTAAGGAATTTACATTATTAGCTAAGTAAAAATAGTTAATATGTATTTTTTAAACCTTTTTGTTAAATTAATTTTAATTTATAACCCTTTTGTTTACCTTTGACATATCAAACAAAGACAAACGGTCTTGATCTGGTAAAGAAGCTTGCTTCTGTTACCGGGAAATTTGACACGATACTGTAGGATGATGAAACTGGCAGACATGCCCTCCTGTCTCGGGGGTGGAGAGTCCGGAAAAAAGCAAATAGCGAGCTCGTATTTTGCCTAACTGCTCCGTGGAGGTTCGACTCCTTCTCCTACAGCAGGTTATTTTGGGTTTATTGTTAATTGACTAAAGCTATGAAACAGTGTTTCGTGGCTTTTTTCTTGCCCAATAAAACCAAAAGATTAGTCATCTAGAACACCAAGAATGCGCAAATAGCTCAAAGAATTTGGTGCTTCTCTAAATTTTTTTCAACCGGGACCCTATTGTGCCTGCGGTGCCTGAGCCTGTCGGACTGAAATAAACTCAGCCTAAAAAGGCAGCTTGTCGGACTGAAAAAAAATCAGCCTGTCGAAGGCCAATCTCTTTCAAACCAGCCCTTAGGTGGCTGAGCTTCTCAAAGGCCTATATGTTCTTCATTCTCCTTTAAGCCCAGCCTCTTATCAAAAAAAGAGTCTTTTTTCTAACAGCCTGCATATACCCTTTTCTTTGTGATTACATTTTTCGCAAAAGCGTTAAGGCTTTCTTTTTTCCATTCCAGAGCAAAAATTTTAAAAAGATTCGTAACTTAAAACCACCAGTAAATGGTCCAGGGCTTTGGGTAACTAGATTTTTGAATTCCATGCGATTAATTGTCATAGTGCTCTTATTTATTCCAGCAATGACTCAGGGGCAGACGGTCTGCACTTTAGAGAGCAGAGACATTCTTGAAGCTTCCTTCAGTGAGCTTTCACAAACAGAATATTCAAAAATGTCCATGAATGATTTGATTCTCAACATAGGCAGGCGCTTTATGCATACACCCTACGTGGAGAAAACCCTGGAATTGCCAGGTGAAGAAAAATTAGTGATAGATGTGTTGGGCCTGGACTGCACCACGTTTTTGGAGACTGTTGTTACCCTGGCCAGGCTTGTCAAACAAGAACGCCTGTCATTTGAGAATTATGAGCAGGAACTTGAATTTGTAAGGTACCGGGACGGTATCAGGAAGGGCTATACTTCCCGATTGCATTATTTCTCAGACTGGCTATATCAAAACCAGCTGAAAGGGATTTTAAAGGATATTACTAAGGACCTGGGAGGCCGGTATTATGAAAATACACCCTCCTTTATGTCAGCCAACCCCCGGTTCTATGTACAGTTGAGCAATCCTGAATTTGTGGTCCAGATAAAAGCTACCGAAGAAGAGATCAAATTGAGAAAATATTTTTTTGTTCCCAAGGAGGAATTGAACAGGCATGTGGATAAAATCAAGCCCGGAGATCTGATTGCCATCACTACAAGTATGAAAAACCTGGATATCGTGCATGTCGGTTTTGCCATTGAACAAAATGGACAGATTCATTTATTGCATGCAGGTACCCGGTCCGGGCAGGTAGAGATTTCTGAAAATACTTTGAGTGACTATTTGAATGGCAATAAATCTCAGTCAGGGATTATGGTGGGTAGGTTAGTGGCTCCCTGAGCCCACCCCTATTTGCGTATTAATATTGGTCTTTTTTTTTTAATTTCTTAAGGAGTTATGCTTAAAAAAAAACAATTCCAATTAGGTCATCGCCAGGGTGCAAATCTGGTATTTGGCCGAAGGGATCAAAATCCAGCGGCACTCACGGCAGCCTGTAGGAATAGGTAAACGCCATTTTGATTTCACTGTCATTTTTCGAAGAACGTACGCCCACGCTCCGGTACGGATGGCTTTCCTGGCATTACCAATGACGAATTTTCTAAATAACAGTAAATCAATTTTTTGAAAAATTTAAACCGTGATCCCGATTTCTGCGTTTTTTAAAAAGTAAATTTTCGCTGTGACAGCAATGCCCGGCTTCGGTAAAGATTTCAAAATAAGTAACAAATAACGAATTTATATTTAAGATGTTATCGAAAAAATCCCCTCCCGACTTTGGTCGGGACAGACTCTGCCTCCTTAAAAAGGGAGATTTTGGTCGCGATCAATTTGGAAATCTGGGCTTAACTTTTCCAAAGTTCTAAACTTTGGAAAAGTTTGGAGTTACAAGTGATTTTCAGTTTTCGTCAAAAATCCCCCTCCCCCCTTAGAACCTTAGATTTGCCTATTTACCGATGACATTTTTGTTAATACTCTGAAAATCAAATTAATAAAAATCACATCGTCATCCCGATTTCTGCGTTTTTTAATATATTAGTTCTACCAATGACGATTAAGTCATAAAATTACATCGGACCCAGGTTTGAAAAAAAAGAATACCACCGATCCCGTAAGGGTATACATGACCTGGTTGCTACTTTCAGTTTTAATATTTGCAACAGAACAATTCTTCCACAAACCTATATTACATATGATTTAACAAAAGGCCATTAAAATTTAAGAAAACATAAAAATAAATAATTTTTATTATTTTAATTTTAAAAAATCAATTCTTTTATTACCTTTGACATATCAAATAAAGACAAACGGTCTTGACCTGGTAAAGAAGCTTGCTTCGGGTACCGGGATATTTGACACAATACTGTAGGATGATGAAACTGGCAGACATGCCCTCCTGTCTCGGGGGTGGAGGTCACAGGAAAAAGCAAATAGCGAGCTCGTATTTTGCCTAACTGCTCCGTGGAGGTTCGACTCCTTCTCCTACAGCAGGTTATTTTGGGTTTATTGTTAATTGACTAAAGCTATGAAACAGTGTTTCGTGGCTTTTTTCTTGCCCAATAAAACCAAAAGATTAGTCATCTAGAACACCAAGAATGCGCAAATAGCTCAAAGAATTTGGTGCTTCTCTA
>NZ_JABURL010000026.1 GCF_014762705.1 Cyclobacterium sp. | reverse complement strand
AAGGGTCCATTTGGTGAATGTATTTTCTTTAATTTGGGGATCATTTCAGGTTTGTATGCAAAATACATCTTTGCCTCTACAGAATATTGGAATCATCTTCATTACCAGAACTGATTTTTAACTTTTCTAAAAAGGAACTGTATTCCTGCTTGTATTTTTTCCTTCTTATGGCTTCCACAAATCGCCTTACATCCGTTTTGCTTTCCAATATTAATTTAGGCACCTGGGTGGGCTTTTCATCCTTCCCTTTGGCTACCATGGTGAAATAGCAGGTATTGGTGTGCTTGACTGTTCCCTGCATCACATTTTCCGAAATCACTTTAATGCCAATGATCATGGAACTGTTTCCCACATAATTGACAGAAGCCTTTAACGACACCAACTCCCCCACTTCTACTGGCTGAAGGAAGTCAACTGTATCTACGGAGACAGTGACACAATAGGCACCACTGTGCTTGCTGGCCGCAGCGTAGGCCACCTTGTCCATCAGGGAAAGTAATATTCCTCCATGAATTTTTCCACCAAAATTTGCATAGGAAGGGATCATCAATTCGGTAATGGTTACTCTGGAAAAACTAGCTGGTTTAGCATCAGGATCAGGCCTCATAAAGTTGTGATTTTGGAAACAAATTGATTGGGGCATAAAGCAATATCCAAATATAAGTCCCTATTCATAAATTACCTCATATTTTAAATAGAGGACAACTCATTCCTTGCTGATTTTGAGAATAATTGCCAAAACCAATATACTCAGTAACGCTGCAAAAAAACACCAAATGGAAATTAAATATTCTGAAAAAAATAGCATGGTGATTAAAAAGGATATAAGTACTGCCAATCCCAGGAACCTTATCTCTTTTCTAGCTGCAATAAATGGACTTAAGACAATAGATAGAAAATAAAATGCTCCGCTCCATTTTTCCAAAAATACTGGGAAATCCAGATTGTATTTAATATGTCCCGAGCGAATTTCTGCAGAAAAATCAAAAGCAATCATACAATATAAAAAATAGCATGAAACAGATATTCCTATTAACAAAAGTACATAGAGTGCCTTCCTTCGGCTTCTATTATTTTCAAGAGATAATATGGAAAGGGGTACCCAAATTGGCCATAGCAGTTGAGAAAATCCCAAAAAAATCAAGGTTGGGAAAAATCTCCAATTCGAATGTTCGGGTTCTCCCAATCCAAGCCAAAGCATTCCCTCAGAAACCTGTTGGAGGGCAAACAATAATGGAATAACTGAGAAGGGCAAGCATCGGGGATTTTGGGTTTTCCTTATGGTGGCTATACCAATCGTCCCCAAAACAATACTGGCTCCAAAACTTGCTTCCGCTGAAAAACACATATGCCGGCCGTTTGATTTAATGGTGATTTGAGCTAAGAAAAATCAAAAATGCAAAGTGATTTTTGAAATGAAGCTCAAAAAATAGATGGTTTAATAGGAATTGAATATTTTAATTCCTATAAAATCTCTGTTCCATCCATTATTTCTAAATGGATTGGAATTGTTTTCCAAGGTATTTCTTTTATTCTGCTTATGAATTGGTTTTACCGGAAATTTATCCAAAATCTTTCCTAAGGCAGGGTGAAAAGGGTAGTGAATAAATTCCGGGACATAAATATTCCCTTCCGAACTGCCGGTCCAGACCAATTTTTTAAGTCTGGTATCAAATTCGTTTAGCGTAATGGTTCCTTTTTAGAGGTAATAAATAATTGAGGTTTTTATAGTAAAGCACCATCAAAATGTTATCATTTGGACCTCGATACAATTTTTACCATAAAGACTGAGATTGGCTATTAAGGCTTTTCTCTTAACTCATAAATATAATAACACTGGTAGTCCTTCTCCTCCTTATGGATATCAGCCTGGTCCGCATAATGAAGGTAACGGCCATTGCCCAAGCCCAATTTTAGGATTCCTGGCTTTTCCCAGGGTACAGCTTTCCCAATTTGTTGACCGTCTTTTATCGGAAAATAAAACGTTTTTCTGCTAGCCATATTGGCTTCTAGATCCTCCCTGCTAAGGCCTGAACGGTTTTTTTCAGGATCAATCCCGGTTTTATATTCCACTATAAACCCATCTCCATGTCCGGCGATATGGGTGAAACTTCCTCCAAGTGAAATGTCTTTTCCAACAGCTCCAAACTCTTGTCTACCCGCTTCTTCCATAGGTATTCGGGCAAGTTGGTCTGGTTCCTGTCTTTCCAGTTTAATTTTATTGGCCAACCCCAGGTTTTTATCAAATTGGAATACAATGGAATCGGCAGGTAGAATTAAGGACAATACCCCGGAATGCATATCAGAAAAAAATATGGGTTTATCTTTTCGGGGATAAAAATAATTTTGTTTGAATATACTGCTTTCGTCTATTTTGCCTCCTTTTACCACTTCGCCAGTGACAGAATTTACCAAATGAAAATAATTTAGGGTGTCAAAATATTCTAGTGGATATTTATCCAAAAGCCGGTCGCTGAGATTAGCTATACCATGAGGAACATTGTCAATGTTGAAGGAATTGAAATTGTCCAGTGGAGCATGAATCATCCTCACCATAGTTTCTTGCTCAAAAGAAAAATTCCTTTGCCTTTGCAAGGCCAAATCGTAAATGAAAATTTCCTGATCACTGACAAACATAAGTTCATCACCCACAAACCCCGCACGGTGAAGCACCATCCCAAAGGCATTGGGACCTTCGCTCAATATTTCCTCTGCCAGAACTTCGCCATTTTTATTTACAATAAAATACCTGCCTTCCAGCCCCTGGGTTACCATCAAAAAAATTTCTTTGACGGGATGGTAATCCAAAATCCTTAGTGTCTGCAATTCATCAAATACAAGTGAATCTACCAGGACAAATTCCATTTCTGGTTGCTCATTGAGTTCTTCCCGGGAAGAGCTACATGAGAAGACACCTGAAAAAAGGAAAGCCAGGAAAAGAAGGTATCGATAATTCATCAGTTTTTTTATTAAAACTAAGAATTTAAAATTAAGATATCAACTTTTTCCTGAATTTTACTTCTCAGGACTTCATCTATTCAAAAAACCCGACATCGCGAGCACAGCGAAGGGATCTGAACCGGAGCGAAGGCGTCTGTCCATCGGGAAATGGGAATAGGATCGAAAGGTCGCATGCGTCCCCCTTCAGACTGCCACGGGTGCGAAGGAATGCGCCTTAATTTTTTTAGCCAAATACCGCACCCTACCGATGACGTGTTTGTTAATCCGTTGAAAATCAACATGATAAAAACCCATATCGTCATCCCAATTTCTGCATTTTTTTAAAATGTTAAGTCTCGCAGTGACGGCATAACCCGGCACATTGAAAGGCTCAACATTTAGAACGCACGGCTATTCCAAACGTCCGTTGATGGCTACACCATTGATATTAAATATACAGCCAGTAATAGAATTTTTCAATTATTCTGTCCCCATTCGACGCTTACTTTTTATATTGTGATCATTATTCCAATAAACCCTAACCAATATCCGATTGTAAGGTCATGAATTCAAATATTATTTTTCTTTTTGTTCTTCTGTGCTACAGTTCCTCGGTATTTTCCCAACAAAAATTTGATCCCAAGGATGGCGACAGGTTGATTTATTTGGGCAATGCCTTAATGGAAAACGAACAACAATACGGCTTTTTGGAATATTTGCTCAGCTCCTATTATCCGGAAAAGCACCTTTCCTTTCGAAACCTCGGCTGGTCCGGTGATACCGTTTTTGGTGATGCCAGGAGTTATTATACCAATCCTCCCTCCCCCTTTGACTTATTGATTGATCAGATCAAATCAAACCGGGCCGATTGGGCATTTCTTGCTTACGGAGCCATTGAAGCGCAAAAAGGTCAGGAAAAACTCGGTGATTTTGAAAAGGGATTAAACCGTTTACTGGATTCTTTGGAAACAATGAATACCAAAGCTATTTTGGTTTCCTCCATTCCCCATTTCCTGCATAAAGAAGCAAAATTTGCCAATGATTATGCCGGCGATCTCAAATCCTATAACCAGACCATGGCCAGGGTCGCAAAAGAAAGAGACCTGTTATTTCTGGATATTTTTGAGACTTTTGAAAGCGCAAAACAATCTGATTTGTGGGAGCCAAATGGAATTCACCTGAACCAAAAAGGCTACCTGCTGCTGGCCCGAACAATGGGAGAAAAAATGGGCTTGAATCTAAAGTCCTCCGATATCCTGATCAAAATACAGCAAAAATCATTAACGAGTGGTAATGAAACGAAGGTATTGGATGCCGATTTTAAATCAGGAAAGCTGGAATTTACAATAAATGGAAACGGCCTGCCAGAACTTTCCTTAACGGATCATTTAAAGGGACCTAAAATCAGTATCCAAGGTTTGAAAAAAGGTTATTACCAACTATTTCTTGAGGGGAAGCTGCTGGCTGTTGCCGATCAAAATACCTGGAAAGAAGGTCTTACCATGGATTTTTCCCTTGCTGGAAAACAAATGCTGAACCTGATCCGTGAAAAAGATCAGATTTATTTTCAGCAATACCGACCACAAAACAGAACTTATATATTGGGTTTCCGCTCCTACGAACAAGGAAGGCACCAGGCTGGATTGGAATCTCTGGATGCCTTGATTTTTTGGCTGGATGGCAAGATCAACCAAGGTAAAAATCTGAGAGTGTTGCACTTCAGCTTACACCGTTTACCCTGAAATCTGCTGCGAATATCAAGTATTGAAGATCATTCAAAATGAAAAAAAGTAATCCGATGCAATACCTTACCTTCTCCCAAATTAAGTCTAAGGGCATCACCAAAATCGTGGTTATAACCCTTTTGGAACTTTGTTGCGGAATACATCTTCAGGCACAAAATGCCTTGCGGGACATTCCCTCCCCTGATCCTCAACTTCAAAAGGAAATGTTTCAGGTGGCAGAAGGCTTTGAAGTCAACCTCTTTGCCTCAGATCCTGATGTGGTCAAGCCCATACAGATGAACTGGGATGCTCAGGGCAGGTTATGGGTAGTCAGCAGTACCGCCTATCCACATCTTCGTCCTGGGGAAACAGCCAACGATAAAATCATAGTTCTGGACGATACCAACGGTGATGGTAAATCGGATAAATCCACGGTTTTTGCAGAAGGCCTGATCACTCCTACCGGAATACTTCCCGGAGATGGAGGGGTATATGTTGCCAACTCCACTGAAATTTTACATTTAAAAGATACCAATGGAGACGGAAAGGCAGATGTTAAGGAAAAAATTCTTACTGGATTTGGAACCGGAGACACCCATCACCTTATTCATACTTTTCGATGGGGACCTGATGGCCTGATGTATTTCAACCAATCAATTTATATTTACAGCCATGTTGAAACTCCCTGGGGCATTCGCAGATTGGAAGGTGGCGGCGTATGGCAGTATAACCCGCAAACCAAAAAGCTGGAGGTTTTTGCCAAAGGTCTGATCAACCCCTGGGGCTTACAATTCGACAAATGGGGCAAGGCCTTCTTAACGGACGGAGCTGGAACGGAAGGCATCAATTATGCCTTTCCCGGAGCCACATTTGTAACTGCTCCCGGTGCTGAACGAGTTTTAAAAGGTTTGAATCCGGGTCAGCCCAAACACAGTGGCCTGGACATCGTTTCCGGGAGACACTTGCCCGATAGCTGGCAGGGAAGTCTGATTACCAATGACTTCAGAGCCAACCGCGTTAACCGCTTTGTACTGGAAGAAACCCCAAACGGAATGATATCCCGACAGGCTGAGGACCTTTTGTGGACGGATCATATAGGATTCCGGCCGGTGGATATTTTAGTAGGCCCAGATGGTGCCATTTATATTGCAGACTGGTACAATCCAATTATTCAACACGGAGAGGTTGATTTCCACGATCCAAGAAGAGACCAGGAACATGGCAGGATCTGGCGGTTAACACGCAAAGACAGCCCTCTTGTAAAAAGTCCCAATCTGAACAATATGGATGTTTCCCAATTGGTAGCTGCATTAAAGGCTGCTGAAAACAACACCCGCCTTCAGGCAAAGCTATTGTTAAAATCCAAAGACAAGAGTAAAGTGATATCCTCCCTGAATGCATTCACCCAAAGCCTGGATTCTAATGATGTCAATCAGGAGCAACACCTATTAGAAGCTTTGTGGACTTTTCAGGCTATTGGAGAAGTCAATGAACAGCTGTTAAAAGACTTATTGAATGCAAAACAGGCTGGAGCCAGGGCAGCTGCTGTCCGTGTGTTGAGCCAATGGATCGGCCATATTCCCGGTACCGCTGCATTTTTGGAAAAAGCTGTTGCAGACAGCGATCCCAACGTCAAGTTGGAAGCCGTCATTGCACTGGGTAAAATAAACAGCCCCGAAGCAGCAAAATTGGCACTGAATGTTTTGGATCAACCCATGAACGAATTTCTGGATTTTGCACTTTGGCAAAGCATCAGAAAACTAAAGGATTTCTGGATGCCCAGGCTTATGGCTGAGAAGTCCTATTTTGAAAGCCCGGGAAAAACAGTTTTTGCACTGTCAGCCCTCAATGATGCTGAAAGTGCTGACATGTTGGCACCTATTTTTATTGCCAATGAGGTGCCGGAAGCCCAAATTCAAAAGGTAATCCAGGTTTTGGCCAGGAATGGAGACCAATCCATCGCAGCGCAATTGTTCCAAAAGTCATTATCCGCTTCCAATTCTCAAATCTTATTGCTTGATGCATTGGTCCAAATGAAAAAGCAAAGAGGGATTCAACCAGATTCCCGATTGGACCGGATTTCCCAACTCTATAGTTCCTCCGAGGAAGAAGTTCTTGAAAAGGCATTGGTACTTTCCGGACTTTGGAATCTTGAAGGACAATTGAATCAAATGCTTGATTTTTCATTACAAGGGAGCAAAAGAATAAAAGCGGCAGCAATAGAAGCATTGGCCTCCATGGAAAGCCAAAAAGGAGACCTTATATTGCTGGATTTGGCTTCCAACGCAAAAAATAAAGAAAGCCAGGTACTTGCACTTAGCCAATTGGCACGAAGCAATCCGGAAAAGGCGGTTTCCGGATCATTGAGCCTTTGGCGGGGCGGACTAGCAGAAACTGAGGTTTTGGCTATGTTTGCGGCCTTTTTGAGTACTGAGAAAGGTACAGCCGTATTGCTCCAAAATCTTGAGGAAGGAAGCATTCCGGAATCAGTAGCCAAAACCGGAAGAAAGGCCATGCAACAATACCTGCCCTGGCACCGGCGTAACAGCACCATGGCCCAAAATCTTCGTAAAGCCCTTGAAGCATCAGGAGGTATTTTACCACCCGAACGGATGTCTCAGGATCTGACAAACCAGCAGGTTTATGCCCTGGCACAGGAAGTCAAAACCAAAGCGGATCCCATTGTGGGTGAAAGCATTTACCGCAGAAAAACATTGATGTGCCAAAGCTGTCATGCTCTTGGCGGTGCCGGGGGTAAGCTGGGTCCGGATTTAAGTTCTTTGGGCAGCAGCCTTCCTATTGACAATATCATAGCGTCATTATTGGATCCGGCAGCATCAGTTAAGGAAGGATATGAACTTCAAGAGGTAAATAAAACGGATGGCAGCCTGATGATGGGCTACCTGGTCAGTGACGGGGCAAGCGAACTGATCATGCGGGATATGGCTGGAAATGAAATTACCATTCCCAAAAGCCAGGTGGCTGGAAGGGAAAATGTCTCAGGCTCTCTTATGCCTCCCGGATTAACCGCAAGTTTGGAAAGGCAGGAGTTTATTGATTTGGTAGGTTATTTATCTAAACTAGGTACTTCAGGAGATTTCAGGGTACCCACTGCGAATTATGTGAGGCGCTGGAAAGCATTTTCCGCCCTCGATACGGCTATGGATGGTTCGGGAAAATTATCCCAAGGGAAAACCATTAACCTATACAGTAGGGTATCCGGTAGCTTGCCGGTTACAGAATTGCCTGTTCTTAAAAGTGAATCCGGCAACGACATGGCCGTGCTGCAGTTTGAATTGGAATTATTAAATGAAGGAAAGGTGGCATTGGAATTCAATGAAACTCAAGGATTATCTGTCCGGGCTGCTGATCAAATGGCCACCATTCAGGAGAAAACAGCACTTCTCCAGCTAACCAAAGGAAAGCACCTGATACAGGTAGGAATAGATCTAACTGAATTTGATCCCGCCAGCCTCCGGATAAAGGTGAGGGATCAGGGAACTGCGCAAAGCAGATTATAAGTTGGATTGAAAAACCTACTTTAAATTGCCTGGATAAATGGGTTACAGAAAGGCATTTGTATACCCAATTGCCAAGTCCTGGAATACTATTATTCCAATCCTATATTCCCGGTTTTTCCTGCCTCCATTCCAAACCAATGGAGGTTCTGGGGATAAAGCCTTCCCAGGTTTCATCCAGGGAATTTTGCGGTAAATCCAGGTACCTGGCCTTTTCAGTCATGCCTTTCAGGTGAAGGTCCAGAAAAGCAGTAAGGAAGTGCTGATTGATATTATTGATCCTGCGTTCATTCCAAACAGGCTCTGCATAATGCATGTAATCATCCTTGTTAAGATCCGGAGATAAGGGAGGATTAGGGGCGACATTATGTCTGGCATTCAGGTAAGTAAGCATGTATCTTTCGGTGTTTATTGCTCCTTCGAATATGGCCTTCACCCCATTTTCATAACCAGAAATATCATCCTGATCCCCCGCTATGAATAAGGTGGGAATTTTCAGGTTTTGAAGACCTTCATCATCCCAGGCTCCTCTTGCCATTCCCCAGGGTGCGAATGCCACAATGGCCTTGATCCTTGGGTCGACAGATTTCTGGTATTCCGGATCAGCAAGGCTTCGTTCGGTTAATTTTTGACTTCCCGCTGTCATTTGTCCAAAAGCATTGACGAAGCCGGGAGCATATCCAGCGCCGCCTGCATTCAAAACCCCATAGCCCCCCATAGAGTAACCCACCAATGCAGTTTGGTCGGCATCAACCAATCCTGCTAAAAAGTTGTCAGCATTTTCTTTACCAAGCCTGCCCATTTCTTCCAACACAAAAAGCTGGTCTTTGGATCGGTGATAAAGGGTACTGGCAAACTTTCCGGGATTTTCATGGGTGGATTCGGTATGGTGGATAGCAACGACTACATATCCTTTTGAGGCCAGGTTCTCTGTCAGATAAGTCATCAAAAACCGGGAACCCAGGTATCCATGCGATACGATGACCAAAGGGTAAGGACTTTCACTCCGTTCAGGATCGGCCTCCCGTACTGCCCTGCCCGGAAAGGTAAAAGGTGTCAATGGCCGTTTTTCATCATTGGGTGCGCCGAAGTAATCCTTGTATTGAACCGGTACAGCATTGTCCTTGTGATGAGCAGGGTACCATACTTCTACGGTTAAAGTTCTGTCGTAGGCAGGCTCTTCCTTCTCTTCAAAATTTTGAATATCCGGCTGATTTTCATGTGTCAAATCAAAAGTACGCACCCCTACCTGATAATCTCCCCTGTAGGAAAGAGCCGGTGCATCAGGAAGTGGGTCACCAAAGATAAAAATATCTTCCTGTGGAAAGACATCAATGGCAAAACAAAAATAGCAAGCAAAAAGCGTATAAACAGTTCTGACCGGTTTCATGGGCATTATTTAATTGATTGGATGAAAACTAGGGTAAAAGTAGGAATTATTCTGTTGCCTGCCCTTTGAGAGGAGTAAATTCCATGATTATTTTATCGTACCAGGAAGACTAGAAATTCCATGAAGTGATCATAAAACTGTCATTCTGATAAAGGGTAATAAAAAATCAGAAAATTAAGATTATGTTTGTTAAGCAAATTATTTAAACTAAAAATTCCTATTTTGAGTAAAAACCAACCTTTTAAGGACTTAATCGAAAAAGCACAAATTGAGGACATCAGCCGTTCGGTTTTAAGCAAGCCGGGCAAGGATATTCCTGCTGGAATAGTTGTCTTCCTGGTGGCCTTACCTTTGTGCCTGGGAATAGCTCTGGCCAGTGGTGCCCCTTTGATATCCGGTTTGATATCCGGCATGATCGGGGGATTGGTGATAGGCATATTGAGTAAATCACATACAAGTGTTTCAGGACCTGCCGCCAGTCTTTCTGCGGTGGTACTGGTTGCGATTAATTCCCTGCAGGATTTTGAAATATTTTTACTTGCGCTTTTTCTTGGTGGATTGATACAAATAATACTAGGATTCCTGAAATCAGGAATGATCGCTGATTATATGCCAACGAGTATCATCAAAGGTCTCCTGGCGGCCATTGGTTTAATATTGATTTTTTCCCAACTGCCATATGCTCTGGGAGTTGAAATGGATGATAGCCGAATACTAGATTATTCTCAGGATTTTTTTTCGGGTGTTAAAGAAAAAATTATTGTACTGGCAGCCTCTTTTGCCCCCGGAGCCCTTGTATTGTCGGTGATTTCTCTTTTGGTTATGGTTTTTTGGGACAGAACACCTTTAAAAAAAATAAAATTATTGCCTCCTTCCTTATTCGTTGTGATTTTAGGCGTTTTATTAAACCAACTTTTCAAATTTTTCATTCCCGAACTTTACCTGAGTGGAGTTCACCTGGTCAGTATTCCAGAAATTAATGACATTTCCTCTTTCCTTACTTTTCCTGATTTTTCGGCGATTACCAATTTCCAGGTTTGGACCTATGCCTTTACCATTGCTATAATTGGGTCCATTGCAACCTTACTTAACCTGGAAGCCACCGATAACCTGGATCCGCATAAAAGAAGAAGTCCTCCTAATCAGGAATTGGTAGCCCAGGGCGTCGGAAACACCATCGCCGGCCTGGTCGGAGGGATCCCCATCACCTCTGTCATTGTAAGAAGTTCAGTAAATATTGAAGCGGGAGCAGAAACAAAACTGTCTACCATCATACATGGTTTTTTGCTGGCCATCAGTGTATTGTTTCTAAGCTCTGTAATCAATTTAATTCCTTTAGCTACTCTAGCTGCTATATTACTCCTGGTAGGATATAAATTGACTTCATTTACTATCATTTCAAGGATGTACCATAAGGGATGGTCCCAATTTGTTCCTTTTGCAGTGACAGTAATGGCCATATTGATGACCGATGTGCTGATTGGTGTACTGATAGGTTCTGCATCCAGCGTATTTTTTCTTTTGAGAGGCAATTACTACAATCCATTTTATGTGGAAGAAACCAATTTCAACAACAAAAGGAAAACCATTAGGCTTGAATTATCAAATGAAGTTTCCTTTTTGAATAAACCCGCCATCAAACGTACTTTATGGAACCTACCCAAAGGGACACGTGTGGTAATTGATGCCTCATTTTCTTCCTATATAGAACCTGATATTTTGGAAATTTTTAATGACTACAAAAATACTTTTGCCAAGGAAAACCAAATTGACATTACTATTACAGGACTAAGGGAAAATTATTCGCCAAAAAATGAAGTAGTAGTAGATAAAAAAGAAATCATTGACAAAAATGAACTGAAAACTCCCGGCCAGATACTCCACTACCTGGAGGAAGGCAACAAGCGGTATGTAGATGGAAACCTGGTCTCCAGAAGGTTTCAAAACAAGGAGCTAAAAGATTTTATTAAAGTTGATCCTCTGGCAATAGTGGTAAACTGTATTGATATGCGCGAACCCTTAAATATGTTATTGAATTCCGGTATTGGTGACCTTATCCCATTGAAGGCTGCGGGTAGCTTACTGGATCCACATTTGATCAACAGCATAGAAATTTCCTGCAGGGAACAGGGGGCGAGGTTGATTTTAATTATGGGTCATTCAAACAATAAATTGATAAAAAATGCCCTAAAAAATCTCCTTGACAAACCCGCTGATCCCATAAGCCCAATATTGCAACCTGCATTGGATGCGGGGGTTTTTGTTCCGGAAAATTTACACCAGTTTGACATTAATTCCCTGTCTGATAAAATTTCGGTATGGAATATGGACTATTCCCAAAGAGAGATTATCAGGTCAAATCCCTATCTTAAGAAAAAAATCGGGGAAAATAAAATCGGTCTGGGAGCCGCTTTCTTTAAAAGAAAGAATGGGAAAATTGACTTTTATCCCCTATATCAGGAAAGTTTTGTTTAAATCTGAAAGGAAAGAAGTCTTAAGAAATGTAAAAAAACTACAGTGCAAAGGCAGTGGTTAAAAAAGGTATGGCGAACAACCCTAACCAGTTTAATTACTATGGAAAATTTTGCAAATTTTCTACCAAAATAATCACGATTATGGCAAATCCAGGTAAAATATTAACTGGTACTCGAAATTTAAAGAATAACTGAATCCTATTTAAACCTAATAATTCATGTGTCGGATGAAACAGTCATTTAAAGGTGTTTTAAGATTATACACCATTTGTTGTATTATTACCCTGGTAAACGGATGTGCTTCAGGTGTTGCCAATAATAACAATCAACTAGCAGAATGGAAACCCCTGTTTAATGGAAAAGATCTGGAAGGCTGGACACCAAAATTCCACCACCACGAAACCGGGGAAAACTATGCCAATACCTTTCGGGTAGTGGATGGGGCCATACAGGTTAATTATGAGGATTATGACTCATTTGATGCACGCTATGGGCATTTGTTTTACGAAAAACCATTTTCAACTTTCCACCTTAAATTTGATTACCGGTTCACCGATCAATGGATGGAAGATGCTCCTTCATATACCTACAGGAACAGCGGAGTGATGTTTCATTCCCAGGCTCCGGAAACCATTTTAAAAGAGCAGGATTGGCCCATATCTGTGGAATTCCAAATGCTGGCAGATGCCGAAGATGGAAACCCACGACCCACCGGAAACATGTGTTCTCCCGGTACGGAGGTATTTTTCAAAGATGAAATGGATCCCAGGCATTGCATCAACTCCTCCTCTCCCACCATTCCATGGAACGAATGGGTAAAAGCTGAACTAATCGTATATGGTGATTCCCTGGTCATCCACAAGGTAAATGGAGAAACCGTCCTTGAATATACCAAACCACAAATTGGCGGAGGGGTTGCCAACGGCTTCAATCCTGCCATTAAAATTGATGGCAAGATGCTTAAGGAAGGTTATATAGGTCTTCAAGCCGAAGGACAAGGTGTGGAATTTAAAAACATCCTCATTAAACCGTTAAATTAGTCTTCCATTTTTCGAATGGATCAACCTTCCATTTTGCCTTGATGAAGTGAAATTGGTAAGGTAATTGCAATCTAAGAAAGAAAATAGGTCAATTTTCAGTATTTTCTCTGGTTTTACTTTCCAATTGATACCAGAGAAAATGAGAAACAAAATTTTCTTTTTAATGAAATACTTCATCTATATTCCTGGATTAGTTGCGATAGTCATTACGGCTTTACCTGTTATTGACACGGGTACCTGGTGGATACGCATTTTCGATTTTCCCAGGATTCAAATTACAGTTTTCGCTTTATTTATCCTGTTACTGGCCTTTTTATTTTTAAAAGACAAACCAAAAATTAAATATTCTTTTATTTCGCTTTTGCTGGCAGCCATATCCTATCAGCTGGTGATGATTGCTCCATTTACCCCCCTTTTAAAGGTAAGTGCCAAGTCGGCTTCCCTGACTGAGGGTGATAATCAATTTACCCTATTGATGAGTAATGTACGCATGGAAAATACCGATAGGGATAAGTTACTTTCTTTAATCAGGAAAAAGGAACCAGATTTGGTTTTATTAACAGAACCGAACCTGATTTGGACAAAAGCTTTAATTGAGTTGGATGAGACCTACCCCCACGCTATAAAGGAACCCCTTTCCAATACTTATGGCATGATTTTGCTATCAAAATTCCCCTTGATAAACCCAAAAGTAAATTACCTGGTAGAAAATAACATTCCTTCCTTTCACACCCAGATCAAATTACCTTCCGGAGGTATTTTTGATTTTTATGGGGTACATCCTGAACCTCCCAAACCAGGTTCTGACACTTATGAAAGAGATACTGAATTGCTTCTCATTGGCAAGAAAATCAAAAAGGATCCCAAACCTGTTATTGTTGCCGGAGATCTGAATGATGTGGGCTGGTCCCAAACATCTCATCTTTTCAGGGAATATAGCCAACTAGTAGACCCCAGAGAAGGAAGGGGCTTTTACAATACCTATAATGTGTTTATCCCCCTGATGCGCTATCCCCTGGATCATGTTTTTTATTCCAATGATTTTGGACTCGTGTCCTTTGAAAAATTGGAAGAAATAGGCTCAGATCACTTTCCCATGTGGATCGACCTAACTTTTGAGCCAGATGCCTCCGACCCGGAGGAGGTGGAAAATACTGATGCGGAAGAAAATGCCGAAGTGGAAGAAAAAATAGAAAAAGGCAAATAAGCCTCTCTATTTAATCCGTCTATTTGCTTTTTGAAATCTAATACCTTTCTAATATGTTTTAATTAAACTGATATTCGATTATAAAGCTCTTCAAATTATATGGAGGTGAATCATTTTCCGGTAGTAAGAACCAGCTTTTTTGATGCCTAATCTTTCTTGTTCATGTGAGTTCGATTTAGGAATGTTTTTAAAACAGGCTATATCTTCACCGAGAACCCTTTTTTGTGTAAACAATGGTGTGGCAGTCGGGTTTTCCATGGTTTCCACCCCATGCCCTCCTCAAAGCCTACCGATGATGTGTTTATTAAATATTAAATGTTTGAAAATTAATATGTTGAAAACCCACATCGTCATCCCTATTTATGCGTTTTTTAAAATGTTAAGTCTACCGGTAACGACATTGAATCAGTTATTTTTGATAAAAAAGAAACCCTAAAAAATCTGTTAAATAAAAAAGAGATAAATTTTAATACGAAAAGAGCGCAGGCCCGACAAAAAACCGGGGTGCGCAGGAGGCTTGTGGGAGGAAGGATTTTTTTGTCTTGATTTTTTGGTACTTTTTCATCAAGGAAAAAGTACAATATAAACAAGATAAAATACCATAAATAGCTTTCAACTCACCAATATCAATTAAACAATGAGAAGTTTATATTCCCATATAATGTAAAAAAACTATCGTCATCCCTATTTCTACATTTTTTAAAAAAGCAAATTTTCGCTGTGACAGCAATGCCCAGCCACGGTATAATAAGCAACATATAACGAATTGATTTTTAGGAGGTTATCTAAAAAATCCCCCTTACCCCTTCAAAAGGGTAATTTTGGTTTCGATCGATTTGGAAATCCGGGCTTAACTTTTCCAAAGTTCTAAACTTTGGAAAAGTTTGGAGTTACAGGTGATTTTCAGTTTTCGTAAAAAATCTCCCTCCCCCCTTGGAACCTTAGATTTGCCTATTTACCGATGACTTGTTTGTTAAAAACCTGTAAATCAATGAATTGAAAACACCAATCGTCATCCCGATTTCTGCATTTTAAAAAAGTAAATTTTCGCTGTGACAGCAATGCCCGGCCTCGGTATAATAAGTAACAAATAACGAATTGATATTTAATAGGTTATCTAAAAAATCCCCTCCCGACTTTGGTCGGGACAGGCTCTACCCCCTTCAAAAGGGGAATTTTGGTTGCGATCGATTTGGAAATCCGGGCTTAACTTTTCCAAAGTTCTAAACTTTGAGAAAGTTTGGAGTTACATTTATTTCTCATCAACCTATCTTCAAATATAAAAATTAATTATGTATATTTTGCTATTTTGCATAAAATCATCCTTTAGGTAAATGGAAAAGTTTTGGGAACACCTTTCACACGAATTTGCCTTGCCGCTGGCAAACCCTATTCTGGTATTTTCTTTAATCCTGTTTATCATACTTCTGTCTCCCATACTTTTAAGGCGATTTAATGTCCCGGGAATTATTGGTTTAATCCTGGCTGGCGTATTGGTCGGGCCCTTTGGACTGAATTTGCTGGAAAAAAATTCAGCCATTGAATTATTTTCTACTATTGGGCTACTCTATATCATGTTTATTGCCGGAATAGAATTGGACCTCAAAGAATTCAAATCCAACCGAAATGGTAGCCTCCTATTTGGTTTATTCACTTTTGCATTTCCTTTAGGAATAGGTTTTCCGGTATGTTATTATGTCCTAGGATATGATTTTAATGCCAGTTTTCTTACTGCAAGTATGTTTGCTACACATACCATGGTTGCCTATCCTATTGTAAGTGCATTGGGGATAGCCAAAAACAGAGCCGTAGCCATTACTGTAGGCGGCACCATCCTGACTGATACGGCTGTTTTGATCATATTGGCTGTTATCGTAGGGAAAAGCGAGGGAACTTTAGATTCGGGATTTTGGATGAAACTGGGCATTTCCCTTGGTATTTTTTCTACCATTGTGCTCATCCTGATGCCAAAAATAGCCAAATGGTTCTTCAAAAAGTTGGAAAGCGAAAAGCACTCCCATTATATATTTGTATTGTCCATGGTATTTTTAGCTGCATTTCTAGCCGAAATAGCCGGGGTAGAGCCTATTATTGGTGCTTTTTTAGCAGGCTTGGGCTTGAATAAATTGATACCTCATTCTTCTGCCTTAATGAACAGAATTGAATTTATCGGCAATTCCCTTTTTATTCCTTTCTTTTTAATTAGCGTGGGGATGCTGGTGGATATTACGGTAATTTTTAGCGGCCCAATGGCATTGATCATCGCCGGAACCCTTTCCCTGGTCGCCCTATTTGGTAAATGGGTTGCCGCCTGGTTTACCCAATGGATTTTGAAGTATAGCCCAAGCCAAAGGCAGTTGATTTTTGGTTTGAGCTCGGGTCATGCAGCTGCAACACTGGCCGTAATTTTGGTTGGATACAGGGCGGAAATTTTAGATGAAAACATATTAAATGGAACGATCGTTCTAATTCTAATTACCTGCCTCGTGTCTTCTTTGGTTACCGAGAGGGCTGCAAGAAAGCTAATAATTGCAACTGAGAATGATAATTCTGATTTACTGAAACTTCAAATTGAGAAGCAGGAAACCCTATTATTGCCGTTTGCCAATGTTGAGAATATTGAAAAACTCCTTGAATTCACCATTTTTATCAAAGACAAAAAATCGTTAAGGCCCATTTCAATTCTCTCTGTCGTTTCAAACAATGAAGAGGCGGAGATCAACCTTATTAAAGCAAGAAAAAAGCTGGAAGCCTTTGTGAATCATGCAGCAGCCTTCGACACGGAAGTAAATATCATCACAACGCTGGACCTTAATCCTGCCAGTGGCATATCCAGGGTATCCAGAGAAATAATGGCAGACACGATCGTTCTTGGATGGCCCAGAAAATCCGGATTGATCCAAAAGATATTTGGTCAGAAAATGGATGCCATAGTCGCCAATACTGATAGAACTATTTTTATTTGCCATTTGGAAAGCCCACTACTGCTGCACCGCAGCATTTCTGTATTTGTTCCCGAATGGGCAGAAAGAGAATTTGGGTTTACGCAGTGGTTTATGAAATTGGCCAGGCTTGCCGAAGAATTGAGTGCAAAAATCGAGTTTTTTTCCACCGGATCTACCCTTGAGGCATTGGGATTTTTAAGCCGCTCCCATATGGTAGCCGCAAGAATAAGGAACCATACAATCACTAATTGGGAATATTTCAAAAACCAATCCCAATCATTGGGGATGGATGAGTTGGTAGTCCTGATTGCTGCCAGAAAGGGATCCCCTTCCTACCACCCAATGATGGAAAATATTCCTGAAAAAATGGAGAGTCTGATTCCTGAAAATAACATCCTGATCATATATCCCAAAAAGTCGGAAACGGGACCGGATATGGAGAAGTTTGAGGGTTTATCCACGGGTCATGATCCCCTGGTAAATAAAGAACCAACAATCCATTGATTTTAAACCATTGTTGGTCAGGAGTACTTGATTTTTATTTAATAATAGGATTCAGGCTTTAAAAACGGATATACCCTAAAGGCTGGGATTTCACCAATTGACACTTTACAAGACCCCGATTTTCACAGGGTTCAACTTTCGTTTTTGATCCAAACGTCTCTTGAATTAGTTTAAAAAACGCTGCGCAAACCCTTCTTTATAAGCCCTTCCCAAGGGTATTACTTTTCCATTTTCCAAATAAATCTGGTTGCCGGTCACCTTATTGATTTTTGAGCTATTTACAATGAATGATTTATGTACCCGAATGAAAAATTTTTCATCCAGGATTTCCAACCAATTTTTCAGCGGTTCAGCTGAAAGGTATTTCTTTTCCCACAGGATAATTTCACAATAATCACCATCAGCCATCAAGTATAAGATATCCTCAAATGCAATCCTTACATGGTCGTAACCTACTTTGATAAAACATTCTTTTTTTACATCATATACCCTTGAATCCTGAGCATATTCCTGCAAGGGTACCTTGCCTACGGCTTTGACAAAACGTTGGAAGGAAAAAGGTTTCAACAGGTAATCCACCACATCCAACTCATAACTTTCAAGGGCATATTCAGGAAAAGCTGTGGTAAGAATTACCTTGGGTTTATAGGGCAAACTTTTCAACAGCTCAATTCCTGAAATTTTTGGCAGGTGTATATCCAGAAACAATAAATCAACTGGCTCCTGCTGCAAAAAGGCAAGGGCTTTTAAAGGATCATTAAAGGTGCCTGCAAGCGTACAGGAGCCCAACTCCTCCAGATACTTTTTTAAGATCCGTTGGGCAGGGGGCTGGTCTTCTACAATGATGCATTTCATGTGTTTATAATTGTTTCTTAATGGTCACATGGAATCTCGCATGCTTAATAATCATCTCAGTGTGTGACGTTCTCGTCATGCTCGATTTCATCTGTTTATTATTTATTTTTCAAATGTCATAACCTATCCTGACTTTCGGGAGCATCTTAATGCTTTACCATCATCCCACTGTGTGACATTCCTCTTATCCTCGATTTCAAGGCTTTCTAAGCTGTAGGGTTAAAGTAACCCGGTATTCAGTATCCAACTGCTTAATGGTGAGGTTATGGCTGTCTGGGTACAATAAATTCAATCTTTTACGTACATTTTCAAGCCCAATACCTTTTGGGGTATTATGGCTTTCTGGTCCCAATAGGTAATTGTTATGGCAGGTAAACTTTAGCCATCCATTTTTGTCTACCTCCAAATAAATCTTTATAACAATTTTTTCTGATTGCCCGGACTGACTGTGTTTAAAGGCATTCTCAATAAAGACCGTCAAAATCAGGGGGGCAATGTGAAAGCCGGGAGGAATATTCCCGGTCTGAAAGGATACCTCTCCCCTATCTTCTATCTGCAATTCGTATAACTGGCTGAAATTTCGAAGGTGTTCGATTTCCTTTAACAAAGGTACGGATGCTTCCCGGCATTCGTACAACATGTACCTCAGTACAGCACTCAATTCCAAAATAATTTCCGGGGTCTTGGGAGAGCCTTCAACTGAGTAGGCATACAAGTTATTCAGGTTATTGAATAAAAAATGTGGATTGATCTGCGATTTTAAAAAAGCCAGTTCACTTTCCCTGACCATAGCTTTTAATTCATCCAACTGCCGCTGCTTGAGCAATGCATCCCAGGCAAATTTAAACCCGGAAAGAATGGCCAGAATGGGCAACACCTGGCCCAAACTGAAAATTACACCTGGAAAATTGGTGCCTCTGGAATCCGGGAAAAACCAGCGTTCCAATACAGTCTCCTCTACCAAAATAACCAATGCAACCACCAAAACAGTTGCAAAAGTAAACTGAAGGTATTTTTTGGGATAAAAATACCTGGGCAGAAATACATAGCTGATCAACAAGTTTGCCCAGGTGTAATTCAGGAAAAACAGAAAGTGATAGAATTCAAAGGTATACAATACATCCGGGTGATGCCTGTCAATGGTATAAAAACTAAATACCAAAGCATGGAGAATACATTGGAATAAAAATTCTCCTTTTGCCGGATGATGCTGTAAAAAGGTACTGCGCATGGGGTAAAGTTACACATACATTGTAAAATTCCAGTTGAGATCGGGTGAACAACCTATTTAACCGGTTAAACGACAATAAAGAATTGGATTGCCGTTTGACCGATTATACCCGTCGTTTACCGATTCTTTTTTCAAATTGGCGATTTTCTGAGCAGCTTTACATCATCAAGAAACAATAATAAGGTCATGAAAAAAGTACTATCCTTTATTTTATGTATAGGACTGGGTCTGGGCATACTACAGGCACAAAATATTGAAATCAGTGGCAGGGTGGTGGAAGCCAACAGCCAGGCTCCCATCGAATTTGCTACCGTTAAACTTTTGGATGCTGAAACGGGGCAAATGATGGCCGGAACCACTACCGAAGCGGACGGAAGCCTGCTATTGATAAGCCAGGACCCTACCTTCACCCTTGAAATCAGCTTTATCGGTTTCCTGACACAAAAAATAAGCGATTACGAATTGGTAAATAACCGCCTGGAACTGGGTACCATTCTCCTCGCAGAAGACAGCGAATTAATGGATGAGGTGATCATCCGCGGAGAAAGATCTACCACAGAATTTCAGTTGGATAAAAGGGTTTTTAATGTGGGACAAGACCTGAGCAGTACTGGAGCCAGTGCCCTGGAAGTATTGAACAATGTCCCTTCTGTTACGGTGAATATCGAGGGGCAGATTCAACTGCGGGGAACTGGAGGTGTACAAATCCTGATCAATGGCAAGCCATCTGTACTCGCAAGTGATGGGGGAAATGCCCTGGGAACCATCACGGCCGATATGATCGACCGGGTAGAAGTGATTACCAATCCCTCTGCAAAATACGATGCGGAAGGTACTTCCGGAATCATCAATATCGTCATCAAAAAAGAAGAGAAAAAAGGGGTAAATGGTTCTCTTACGCTCAATACAGGAGTTCCCAATAACCATAGCCTGGGTTTTAGCCTGAACAAGCGCACCGAAAAATTCAACCTTTTCAGCCAATTGGGTGTGGGTCACCGTACCTTTCCGGAAACATTTGAAAGCATCAACAGCAATTTCAACGATCAATCCTATATCCGAAATGTAGGAGATGGAGAAAAGAATGAAACTTTTTTTAATTTGATATTGGGTACAGATTACCATATCAACGAAAGAAATGTGCTTTCGCTTACCGGTAATTTTGCCTACGAATTGGAAACCGAATATTCTACCGGAAATTTCACCTCGGAAAACAGGTCTTCAGGCCCGGTAGCTGGCTGGACAAGGCAGGAGGCTACTGAAGCCACCAACCCAAAATGGCAATACGAACTTCAATACAAGAGTGATTTTTCTGACAAAGACGACCACTACCTGCTCATTAGTGCTTTGGGAAGTTCTTTTGCCAAGGACCAAATGTCAACTTTTAACAACCTGCCCTCGTTTGGGGAAACAGCCCTGCAGGACCGGCAGCAGACGGATACGGATTTTGGCCAGGCAGAATATACCTTCAAGGCCGATTATACCCAACCACTGACAGAGGAGATCACCTTTGAAACGGGAGGGCAGTACCTGATCACGGATGTCAATAATGATTTTGCTATCCGAACTTTAGAAAATGAGGTATGGCAGGATATTCCCGAAAGAACCAATACTTTTTTCTATACCCAAAAAGTTTTGGGAATCTACAGCACCGGTGCCTATGAAGGTGAAAAGTATGGACTAAAACTTGGGTTAAGGGTAGAAAATACCGATTTAAATACGCTGCTGGAGCAAACTGATCAGGAAAACCAGCAAAATTTCACAAACCTGTTCCCCACCCTGCACAGCTCCTACAAGCTGGCTGATAATTTCTCGCTGCAAGGAGGCTATTCCAGAAGGATCTCCAGGCCACGCTTGTTTGACCTGAACCCATTTTACAATATCAGGAACAATTTCAGCATCCGAACCGGTAATCCCGACCTGCTGCCGGAACTGACAGATAGTTATGAAATTACCGGAATTCTGGACCTGGAGTTGTTTTCTTTAAGCAGTTCCGTGTATCACCGCTACATCACCCAGACAGTGGAAAACGTAACTACCTTTGAGGACAATGTTGCCATCACCATGCCTATGAATATTGGCACCAATAAAGCAACCGGAATCGAATTGAATGGAAAATACACACCCAATGACTGGTTGTCACTTAATGGTGACTTCAATTACAACTATTTCAACCGGGAAGGTACCTTCGAGGCCAGTCCTTTTGATTTTACCGCAGACCAATGGTCAGCCCGCCTGACATCCAAATTTAACCTGCCGGCAGATTTCACCCTCGAACTGATCGGGAATTACCAATCCAAATACCAGACTTTTCAGCGAACCATCAGCGGCTATGCCCTTGCGGATATCGGGTTACGAAAGAAAATCATGAAAGGAAAGACAATCCTGAACCTTAGCGTAAGGGATGCTTTTGCTTCCCGTATTTTCGAAAACCAAACCGTACAGGATAATTTTAGGCAATACGATTACAGGTTGAGGGGACGTTTCATCACTTTTGGTATCAGCTATGGTTTTGGCAAAGGGGAGGCAATGGAGTTCAGTGGACAAAAAAGGTTTTAACCTGAGTTCGACTCAATTTCGTGAAAAAACCGTCATAGGTAGGCTTAAAGAGGGTTTTGAGCGGTGAAAGCCTTGGGAATCTCTGGCCAAACGAGACTGCCACACCCTTTCCCAGCTCCTTTACCCACGACAAAAGGTTCGCAGTGGCGATTCCATTGGCTTTTATCAACAATCTTAATTTAAACTCAGTTTTAAAATAAAATGTTATTTTCTGATACTATCTATCCTATTGGAGGGTGAATAAAAAAATCCGGGATCCTATTGAACCGGATTTTTTCACTTTCGTACTGATAGGTAAAGAAAAAATACCAAAGAGCTGCAATTTTGGGCAATTACAATAAATACAATCAAATCTCCCTGAACCCAAAGTGCCGGTACCATCAACAACCATCAGTTACTTTTGATCTCAGCCAATTAACTCAGCTCCGAACATTCATTTCAGTGGTTATTAAACGATTACTGCCAGCCTCCTCCCAAAGCCCTGTAAAGATTGGCCAAAGCCTCCATCTGTGCATTTTTGGCATTGATTAATCCAATTTCTGAATTCAATGCATTCTCTCTGGCTGTAATAACCTCCAGGTAATTTCCTATGCCATTGTCAAGCAATTCCTCTGAATATTCGATGGCCACGGAATAAGCTTCAAATTCCTGCTGGATAATGCCCATCTTTTCGCGGGAAGCCTGATAAACATACAAGGCATCTGAAACTTCTTTTTCTGCATTTAACAGGGATTGCCGGAAATTCAGGTAAGCCTGTTCCTGCTGAGAAAGGGCAACTTCATACTGGGTTTTTAACGCCCTGCCATTGAATATTGGCTGGCTCAGGCCGGCAATTACATTGGCAAAAACGGAGTTCAGGCTAAACAGCTGATCCAATTCCAGGCTTTGGAGTCCGCCGGTAGCCGAAAGGGTGAGAGAGGGATACAAATTGCTTTTGGCAACATTGCTCATTTCAAAAGCATTTACCAGATTCCATTCTGCGGCCATTACATCAGGCCGGTTGCGCAATAATTGAACGGGAAAGCCAATGGATATGCTTTTTTGAAAACCCTGATCTGTCCATTTATTCCTTTCAATATCCTTGGGATCAAGGCCCAAAAGCACCGATAGGGTATTTTCAGTAAGTTTAATGTCCCTGTTAATATCCACCCTCAATGCCCTGGCTGTATGCAGTTGTGCTTCGGTCTGTTTCACACCGACTTCAGTCACAGCCCCTGAAACCTTTAATGCCTTGGTAGTTTCCAGGGCCTGCTCACGGTTTATAATCGTAGAATTAGTGACTTCGAGCTGTTCATCCAGGGCCTGGAGCCGAAAATACAGGCTAGCGATATCATTGACCAACTGCGTCTTCACTGCTTGATGAGCTGCCACTGATTGCAGGTATTCCGCTTCAAAAGCCCTTCTTTGGCTTCGGATTTTCCCCCAGATGTCAGCTTCCCAGGATAAGCCGGCGGAAACCTCAAATTGGGTGATCCCGCCATCAAAAAAAGACCCAAACTGTGAATTTCGAGACAATTCCTGGTGGTTTAGCTGCGCATTGCCATTGACAGCAGGCAATTGACCTAACTTTCCCTGCCTGAAATACGCCTGAGCAGCCAGAATCTGTTGCAGGGCGATGCGCACGTCGATGTTGTATTGCAGGCCGGTTTCTATATGGGCAACCAGTTTTGGGTCAGTAAAGATTTCTCTCCAGGAATATTCAGCCATACTTAAGCTATCAGCAGGCAAAAGGTCCGTTCTGAAATAGGCTTCGTCGACGACCTCCTTCGGTTGTTGGTAATCTTTTGCCACAAAGCAAGATGGCAGCACCAGGAATACTAAAGGAAGGTAAAGAAAATTTTTATATGACATGAATATTAGGCATTTACGGGATCTTCAATTTCTTTTTTGGAAGAGATTTTTTCCTGAAGCCATTGAAACAAAATATAAAGCAAGGGAATAACAAAAACTCCGATCAGAGTGCCTACCAACAGCCCCCCAACAGCCCCTGTTCCGATAGAACGGTTTCCGGCAGCTCCAATTCCTCCGGCAAAAACCAGGGGCAAGAGTCCTATAATAAAAGCAAAGGAGGTCATCAAAATCGGCCTTAACCTTACCCTGGCGCCTTCAAAGGCCGCTTCTGAAATTGTCAACCCAGCTGCTCTCCGCTGCATGGCAAATTCTACAATCAGAATGGCGTTTTTGGCCAATAGCCCCAAAAGCATTACCAGGGCAATCTGGAAATAAATATTGGCTTCCAATCCGGCAAAATAGGTGGTAAGGTAAGCACCCATCACTCCAACAGGAAGTGAAAACAAGACCGCCAATGGGATCAGATAACTTTCATATTGGGCTGCCAAAATAAAATATACGAAAAGCACACTGAGCAAAATGATCAGGACTGTCTGGTTACTTGCATCTATTTCTTCCCGGGTCAATCCGGAATAATCCACCATAAAATTATTGGGCAGGGCAGTTGCATTGACTTCCTGAACAGCTTTGATGGCATCTCCGGAGGAATAACCAGGGGCTGCCGAACCGTTGATCGAAACAGAATTGAACAGGTTAAAGCGTGTTACTGCCTGTGGTCCATAGGACCTGTTCAACTCAATAAATTCCGTAATCGGAGCCATTTCCCCATTGGCATTTCTCACAAACAGGGAGTTAAGGTCCTTTTTTTCAGCCCTGTCCTCCGGCAAAGCCTGAATGTATACCCTGTATTGTTTGCCAAATCTGGAGAAATCCGCAGCATATTGGCTTCCGATATACCCCTGTAGGGTACCCAAAACATGGCTTACATTGATCCCCGCTTCCTTTATTTTAGGAATATTCAATTCCAGTTCATACTGGGGATAGCTTGTGCTGAAAGCACTTTGGGCAAACTGGATTTCAGGCCTTTCCATCAAACTGGCCATGTAGGCATTGGCCTGTTCGTCCAAATCCTCAAAACTTCCCCCGGTCTGGTCCAGAAATTTGAGTTCAAACCCTGAAGAAACTCCAAAACCGGGAATACTTGGTGGTGAGAAAAACAGGATTTCCGCTCCTGGAATTTTTGCTGCTACACCAAACATTTTGGCAATAATGGCCCCTGAAGACAACGAATCTTCCTCCCTTTCCTCCCAGGGATCAAGCTTGATTATCCCTAATCCAAAATTACTTCCTGCTCCTGAGATCAGGCTGAAGCCATTGACCATTGACCCGCCCATTACTCCTGGGATTTGATCCAGTCCTTCCATGAGCTCATCGGTTGTGGATACGGTCCTGTCCAGGGAAGCACCTTCAGGCAATTCTATATTGGCAAATATCATTCCCCGGTCCTCATCAGGAACAAATCCGGTAGGCGTATTTTGGGCAGCCCAGAAAATGGCACCTATTGCACCTAAAATCACCAGACCTGTAATCCACTTATGCCTGAAAAGAAATTTCAGGGAGCGGACATATTTGTTGGTGGTGACTTCAAAGGCCTGGTTAAATCCATTGAAAAACCTCTTGAGAAAACCAATCTTCCTATCCGACTTTTGGTGATGAGGTTTGAGGAAAATGGCACAGAGGGCCGGACTTAAAGTCAGTGCGTTGATGGCAGAAATACCAATGGCCACAATCAGTGTTACCCCAAACTGTTCGTAGAAAACACCTGTGGGCCCGGTTATAAAAGTTACCGGAATAAATACCGCTCCCATGACCAGGGTAATGGAAATGATGGCACCTGTAATTTCTTCCATGGCTTTATGGGTAGCTTTGCGGGCACTTTTAGCGCCTTCCTCCATTTTGGCATGTACCGCCTCTACTACCACAATCGCATCATCCACCACAATACCTATGGCTAAAACGAGTGCGAATAGTGTCAGAAGGTTGATGGAATACCCAAACAAATTGAGGAAAAAGAAGGTACCAATAATGGAAACCGGCACAGAAATGGCCGGAATAAGCGTGGATCTGAAATCCTGAAGGAAAATAAATACAACCAGAAAAACCAGCAAAAATGCCTCTACCAGGGTAATCACTACTTTTGCAATGGAGGCATTTAGAAAATCATTGGTATCAAAATTGATAAACAGGGAAAGACCTGATGGAAAACGTGGTTCCATTTCACTAAGGGAGGCCTTGACGTTATTGATGATTTCCTGGGCATTGGATCCGGGCGTTTGGTACACGGCCATACTTACCCCCGGATTTCCATTGGTAAAGGACATGACAGAATAGGCTTCCGCATCCATTTCGATTTTTGCTACATCACTTAAACGGAGAAACTGTCCATTTCCCAGGGCCTTAATGACAATGTCTTCGTACTGACTTTCATTTTTATACCGGCCACCGTATTTGATCACATATTCAAAGGATTCCGCATTGTTTTGTCCCAGGGATCCAGCGGCTGCTTCCAGGCTTTGTTCATTAATAGCAGCAGTGACATCTGCAGGCATTAAATCATAAGCAGCCAGTTTCTCAGGCTGTAGCCAGATACGCATGGCATAATTCTTGGCACCAAAAACAGTCACATCCCCTACCCCTTCAATCCTTTTAAGAGCTGGTATCACATTGATATTTAAGTAGTTTTGGATGAAAGTAGCGTCATATTCGGGATTATCCGAAACCAGGGTGAAAAACATCAGGGAACTGGTTTGCTGTTTTTGGGTGATGACCCCGGCTTGTACTACTTCCCTGGGCAATAATGGATTGGCTCTGGCCACCCTGTTCTGCACATTTACCGCTGCTATATCGGGATCCACGCCCTGGTTAAAAAATACCTGAATATTGGCTGTACCGTCATTGCTGGCAGTGGAGGTGATATAATCCATATCTTCCACACCATTGACTTGCTCTTCTATGGGAATAATCACGCTTTCCAATACGGTCTCGGCATTGGCTCCCGGAAAGTTTGTCCTGATGCTTACGGTAGGTGGGGCAATATCCGGATATTGACTAACCGGCAAAGCCAAAAGCCCCAGCACACCCAATATCACAATCAAAATGGATACTACAGTAGAAAGGACCGGTTTATCAATAAATTGCTTTAACATAACGATTTACTTAAATGCTATTTTTAATTTTTGAGCCAAACTGTCAAAACCCACTATTTCAGGTTTAATCCTGGTCTGCTCACGTAGTTTTCCGGCTCCTTCATATACAATGCGATCCCCTGATTTTACCCCATCTTCCACTATCAGCAGCTGATCCACTCTGGCCAGGACTTTAATGAGTTCCCTGTGTACTATAGAATCATTTCCTACGCGATAAACATAGGTTTTACCCTGTTGCTCATAAGTTGAGATTTCGGTAATCACAGGAAGGTTTTCATAAACTTTTGGAATACGGATCATGCCACTGTTCCCGTGGGCCAAAAGGCGGTTGGGATTAGGAAATGTAGCCCGGAAATTTACTGTTCCGGTTGTTGGGTTTACTTGTCCGGTAACCGTTTTAATTTTTCCTTTATGATCGTAAATTTTTCCGTTCACCAACTCGAGCTCCACTTCCGGCATATGTTCCAACTTCTCGTCTAACGTTTCTCCCTTTGTCACCTGGAGCATGTTCAGGTAATCCTTTTCATTCATAGAAAAGAAAGCAAACATATTTTCCACCTGGGAAACGGTCGTTAAGGGAGTAGGGTCTGAGGGACTGACCAATGCGCCCTGACGAAAAGGTATGGCACCCACATAACCTTCAACGGGGCTTTTTATGGTCGCATAGTCAATATTGGCTGCGATGCTGTTATAAGCTGCCTGGGCCTGTGCCAATCGGGCTTTTGCAGTTTCAAGTTGGACATTACCGATGATGCCCTTTTCTACCAGTGGTTTGAGCTTATCCACTTCCACTTGTGCAGCATCTGCATTGGCTTTTGCAGCATCTGCATCTTCATTCAATGCCTGCGTTTCCAGTTTAAAAAGTGTTTGGTTCTTTTTCACTGCCTGCCCTTCATCCACCAACACCTCTGTGATGTATCCTGCTACTTTGGCCCTTACCGCACTGCTCACCATTCCTTCTATGCTCACAGGGTAGCTTTCATATCCAGTCACTGTTTTTAAGGGTACTTCAAAAACCGGAAATGAAGGTACCGGGTTAGGCTTGGAATCTTCACTTTTGCCTTCTGAACAAGATTGATATAGAACTAAAATACCAATTAGGTAAACAAAAATATGGTTTTTCATAAACGGGGATATTTACAAATTTTAAATGATTGCAGGGATCTGATTACCCGGCGGAAAGCGTTGTCCAAAGTTTGGAGACCAGGAGTTTCCTGTCTTCCATGTCAAATGCGATGGATCCGAAAATTTTTATTTTCGCCGCCAGGATCACACTTCCCATATAAAGGGCCACATATAGCTCCGGCTTGGCCTCTTTTAAATGACCTTCATCGACACCTTCTTTAAGAAATTGAAAAAAACCTCCTCTAAAATGGTGAGGACTCCTTTCCTGGTTATAGGGTGAATTGATGTATTGTTCAAAAAACACCAATACCTTGGGGTGGGCAGTATAAAACTCATACAGGCTAAGCCATCTTTTATAAAACCTTTCTTTGAAAGGCTGCTGTTCATCCAATTCAGCCAGGACCCAATTTTCTACCTGTCCTTTGCAATAGATATAGAGTTCTTTTAATAACTCATCTTTACTGGTGAAATAATGGTAGATGGTACCTGCGGCTACCCCTGCTTCTTTTGCAAGAAGGCTCATGGAGGCACCATGAAATCCATAGGCTTCTACAAGGTCCAGCATGCTTTCGTATATGGCCCTTTTCTTTTCTGAAATTCCCATAGATTCTTTCATTTTCTTGATCGAACGTTCATTCGGGTGCAAAAGTAGGAAAACATCGAATTGAAACCAAGCCCTTAAAAAGAAGTGTGGTGTTAAAATGAATTAAAACTATTGGTTTGATAAAAACCCATCTCGTATAAGTCTTTAAACCAAAGATTACCATTTATACAAATAAGGATTAAATTTTAAAGACTACCGGTTAAATTGCGTTTTCAGATTAGTTTTTTACCATATTTTCAGAAATTTGATACCTTTAAATGACAATGCAGTCCAATAGTATCCACACCAAAAATAAAATAGAGCAGGGTCTGATCCTTAAGGTTTCAAAAATGAAACCGGTGATCAAACCCACCAAACCACACCGGCATGAAGGATATCACGAACTGATCTACCTGTCTAAAGGTTCCGGGCAGCATACTGTTGGAGACCTGGTCCATGAAGTACAACCGCCGATGGGATACTACCTGAGTCTGGGCCAGGTACACTGCTGGGATTTTTCAAGAATTCCGGAAGGATATGTTGTTCTTTTCAAAGAAGAAGTCCTGACTGCATATCCCAAAGCACTGTCCAGCCTTTACATTTTAAAAGAGACTTTCCAACTACCCGAAGAAAATTCATCCATATTCCATTTGTTGGAAGTTTTTTATGCTGATTACAAAAATGAAGTAGCTTCAGACCTATTAGCAGCGCATTTGAACACCCTCATTTTAAAAACCCTACATATTCCACTACCAGAGCATTCCATTCATCCCAATGTATTGGATGAATTTGTCCGGTTTAAGAAATTGGTACAGGAAAATTACCTGCACATGAAAACCGCGGAAAATTATGCTGAAGCCATGCATGTCAGTATCCGTAAATTAAACCAGATCTGCCGTACCGCAACGGGAGCCAATGCCATAGATTTGATCCGTGAAAGATTGCTCATCGAATCCAAAAATTTGCTCAGTCATACGGGAATTCCGGTAGCTGAGGTCGCCTACCAGCTGAATTTTTCCGATGCCTCCAATTTTATCAAATTTTTTAAATCCCAAACCACGCTGACCCCAACAGAATACAGAGCAAAACTTTAAAGTAAGAATTTACCATTATTGTCAAAAATATACCATCAAAATACAAGGATTCAAGACTTACTTTGCAAACAAAATATAGTCTTGATGAAAATTCTATTAATCTGCCTTTTCCAACTTATCCTCTGTTACCCCACTTTTGCACAAAATTCTATTCAAGGAACACTTGCGGATGCAAATGAAAACACGCCTATTGAATATGGGAGTGTGGGCCTGTACTCCTCTTCTGATTCCAGCCTGGTATCAGGAGCTGTAAGTGAACCTGATGGAAAATTTGAACTAAGCGACATCAAACCTGGTCAGTATTACCTGGTTATTCAATTTATGGGTTATAACTCCTTTACCAAAGAGGACCTAACATTTACCAGAGGGCAGTCGCTGGATCTGGGTATGGTTGAATTGGCACCCAACGAGCAATTGTTGGAAATGGTCGAAGTTTCGGGATCAAGGTTTACCACCATGCATCAGATAGACCGACAGGTATTCGAATCCGGAGAATTTATCTCTGGCCAGGGTGGAAACGCCATCGACCTCATTAGGAACCTTCCCTCAGTAAGCATCAATGCAGAGGGGGAATTGTCCGTCAGGGGATCCACGGGCTTTGTGATCATGATCAATGGAAAACCTTTGCAATCAGACCCTTCGGTAATCCTGGGCCAATTGCCCGCCAATGCCATCAAGAATATAGAAGTGGTAACTGCCCCCTCTGCAAAATACGATCCTGAAGGAAAAGCCGGCATCATCAACATCACCACGGAAAAAGGAGCCACTGATGGTAATTTTATACAGTTCAATATCAGAATTGGAGCACCCAGCATACAGGATTACGATAACAAGGAAAAACCACAACGATATGGAGCTGATTTTACCCTTAATCACCGGAAAGGCGATTGGGACCTTTCCCTGGGCGCAAGCTTTCTAAGGAATGATATAAACGGGCGAAGGGAAGGCGATGTTTACACCATCCGGGGTGATACCACCACCCGGTTTCCTTCTGATGGAGAACGGGGATTCGATGAAGGAGCTTATTCCGGACGGTTTACTGTAGCCTATACGCCAGATGCCAACAACGAGTTTAGCCTCGGGTTTTATGGAGGTATACGGAGTAAGGATAGAACCGCAGATATTGTCTATTACGACAACCATGCCAGCATTGGAGAGGAGCGGCTGTACACCATGCAATATTACAATGAAAACTTGCGTATCAGGAGCAGTGATTTTGCCTTGGGAAGTTTTGATTATGCCCATACTTTTGACAATAAGTCCAGCATCTCCAGTTCTTTTTTGTATGAATATACCCTGCTGGGCGGCCCTACTACAAACAGAAACCTGGGTTATCCCAATACCAATCTGGTGTATCAAGACGAATACAATACCAATGACAATCCCTTACACGGCATGCGCTGGCAGGTGGATTACCAATCAAAGCCTACAAAATGGGGAATAGTGGAAGCCGGATACCAGTTCCGTAACCTGGATCATCAGGGAGATTTTGTTTACGAGAGAAAAAACAATGAAACGGGAGTATTTGAACTGGTTCCGGAATTTTCCTCCAATGTGGAATTGACCCGGGTGATTCATTCCGGGTATGGTCAATTGTCAGGACAAAAAGACAGCTGGGATTATTCCATAGGCTTGCGGATGGAATACATGGACAGGGAATTATTGCTACAGGATAAGGCCAATACAGTAGATACCACCTACATGTATGATTTTTTCCTGCCTTACCCCACAGCAAGTTTTCAATACACATTGGATAAGGAAACAAGGTTGAAAGGAGCCTACAGCCGAAGGGTAGAACGCACTACTACCTTTAAAATGAACCCATTTCCAGAAAGGGAGCATTCGGAAACCCTGGAACAGGGAGACCCTACCCTGCTTCCGGAATTTATTGACCTGGTAGAGACCGGTTTGGTGCGGGACTTTGGAGAAAACAGCCTTTACGCCACTGCCTATTACCGCCACGTGAAAAACCTTGTCAACAGGGTCAATACGGTTTACAATGACACCATTTTGAACCGGATTTATTCCAATGTGGGCAATGGAAGATCCATAGGAATGGAATTGGGACTGGAACTTAATCCCAGCAGCAAATGGAAGGTTTTTGCCGGTGGAAACCTATACAGGTACAGGATCCAGGGCAGTTTTGACAACAGACCCATTAACAATGCGGCCTGGGTTTACTCCATCAATGCCAATACAAGTTTTGATTTCTCCCCTACCTTTAGTGCCCAATGGTCAGTAAACTACCTTTCCAGGCGCATTACTGCACAAGGAGAAGATTCGGATTTCTTATCCCCCAATCTGGTATTGAAAAAGACATTTATGGACGACAGGCTTAGTGCCAGCCTGCAGTGGCTGAATATGGACATGGGCCTGTTGGATACCAATGAACAACGGATCAGTGCCTGGAGGGAAGATGAGTTTTATACCACCACGAATTATGTGCTGGAAGTGGACATGGTGATCTTAAACCTCAGTTACACCCTCAATCCTTCCCGCAATAAATCCCGCTTTATCAAAAGCGAATTCGGGGAAAAGGAATTTTAACCCAATAATTCGTACAGTACTTGGTCGAAATCAGGTTATTGCTTCAACATTTGACCCAAACGCTTTAATTGTAGATCCAGACCATCGGACCAGGGCAGTCCGTAATTCAAACGCATGCAGTGGTAAAACTGGTTTTGGAGTGTAAACATCCTGCCCGGTGCAATGCTGATTCCCTGGGAAAGGGCCTGATCAAAAAATTTACCAGTATCTTTTCCTTTTTCCAATTCAACCCATAAGACAAATCCCCCCTGAGGTCGGCTTACCTTGGTTCCCTCAGGAAAATAGTCACTAATTGCCCGGATAAATTGAAGGGAATTGGCATACAGCTTTTTCCGCATTTGTGCCAGGTGCTTTTCATAGCGGCCAGTCTCCAAAAAATGGCCAATGGCTTCCTGTGTCAATGTGGTGCCCGATACAGAATGAAAAAGCTTCAACTTTAAGATATCCTTTAGGTACTTACCGGGTGCCATCCATCCTACCCGGTAACCCGGTGCAAGGGTTTTGGAAACGGAGCCACACCACAATACCATACCTTCCTCGTCAAAAGCCTTGCAAGGTTTGGGTCGGTTTGGTCCAAAATAAACATCCCCATACAAATCATTCTCAATTAAGGGAATCCCATGTTTGCCCAGTAGCTTTACCATGGCTTTCTTGTTTTCTTCAGGCATGCAACTGCCCAGTGGATTGTTGAAATTACTGACCAATAGACAGATATCAATTTCACCTATACGGGCTTTTACATCATCGGGATCAACCCCGGTTACAGGATGGGTAGGGAGTTCGATCACCTTTAGTCCCATGTTTTTGGCCAACTGAAGGATACCAAAATATACCGGGCTTTCTACGGCAATCCTGTCCCCCGGTTTGGTCAATGCCATAAATGCCAGGGAAATGGCATGCATGGCCCCCGAAGTGCTCACCAGGTCACCAATCCCCAAATTTCCTGCCCAGGTAAAGGACCACTTTGCCACATTTTTTCGCAATAGGAAATTCCCTTGTATATCATCATATCCCGTTCCTCCGGAAGATAGGGTTTGACTGGCCTTATGGAGGCATTTATTCAATCTTGCTACCGGGAAAAAGGATTCGTCTGGTACACTAAGAGACAATTGAGTGATTTCCTTATTGACAAAATTTCTAAAAACTTTGCCTATCAAGCCATCATCCGCCTGTTCTTTTGGATTGTTACTGGGATTGCTTGCCTGAGGGACGGGTAAACGCAAATCTGCTTTTTCACAAACAAAAAATCCCGCTTGCGGTCTGGATACTATACAAGACCTGCTTTCCAATACCAAATAGGCCTGAATGACGGTATTTATACTTACCCCATACTCCTTGCTCACGGTACGAATGGAAGGCATCTTATCCCCTACTTTCAAGCTGCCCTTTTGAATAAGCCGTTCAAAATTGCTCGCCAACTCCTGATACAATGTCATTATTTGCCTGGTTAACTGTACCCTTCAAAATTAAATAAATTGTATCTGTAACCAATCATTATTCCTTCGTTAATTTGATATTTGAATCTGATTTACCGGATAAAAGCGCAATTCACTTACTCCAGGAGCATTGTCTATGAATTTGGAAGTTTTAAAATACCCCTTAGGAAGATTTCAGGTCCCGGAAACTGTAGCGACTGACATAGTGAAACAGGCCATACAGCGGATTGAACATTTTCCGAAGGAACTACAAACGGCTGCATCCAATTTACCGGAAGAAATGCTTGAAAGTAAATACCGGCCGGCTGGATGGTCCATCCGGCAATTGGTGCATCACCTGGCTGATAGCCACATGAACGCTTACATGCGCTTTAAATTGGCATTGACGGAGGAAAAGCCTGTAATTAAACCCTACAAGGAAGATCTTTGGGCAAAGCTTGCAGACAGTAAACTTGGAATTGAAAATTCCGTTCAAATACTGGTAGGAATCCACGAAAAATGGGTTTTTCTAATGCAAAACATGAGCGAGGGAGAATGGAACCGTTGTTTTTTTCATCCGGAGCAAAGTAAATTCATACCTTTGAATGTCAGTGCCTTGCTGTATGCGTGGCACGGGAAGCATCATTTGGCCCACATTAGTCAGGCAAAAAAAGTAGAAGATTAACCAATTATTAAGACATATCATGAACCAAACTGAAACCCGAAGACCCGATTTTGATTTTGAAAACTTCACTTTTGGGGTTCAATCCACCGACAGAATGCTTATGGCCGCATATAAACAAGGGGAATGGTCGGATTACCGCATTGCACCGGTGCAATCCGTATCCTTATCTCCATTGGCCATGTGCTTCCATTATGGACAGACAGTTTTTGAAGGCCTGAAAGCCTTTCGAATGACAGACGGCAAAATAAATGTATTCCGAATGGAAAGCCATTGGAAAAGAATGAACCGTTCTCTGGAAAGAATGGCAATGCCTCCCCTGCCCCGCAACCTTTTCATGGATGGTATTTTGGAACTTCTTAAAATGGAATCGGATTGGGTAATCGATGATCCGGACTATTCCCTATATATACGCCCATTTGTTATCGCTACCGAAAGTAAATTGGGTGTAGATGCGTCACAAGAATATTTATTCATGGTAGTGTTATCCCCCATGCGGGCATATTACAATAAGCCGCTAAAAGTAAAAGTAGAGACTGAATACATACGCTCTGCCAGAGGCGGAGCCGGTGCGGCAAAAAATGGAGGTAATTATGGGGCCTCCCTGCTACCCCAAATCAATGCGAAAAAGGAAGGTTTTGATCAGATCATCTGGCTGGATGCTCAGGAAAAAAAATATATTGAGGAATCCGGAACCATGAATATTTTATTCCTGCTTAGTGGTGAAACCCTTCTTACCCCATCCCTAAGCGATAGTATACTGGATGGAATTACCCGTGATTCTTTACTGAAATTGGCCAGGGAAGAGGGTTTTACGGTGGAAGAAAGGCCAGTGGCCATAGAAGAAATCATCCAGCGGATTGAAAATGGGGAACGTGTGGAAGCTTTTGGGGCCGGAACAGCCGCTGTAATCTCACCCATAGAAACCATTAGTTTCAAGGGCAAAGCCTTTGCCACCTACCTTGAAGCAGATGCTGGTATGTACCGCCTTAAAAATAAATTGTCATCCATAAGAAAAGGGCTCAATCCGGATACCTATGGCTGGAACCAACTACTGGATGCCTGAATGAAGCAATGAGGGGAAATTAATGTAGCAGATTCACAGTAAGCAAATATTCGAAATCAGGCAGTGCAGTGCTGTGCAAAAAGTTTGTCTATACGTTCTCTATGGCAAGAAACCAGCATTCAATAAACTTGAATAAGGTTCAGTTTCTTTGAAAGATTTACCAGTCCTTTCCCCGGTACTTCTTTTTTTCTGCCTGAATTTTTTTGGCTTTGATTCTTTTTTCAATGGCTCCCTTTCCGGGTCGGGTAGCCTTTCGCACCTTTCTTTTTTGAAAAGCTGCATTAAGCATCTCATAGAATTTACGGATGGCAATGCTCTTATTCTGAAGTTGTGATCTTTTTTCCTGAGTTTGAATAATCAGATCGCCGGTATTATCCAATTTATGCGCCCATTTTTTCATCAGTATGTCCTTTTCACTTTCATCCAATAGCTGGGAATCAGGAATATTGAATCTCAATATAATCTTTGAATTCACCTTATTGACGTTTTGTCCACCCGGGCCGCTGCTTCGGGCAGCCTGAAAGGAAAGCTCCTGATTTAAAAACTGTTCTTTTATTTTATGAAATATTGACATTTCTCAGGGAATTGAATTTCTAGTTAGACCCTTGTGCAATGGTTTTACCCTCAAAGAAGTTCCCCGTACATCAACGGAAATAAAACATTCCAGCTGTTTACCGATGACGAATTCTTTCGTCACTGCGAAGGTGGGTTTCCGAATAATAAAAAGTATTGACAACATTACTCGCACCCGCGGCAGTCTCAACGAATACGTAGGCGAATTTCCGGTCTTCCTGTCTTTTTCGATGGACTTATGTTCACTCTCTGGTTCAGATTGCTCCTTTTTCAGGCTGAGCCTGCCGAAGCCCGGCAGGCTCAGGGACCAGAAGCGCTGAGGTTCGCAATGACGAGTTTCCCAAATAATCGAAATTCAATAAGTTAAAAACACCCCTCATCATCCTGATTTCTACGTTTTTTAAAAAGTAATTCTACCGATGACCTATTTATCAAATCGCTGAAATTTAACTTATTAAAAATACACATCGTCACCACGGTTTCTGTTTTTTTAAAAAAGTTAATTTTCGCTGTGACAGTAAAGCCCGGTATCTGTAAAGAATTTAAGATAAGTAACAATTAACGAATTGATATTTTAAGATGTTACCGAAAAAATCCCCCTTTCCCCCTTAAAAAGGGGGATTTGCCTATTTACCGATAACGGAGCTAAAACTGATTTATATTAGGTGTTATTTGTGAAAAAATTTAAAAAAAAGAAGCACTCTAAATTAAATACGAAAAGCGCACTGGCCTGAAAAAAAACC
>NZ_JABURL010000104.1 GCF_014762705.1 Cyclobacterium sp. | reverse complement strand
TTTTAATAATATTCTGATTGAACGTATTTTTTTACCTTTTTGGAGTATGTTATAGTTTATTTTTTTAATTTTTTAAAATTTAATTTTAAAACAATAAATTATCCAGCATTTTATCCAAAAAAAAATTCTTTCTGAGAATACAATAAATTTTGAAAAAATCAGATTTCAAGAAATGAACATCAAATAGGCTGAAATTTAACACAATTATAATGTGAGGTTCATTTTGTGATGTCATTCTTAAATATTCCGTGAATTTTTTATGAATGAATGGATAATTCATTCATTTTCAATCTGTAATGCTTCTGTAAAATTCGCAAATTGAAGATTTATATACGTGATTTGCGCAGAAACTGTGGTTTTAAACCTTGATATTCATAAAAAAATAAGGCGGGCCAATCCAAATAAAATGCTTTGGCCGGTGACCAAAAATTTTATTACAACTAAATCACTTGGGATATGGAACAACCTGACAAAAATTTACTGGATGGTTTTCGAAACGGAGACCGAAAGGCCTTCGAAAAGATTTACCAATATTACAGGATACCTGTGATCCGTTTCAGTGTTTCCATTATCAAGGATGAACAGGAGGCGGAGAACATTTACCACGAGGTTTTCATGAAAATCCTCAAGCGAAGAAAAAACATCAAGCCGGAATTGAATTTTAATTCCTACGTTTTTACTTCAGTGAAAAATGAAATTTTTGATTACCTGAAGGCTTTGAATAAAAACAATAGCCTTAAGGAACAATTTTGGGAAAAGATCCATCAGCAGGAAGATGAATGTGGTAAGGCAAAAGAGGAGCAACTCACCAGAATGGAAAGCATTATTCAAAACCTATCGCCGAAAAGGCGGAAAATTCTTGAAATGAACTATTTTGAAAAGAAGTCTTATAATGAGATTGCCGATATTCTGATGATTTCCAAAAACACCGTGAAGAACCAGTTGGTAAAAGCAAAATTTATCCTGAGAAAGGAAATGGAATAGGCTGCAATACTTACAGGGTGGAGAAAAATAATTTGTGATTTTTTAAATGGGACAGGCTTGTTTATTTTTTAATAACAAACCCTGTTTTTTGTTGACTTTTTGGTGCAGAAACCTATTTAGGGCCTGATGTTGTTTTTAAAATGCTTGAAATAAATAGACCATTCTCTTATCCGTGAGGGCTTTGGCTTTATTGGCGAATTTTTAGGCTTTTTTCCGACAGCCGAAGTTCCGGCATTAGCAGCGGATATACAAAGCAGTCAACCCGGAAGCAGTGATCATTACAAAACCAGGTTGGTATTGACTACCGGGGCAGTGTTAAATGAGGGCCTGGCTTTACCTTTTATCCATATGGCAATTGACATCGTACTGGCCGGCGTTGGTCCGGGGACTTGATTTTTGGATTGGTCAGCAAACCCTGACGAAGCACCAGACAGTTAATGCCCTGATTCTATTCAATTTGTAAGATAGTTTTAGGGATTTTAGGATACCGTAATATCGTATTGTTATTTAAAAAGAAAGTAGAAGAGCGAGGAAGTGTCATATAATATCTTTGGTAGGTAATTGTTAATGTGTCATTTTAATCATTATTCCATGAAGATATTCATACAACCACTGCGTCATTTTAGCTTGCTGGTCACGATGCTGATCTTGTTGCTGAATGGTCTGCAGGCATTTTCTCAAACCGGCAGACAAGTAAAGGGGAAAGTTACCGATGAATCCGGAGAAACCATTCCCGGGGTAAATGTTTTGGTCAAGGGCACCTCTGTCGGTACCATTACCGATATTGATGGAAGTTATGCAATCAATGTTCCCGAAGGAAGTAATACACTTGTATTTTCTTTTATTGGGTATGCCACCAAGGAAGTAGGAGTAAGCAACAGCAATACCCTGGACCTGGTTTTATTTCCTTCGCTTTCGGATATGGAGGAAGTAGTGGTGATTGGTTATGGGGAACAATCCAGGGAAACCCTGACCACATCCATTACTAAAGTGGATGAAAAGGTTTTGGAAAGTGTACCCTTTCCAAATGCTGCTTCAGCATTACAGGGTTCAGTATCTGGAGTCAGGGTACAAAGTACCTCGGGTCAGCCCGGAGCTGCACCCAGAATCATTGTAAGAGGAGGCACTTCCATCAATAATCCCAATGGAGCCGCACCCTTGTATATAGTAGATGGGGTAATTCGTCCGGACATGAATGATATTTCCGCTGATGATATCGCTTCCATGCAGGTATTAAAAGATGCAGCAGCCACCTCTATTTATGGCGCCAGGGGGTCAAATGGTGTGGTGATTATTACAACCAAAACCGGGAAGTCAGGACAATCCAGGATAACTTACCGGTATGACCTGACCTTATCCGAACCTGGTAAACTGTATGAAATGGCCAATGCCCGGGATTACCTGACCATGTTCAGGTTAGGGCATATCAGGCCCGACAAATTTCCGGATGAAACGGTGAGATTAGGCTTGCCGAATGGTTTCGGAACAGGAAATGACCTGACTAATAATACGGCATTTACCACCCAATACCTTACGCCTGAAAATGAATATAAACTCAACGAGGGTTGGGAAAGCATGCCTGACCCTGTTGATCCTTCCCGGACGCTCATTTTTCAGGATAACGACATTCAATCCCTCATTTATCAGACAGGAGTATCACACAATCATCATGTGGGAATACAGGGAGGTACAGATAAAGCTACTTTTAATGCTGGCCTGGGTTATTTGTCCAATGAAGGTACGGTAGTCACCACCGCTTATGATCGCCTTACTTTTAATTTAAACGGTGAATTACAGGTAAAGGAGAATTTAAGTGTATTTGGAAGGGTTCTTTATACCTATAATACCACCAATACCACAGGACAATCCACAGCCGTCACGTTCTACCGCTCTGCTGGCCTTGCTCCTACAGCCAAGATCTATTTTGAAGATGGCAGCCTTGCTCCCGGTACTGCTGCCAATATTGGAAATCCCTTGTATTTCCTTAATAATCGGGTAGCCGAAAGTACTGCCGAAAAATCAACCTTTACAGTGGGAGCCCATTGGGATATATTGCCTGGCTTGTCATTTGACCCTCAATTGTCTATTTACAATGTCAATAATGACAGTTATAATTTCCAACCTGGGTTTCTGAACGGGCCTCTCAATTTTGTGGATACCCGTAATGCGAGTGCTTCCAACTACCAGTGGAGGCAAAATCAGGCAGATTTTGTTTTTTCTTATGGTAAGACCTTAGGTGAAAACCATAATTTGGATGCCAAATTGGGTTTTGCCTACTACGATAGAAATATTTCCACGCTTAGCGCATCCGGAAGGGGGGCATCTACAGATTTGATACCAACACTGAATGCAGCTACTGAGCCTACTGGCGTGAGCAGTAGCATCACCGACCAGGTGATTTTAGGCTACTTCGCCAGGGTAAATTACGATTTGGGACAGAAATATCTATTTTCCCTCAACATGCGGTATGATGGTGCCTCTAACCTTGGTGCGGATAACAAATGGGGATTTTTCCCTGGAATTTCTGCCGGTTGGAACTTGCACCGTGAAGATTTTTGGAAAAATACGTTCCCGGAAAATCTATTCAGGATGAAAATTAGGGCAAGCTATGGCGAAAATGGAAATATAGGGGGATTGAGCGATTTTGCTGCTCAGGGAGCTTATGGTGTAGGAACCAGGTATGCAGGAATCTCTGCTATTCAAAATACGGTCATACCCAATCCCAACCTGCAGTGGGAACAATCCCGAACGGTAGATATTGGAGCAGACTTCAGTTTGTTCAATCAAAGGGTGAATTTTATTGTGGATGTGTACCGTAGGGTAACAGATAATCTGATCACAAGCCTACCCCTTCCACAGTCCACCGGTTTTTCCAGTGTATTGACCAATTTGGGCAGCCTGGAAAACAGGGGCTTTGAGCTGGAAATGGGGGCAAGCTTGTTGCCGGTAGGCAGTCCGGTAACCTGGAATTTATCCCTAAATGCATCCAAAGTAAGAAATAAGATCCTGAGGCTTCCACCCAATGGAGTGGAAAACAATCGGGTTGGAGGGGTTTTGGTATGGGATCCCGCACAGGAAGATTATGTATGGAAAGGAGGACTTCAGGAAGGCGGTAGGCTTGGAGAAATGTATAGTAGAAACCAGTTAAGCATCTATGCCACCGATGAGGAAGCAAGTAATGCTCCAATAGACAATTACATCGTCTCAGCAGATAAAACCAAATATGGAGGGGATACCAACTGGCAGGACCTGGATGGCAATGGAATTATCGACAGCCGGGATCAGGTGTATATGGGCCAGGAATTTCCCGTCTGGACCGGTGGAATTTCCAATTCCGTTAGTTTTAAAAATTTCAACCTCTATTTAAGAATGGACTATACCACCGGCCATACAATTTTCAATTGGGCAAAGATGTTTATCGATACCAATTTATTTGCTGACAATAACATGACTCAGGATAAGGTGGATAATTCCTGGAAGGAACAAGGGGATATTGCCCAATATTCCAGGTTTTACTGGGGTGGGGAAAGAATACAGCGAAACAATTTTAACGGAACAGCAGGATCAGGAAATTCCATATTTTTTGAATCCGGGGATTTTCTTGCCGTTAGAGAACTTACTCTTAGTTATTCGGTACCACGAACCCTACTTGAGCGGATAAAAATCAGTGGATTGAGATTAAATGTTACTGGAAATAACCTGCATTATTTTACCCGATACAAGGGACTGAACCCGGAAGAAGGAGGCAGGGATGATGGCAGATATGCTATACCCAAAAACTTTATTTTTGGAGCCAATATTACCTTTTAATCAAATATTTGAAAGTCATGAAAGCAATAAAAAAATATTTTGCCATATCCCTTTCATTAATATTGGGCTGGGCATGTACGGAAACTCTTGAGGTTAAGCCTACCAGTGTCATTACTACCAATTCTTTTTGGCAGAGTGAAAATGATGCAGAAGGAGCATTAATGGCCATGTATGTGGAATTGAGAAGCCTTTCCCAGGGCTTGCACCAACTTGGAGAACACCGCAGTGAGGTGCTCTCGCCAGGCCTTTTTGGAGAAGGAGTCTTCATTTTACACCGTAACCAAATGAATGCCGATACACCAGGTCATCCAGATTGGAGTGGATTTTACCGGGTGATCAATACCGCAAATCTTATTCTGAAATATGTGCCCGACATTACTTTTTCCTCTGAATCAAGAAAAAATCAGATGTTGGCACAAGCCCATGCCATGAGGGCCTATGTGTATTTTGTGATGACCCGTACCTGGGGTGACCTGATCATCAGGGAGGAGCCAACTGAAGGATTTGGAGCCGAAGTCACCCAAAGGGAAAGATCCCCACAATCCCAGGTGTTTCAATTGATCAAAAAGGATATAGGGGAAGCGCTGCAATTGTTTCCTGACGATGGGTTTACCATTGGGAGATCTGTTTGGTCCAGGCCTGCAACCAATGCATTGAAAGGAGAAGTATACCTTTGGACAGGTAAACTTTTGGGTGGAGGAGCCGAGGACTTGCAGACAGCCTTGAATGCCCTGGAGGAAGTAGACCAGGCCGATGTGGGGCTTCTGGATGATTTTCAGGAGGTTTTTGATTTTGAAAACAAAGGAAACCGGGAAATTCTAATGAGCATCCGGCACCAGGACCTGGAGCCGGGTAATTATTTGTGGTTTATGTGGATCATCGGAGCCGCAGCACCTAGCAATATAGATCAGGAGACCCGTGATAAAATTTTCCCAATTGGGGGAGGACAGGGCCTGATGGTTACCTCCGATTTGGTTCGGAATCAATTCGAGGAGGAAGATTCCAGAAGAGATGCATCATTTTTTGAAATCTTCACCATCAACGAAAACGGAGGCAGGGATTACCTGACCAATATTCAGCAAAAATTCCAGGGGACGATTATCGGAGGAAACAGGGTTTTCCTGAGTGACCCGATTTTGTATCGCTATGCTGATGTATTGCTGATGAAGGCAGAGGCCAAAAATGGACTGGCTATGGATCCATCCCAGGAAATCAACCAAATCAGAGAAAGGGCTTATGGTGAACAATTTGCGGGAAGGGAGTTTGTTGATCAGGGTAAGGAAACCAATGATGCAGCCATCCTGAAAGAGCGCTTGCTAGAATTGTTGCACGAAGGTAAAAGGTGGTGGGATTTAGTCCGGTTTGGAAAGGCTTTTGAATTGGTCCCGGCCCTGCAGGACAGGCTTGGGGAGGATCATTTGTTGCTTTTCCCCATTTCCAATTCGGTACTGAGTCAGGAACCTTTGATAGAGCAAAATCCCGGATATTAAATTTACTATAATCATAAAAATTAGAAAACAGATGATTCATAATTGGATAATCACTTCTACGCTGATACTAGCCCACCTGCTGGCCCTCCCGGCGATTGACAATCCCGATCCCCTGCCAGGAGAAAAGAAAGCTGTAGAGGTCCTTCATCGGTGGGTGTCTATCGACAACGTATGTGCCTGGCCCAACCTTACCCGACTGGATGACGGAAGTATTCATGCGAGTATATTCAACCAACCCAGTCATGCCCGGATGGAGGGAAGCGTGGAAGTATGGTCTACTACTGATGGGGGGCATTTTTGGGAAAAGTCCGGGGTTGCGGCCGCTCACGATCCTGCTACCAACCGTATGAATGTCGCTGCCGGGAAAAACGGTAGCGGAGAGTTGGTGGTGGTAGCTTCGGGTTGGGAGCTAAAGCCGGGAGAAACCGAAGATGCCCGAATGGATTTGGTAGGTGTATTGCGGGCCTGGATCAGCATATCGAAAGACGGGGGAAAAAAATGGAAAACCTACAAAAACGGCTTCCCGGGAGCCGAGGAAGGAATGACTGAATTCATCCCCTTCGGTGACGTGCTGGAAGCCATGGACGGAAGTTTACGTGTACTTGCCTACGCCCAATCCCTGGACAAGGCTGTCAATAAAGTTTCCATGTTCCGAAGCGATGATCAGGGAAAAAACTGGCGCTGGGTATCTCATCTGAGTGATGCCAGCGGACCTACTGCTTTTGCCGGCGGACATAATGAGACTGCTTTTTATCAAACCGGACCTGAGACCTGGATTGCGGCCGCCAGAAGGTGGAAGGCAGGGGCAGCCATGGATTTATTTACAAGCGACGACGATGGGGCAAGTTGGCAATACCTTAGGCAGTTAACCGAAGAAAGCCAGCACCCAGGACATATCACCTCTTTAGAAAATGGAGAACTGCTCTTAACCTACGGCAATCGAATTCCAGGAGAATACGGAGTGGCGGTTAAATTCAGCTCGGATCAAGGCAAAACCTGGTCCGACGAATATCTGTTGGTGGATGACCTGAAAAGCCGCGATTGTGGCTATCCTTCCAGTGTACAGCTGCCGGATGGAAGCATCATGACTGCTTATTATTCAAACGGAAATTCGGTGCATGACCGGTACCATATGGGAACTGTTATTTGGAAAAAACCATAATTGCCTGATGAAGTCACTTCGAGCTGAAGAAATTGTGGGTGTATGGGGGACTGTCTTGTTACCTGTTCAGGAGGATGAAGCCATTGATTGGGGCCGCCTGGACGAGGAAATCGCAGTCTTGCTTGAGTCGGGACTTCATGGCATCTATACCAACGGCACTGCCGGTGAGTTTTACAATCAGACTGAAAGTGAATTTGATACACTTAGCGAAAAGCTGGCTGCTGCTGCGGAATTAAAAGGGGTTCCCTTTCAATTAGGCTGTGCCCACCCATTGCCACTTGCCTCCATGGAGCGGGTAAAACGGGCAAAATCCCTTCAACCAGGGGCCATACAGATTATTTTGCCGGATTGGGTTGCTCCGAATCGGGCGGAGTTATTCCGGTACATCGAAAAAATGGCCAGTGTGGCGGATCCTGTTGGGCTGGTGATTTACAATCCGCCTCATGCCAAAAAACAACTGAGGCCTGAGGATTACAAGGATCTTTTATTGGAAGGCTTTCCGATTGTGGGCTGCAAAACGGCAGGAGGGGATGATCGCTGGTACGAAAAAATGCGATCCCTTCCCCTGCCTTTTTCCTATTTTGTCCCGGGTCACCGGCTCGCTTCCGGGATTAAGCAAGGAGCCAAAGGTTCCTATTCCAATATTGCCTGCCTACACCCCATGGGGGCGCTAAAATGGCACAAAATGATTATGTCCGACCCAATCGCAGCAAAAGTATGGGAAGAAAAACTGGGATTTTTCTTCCAGGAAGCGATTTTTCCGCTAATCCAAAAGGACGGGTATTCCGATACGGCCGTGGATAAGTTTCTGGCAGCCATCGGAGACTGGGCCGAGATCGGTACCCGATTGCGCTGGCCATACCAGGGAATCCCGGCAGCATTGGCGCAAGAAAAAAGAAATCAACTGGAAGAGATCCTTCCCGGTTTATTTCAATAATGAATGGAACCAATCAATACCAACATACGATGAAGCAAGCATTTTTATTCCTGATTTTGATCCTTGGAAGCCTTCTAACCGGCTTTGCCCAAAACGAGGAAAGTTTGAATATCACAAAGATATGGGATGAGGCCCCGCACAATGCATTTCCGGACATGATCCGGTTTCAGGACCACTTTTATGTGGCGGTTCGGGAAGGAAATAACCACATGCCTGACAATAGTGGAAGGATACGGATAATACGGTCAAAAGACGGCGATGAATGGGAAAAGGTGGGCTTGCTTGAAAAGGAAGGCATGGATGTCCGTGAAGCACGGCTGTCGGTAACACCGGAAGGTAAAATTATGGTGTTGACTGCGGTGGGTATTTATGATAAAGGATACAAGGTATTGTACCCCATGGTCTCTTTTTCTGATACGGATGGGGGGAGTTTCTCACCGCTTCAAAAAGCCACTATGGATATGGAGCCCTCCCTGGACTGGATTTGGAGTCTTTCCTGGCATGATGAGATTGGTTACGGTATAGTTTACCAGATTAAACCCGACGGTTGGGAAGTACATTTGTTGAAAACCAAAAATGGAATCGACTTCGAACATGTTTCTCAGCTACACATCGATGGCAATCCCAATGAATCCACCATTCGGTTTGATAAAGACGGTAAGATGGTTGTTTTGGTCAGACGGGAAGCTTCCGACAAGTTGGGTGTACTGGCAAAAAGTGCCTATCCCTATACCGATTGGACCTATACCAAACTTCCCGTTCGTCTGGGAGGTCCTAATTTTTTATTTTTTGGAAAAAATGACTTGTTGTTAGGCACCCGGGATTACCGGGATACCGGCGCCAAAACTGTCCTACACCGAACAGACCGGGAAGGAAATATCGAAAAGACGATCGAATTTCCTAGTGGAGGCGACACCAGTTATCCCGGTATGTTGTATTATAAGAACAAGCTATGGATGGTCTATTATTCCAGTCACCAAGACAGGACGAGTATTTACCTTTCAAAGGTTCCATTAAAGTCGCTCCGGAAATAAACAGGTAAACATGTTTAAACTGTCTACTCGCAAAATTCTAAAGAATGCAGGTAGGTTTTTTTTCTGGTACCTTACCCAAAAGGATAAGGAAATGGCCTTTTCCGCTTTTATTAAGTATCATGACTAAATGAATAGCATTATGAGAACATCTATTTTCCCAACTCTGGGACTGTTATTGGTTTCCTTACCGCTTCTTGCACAGCAGCCAACCCAAGGCAAAAGCAGCTCTTCGGTAACCAAAATCCGGGATCTGGTTATTTATGAAGACGCGAATTATTACGCGACGTTTCCATCCATCGTGCAGAAAGCAGATGGCGAGTACCTCCTTTCGTTTCGACGTGCTCCGAACAGAAGGGTTGTCTTTGGCGAAAGTGGCAATAATCATGTAGACCCGAATAGTTACCTGGTAAGCATGACTTCCAAAGACGGCCTTACCTGGGAAAGTGAACCAGATCTGCTCTATGCTCATGATTTTGGTGGCTCACAGGATCCTTGTCTGCTACGCCTTCGTGATGGAACGCTGCTTTGTGCCAGCTACGGTTGGGCATTTTTGCGGGAGGATGGTCTGGAAAACCTGCCAGATCCCCATTTCCAGAATCGCAATGGATCCGTATTTTTGGGTGGATACCTGTTACGTTCTATTGACGGCGGGAGGAATTGGTCCGAACCGATATATCCTCCACACATAGAACCGGAGATCAATTTTACTCCGATGGGAAATCCGGTTCCCGCCTACAACCGGGGAGCCATGTACGAAGGGAAAAGCGGACGCATCTATTGGGTGGTCGCTGCAAATGACCAGCAAGCACCGCGCCGTACCTCCAATTACCTGCTCGTTTCGGACGATAAAGGTAAAAATTGGAAGCACCTATCGACCGTTGCCAAAGATGAGGAGGTCATATTCAATGAAGCATCCATCTACGAAACACCCAAAGGAGATTTGGTGGCGTTTATCCGTACCGCTAACTACGAAGATCAGGCCGTCATTGCCCGGTCCACTGACGGAGGGAAAAGCTTTGGACAATGGCAGTCTATGGGTTTTCAGGGACACCCCCTTCAAGCCACCAGGTTGCCAGATGACCGGGTGCTTCTGGTCTATGGATACCGGCATGAGCCTTATGGAATCAGGGCTAGAATCTTGAATTCGGAATGCACGGATTTCGCCACTGCTGAAGAAATTGTCCTTAGGGAAGATGGAGGAAGCGGAGATATCGGTTATCCCTGGGCCGTGGTGCTGGATGACCACCAGGCTCTGGTAACCTATTATTTTAATAAAAAGAATGGCACCCGACACATTGCTGGTACCATCATCAAATTTTAGGTAAATTGCTGGCATTGAAACATTGTTAAGGGTATTAGAAAAGTATAGCCTCCCAAAATTGGCCCAAAAGCCATTTATTTGCCTTGAAATCGAGCATGACGAGACCGACAGATGGAAAGATATTCCGATAGCGCCGTTAGTATCAGGCTGTGCAAGTATGCGGGGCTCACCCAAATCTGGTTTATGTCATTTAGACCTGAGGCAAGCAGAGACCAGTATGAAACAAATATACAGCGATGAAAAAACACCTGATTTTTACTTTAATTATTCTGATATTTGCTTCCGAAGGGTCCTATGGCCAAATGGAGGACCCCTTGCTGATAGGAAGCGACAGGGAGCTTTTTGTCGATCCATATCTGATAGAGAGGCTGGACAAGGCAACCATCAGGATGCAGCACCCAGAGGACAAGGGAAAAGTCCTGGATTTTGACCTCCCCTGGGAGGGCGCATTTTCTGCTTATGTTACGGTAATCGAAGAAGATGGCTTTTTTAGAGCCTATTACAGGGGTGTTCCGACGGCTGGTAAAGATGGCAATAGTGCCGAAGTGACCTGTTATGCTGAATCCAGCGACGGCATCCACTGGGAAAAACCCGATCTGGGTATCTATGAAATAGCAGGTAGCAGAAATAACAACGTCATCCTGGCCAACGCCGCTCCGGTCACCCATAATTTCAGCCCTTTTTTGGACAGCAACCCCTCAGCAAAACCAAATGAAAAATTCAAAGCCCTGGGCGGGACATCCAAAAGCGGATTGGTGGCCTTTACTTCTGCGGATGGTAAAAACTGGAAGAGACTTCAGGAGGAACCGGTATTCACCCAAGGGGTATTTGATTCTCAGAATGTGTCTTTTTGGTCGGAAAGTGAAAATCAATATGTCTGTTATTTCCGCTCCTGGACAGGTAAGGGATACAAAGGTTTTCGCTCGGTAAGCCGAACCACTTCAAAGGATTTTATTCACTGGACAGACCCCGAGCCCATGGGCTTTGGGAATACGCCGTACGAACACCTGTACACCCAACAAACCAGCCCCTATTTCCGTGCACCACACATATACCTGGCCATTGGTGCCCGGTTCATGCCCAACCGAAAAGTGGTTTCGGATACTGAAGCTGAAAAATTGGGAGTGGACCCAAAATATTACAATGACTGTTCGGATGTAATCCTGATGTCAACCCGGGGAGGGAATCAATATGAGCGTCAATTTATGGAATCTTTTATCAGACCTGGGATAGGCTTGGAGAATTGGGTTTCACGCTCCAATTACCCCGCCTTGAATGTGGTGCAAACCGGAGAAACTGAAATGTCCATTTATGTCAACCAGGATTATGCCCAGGCCTCCGCTCACCTGCACCGATATAGCCTGCGTTTGGATGGATTCGCTTCCCTGTCCGCCGGATATGAAGGAGGTGAAATGCTCACGAAACCCTTTGTCTTTGAAGGGCAAAATCTGGAACTCAATTATTCCACCTCTGCAGCGGGGGAAATCAGAATAGAATTGTTGGATGGCGATGGGAATAAACTGCCGGGTTATTCCATGGAGGAAGGCCAGCTGGTTATCGGCAATGAAATCTCCAGAAAAGTATTGTGGAATGGCAGCAGTGATGTTTCGGATTTATCCGGGAAACCCATCAGAATGCGGGTCTACTTAAAGGATGCCGATTTGTATTCTTTCAGGTTTTACTGACCGGAATCAGAAACCGGACGGCACAGATTGGAAAAAACATATGCCCAAATGGTGGTTCAAATGGAATCCTGGCCGGATGAGATCAATGTCATTATCCAGGCTTTTAAAATAGGAGAGTCGGGCATTGTCGGTATACCCTTTGAAACCTTTGCTGAAATAGGACCAGAGATAAAAGGAAAGAGTCCTTTTGGTAAAACATTTACCGTTTCATTTGCCAACGGCAGCTTTGGTTATCTTCCCAGCCCCCGACAACATCAACTTAGGGGATATGAAACAGGGCTTTCCACCAATAGGTAGAGGAGGTGGCCTCCGAGAAAATCGTTAGGCAGTTACTAAACCTGCTAAAAGCGATGGATTGAACCTGGATGATGAAATCAGACTATCATTGGCCAATGCCCTGGAGGATAATGCGGATTTGATGGCTATATTGTAAAGAATTTTCAAGGCTTAAACTTTAATGGAAAATAATGAGGAAGCATAAAAAACCCAGAATAAACCAGCAACCTGATTTTTGTAGATTTTCAGTTCCTTTTCCAATTTTGGGACCAGGTTTAATTTTTGTCATCGGCTTTCAGCTGGCCTCATTTAACCTGGAAGCATATGGGCAGGAGAAAAACCCTGTCATAAAAGTTTTCCGGGCAGGGGCTGCCATGAGCATCATAACGCCTAAAATAGGCACTTCCATCAACGGAGGCTTCCAGGACCGGTCAGCACTCCATATCCATGACGATACCCATGCCAGAAGTCTGGTGTTGGATGATGGGATTACAAAACTGGCCATTGTTACCCTGGATGTGTGTATGGCCTACAGGGAGACCATCGATAATGCCAAACAAAGGGCCCATAAGTTTACTTCCATTCCGGTAGAAAACATGTTGATCTCAGCTACCCATACCCATTCCGGAGGAACGGCTTGTTCTGTATTTCAGAGCGATCCGGATCCGGCATACCTGGCATTTTTGGAGGAACGGGCTGCCGATGCCATTATCCGGGCCCACAATAACCTTGAGCCGGCAAGAATCGGCTGGGGTTTTGGTCATGAACCCAGCCAGGTGTTTAACCGAAGGTGGAAAATGAAGTCAGGAGCTGATAGGTCCAATCCCTTTGGGGGAGAGGATCAGGTGAAGATGAACCCCGGGATAGGGAATCCCGATTTGCTGGAACCTGCAGGCCCCATAGACCCACAGCTCCCGGTAATTGCTATTCAGTCTGCTGATGGACGTCCGCTTGCAATAATGTCCAATTACTCCCTGCATTATGTAGGCGGAACAGGAAATGGAGAAATATCTGCAGATTATTTTGGGATGTTCGCAGGAAAAATCAAACAAATGATAGGAGCAGACCATCAGGATCCTCCTTTTGTGGGGATGATGTCCAACGGCACAAGTGGTGATATTAATAATATCAATTTTGGAGGAGAAGCACCCGAACCCATGCCCCCATATGCCAAAATTGAAATGGTGGCCAATACCATCGCCGCCGAGGCCTTTAAAGTTTATCAAAACATCGAATATAAAAATTGGGTACCGTTGGCTGTAGCTCAAAAGGAAATTTCCCTCGGGGTAAGGAAGCCTTCAGCTGAGGAATTGCAAAGGGCAGAAAAGATCATATCAGATGCCAAAGGTCCCCAAATGCTTTCTCGGGAGGAAATCTATGCCAGAGAGACCATATTGATAAATGATTATCCGGAGCGGGAAAATATCCTTCTGCAGGCCATCCGGTTGGGGGAATTGGCCATCACGGCTATCCCCTGTGAGGTTTTTGTGGAGATTGGTTTGGAGATCAAAGAGAAGAGCCCCTTTGACCAGACTTTCAGCGTCTCCCTGGCCAATGGGTACCATGGGTACCTGCCTACTCCTGAACACCATGCCCTGGGGGGCTATGAAACCTGGAGGGCCAGGTCCAGTTACCTGGAGGAGGAGGCATCCATTAAGATTTCAGATAATCTACTGGATTTGCTGGGGCAATTAAAATCATCCCCTGCTACATCCAGGTATTCCCAACCCCTGAATGCCGATGAGCTGGATTTGGGTAAAACAGTAAAATTATTCAATGGCCAAAACCTGGAGGGTTGGTATACCTTTTTGAAAGATAGAGGGAAAAATAATGACCCCAGGGAAGTTTTCACAGTAAAAGACGGCATCATTCACATTTCCGGGGAGGAGTGGGGATGTATCACCACCGAAGAAGAATTTGAGGACTATAAATTGGTGGTGGAGTTTAAATGGGGTGGAGGAACCCACGAGCCCCGTCTGGAGAAAGCCAGGGACAGCGGGGTTTTGCTTCATTCTCAGGGTAAGGATGGAAATTATTCGGGTACCTGGATGAATTCCATTGAATGCCAGATCATCGAAGGCGGTACGGGAGATTTTATTGTGGTGGGAGACGGCACGGAGCAGTTTGCGATTACCTGTCCGGTAGCTCCTGAAAAAGTTGGGGGAGCCTTCGTTTACCAACCTGATGGGGACCCGGTTACCGTTCATGGCGGAAGGGTCAACTGGTTTGGAAGGGACCCTGAATGGAAGGATGAAATTGACTTTAGAGGGGTCAATGATGTGGAAAATCCAGTAGGCGAGTGGAATACATTGGAATGCCATGTTTTGGATGGAGAAATAACGGTTTACCTGAATGGGGTTTTGGTGAACAGGGCACTGGAAGTTAAACCCGCAAGAGGGAAAATTCAGATCCAATCCGAAGCTGCGGAAATGTTGGTGAGAAGAGTGGACCTCAATCCCATTTTATAGCGGTCCTGGATTTGATTTTACATAATTGAAGCTATGATTTCAGCCATCTATACCCTACTCCGTCGATTTCATTTGTGGTCTTTTATCCTGGTTATTGGTTTTTGGGCTTGTGAAACAAAGAATGATAAAGAAAATAATAAGGAGGAACTGGTTTTTGAATTGCAGGACGCTCCAGTAAACTCCCCCTTGTATGCCTATGCGGATTCGGCTGCACTCAAAGAAGCCATGGCCGGTTTTCAGTTGGAACCGGGCTTGGGAATTGAGTTAATTGCAGCAGAACCGCTGGTGGTTGATCCGGCGGCTTTTGCTTTTGATGAGCATGGTGTGCTGTATGTAGCGGAAAACCGGGGCTATCCGGACCCTGCAGAGGGAGGAAAGCCCACCCATCTGGGTAGAATTGCCAGGCTGGAAGACCGTGATGGCGATGGCAAATACGACCACAGGACCGAATTTGCGACGGGCCTCACCTATCCCAATGGGATCATGGTATGGAAAGGGGGTGTTTTTGTTACTTGTGCTCCCGATATTTTCTACCTTAAGGATACCGATGGTGATGGTATTGCCGATGAGAAAAAGGTGGTGCTTACCGGTTTCAATGCCGACAAAACAGCCCAAATCCGTACCAGTCATCCTAGCCTGGGAATGGATGGCTGGATTTATGTGAGCAGCGGCCTGAATGGTGGAAAGGTATATTCTCCAGAGCATCCGGACCGGGATACCGTCGTTTTTTCTCCCTCGGATGGTCGTTTTCATCCAGAAACCCTGGAATTTCAGACCACAGGAGGCAGAAGTCAATTTGGGTTGGCATTTGATGCTTTTGGCCGACGCTTCGGGACATCCAACAGGCATCCTTTGCAGCATGCGGTCATGGAACCCTGGTATTTGGAACGTAATCCCCATTTGCTGTTTAACCAGACCATTCAGGATGTTGCCAGCGCCGAAGCAGCGGCCACTGTCTATCCCATCAGCCAGGCCGTAACAACTGCTGACTTTATTCCAAAATTGATGGGGCTTTCCCATAAGGGTACATTTACTTCTGCCTGTGGTCCGGTAATTTATAATGGCACTGCATTAAAAGACGAACATTTGGGCAATGCCTTTATATGCGAACCAGCCCAAAACCTGGTACAAAGACAAGTCATGAGGCCTGAAAATGTATCTTTCCGATCCTCGCCTGCTTATGAAAACCGGGAGTTTTTGGCATCGGCTGACAGTTGGTTCAACCCTGTATTTCTTGCCCATGGGCCTGATGGTGCACTATACCTGGCCGATATGCATCGAAAAGTGATCGATCACCCCTCCTATGTACCGGAAACCGCCAGAGCAGGACTGGATTTTGAAAGTGGTAAAGACAAAGGCAGAATTTACAAGATCACAAAAAAAGATTTTATCCAAAACCGCAACCCTGGCGGAAATCTCATGGGATCCATATCCGGCAAGCAGGATTTGGTCAATTTATTGGCCTCAGAGGAAGAATGGGAAAGATCCACTGCTCATCGCTTGCTCCTGGAGCGATCGGATAAAAGTACAGTTCCCCTATTGAGCAAAATGGCTACCAATGGCAAAAGGGCTGAAGGCAGAGCAAGAGCATTGTGGCTTCTATATGGTCTGGAGGCTTTGGATTTTCCCTTGCTTCAGGAGGCCTTCAGGGATAAGGAAGCAGGTGTCAGGGAGCAGGCGGTATGGCTATCAGGAAAACTTTTGGGGAAATATCCGGATCTGATCCAACTATTGATCGCTGCTACTACTGATGGGGATATCCGGGTCAGGTATCTTTCAGCTTTGGAGTTGGGATCGGTGAAAGGAGAAAAAGTCATTCATTCCCTCGCCGGGGTAGCTGCACGGGATGGGGAGAACCCCTGGACAAGAGCAGCTGTATTGAGTGGGGTTGGGGGTCAGCTGTCCGCCTTTTTACAAAGTTTTCGAAAAATGGATCCCGTGGCCTATCCGGCTTTTCCATTGGTGATGCAGGATCTGGGGGAATTATTTGGGAATGCGGCCGATATTTCCGACTGCCGTGAGTTGTTGCATGATATGGTTACTTCGGAAGGAGATCTGGAGTGGAGGATGGCCACGGTCCTTGGCTTGTTGAACGGGCTGGAAGTAAGGGATGTGCAACTATCGGAAAAAGGACTTTTTTATGCGCTGGCCACAGCTACCTCCCAGGACCTGCGTATGGTAGCCATGAAGGATTTTATAGACCAGGTGGCCATAAGGGCTTTGGATGAAAAGGAGTCCATGGCCTCCAGAGTAGTGGCCACTGCCCTTCTGGGGTTCACCCCATTTGACTGGGTGAAAAATGAATTAAAGCAACTGCTGAACCCCGGAAACCCGGTGGAAATCCAACTTGAGGCAGTTAAGTCTCTTGGCAGACAAAATGATCCCGGGGCTGCTCTCCTATTGCTCTCCGGTGAAACCTGGGCCACCTATACTCCCCGGGTTAAATCTGCCGTGATTTCAGCAATGGTAGCCAGAAGGTCTACAGTGCTCCGGTTATTTGCAGCCATTGAGGAAAATGTTGTGAAACCGGCAGAGATTCCTTCCATGACAAGGCAGCGCCTGATGAATGATAAAAATAATAAAGTAAAGGTAAAAGCTGCTCTCCTTTTCAATGAGTTGGAAGCAGGAGGCCGGATGGCAGTATATGAAGCATATCTTGATGTACTGGACCATCCCGCTGAGCCTGGCCTGGGAAAGGTGGTTTTTGAAAAGACCTGTTCTTCCTGCCATTCCTATGCGGGTGTTGGTGCTGAAGTGGGCCCGGATCTCACCGGAGTTAAAAACCAACCTCTGGATGCATTGCTGCTGCATACCCTTGTACCCAATTATGAAGTGTTGCCGGCTTATCAGGCCGTTTCCATCAGCAGCAAAGATGGGCAATCCCTCTCCGGATGGATAGCGGCCGAGTCCGAAAACAGTATCACCCTTCGGACAGCTTTCGGTACCGATGAATCCATTTTAAGGGCTAACATTGAAACCATCCACCATTCAGGGCTTTCTCTGATGCCGGATGGTTTGGAGCAAACCATGACAAAAGAAGACATGGCCAACCTGATGACTTATCTTAAGTCGGGTGGGTTATGATTTTTTTTAAACTGAATATGGCAGGACCAGGCTAAGTTGTCGAAAAGTCTCATGTCCAATCCCTTCAACCTCCCTCAACTCCGTAACTGTGGTGCCTGAGCCTGTCGAAGGCCAATCTATTTCAACCTCCCATTGTTCAAAAACTCCCATTTTAAGAAAGAAGGCATCCTTAAAAAGTGGCGATATTTAAAAAAAATCGAAATCCGAAAATATATAATAAAAAATTAGTAAAATAACTGATAAACAAATTGTATAACTTAATAACAAGGTATATGTTTATTCATTCTATCTTTGTTTTAAATTTAACCTAAAAAGTTCCTCCAAAATGCATCATTTCATAGGAATACCAACCAAGTCGTGCAATCCTGGATTCTGGATCATTATAGCTTTGTGGGTCGTAATTTCTTGCAATAAAAGCAGTAATTCTGGAGAGGAAATAAATGATGGGACAACCTATTACCTGCAAAAGGTGGATTCTATCCATATTGACCGGGACAATGCCGTAAGGCTGCTAGACTTTCATCCATCAAAAAATCACTTTCTGGCCTATGAGCTGATCACCGAAGAATTTTTGATAGTAGATGAAAATGGTCGGATATTGGAAGCCTCTTACCTGGTAGGCGAGGGTCCCAACGAGTACAACAGCAGTCTGCTTGCGGCTTCCTTCAATCAGGAAGGTGGAGGATATTTTCTCCAGAGTTCAAATGAATTTTTGTGGTATAACCCGGATTGGGAGCTGGAAGAGAGGGTACGGTTTGCCTCCTCCATATTTATCCGTTTTTATTCGGGCCCCAGGTTAGAAGTTCCCTATTTTCGGTATGAGAACGACTCATTTCCTCATTTTTTCACCAATTTTTTTTCGGGAGTCAATAATGGTGTGCGGGGAATTGATGAGGGTAATGAGTCAGATTACCTGATCGAATTTTACAATCCCGGGAGAGAAAGTCTGGAATGGGGCCTCGCTAATGAAAAGGAGTTGTTGCCAGGGTTAATGGAAGCTGCTGGACCCGAACCGACCAAACCCACACAGGTTTTTGCCCTGGACAGAAAGACCAACCAGCTTTTTCTTACGTTTGAGCGATCTACCGAGATTGGGATTTATGATATCGCCTGGAATTTTGAATTGGAAGAAAGGCTAACATTTAAACACAACGATTTTTCGGTCATGAAAAATTCAAGAAATAAGAGCGTTTTTCAATTTGACGACGATCTCCTGGGAATTCTTTATTTTGAAGGACTTTCTGAGGCGGCTACCGAATCCAGAAAGACTGAGGATCCGGAATATTTTCCTTTCAGGGATACTGAATTGTACCACCTGATTATCCTTCAGGATGGGGTGCAGCTGGAAAAGGAGATTGCATTTCCAGAGGGCTGTGAACCTCTTGCTGAGATCCTTGCCTTGCCGGGCAGGCGATTGCTAATGAGGGACAGGTATAGGGGAGAGGATGAACCAACCTATTCCACCTATTCGATTTTTGAGTTAAAGTCAGATATTTAACCCGAATGATGCATTGAAATTTTGCCTACAGCTATCAGGCAGTTGATAAAACATTCAATAGGAAATAGCCCATTCCTATTAAATGAGATTCAAAAATAAAGGGCTTTAGCCCAAAATGAGGGCCCCTTATGCCACCTCCTGCATGTTGACCATTTTCCGAAAATGGGTGGGTGTCATTTTTTTATACTTTTTGAATTGCCGGTTAAAATTCGCCAGGTTGTTAAAACCACATTCGAAAGCCACTTCTACGATGTTCATGTCCGTTTCCGAAAGCATTCTACAGGCATGACCTAACCGGACCGTATGCAGGTATTCTACAAAAGTAATCCGGTATTGTTCCTTAAAGAAATTACAAAACGTGGTCACGGCCATATTGGCCATGGCAGCTGCTTCCGGTAAGGAGATGTCCTTGTCGAAATTTTTATGAATATAGGCTTTTATTTTATCCAGCCGGTCTGAGCCCTGGGGGTCAATCTGATTCAGGTAACCCGGACTGGCCAGCAGTTCATAGTCCCTGGTTTGGGAAAGGATATCAAATATGGAAAGCAAGCTGGATAAGCGCTGAATGCCATTCATATGTATCATTTCTTTCATCAAAACGTTAATTTGTTCTTTGGCTTTACCTTGTAAGGCCAGGCCCCGTTTTGACAATCTCAGGAAATTTTTCAAAGTTTCCATTTCAGGGATCTTCAGAAAATCTTCGCCCAAAAAATCTTTTTGAAAGTGAATCACAATGGCCTCCGCCTCATAGCCAGCCTGTCCGTTTACAAAATTGGGTTCATTGACCCAGACATGGGGCAGATAGGGACCCATGCATACCAAATCTCCCTCCTGGAAGTAGCCGATATGGTCACCCACCATCCTTCTACCCTGACTCTTGAGTACCAAAACCAACTCATACTCCGGGTGGTAATGCCAGGGACAGGGGAAATATTGCCCTTTTTCTTTAAACACTATAAAGGATTTATCGAAATCCTGGGGTAATCTTACTTCTATCGATTTCATAGGGTCCTTCTTTTGGCTTATTAATATAAAATAAAGTATGAATACATAAAAGGATAAGGTTTGTCATCTGAAAAATAGTACCATAAATATAAAGAATAGTAACAGTTGAAGTATGTTTTTACCATCACTTAATTTGAATGGATGTCAGTAATTTAAGAAAATGGCGCAACTTTTTAACCCATTTACTGCCAGCAATAATAAAATGCGGTTGATCCTTTATGAAAGATAGTACCAGCATTCCAAATAATATGAATAGTAAGTTTTCGATGTTCCTGATAATTTTGATTACATTTTAAACCATCCGCTAAGTGCAAATTCAATCATAGCAGGTATAATTTTTAAATTAATAAAAAGGTATTGATGAGGAAGCCAATGGATATTTCCGAAATAGAAACAGGAGTGGTAGGTTTGGGAATGATGGGCAGCAGTATCGCGGTGGCACTATGTATTGCAGGTCACCCGGTAAAAGCGGTGGCTCCTGTGAAAAATGAATTGGAAAATGCAAAAAAAACCATTGCCCAGCTGCTACAGCATGCAGCTGACAGTGGACTTTTGCAGCATTCCAAGCCTCATTATTGGAAAAGAATGACTCTTTCAGAGGATTATAGCATATTGCAAAACTGCCGGTTGGTTCAGGAGTGCGTGATTGAAGACAAAAATGCGAAAGCCCGCGTTTACCAAAAAATTGTAGACCAAACCAAAAGGGACACCGTGATTTCCAGCAACACATCTGCCATTCCGGTAAGTATTTTGCAGGATATGGTACCCGAACCCGGGCGTTTTTTGGGTATCCATTGGGCAGAACCGGCATACATGACCCGATTTATGGAAATTACCAAAGGAGAGAAAACAGCGGATAGCCATGCCAAATGGGTCTATGAATTGGCTCATTTGTGGGGGAAAGAACCTACCTTTTTGCAAAAGGATATCCGGGGATTTGTTACCAACCGCCTGATGTATGCCGTTTACCGGGAAATTTTCCATTTGATCGAATCCGGTGAAACCAGTATAGAAGACGCAGATAAAGCTTTCCGTTATGATGCCGGTTCATGGATGACTTTTATGGGGATATTTGAAAGGATGGATCAGATGGGATTATCCGATTTTAGGGAAACATTTCATCGGGTTTTTCCGAAATTGAGCAATACATCCAGGGTACCTGAAATGATGCAGGAAATGGTAGCGGGAAAGGTGAGAGGTGTTCAGCAAGCCAGGGGATTGTATGCCTATAGCCCCGAGGAGGCCAGGGCATGGGAAAATGCCTTTGCGAAATTCAATAAAGAGATTTACCACCTGGCAGATAATTACCAAAAAATAAAAAACGAATAAGGTTTTATTATGACAAAGTTTAGCTATTCATCATCTGCAGCCTGGCTGGAAAGGGCAAAAAAAGTACTGGCCGCAGGGGTTTCCTCCGAGTTTAGAAAATACAATCACCCCCATGCCCTTTTCTATACCCACGGCAAAGGCAGCAAAATCTATGATGTAGATGGCAACGAATACCTGGATTTCACCCTGAGCCAGGGTCCCCTGATCCTGGGGCATTCCCATCCGGAAGTGCTGAAGGCAGTTCACCGGGAATCTTTACAGGGGCAATTGTTTGCCGGGCAGCATGCCAAAGAAATTGAATTGGCAGAAAAACTGCAAGCAATAATCCCTGCTGCCGAGTTGATGCGTTTTTGCCTGGACGGCTCGGAAGCGGTACAAACTGCCCTGAGGGTGGCCCGGGCCAAAACCGGAAAGCAAAAGTTTTTACGCTTTGAAGGGCATTACCATGGCTGGCTGGATAACGTTTGCTTTGGTATTTCCAGCCCTTCACCGGAGGCCATGGGTCCCCGGGAGAGTCCCCAAATGCATCCCTGGACCCAGGGTTTGCCCGATGGTGCGAAGGAGGAAAGCTTTCTGTTGCCATGGAATGATTTGGATTTGGTTAAGCAGCATGTGGCAAAACACCATCAGGAAATAGCTGCCATTATAACAGAACCAGTCATGTGCAACAATGGCTGCATTCCTCCCAAAGAGGGATTCCTACAGGGGCTGAGAGCGTTGTGCAGCGATTATGGGATTGCCCTCATTTTTGATGAGGTCATTACCGGTTTTCGGCTGGGCCTGGGTGGGGCGCAGGCATTTTTTGGAGTCACACCGGACATGGCTGTTTTTGCCAAGGCCTTAGGGAGTGGATATCCCATCAGTGCCATTGTTGGTAAAAAGGAATGGATGGAGGAAATTTCTACCGCAAGGGTCATTCATGCCGGCACCATGAACACCGGAAATCCCACCGTGGCGGCTGCGCTTGCCACCATAAGCATTCTCGAAAGGGAGAATCCCTACCCCGCAATGTTTGCTCTGGGAGAAAGACTCAGGCAGGGCCTCCGCAAAATTGCCAAAGAAACCGGCCATCAGCTGTTGGTCTCCGGCATTGGCCCTGTGGTGCATACAGGTTTTACGAGCCAGGATAAAGCAGTAGATTTTCGGGATGTGCTCCAATTTGATAAAGCAAAATTAAAAATATTTGTTTCCCGCTTGCACGACCGCGGTCTGAGGGTCATTGGTCGCGGGCTCTGGTATATCAGCGCAGTACACACAGAGGAGGAAATTGATCAGGCCCTGGGGCTGGCCAGAGAAGTATTAACTGCACAAGACATATGAATTACCTGAAGTGTAAAGTGGCAGTAATTGGCGAGGGCAATATGATCCCCTCCGTGGTCTGTTGTCTGCTCAGGGCAGGGCATCAGGTAAAATCCTTTACTTCACGAGACCCTGCCGGTGAGGTGAGGCGGCTGGCGGAAATTGCCGGCTTTTCCTGTTTGGACAACGGCGAATGGGAGAAAAACGTTGACGGGCATCCCGAATTGGCTGACTACGCCATTGTGGTTGCCCTTACTCCGGAAAAAATGGAGGAAAAGGCTGCCATGCTGAGAAAGATTGAAAAAGTCGCCAATCAGGATACTTTAATAGCCCTGAATTCAGAAAGCATACCTCTGGACCAATTGCAGGACCAAATGCAGTTACCCTCAAGGTTAGTGGGTTTGAACTGGACTTATCCTGCACACCAAACCCTTTTTGCCGAGGTAATTTCCAATCAGCAGACTGATACCGAAATGACAGAAAACCTGATGACCCTTGTCCGTGCAACCTGGGATAAGGACCCCTACTTGTTGAAAAGGGGAATGGGGATTCGCAGTCGATTAATGGCTGCGATGGCCAGGGAAGCTTTTTTTCTTGTAGATCAGGGGTATGTAGAAGTAGCCGATATTGACCGGGCCTGTAGAAATGATCCGGGATATTACCTTCCTTTTGCCGGAAATTGCCGTTACATGGATCTGATGGGTACTTTTATTTACGGGATTGTCATGGAAGACCTCAATCCAGAATTGTCCAGGGCCGGGGAAATACCTGATCAATTCAATAGTTTGATGGACATAGCTCTCGATCAAGATAGGACTTCTCAGGGATTTTATACCCATACTGTTGATGAAAACGAAAAGCTGGAATTATCCTTTTTGGAATTCAGCAGGGAGATGAGAGGGCTTATGGACAGGTACCCTTTTCCCAAAGGGGATTATCCAGAAGAAGCGGGAGTTACCGCTAAACAAGAAAAAACCAACAATAACCACAAAAAATAAAAAAATGGATGCCTTAAAAATAAAAAGATCATTTGACGAAGATGGATACCTGCACATGCCCGGTTTTTTGACAAGGGAACAGGTAGCAGAAATCAACCAAAAGCTAAAGGCTTTCATAAAATCCAAAATTTCCAAACTGCCCTCTGAACACGTCAGGTTTGAAGCAAAAGGCGATCCATCAACTTTAAAAATGCTGCAGGACTTGCAGCTATACGATACCTTTTTTGCAGATATTCTCTTTGATAGTACCTTCACAAGGCTTGCTGAAGTACTACTTGAAGAAAAGGTAATCGGTAAAACTCTGGAGTATTTTAACAAACCTCCCAAAATAGGAAAAGCGACTCCTCCGCATCAGGATGGTTATTATTTTATGCTAAATCCAATGTCGGCGGTTACCATGTGGATGGCCCTGGAGGAGGTGGATCAGGTAAATGGCTGGGTAAGTTATGTGCGGGGTTCACACAAAAAGGGCATGCGGGACCATTCGCTCACCCAAACCCCCGGTTTTTCACAAGGTATTCCTGATTTTGGTTTGCCTTCAGATTTGGAAATTGAAGTGTTTTTTCCTGCGCAACCCGGAGACCTACTCGTACATCATGCCTTGACAATCCACCGGGCCAGCCCAAACACCAGTAGCAAAAGAAGCCGAAAGGCCTTGGGCCTGATTTATTTCGGTGATTCTGTCAAGGAGGATGTTGCTGCCAAAGCGGCCTATGTAAAAGCATTGAACCAAAGCAACTGATGACCTTAAAAAACCCAATTTCTGGCTGCCTGCTTTTTTTCTGGCTGCTTTTGGCTTTTGGCTGTAACAACAAAGGTACCATGCTCACTGATGCATTGAGGCAAAAAGCTGTACAGGAACTGGACAGTGTGGTGGAAAACCAGGAATCCTGGGTGAAGGTGCATGCAGCCGAATACAAAATTGGGTTGGGATACCCGGAGGGTGTAAAGGAGGCATTTTTGGAAGAGCAGCTGCAAAAGGGCTCCCAATCCCCTTACAGGATAGGAATTTGGCGTGTTTTGGCCCAATCCGATCCGGCTTTAGCCAACGAGTACCTGGAGAAAATCACCAAGGCTTTTCAGGACAGGCAGGGTACGGACAGGGTACATGCAGCCGAAACCATGGCCAAATTGGGTCAAAACCTGAACGAATGGGCCCCGGAGGCCACAAGGGAGGTAATGGCCGGTCCCATCAACTCGCTATATGTTTACACCCTCTGGAGCACGCTTCAGGGTACTGCGTCGGCAAATGGTGTTTCGGCATTGATGGAGTTGGCTCTGGACAGGGAATTGGGGGATCTTGTCCGCATGCAAGCGGCTTATGCCCTGAGAAATGAGGGAAATATTACTCAATGGAAGGAACTTGCAGCGGAAGCATTGGCACTGCCTGAGGGGAAAATGGAGAAGGTATACCTTTTGTCAGCGGCCTATATCCATGCACCTGTATCAGAAAAAGGAGGGGGAACCTGGAAATCAATAGGGGACGAATTGCTGGCCTATACGAATTCTCCAGGCAAAGCAGAGCGAATGGAAATGGCTATTGCACTGGGAAAGGGTGGCCTGCCGGAAGATTTAGCGGTATTGGTGGAGTTGCTGGAAAATAAATACCCCCTACTGGAGGAGGGGAAGAGAGATAATGCGATCATGAAACCGGAGGATCAGGCAGATATCAGAGCTACTGCTGCCTATAGTATATTGACCCTTGAACGGAGTCAGACATACAGCCTGGCATTTGGTGATTGGCTGGTGGTGCTGTGCTATCTGGGTGGCATGTTGGGTATCGGCTATTATTTTTCCAAAAAAAACAAAAATGAGAAAGACTATTTTTTGGGAGGAGGAAAGATGAATCCTGTCGCAGTTGGATTGTCCCTATTTGCCACCTTGTTAAGCTCCCTAAGCTACCTGTCCTATCCGGGGGAAATGGTAAAATATGGGCCGGTGATCCTATCCGGAATATTGGTGTTTCCTTTGGTGTATTATGTGGTGGGCTGGTTTTTGATTCCCAAATTCATGAAGCTGCGGGTCACCAGTGCCTATGAGATCCTGGAAATCAACCTGGGTGTCAGCATCCGTTTGCTGGCCACTTTCTTTTTCCTGTCCCTGCGTTTTCTCTGGATGGGTACCATAATTTTCATTACCGTTCATACTGCCATATTGGCCATTTTCGGATTTGATTCCAAATATACCCTTCTGATCAGTATTATGCTGATGGGGATAACCATATTTTACACTACCCTGGGAGGCCTGAAAGCGGTGGTTTTTACCGATGTGATCCAATCCGGCGTGTTGATGGGAGGAGCCATCCTTACCTTGCTGGTGGTCAGTTATTCCCTGGGATCTTTTACCTCCTGGATTCCCGGTGAATGGTTGGGGCACTGGGGAGAACTAAAATTAGGATTGGATGCCATGGAGCGGCTGACCATAGGCAATGCCCTGCTGACTACTTTTATTTGGTATGTGGCTTCCTCTGGCTCAGACCAGATGTCAATTCAGCGATTTTTGGCCACCGAAAATGTACAGACTGCCAGAAAAACCTTTGGGGTTTCCCTGCTCACCAACTTTGTTGTCCAATTTCTCCTTGGCCTGGTGGGGCTTGCTGTACTGGCTTATTTTATTGAATTTCCCCAATACCTGAGTCCAGGAGAAACCGTAGCCAGCCATGCCGACCAGTTGTTCCCTAAATTTATCCTGGTAGGCCTGCCTGTGGGTATTTCCGGCCTGGTGGCTGCAGGCATACTGGCAGCGGCCATGTCCAGTCTCTCTTCCGGACTGAACAGCACTTCTTCCGTAATTTCCGAAGACCTGATCAAAAGATTTACAAAAAATTACAAAGCCCCTAAAAACCAAATGTCAAGGGTGCGCAATCTTTCTTTCTTTGTGGGGATATTTGCCCTGTTCCTCAGCGTGTTGATCAGCAAGGTGGAGGGAAATCTGTACGATGTGATCGTCAAGGTGGTGAATTTATTTGTTTCACCTTTATTTGTCCTGTTTTTCATGGCCCTGTTTGTACCCTTTGCCACGGCCAGGGGCACCTTTGTGGGCGGGCTTCTCAGTGTAGCTGCCGCTGTGGCCATCTCATTTTATAAATTTATGGGCATTGAGGTACTTTTTATCCTGCCGGTATCGCTTATTGTAGGGGTGGTATCGGGATCCATTTTCAGTTATTTCGACCACAGGTTATTGGGAAACAAAGAGACCATGGCCAAAAGAAGCAGGGAAGCGGCTATTTTCAAAGACTCCAGAGAAATCCAACAATAGTGCGTAATGGAAAAGGGGAAGTTGCTAAACAGCCGGGTTTTCAAGGTTACCGCTTTGGTTTTAAGGCTTAGTAAAAAATAAATAACCAAGTGGTGGACAATTACTTTGATTGATTGAAAAGATGATTTTAGGTGATTCCGGAAAACTGCCTGAAGTAATCCACCGTGTTGCCAGAAGGGAATCAAGGAGAATAATTAATGCAAATATTGGGTTGAGCAAATAGGCCGGTCGGTTAGCCTAATTTTTCTTGTACATCCAATAGAATTAAAAACTAAATGAATTACCTTAGAATTTAATAACCCTGAAAAAGGCCTTGGAACAACTGCAACACAATCTTAGAGGTAAAGAATAAAAATTGTATTTTAACTTTTAAATCAAAATCCCGGAATACATTATGAACCATGCCAGCCCAAAAAGCCGAAGATCTTTTGTAAAGGACAGCCTGATCGCAGGAATAACACTTTCCGGTATGGCTCCGCTTTCCCTTTTTGCCAAAAAAGGCAGGTCTTCTCCAGGACAGGAGGCGCTGGATTACAGCCTGGACCTACAGGTTCCCACCCGTTTGTTTGATGGAGAAAAATGTTGGGTGCATCCCAGAGCAGGGGTCGTTCCTGATGCCGTAAAAGAGGGTATGCCACGCCTGGTGATGACGATGAATACCCTGGATCTTTCCGGGAGCGATGTGTTTAAAGGGATGTTTGGCATGCATTCGGATGATGGAGGGGCCAACTGGACAGCACCGGAAGCCCTGCCATCCCTGGCTCCCAGATTCGAACATGTGGAGGGAGAGGACCGACCCGTAGCAGCCAGTGATTTCTGGCCCACCTGGCACAAGGACAGCAAAACCCTATTGGGTACCGGGCATACCATTGTCTATACCAAGGACTGGAAAGTGGCCCACCCAAGACCCCGCCATACCGCATTTGCCGTATATGATGCGGAACGAAACCTTTGGTCAGATTGGGAGAAATTGTACATGGGAGACAATGAAAAATTTCAAAATGCGGGCGCAGGTTGCGTGCAGCGGTGGGATGAACCTGATGGCAACATCCTTTTGCCCATTTATTTTACGCCCCCGGGAAGCAATTCTCACGTAACGGTAACCCGATGTGCTTTTGACGGGAAAGTGCTCCGATTTTTGGAACAAGGCAATGACTTGTCCATTGCCGATGATAGCAGGGGGCTGCACGAACCCTCGCTGACACACTTTCAGGGTAAATATTACCTGACCATCCGGAACGACAATCAGGGGTTTGTTACCCAAAGTGATGATGGCTTGTATTACGCTCCTATTCAGCCCTGGAAATTCGATGATGGGACGGATTTGGGCAATTACAATACCCAGCAGCACTGGGTGGTGCATAGCGAAGCACTATACCTGGTCTATACCCGCCGTGGGGCAGGCAATGACCATGTGTTCCGACACCGGGCACCGCTCTTTATGGCCAGGGTAGATCCCGAAAAGCTGGAGGTGATTCGCCATACCGAAAAGATCCTGGTTCCCGAAAGGGGAGCGCGACTGGGTAATTTCGGAGTGACTGCAGTTAGCCCGGATGAAACCTGGGTAACGGTATCGGAATGGATGCAGCCTGAGGGAGTGGAAAAGCAGGGCAGCGATGGCAGCGTCTATGTGGCCAAAATCCGCTGGAACCGCCCCAATGCCTTATTTAGCCGGTAAATTTGCGTAAGCGGTATTCTGCTTGAATTCAAACACCTCAAATGTAACCAATCAACGCCCTGAAAAAAAATTGAAAAATTAACTATTCCCAGATTTAAACTCCTTGGACTTCAACTTGCCGAAATAGATATTAAATATCCGCCAGTTAATTGGGAATTGAAGTATGAGGCAGGCAAGGCCGATTTTTTTTATTCATGTCAATCTGGTAATTTGGAGTTCAGACAGGTCCTTGTCCTTTCCGGATTGGAAAAAAAGTACCAGCTTTCCAGATAAAAGTAATAGTTATGGCGTAGCTACAGCCTTACATTTGATCAAGCAAAAACCTATATGACTATATCCATGAAACCCAGCCTGGTCCTGCAAAAATTGCGGTCCGGCGAAAATGTGGCTTGTTTTAAAGTAAATCTGGCCGATGCCCGGGTAGTAGAAATCGCTGCCCTGGCCGGCTTTGACTGCATCTGGCTGGATCAGGAGCACATAGGGCAGGACTGGTCTATACTTGCTGCACAGATTTGGGCGGCCAAATCTCAAAATAAGGATACCCTGGTGAGGGTGTGCAGGGGAAGTTACAGTGATTATGTCAAGCCCCTGGAAATGGATGCCACGGGAATCATGGTGCCTCATGTGATGAATGTGGCAGATGCCCGAAAGGTGGTGGGCATGACCCGGTTTCATCCATTGGGCATGCGGGCCATTGATGGAGGCAATGCTGATGGGGCATATACTGCTGCTGATTTCAAGCAATACCTGAAGGATGCCAATCAGCAACGTTTTGTTATCCTTCAGATTGAGGATCCTGAAGCGCTGGAAGGATTGGAAGATATTGCCCGCCTTGAGGGTTACGACATGCTTTTTTTTGGCCCCGGAGATTTTAGCCAGGCCATAGGCGCTCCTGGAGAAATGAATCATCCTGAGATTGTTTCCGCCAGGAAAAAGGTAGTGGAGGTGGCACTGAAATACGGGAAATTTGCCGGTACCACCGGAACCCCGGACAAAGTACGTACCTATCAGGCCATGGGCTATCAGTTTATCAGCATTGGTGCCGACGTTATCGCCCTGACACAATATTGTAAGGGGCTGTTGACTGGCTTCAAGGATGAGGAACAGAAAGGTGGTCCTGCTGATCAATATTACAAAGCATGAGATACAACCTACTTGGAAATACCGGTATCTCAGTTTCCGAAATAGCATTTGGCGGGGTGGAAATTGGCTTGCCTTATGGACCAGGCATCCGCAATGAAAAGGAAATGCTGAACGAAAAGGAGGCCGTACATTTGCTGAGAAATGCCTTGGATCAGGGCATCAATTTCTTTGATACAGCCAGGATGTATGGAAAGAGTGAAGAACTGATGGGAGAGGCCTTCCGGGGAATCAGGAAAGAGGTAGTGCTTTGTTCCAAGTGCCGGCACCTGCGGGACGCTTCAGGGCGGCTGCCTGATCCGGAGAAATTGGCTGATTTGATCCACCAATCTCTCGAAGAAAGCCTGAAGGCCCTGCGTACGGATTACCTGGATGTTTGGATGTTGCACCAGGCAGATTTGGAAATCCTGCAGCACGAAACTGTTTGCCGGGTATTCCAGGATATTCAAAAAAAAGGATGGGCAAGGAGCATTGGAGCGTCTACCTATTCGGTATCCGAATCCGAGACGGCCATCCGGTCTGGAATCTGGCAGGTAGTGCAGTTGCCCTTCAACTTGCTGGACCAAAGGCAATCTGCAGTTTTTGGATTGGCAGGGGATCAGAGAGTAGGGCTGGTGGCCAGGTCTGTCCTGCTGCGTGGCATGTTGACGCGACGGGGCGTTCATATGCAAGCTCCGCTGGCCGAAATAGAAAGGCACATATCCAAATACAGGAATCTGGCTGCAAGTCACCACATGGAACTGCCGGAATATGCCACTCGCTTTGTGCTGGCTCAGCCACAGTTTGCCGCTGTATTGGTCGGCATTGACAAACAGGAATACCTGGATAGGGCAGTGGAAACGGCTGATATGGAGTTGATTTCAGAGTCTTTGCTCGAAGGGGCGATACCTTTTCCTGATCCGGAATTTATTGATATTCCCTTTTGGGACCGTATGGGTTGGTTGGAATAATTTAAATGATCACTATGTTGAATATTGGAATGATCGGCATGAGCCCAGGGAATGCTCATCCTTATTCCTGGTCTGCCATAATTAATGGGGAATTTGACCGGGAGCGCATTTCGGAGGCTGGCTATCCTGCAGTTGGAGACTACCTTCAGGCCAATCTGGATACCCTGGGCATTCCGGGAGCAAGAGTAAGTCATGTTTGGACCCAGGACCTGAAGATCAGTACGGATATTGCCAGGCATTCGGGTATTTCCCATGTGGTAGACCAAATGGAATCCATGATAGGAGAGGTAGATGCGGTAATCCTGGCCAGGGATGACCCCGAAAACCATGTGTATATGGCCAAGCCCTTTTTGGAAGCTGGTATTCCCCTATTTATTGATAAACCGCTGGCATTTACATGGGAAGACCTGGCCTATTTTCAGGATCACCATCAATCCGGTAAATTCCTGATGTCTTGTTCTTCCATGCGCTATGCCCAGGAATGCCGGACGATCAAAACAGAGATCAAGTCTTTGGGTGAACTGCATTTGGTCACAGCTGTGGGCAAAAAGGACTGGAAAAAGTATGGCGTTCACCTTCTGGAAGCCTTGTTTGCCACCCTGGATGATCCCAGGCCATTATGGGTACAGCATGTGGGCGAGAAAGACAAAGATATTGTGGTCATTGGATTTGCCAATGGCCTGAAAACCACGGTCCATCTGTTTCAGGGTATTTGCGGGACTTTTCAGCTTTCTTTTTTTGGTACAAATGGATGGCGCCTGGTGGAAATAAAAAATTCATATGCCATGTTTCGGGACAACCTGGTCGAATTTATCCGGTCGGTGGAATCCGGCGCATCCAGGCTAGATTTCAATAAAACCAAGGCCATCATTCAAACGGTAATTGGTGCTCAGGAAAGTTTTGAAAATGGAGGAAAAAAAATTTCATTGAACTAATATGCATATCAAGGATTTATTAAACCTGAAGGGGAAGGTAATTGTGGTTACGGGAGGATCCGGATTATATGGAAAATGTCTGGTAGAAGGCATGGCGGAAGCTGGGGGTACAGTCATTACCACGTCCAGAAACCTGCAGTCTGCAGAAAAAACTGCTGCCCTATTTCAAAGCAGGAGCCTGGACGTAAGATCCATGGAACTGGACCAGTCTGATCCCGGATCGGTAAAACAATTTGCTGCTGATTTGAAAGAAAAGTACGAGAGGTTGGATGTATTTGTAAACAATGCCGTATCTCGTCCCATGAAGGGCTATAATGGCCCTTTGGAGCAGTTTGCCGAATCGATGCGGGTGAATGCTACCGGTATGGTGGATTTGCTGCGGACCATGATCGAAAACATCATAGCTTCTGGTGGCGGATCCGTCATCAGCATAAGCTCCATGATGGGGATGAAAGGCCCTGACCTTTCCAATTATGAAGGGACGGATATGGGTGATTTACCTCCGGATTATTTCTTCCACAATGCCGGGCTGATTAACCTCAGCCGTTACCTGGCAAAAATCCATGCGGGGAAAAACATCCGATTCAATTGTATTTCCCCGGGAGGCCTGTTTAACCATCAGCCACAGGCCTTTTTGGACAATTATTGTAAAAAAGTACCTCTGGGCAGGATGGCCAACAATGATGACATCAAAGGTCTTGCGGTATTATTGGCTTCCGACGCAGGGGCATACATCAATGGGGAAAATATCCTGATGGATGGGGGGCTCAATGCTTAGACAATAATTCAAAAGCTGCGATGAAAGATCAATTCGGATTGAAGGGCAAATGGATTTGGGTAATAGGTGGTGCAGGTTACCTTGGGGTAGCTGTAATGAAACGGCTGACCGAATTGGGTGCAAAGGTGATTTGCGCAGACCTGGAGAGTAAAGCCTTTAAGCTGGGTGAAGAACATGGTTTTGCAGACAAAATGGTTCCGGAAACCCTGGATATAGGAAATGAATGTGCCCTTATGGAATTTATTGCTACACAAATCAAAAAGCACGGCCCTCCGGATGGCCTCGTCAACCTGGCTTATGCTTCTACGGCCAAAAAAATAGAGGACCTTTCTGGTGAAGAATTTGATGCGGTAAATCATTCGGGCCTTACGGCTAATTTTATCTTGGGAAAAGAAATGGGCAAGGCCATGGCAGCCCATGGGGGCGGAAGCGTAGTATTTTTTGGCAGCATGTATGGAATGGTGGTTCCTGACCCCAAATTATATGATGCGCCCATGAATCCCAACCCCATAGAATATGGGGTGGGAAAGGCAGGCATTATTCAAATGACCAAATACCTGGCCATGTACTATGGGCTTCAAAATGTCCGCTTCAACTGTATTTCGCCTGGTCCTTTCCCCAATTTGGAGGTAAAGAAAAAATATCCGGAATTTATTGCAAAGCTGGAAAAGAAAACCTTTTTACAGAGAACAGGCGATGCCAATGAGGTATCAGGACCTGTTGCTTTTCTGCTGTCTGATATTTCTTCTTTCATTACGGGACATAACCTGGTGGTGGATGGAGGTTGGACAGGATGGTAAAATTTATATTTAACAGAGAAATCAAATGACCATGAAAAAAATTATTCATCCAAAACGGGATCAGGGTTTTGATACCGGTGCTTATTCTGATGCAATATTAGTAGACGGATTTCTTTTTGTCAGCGGCCAGGCATCAGTGGATTTTGAAACCTCCAAATTCAAATTGGGGACCATTGAAGAGGAGACCACCCAAACCCTGGAAAACATCAAGGCCATCATAGAAGCCGCTGGTGGCAACATGGCCGATATTGTAAAATGTACGGTTCATTTGGCAGATATCAAGGAATTCGACCGTTATAACAAGGTCTATGGCTCTTATTTCCAAGAAATCAAACCAGCACGGATAACTGTACAATCCGTGCTGGCCGAGGGCTTGAAAGTGGAAATTGACTGTATTGCAAAAATTCCTGCGTAAGTATGGGTAAACACCTGATCATTGATGCACACCTGGACCTGGCCATGAATGCCATAGAATGGAACCGAGACTTGCGCCTACCGCTTGCTGAAATCCGGAAAGCGGAAATGCACATGCCGGATAAACCGGATCGGGGGAAGGGGACAGTATGCCTTCCTGAACTGAGAAAGGGTAGAATTGGGATTGTAGTGGCCACCCAATTGGCGAGGTATTCCCCGCCGGATTCTTCATTGGCAGGCTGGAATTCTCCCCAGCAGGCCTGGGCCATGACCCAAGCACAATTGGCCTGGTACCGGGAAATGGAAGCCCTGGGAGAAATGAAACAAATCACCAACAGGGCAGAGCTTGACCAGATGGTGGACCTGTGGAATGACGACTCCCAATCGGATGAGAACAAACCCATTGGGTATTTACTTAACCTGGAAGGCGCAGATTCACTGGTGGATGTTTCTTACCTGGAAAAAGCCCATGCCTATGGCTTAAGGGCACTTGGGCTTTCCCATTTTGGACCTGGTAGATATGCTCCCGGAACCAAAACGGAAGGGCCTCTCAGCTCCCTGGGAAAAGACCTGCTGAAAGCCATGGAGAATTACCAATTGATCCTGGATGTCACCCATCTGACCGATCAGGGTTTTGATCAGGTCTTGAACAGCTATGGGGGACCCATTTGGGCAAGCCACCATAACGTGCGAAAAATTGTACCCAACCAAAGGCAGTTGACCGATGAACAGATCAAGCGGTTGGTGGAAAGGGGGGCGGTAATAGGAGGGATGCTGGACTGCTGGGCCATGGACATCCGTTTTATTGATACAGTATCCGATCCCTGGCAACTAGATATCAGATTGGAGCAGTTGGTAGACCACTGGGACCATATATGCCAGTTGGCGGGGGACAGCCTGCATATTGGAATAGGAAGTGACCTGGATGGGATATTCGGTACCGAACAGTCCCCCTGGGACATGAATTCCATCGCCGACCTTCAAAAATTTGAAGCCATTTTGACGGGGAGAGGTTATAGTGAAGGGGACATCAAAAATATATTTCATGGCAATTGGCTTCGTTTTCTTCGAAAATCCCTGCCCGAAACCTGATAGTAAAAACACGATAAACCTAATTCTGATGAATCCTTATCAATTTTTGGCAGGAGCAGCCATGGTGGATACTACCCCATCTTTAGGTACTGTCATCAATGGTGATTTTATAACCCATTATGCCCAGCGCATAAATGACCCGCTTCATGCGAAGGCCCTTGTATTAACAAATGCTCAGACATCGCTTGTCCTGGTGGTGGTAGATATCTGTGTAATGGGCAAAGCGCTTTTGGATAAGACCAAAGATATCATTCACCAAGAGTTGGGTATTCCACCGGAAAATGTGTTGATCAGCAGTACCCATACCCATGCAGCAGGTGCTGTGGAAGAAGTCCATATGGTACCTGCGGACCTCGTGTACCGCAATGCACTGCCCGAATTGATCGCCCAATCGGTGGTAAAAGCCAGGGAAAACCTTCAACCTGCTCAGTTGGCCTTTGGTACTGTTCAGGCACCCGAGCATGTTCTTTGCAGGAGGTATTGGATGGAGGAGCAGTACACTCCGATGAATCCGGTCACCGGAACGGCAGATCAAATCAAAACCAACCCCTTTGGGCTGGAGGATCAAATCAAAAGTCCCGTGAACAATCCGGATCCTGAATTGGCTTTTTTGGCGGTAAAGTCAATGGAAGGTCAATGGATCAGTATTTTGGGAAATTACTCGCTTCATTATGTGGGGGATTGGGAACCGGGTACTATTTCAGCAGATTATTTTGGAATTTTTGGTGAGGCCCTTCGCGAAAAGCTTCAGGCCGGAAAGGAATTTGTCGGGATGATGAGCAATGGAACCAGTGGCGATATAAATAACTGGAATTTTAGGGGGAAACAGGAGAGTGGTTTTGAAAATTTGGCCAAAAGTCGACGGATAGGATATGACCTGGCAGAAAAAGTATTGGGGGAATTGGGGACCCTAAAATGGGAGGTAAATCCCATGTTGGGCAGTACATATGCCGAAATCAGCCATCCCAGGAGAATGCCGTCCGATTCGGAAATCAGGTCAGCTAAAGAAATTTTGGAGAAGGGAGGTTTGGAAGGTTTGCAGCCGGACCGGGAAGGATGGCGAAAACTCTATGCCCGCGAGCAGCTACTGCTCAAGGGCTACGACAAAAAAGCAAAATGTCCTATTCAGGTACTGCATATCGGTCAGGGGAAAATAGGTGCCCTTCCCGGCGAGTTTTTTGCTGAAACAGGCTTAAAAATCAAATCAACGATTGATTTCCCCTATTTCACCATTTGCCTTGCCAATGATAATATAGGCTATGTGCCACCAGCGCATGAACTGGAAAGAGGTGGCTACGAAACCTGGCGTTGCAGGATCAGTAACTTATCCAAAGAAGCAGAAGCAAGCATTAGGCAGCAGCTGGTACAAATGGTAAAAGGGAAAACTGGAATTTGAGCATCAGTTCAGATGGTACCGAAGGCTTTCCTGGTGCTTTTGGTGGGGGCAATGGTGATTAGTTCGCCATTACCTTTGTTTAATACTACTTCAATGAAAGCACATAATAGACCATGGTCTGGGCATCTTCAAATTTGAGATCAGGATGGGGACTCATGATAGGATTGCCCCAGGAGCCAAAACCGCCTGAAATGACCTTTCTGGCCAGCATGTCCACATAGGCAGGCTGAACCGGGTACCTTTGGGCGATATCTCTGAAAGCGGGTCCCTTGGCTTTGGTGTCCACCCGGTGACAGTCTGCACATCCTGAATAGGCTACCAGTACTTCTCCTTTTGCTACCACCTCATCTGGAATTTGCTCACTTTTTCCTTCTATTTTTCGGATATAATCTTTTTTTGGTGACTTATTTTCTTCTTGAGTAGGAGCATTTTTCTGACAGCCTACCAACAATACTGAGACCAGCAATGAGGTTAATAATGGAAAAAGGACATACTTTGGAGAAATCATATGCAAATCTAATAAAAAAGATAAAAAAGTCTTAATTTGTTGTTAGAAAATCGTTTCCTCCGTTTTTTTTTGCAAAAAGCAGGTTGTTGAGGAATGAAAAAAAACTTCAAAATTTTCGAAGGAAGAAAAATCACTAACTTTTATTGATTAAGTAATACAGAATACCTAGCTTCTGGAACTATTTTAAAACACGC
>NZ_JABURL010000013.1 GCF_014762705.1 Cyclobacterium sp. | reverse complement strand
CAAAAAATAAACAGATAAAATCGAGCAGGACGAGAACATCAAACACTGATATGATTATTAAGCATGGGAGATTCCCTGTCTGCCGACAGGCAGGCATGTGACCATTAAGAAACAATTATAAACACATGAAAGCACTTTTATTCCTTTTTATAAGTTTCTTGTTCATCGCCGGCTTTTCACATGCCCAGGATGACAGAACTGACAGGTTGGGGATCGGGATTGGACCCGCCAAAATGTACGGTGACAACACGGGCGTACACAGCAAGTTCAAATTTAAAGTACTTCCTGTTTTATCCCTCGATTACAACAAAAAGATTGAAACCCACTTCGATGTTAAGGCAACATTAGGATGGCAGATGGTGAATAGCGGAGATTTTTACAATACCGAACAAATAGACAAAATCGCTGAATCCAATTTACCTCATGCTTTTAGGGGAAATATATATTATGCAGATGTCATGCCTGTTTATCACATTAATCCAAACCAGAGTGGATACCTTCCTTCTTTGATTAAAGTTTATACCGGATTGGGGCTGGGCTATTTTTACTCCCAAAGAACAGATGAAAGATTGATTCTGAATGACCCTTTAAGAAGAACTGAAACTTATTCCGCTTCTGATTCCGGAATTTATCTGCCATTTAGATTGGGAATATACAAAGATCTCCAATCAGATGCTGATATAGGGTTGGAAGCAACTTTAGTGGTGAGTCCTTTTTCTGAATTGGAAGGAAATGATCAGCAACAAAAAAGAATTAAATCAGATATGCTGATGCAATTTCAATTTTTCTACAGGATTTTTATTGGAAAATAATCCTGTGAACTGACAAACAGCCTGCGGATAGGTTAAAAACCTATCATTTGGTATTTAATTTTCATTTAAACTTTTTAAAAAGCCCATATCTGTTTAGATTTAAAAGTTATTGTCATTAGCGATTACTTTATGAAAATCAACAGTTATGTGTTATTTCTTTCCTTGGTTGCGGCTTTGGGAGGATTTTTATTCGGTTTTGATACCGCGGTTATATCAGGAGCCGAAAGGCAGATTCAGGAAGTTTGGAATTTAAGTGACTGGAGCCATGGCCTGGCAGTGGCCATAGCCCTTTACGGTACAGTTATCGGAGCCCTTTTTGGAGGCATACCAGCAGACCGATATGGAAGAAAAACATCGTTGATATGGATAGGTGTCCTGTATTTTATTTCTGCTTTGGGATCTGCAGTTGCCCCTGAAGTAAATTCCTTTATGTTCTTCCGTTTTATCGGAGGAATAGGGGTTGGAGCTTCTTCGGTGGTCGCCCCCATGTACATCAGCGAAATATCCCCTGCAAAGAACAGGGGGCAGCTGGTGGCCTTATTTCAGTTTAACCTTGTTTTTGGGATTTTGGTGGCCTACTTTTCCAACTACCTGATCGATATCAGTATTACCGTCAGTAGCTGGCGATGGATGTTGGGCGTAGAAGCCATTCCGGCCTTGATTTATACACTCCTGGTATTGAAAGTACCGCAAAGTCCAAGGTGGCTGATTGCTAAAAAAGATGATTTCGAAAAAGCAGAAAAAATACTACAGAAGACTGATCCCGAAGGGGTGGATGAAGCCATCAGGTTGGCGCTTGAAGAGAAAAAATTGACCAGGGTTAAAGTCGGCTTTATGGCGTTATTTCATTCCAAATACATTAAAATTACCATGCTGGCCATATTGATAGCACTTTTCAATCAATTATCAGGGATTAATGCCATCATTTATTTTGCTCCAAGGATATTTGAGATGGCAGGAATAAGTGCGGAAAGTGCATTGCTATCCACCGTAGGGATTGGTGCAGTGAATATGGTGGCTACCTTGTTTGGTCTTTATTTAATCGACCGCATCGGTCGAAAAAAACTCATGTACATGGGCTCTGTAGGCTATATCATTTCCTTGATATTGATCGCTTATTCTTTTTCCGGAGGACAAATCAGCAGTGCCTTTTTACCCATTTTCGTTTTCATGTTTATTGCTTCTCATGCCATTGGTCAGGGAGCTGTAATATGGGTGTTTATTTCTGAGATTTTCCCCAACGAGCTCAGGGCTTACGGGCAATCCATCGGCAGCTTCACGCACTGGATCCTAGCGGCCATCATCGCCAACGTATTTCCCTTACTTGCCAATCAATTCGGTCCGGTAATCATCTTTGGTTTCTTTGCCCTGATGATGGTGCTGCAGTTGTTATGGGTAACTTTCAAAATGCCGGAAACAAAAGGCAGGTCGCTGGAAGAAATTCAAAAAGATTTTATCACAAAAAATGCATAAAAAAATAATCTGTTTCGGAGAAATGCTATGGGATATTTTTCCAAAAGAAAGTATCGCCGGAGGTGCGCCTATGAATGTGGCCCTTCATTTGGCTCACCTGGGAATGGATGTTAAAATGATCTCTGCCATTGGTGAGGATAAATTGGGCAAGAAATTGCTGTCATTTATTAGAAAATACGGGCTTTCAGAAGATTTTATTCAAATAAATGCTACCTATCCCACCGGAACGGTGAATGTAGATGACAGGGATAAGGAAAATATAAAATATGAAATAGTTAAACCAGCCGCATGGGATTACATCCTATGGTCTGAAGAAATGGACAAAGCGGTCAGGAATGCAGATGCCTTTATTTTCGGCACTCTGGGAGCAAGAAATGAGACAAGCAAAGCTACACTTGAAAAACTCCTGGAAACACCAGTGCTAAAGGTATTTGACATCAACCTCAGACCGCCATTTTACGCTGCAGATTTGTTGGAATACCTACTGAAAAAGGCGGATATACTCAAGTTAAACGAGGATGAGCTTACCTTGCTGGCAGATTTTTATGACCTTCCCAATAAGATGGAGGCTGCGCTTGAAAAATTAACAGAACTTTTCGAATTTGAAATGATTTGTATAACCTTAGGCAGTAAGGGCGCTGCTATTTACCAGGAGGGTGAAATAATCAGCCATCCGGGATATCCTGTAGCTGTAAAAGACACCGTTGGCTCCGGAGATGCATTTTTAGCAGGATTTGTGAGCAAATACCTTTCCAGGGAATCCCCGGAAAAAATCCTTGATTTTGCCTGTGCCCTGGGCGCTTTGGTGGCTACATTCAGTGGTGGAACGCCGCAGTACAACGAATCGGACATCAGCCAGATAAAGGACCTGTAAACAAAAAACCCGAAAACAATTTAAATTCAAATTTGTCTCCGGGTCTGAATGCAACTATTGGCAAACCAAAATAGTTGATAAATCTGCTATCCTGGTTCCGTATTAAATCCGAAATATGCATTAGAAATCTACTGCGGACTAAAAACGCTTTAAACTCAGCCGCTTCACTTTCCCCTTTTCGGGCGAACCTTAGCGTTGACCAGGTTTCAGTCTCCGAAGTGACTGATTTCCTGCATCCTAAGCCCTTCCCGATTTTATAGGGGACAGACTGTCAGGAACCTTGATGCGATGAAACGGTTTAAAAGCTGATACCTGCAGATAGCTTGAATCCTCTGTTATAGACATCTGCATCAGAATCCTTGAAAACCGGTGTCAGACCAAGGTCGTAACTCGCCTGCAGATTCAACCCCACAGGCAGGTTATACCCCAATCCAATTACCAATCCCGCATCCAGATCATTGATGCTTTCCGTTTCCCAGCCATAAGTATTGCCCAATGCATCAGCTTCGAAAGTGGAATTTAATAATAACGAAGCCTGAGGGCCTACAAAAAAATTCACTCCTTCGGTGGCATAAAGGCGAAACAAAACTGGAAAATCCAAATAATTCAACACCGCCCTGGAATTGACCATGTCGTCATTTTGAGTTCCTTTAACGGAGTAATACAACCCCGGCTCTATCGAGAACTTATCTCCGAGGAAACTGTTTCCATAAATTCCTGCATGAAATCCCACCCGATTGGTGTATTCATTGCTACTGATGTCAGATCCACTCCAGTTGAATAAATTGGCTCCTCCACGGATCCCGAACCCTGACTTACTTGTATCATTTTGTGCCTGAACAAGGGCTGTACATGAGACAATCATTGAAAATAATAATACGATCTTTTTCATGGTAAATAATAAGTTGGTTAATTACTTACACCAGGAAACCAATTTGATGCCAAAAATCGTTTGTTTACGGAATCAAGTCTCAAACCCCTAAATATGAGTTGAATACATAAATCTAAAAGTTTTATCGTACAATTACCTAAAATTATTTTAGGTATTAAACCACCCTTTTTTCGATATAACTGGAATTAAGAATGGCCAAAGCACCCATGTATTTTAGGTGAAATTTGATCAGGTCACCCACTTTGTAATTTTTCGGGTTTTCCCCCAGATTGATGATCAGCATATCCGAACTGGCTCCCAGTATCTCAAAATCCCCATCTCCCGCAATCAGGTATTTGGGGTCTACATCCAATAATCCCAAGTCCAGAATTGCCCGAAATGAAGATTTTCCATACAAAGATTCATCTATTTCTGCCACCTCTCCCTGCGGATTTGTGGCCAGGCTACCTGTAGGAAGCAGGGGTTTCTCCTGCATTTCAATGATCTCAGTAAACAATTCGAAAACATTCGGATTCATCCCTTCAATGGTCTTTTCTTCAAATAGGTCTGCTCCAAAATACAATGTCTCTCCTACCCTAAAGTGATTGACGCCTTTGGGGAGCTGTTGGTGCAGCATCAATGGAATGGTCACGGAAGTACCTGCAGATACCCAGGGGATTTTCTTATTGAATTTTAGTTCTATGATCTGTTTGTAAAGAGAAAGTTGAATCAGCTTGTCTGCTGAAGGCATCACCCCATTCAGACAATTGAGATTGGTACCCAGCCCGATTACTTCAAGATTTGGCAGGTCAAAAACCTTGGCATAAAAATCAATCAAATGGTCGCCCATGACACCCTCCCTGAGGTCGCCCGTCTCCACCATAATGATTATTTTGTGTTTTTTATCCTGTTTGACAGCTTCTTCACTGATCCAGCGTATGGTATTCAATTCGCTGTTCAGACTTACATCAGCGTACCGGACCATATCCGAAATGTTCCTCTTGGAAGGAGGTTTGATATAAACCGTTTGAACGGCGGAATTGATTTCCTTTACCTTTGCAAGATTACTGATCCGGGAGTCATGGATTTCATCGGCCCCCATATCAATCAACTCTTTGATATATTTTCGATTACCGCAGAGAATTTTAGAAACCACTCCCCAGGACACATCATTATCATCGAACTCTTTCTTCAAAAATTCGAAGTTTTCCCTTAGCTTATCACGATATAGGTTTAAAAACGCCATTTTATTTTTTTAGTCTCATTTCAAGATATTTGTTTGTAAACCCCAGTTTCTCGTAAAGAAATTTAGCGGGATTATCCGGCTCAACATGTAAAGCGATGTCACCATGAGCCATATCTATTGCTGTTTGCATCAATTTTTTTCCTAATCCTTTCCCTCTTTGGGAAGCATCGACAGCTATGTAAACGAGGATATTTTCAGGAATATAACCCGACATCCCGGTTTTATTTACGACTACAGTCCCAACGATCTTGCCCTCCTCTCTGGCCATCACAACGAATCCCCCTTTATCCCCGGCCTGGTCCAGGGCATAATCCAGGCAACGCATGATATGCGTCTTAGGATCACCGTATTGATCCAAATGTTGGAATAAAAAATCAGCTATTTCGTTTTTTTGTAAATAGGTGGCATTATCAATTGCTGAAAGTGTTTCAATAGTAGACATTTACCTTATATTTTGTTTTTTTATATGTGACTTACTTTCTTAGCTTATAAACAAGCAAAAACACTGCTAAAGATGAAAAAACCCCGAAAAAGTTGGGATCCAGACCAAATGGCAGGTTTAGGTCAAACATGGATAGCCCGGCAGTGATGCCTCCCCCAATGATCATTGAGGCCATGGCAGCCACAGGAGACCGCATATTCCAGAAAAGTCCTGCTATGATAGGTACCAGTAAGCCTGATACCATAAAAGCATAGGAATACAACATCAATTCCAAGACATTTGTCATTTGAATGGCAATAACCAGGGCCAATGCACCTATAATTAAGGTAAATAACTGGCTCATTCGCATGACAAACCCGTCATTTTTTGTTTTCAGGTACCTCCCGAATATATCCGTGGTAAGGTTTCCGGATGCTGCCATCAGACAGGAATCAGCCGTAGACAGCACTGCGGAAAAATACGCTGACATCATCAAGCCCATGATTCCTGGTGGCAATACAGTGCTCAACAATATGGGAAGCCCCATCTCTGGATCCAGGTCGTCCTGACTGACTGCAATAAGCCCCTGCTCAAATGCCACCTTGGCCAAAAGTCCTAACGAAACACCCATGAAGGCCATGATGGGCCACTCAAATAATCCGGCAATAAACCAGGCTTTTTTAGCAGATTTCACATCTGTACTGGCAAAAATCCGTTGATACAAAGTCATCCCTACAAACCAAATGGGTAAAATGGTAATCCCCCAATTGGCCAGGTCTTGCCAACGCAGATTGGCCAGGGAAAAATATTCAGCCGGCAATGTTTCTCTAATGGCTTCCCAACCTCCAACATGAAAATAAGAAACCGGAAGACCAATAAAAATAAACCCAGCCATAAGGACAATCCATTGAACTGTATCGGTATAAATGACGGCCTTTAGTCCTCCCAATACAGTATAGACCACAGCGATAATTCCCATGATCAAAAGCGCTACATTGAGATCCAGTGGTTTGAAAGTTCCTGCCGCTAATTTGGCACCCGCCAAAAGCTGAGAAGAGGTGAATCCCAGGTAGCCGACAAAACAAATGACCGCGGCCAGTATTCCCACCTTCCTGTCAAAAATGTGTTGAAAAATCTGGGGTAGGGTATAAAATTTTTCAAAGTCCGGGTTGGATCTAACCCTTGGAATGAGCAACACGGCAGCCATCCATGCGCCCAACAGTCCGGTAAATAACATCCAACTGCCGGACAAACCCATCAAAAAACCTAGTCCGCCCAGCCCTACAGAAAAACCTCCCCCTACATCGGTGGCTACTACAGAAAGTCCTATGTGCCAACTTCCTATGTTTCTACCGCCTACGTAATAGTCATCTTGTCCGGAATTTTTCCTCATGAAATAAAACCCTACCCCGAGCATTAAAATCATGTAAACAATGAAAATAGATAAATCTATATAAGACATTTTTCTTTGGTTAGGTCTATAAATTGCTTCTTATGAAAACAATAAAATTTTAAAAATCCTAATCCTGAGCAAAATGATAGCTAAGAAAAAGGCTGGACACACTCAGAATGAGATAAAAAAAAGACCGGAATTCCGGTCTTTTAAAGTATTTATTGAATTTTTAGACATTCTCCGTACTCAGAGATGCTGAAAAATATTCCCTATTCATCCTTGCAATATTGCTCAGTTTGATTTCTTTCGGACATTCAGCGGAACATGCTCCGGTATTGGTACATGCACCAAAACCTTCTTTGTCCATTTGGGCAACCATTTTCTCTGCCCTTTCTCTCTTCTCCACTTTACCCTGGGGCAATAAAGCCAACTGAGAAATTTTTGCTGACACAAACAACATGGCAGAGGCATTTTTGCAGGCAGCCACGCAGGCTCCACAACCAATGCAGGTTGCGGCGTCAAAGGATTCGTCAGCTATCACTTTAGGTATAGGTATTTCATTGGCATCTGGAACACCCCCGGTATTGACTGATACATATCCTCCTGACTGAATGATCCTGTCAAATGAACTTCTGTCTACTACCAAATCTTTTACAATGGGAAAGGCATTGGCACGCCAGGGTTCGATGGTGATGGTGTCTCCATCCTTAAAAGATCGCATGTGTAACTGACATGTGGTCGTTTGATGGGGTCCATGGGGCTGTCCATTGATATAAAGGGAACACATTCCGCAAATACCCTCACGACAGTCATGGTCGAAATGTACCGGATCTTCACCTTTGTCGGAAAGATCCTCATTCAGCACATCCAACATTTCCAAAAAAGACATGTCAGCAGAAATCCCACTAATTTTATATGTTTTAAAACCACCCTTTTCAGATGGATTTCTTTGTCTCCAAACTTTTAAAGTAAGGTTCATTTTTTATGAATTTTAGGTTACAATCAATTATTTGTAGCTTCTTTGGGTTAGTTTGACATTTTCGAATACCAGCTCTTCTTTGTGCAAAACTTCATCTTTGCCATCTCCCTGATACTCCCAGGCAGCTACATAGGCAAAATTTTCATCATCCCGCAAAGCTTCGCCTTCGGGTGTCTGGTATTCATCCCTGAAATGACCTCCACAGGACTCATTTCGGTGTAAGGCATCATCTATCATCAACTCGCCCAACTCCAGAAAGTCAGCAACCCTATGCGCCTTTTCAAGGGATAAGTTTAATTCTTCTCCGGTCCCCAGCACTTTTACATTGGACCAGAATTCTTCCTTCAGTGACCGGATCATCTCTTTTGCTTTCGTAAGCCCTGCTGCATTTCTGGCCATTCCGCAGTGATTCCACATGATCTTTCCCAGCTTTTTGTGAAAGTGGTCAACTGTTTTGTCTCCATTTATGGTAAGCAGTTGCTTTACCCTGGCTTTTACATCATCCTCTGCTTTCTTGAATTCGGGATGATCTTCGGCAATTTTTTCATAAGGCAAATTGGCCAAATAATCTCCAACCGTATAAGGAGCAACGAAATAGCCATCAGCCAAACCCTGCATGAGCGCAGAAGCCCCCAGACGGTTGGCACCATGATCTGAAAAATTGGCTTCACCAAGTGCATAAAGTCCGGGAACAGATGTCATCAGGTTGTAATCTACCCAAAGGCCTCCCATGGTATAATGTACCGCCGGATAAATCTTCATCGGTGTTTGGTAAGGATTTTCGCCGGTAATTTGTTGATACATATCAAAAAGATTACCATACTTACCCCTTACAGCATCCTCACCATCCCTCTTAATGGCATCCCGAAAATCCAAAAATACAGCCTCCCCGGTTTCATTTACACCCCGGCCTTCATCACATACATATTTGGCGTTTCTGGAAGCCACATCCCGGGGTACAAGGTTACCGAAAGAAGGATATTTGGTTTCCAGATAATAATCGCGTTCTTCTTCTTTAATGTCTTTTGGCGCAATTTCCTTTTTTCTGAGCTTTTCTGCCATCTCCTGGGTTTTTGGAACCCAAACCCGGCCATCATTTCTTAAAGACTCCGACATCAAGGTCAGTTTTGATTGGTGGTCTCCGGAGACAGGAATACATGTTGGGTGAATCTGTGTGTAGCAAGGGTTGCTGAAAAAAGCACCTTTTTTATGTGCCCTCCATGCTGCAGTTACATTGGAACCCATGGCATTGGTAGAAAGAAAAAACACATTCCCATACCCGCCGGTACAAAGCAATACCGCATGGGCACTATGTGATTCAATGGCTCCGGTGATAAGGTTTCGGGTAATGATTCCCCTGGCCTTACCATCTACAACCACTACATCCATCATCTCTGTCCTGGGATATAACTTTACCTTTCCGTTTGCTACCTGTCTGCTAAGTGCAGAATAGGCACCGAGCAACAACTGCTGTCCGGTTTGACCGCGGGCATAAAAAGTCCGGGATACCTGGGCGCCCCCAAAAGACCTGTTGGCCAAAAGACCACCATACTCCCGGGCAAAAGGAACTCCCTGAGCTACGCATTGGTCTATGATATTTACCGATACCTCCGCCAATCTGAAAACATTGCCTTCTCTGGACCGATAATCCCCTCCTTTAATGGTATCATAAAACAACCGGAAAACAGAATCTCCATCATTCTGGTAATTTTTTGCTGCATTGATGCCACCCTGAGCCGCAATGGAATGGGCCCTTCGGGGACTGTCCTGGAAACAAAATGCCTTTACATTGTATCCCAACTCCGCAAGTGAAGCAGCAGCAGAGGCCCCCGCAAGGCCGGTTCCAACCACTATAATTTCATATTTTCTTTTATTGGCAGGATTGACCAATTTTACATTAAATTTATGTTTAGTCCACTTCTCAGCCAAAGGACCACTGGGTATTTTTGAATCAAGTTTCATTAATATTCAAATTTAAATTCCCTTTATTTTCTATTTTCAGTCAGTTAACTGCTTTGTAAAAACATGACTATTGGTATCAAGGCAAATAAGGCCGGAACGATGATGGCAAAGCCTATTCCCAGTTTTTGGATAAAGGGTGTATATTTTTTATGATTTACACCCAATGTTTGAAATGCACTGGAAAATCCATGAGACAGATGGAAAGCCAAAACTGCCATACTGAACACATAGAAGATCACGTAAATAATATTTCCAAATGCTGCCGAAACGATAGCAAAACCATCTTTGTAGGTTACTCCATCGTAAGTGACATAAGGCATTTCACCAAACTTAAATTCATACCAAAAACCCCTCAAATGGATCAGGATAAAAATCAAGATTAAAGACCCAAGGATTCCCATGTTTCTGGAGCTCCAGGTGCTGTTGGCAGAACTCTTGGTAACGGCATAGCCCACCGGGCGGGATTTTTTGTTGTATCTTGTAAGGATGGCGGAATAAATGGCGTGCAAAGCTATGAAACCAAAATTCACAATACCTACTATCCTTATCAAAGGATTACTTGCCATGGTTTCAGCGTAAATATTGAAGGATTTTCCCCCATCAGGAATCAGCAATTGTAAATTCCCCGCTAAATGAACCACTAAAAACAAAATCAGAAATAATCCCGTAAGGGCCATTAACAATTTTTTGCCCAGTGTACTATTTAAGGTTTTAAATACCCAACTCATATAATTTTTTATTATTATGGTTTGATCAAAGTTATTTATTAAAGCCAAATTTACATTTGGAATCAATAGCAAACAATCAAACCATAATCAATGCTCTTATTTTAAATAGTTCTAAATAAATGTGTCTCTATTTCAAAAAATCTAACCAAAGCAACATGGGCTTTGTTCATTAAAATCAATAAACATCTGGAAAGTGAAATTAAAAGGTAACAGGAAAGGTATAACAAGTTAAATCCATTCATGAGATACTGCTGTCTTACAAAATAAACAATCAGAAAATAGTATGCTGCAAGGAGCGTTAACAAAAAACAAGTCTGAGACAGGTTCTATTTCCAACTATCTGCTTAAATAAATTTTCAAAGAAAATGAAATATTCCTAATAAAGATATAATTTAGGGTAACCATTGAAAAAACAAAAACGTTTTGTTGTTAGGCATAGTTGTATTGGGGTAAAGCAGACTACAATTTTAACAAATCGTTTTGAGCGCATAGTGGTTCAATAGGCAGAAATAAATGCGGAACTTGAAATCAAGCATGGAGCAAGCGACACAGAAAGGGAGGATTATGCAACATGCCGGGTTCTCCTGAATCAATTTTCCTGAAATAGGTTCGGGGCAGGTTGGGACAGGTTATCCTTACCTTTATTGCGGAACAAGTTTTGGCCGCTAAAAGACAATTATAAATTTATGAAATACTGTTATTTTCTTTTGGGGTTACTCGGCATTATGATCGCCTCAATTTCTACCACCTGGGCTACCCACATCAGAGCCGGGGAGATTATTGCTGAAAGAATTTCTACTCAAACCTTAACGTATAAAATTACTGTAGTGGGATATACAGATACCCGTTCCACGGTAATATTTGGTCCTGGGGAAATTGATTTTGGAGATGGCCGAAAAGAAGTTTTAAATACTGAAAGTGATTTTAATGTAACAGAAAGTCTCGGCGACAACATAGAAAAGAATATTTTCGTGATTACCCATACCTATCAGGGACCTGGTAATTACACCATTCGTTTTATGGAGTTCAACCGGAATGCCAATACGTTAAACATGGATCAATCGGTGGATACGCCGTTTTACATTGAAACGATGATCAGAATTGATCCTTTTTTGGGTGTCAATAATTCTCCCATACTGACCATCGCTCCTGTAGACAATGGGGCTGTGAACCAAACCTATATCCATAATCCCGGAGCTTACGATCCGGATGGAGACAGCCTGGCTTATGTACTGGATGTTCCAAAACAAGCTTTTCAAAGAGAAGTAAACAACTACAGAAGCCCGGCTTCGGGGGAATTCAGTTTTACCAGGCAGGATGGCACCACTCCCCCGTTTCTTGAACTTGATCCAGTGACCGGAGATTTAGTCTGGGACGCACCCGGCATCGCGGGTCAGTACAATGTGGCCTTTCGGATAGAGGAGTGGCGGTTTGTTGCCGGAGAATGGGTCCGCATAGGATACGTATTGAGGGATATGCAGATCATAATAGAAAATACCGATAACCGAAGGCCCGAATTAATCATGCCAGAGGACATTTGTGTAGAGGCCGGAACCAATATTACCGAGATATTTCAAGGCTTTGATCCGGATGGAGATCCTATCATGATCGAAGTGTTTGGTGACCCTATTGAAATCACCTCTTCTCCTGCTTCTTATAATCCTGAATCCATTTTCCAGCCTTCTCCCGGAATCATCAACTTTGAATGGCAAACCATATGTAACCATGTTCGGGCAAGAAATTATCAGGTAAGGGTACGTATCCGGGACCAACCCCAATCAGGGCCTTCACTTGTTGATATTCAAACCTGGAACATTACTATAGTGGCACCACCGCCAGTTCCCTTTGCCATCGAGCAGCAACAGGGAAGATCTGCTGAACTGGAATGGGACCCGTATATCTGTTCCAATGGGGCAGAAACCATGCAGGTATGGCGTAGGATCAATAGTGATCCCTATGAACCGGATTCCTGTGAAACCGGTATAAGACCCGGTTATGAATTGGTAGGCACTACCAATATAGAAGAAATTAGTTTCACTGACACCAATGAGGATATGGGGCTTAGTCCGGGTAACACCTATTGTTACCGATTGGTGGCAGCCTTCCCAGCTCCAAGAAGTGGAGAAAGTTATGTTTCTGAAGAAATTTGCATCACTGTAGATGTGGATGTCCCGATCATTACCAATGTAAGTGTAGAGAATACTGATCCTGAGTCGGGAGAAATGCTTGTAAGATGGACTCCTCCTTACGATATTGACACTGACCTTTATCCAGGACCTTATTCCTATGAATTGATTCGGAACCAGGGATTTATGGGCCAGAGCAATACCACTTCCCTGATTACCACCACTGATACGGTATTTACAGATACAGATTTGAACACGGAAAATCTGGTTTATAATTACAAAGTAATCCTGATTTCGGAGGATGAAAAAATCGATACAAGCAGCATTGCCTCCTCAGTTAGGGTAGATCCTACCATTATTAACGAAGCCATTGAGCTCAATTGGAGTTTTAACGTTCCCTGGAACAATGAAGTCAGTTCTTTCCCCCATTTGATATACAGAAACAGGACTGACCCGGAAGCAAATGACACTGAAAATTTTAGTCTGATTGCAGAGGTAGATGTTACCCAGGAGGGATTTGTCTATCTGGATGATGGAAGCCACAATGGAATTCCATTGGATACAGAAAAAGAATATTGTTATTACATTGTAACCAATGGCAATTATAACCTGGATATTTTGACTTATCCTTTGGCCAATAAATCACAGGTGGTTTGTGCCAGGCCTGATGATGACCGCCTTCCCTGTCCACCTGTATTGACCTATGAAGGGCCTGAATGTGAAGCTTTTCTGGCAGACAAACCGTGTAATTTCAGTGATTTCTACCATGATCTAAGCTGGGAGCCAGACTTCTCGGGCAATTGTGATACCGAACTAAATGGTTACCGGATCTACTTTTCCGAAACAGGGGAGGAAGGAACTTTTAATCTTGTAAGCAATGTTTCCGTCATCAATACGGATACCCGGATCGATGGATTGTTAGAGTTAAAAGGCTGTTATTATATTACAGCCATTGACAGGTCGGGCAACGAAAGTGAACCGAGCAATATCGTTTGCGTGGATAATTGTCCCAATTATGAGCTTCCAAATGTATTTACCCCTGATGGGGACAATATCAATGAGACATTTCAGGCTTTTGACAATCCTTATGACAAATGCCCGAGGTTTGTTGAAGCTGTGGACATAAATATTTACAACCGATGGGGTGTAAAAGTACACCAGTACAATAGTACTCTGGCTGCGGAGAATAACATTTATATTAACTGGGATGGACGAGACACCGAGGGCAATTTACTTCCCTCAGGGACCTATTATTATGAGGCGACCATCCAATTCAATGTACTGGATGAAAGCCAACGGCAAAGAAAAATAAAAGGGACCATTCAGCTGATGAAATGACCCCGCAATTTAATGGGTTTTTTGATCCCTTAAATGGATAATAAATAGAGACTGAGGAGAGCGACACAAAGGAGGGATTCCCATTCTGAGAATCGCCCGAATCAATTTCCTGAAATCGGTTTCGGCAGGCAGGGACCGACCGGCTATTCCGAACTCCGTAGTGGTAGAAGTTATGTCCTTAAAAATGAATGTGTAAACAATAATAATTTTTGAAATAATTTAAGAGAGTAAAACAATAAATTTTAATTATGAGAGCCCACACTAAAACGACCCAGGATAGCTTAAGCCCCGAAGGGGCATTGACCATTTTAAAAGAAGGTAATGAGCGGTTTCTTAAAAACCTCAGGACCAACAGGAACCTGCTTCAAATGGTGAATGAAACCAGGGATGGGCAATGGCCATTTGCAGTAGTATTAAGCTGTATTGACTCCCGGACTTCAGCAGAGTTGATTTTTGACCAGGGATTAGGGGATATTTTCAGCGCCAGAGTAGCTGGGAATGTGGTCAACGAAGATATTTTAGGTAGCATGGAGTATGCCATAAAATATGCAGGATCAAAGTTGGTGCTGGTGCTTGGTCATACCAAGTGCGGGGCAGTAACAAGTGCCTGTAAAAAAGTCAAGGATGGGAATATTACGGCATTATTACATAAAATAAAGCCTGCAATTGACAGGGCATCTAAAGAGACCCGGGCCGAGGTAGATAGTCCGGAGTTTATTGAAAAAGTGGCTGAATTGAATGTATTTGAAGCCATGGATGAAATCAGGGAAAGAAGTACCATTATCAATGGTCTTGAAAAAGAAGGAAAAATCAAAGTGGTTGGTGCGGTGTATGATGTAGAAACCGGCCTGGTTACTTTTTATGAAGATTAGCAACACCCAAGGAGGTTAACAAATAAGGCAGGGAAACCCATGGTTTCAACCTGCCTTATTTTTTTGCTTATATTTGGAGGTTGAACCAACAAAAACATCTTTTTATCATGGTAGCTTATGTATTTCCGGGCCAGGGAGCCCAATTTCCCGGTATGGGAAAAGACCTTTACGAAAACAGGCCTGAAGCCAAAAAATTATTTGATCAAGCCAATGAGATTTTAGGTTTCAAAATAACAGACATCATGTTTGAAGGCACAGCTGAAGCCCTGAAGCAGACCAATGTCACCCAACCCGCAGTATTTCTTCATTCTGTTATTGCAGCACTCACTTCAGAGACTTTCCATCCCGATATGGTGGCAGGTCATTCATTGGGTGAGTTTTCCGCATTGGTAGCCAATGGTGTACTAAAATTTGAAGATGGACTGCAGCTCGTACACCAGAGAGCCCTTGCCATGCAAGAGGCTTGCGAAATCAACCCCTCTACCATGGCAGCAATATTGGGCCTTGAGGATGAGCAGGTGGAAAACATCTGCGCCTCCATCAAAGACCAGATAGTGGTGCCCGCCAATTACAACTGTCCCGGTCAGTTGGTCATATCAGGCAGTCTGGAAGGCATACAAATCGCCTGTGAAAAAATGAAAGCAGCAGGGGCAAAAAGGGCCCTTCCCTTACCTGTTGGAGGGGCATTTCATTCTCCGCTGATGGAACCTGCCAGGGTGAAGCTTGAAACGGCCATCAACAATACCACATTCTCCACACCTATTTGTCCGGTTTACCAGAATGTAAGCAGTGCTGCGGTATTGGATATTGCAACCATCAAAGAAAACCTGAATGCCCAATTGACTGCTCCTGTAAAATGGACCCAATCTGTACAAAACATGGTTAAAGATGGTGCCTTAAAATTCATTGAATGTGGGCCAGGAAAAGTCCTTCAGGGATTGGTCAAGAAAATTCATAAGGAAGCAGAAGTAGGTGCCCTGGAATGATGCGCCAGATTAGCCGTCAGACACTGGTCTGACGGTTAATCGGTCTTCACATCTCTCTACTAATTCACGGTGAGTTAATTTATTTACAGGGTGTTGCTCCTCGGGCAAAATCTCTGTCAATGGGATTAAAATAAAATTCCTGGAAAGCATCAGCCTGTGAGGCACCTGAAGCCGGTCTGTATGAATGATGCTATTATCAAAATACAGGATATCAATATCCATGGTCCTGTCTCCCCATTTCAACACCCTTTTTCTCCCCAATCGGTTTTCTATTTCCTGAATAAAGTCCAATGTTGCCTCTGCTTCCATGGAAGTGTGCAAAACAAGTACTTGATTGAGAAATGCTGCCTCTGAATTCCCACCCCAGGCTGCAGTCTCATAGATTTGAGACGCATGTAGCAGTTTCATTTTCTTAACCAGTAATTCCATTGCCTTCCTGATTAAAGCAAGCCTGTCTCCCACATTTCCGCCCAAACTCAAAACCACCCTGTGCATAGCAAATTTTATTGTTCCGAAATACCCCAGTTTTATCAAAAATAGGTTAATTTTGGAACTTAATAAAACGGATAATATTTATGAAATTTTTGAGCAACGTTTTGGCAGTAATTGTAGGGTTACTAGTTTTCTGGGTGCTCGCATTTTTTATTATCGCGGGAATTATCGCCATCAGTGCGGGTTCACAAGAAGTTACTGTTAAGGAAAACTCCCTTTTACACATCAATTTAAATGGGGTAAACATTGTTGAAAGGGCTCCCGAAGATGATTTTTCTTTGCCGCCACTTCCTTTTTTGGGTGAAGTAGCCAATGTGGGATTAAACCAAATCCTGAACGCCATAGAGGCAGCAGAGGAAAATGAGGATATTAAAGGTATTTACCTGGAAAGCGGGCTAATTGCGGCCGGACAATCTCATATTCTTGAAATCAGAAAAGCTTTGGAAGATTTTAAAGACAGTGGGAAATTCATTGTTGCTTATGGGGAATATTTTTCGGAATCAGGTTATTTTCTTTGCTCTGTCGCTAACGAAATTTATCTCAATCCTATCGGGGACCTGGAATTCAATGGCTTCGCAGCCAACAGTATTTTCCTTAAAGGCCTTTTTGAAAAAATAGAAGTTAAACCGGTTATTTTTCGTGTTGGGGAATTTAAAAGTGCCATCGAGCCATTTATTTTGGAAAAAATGAGCGAAGAAAACCGGCTTCAAACCAGTGTTTATCTGGAAGACCTGAATGAGGTTTTGGTAGCGGAAGTGGCCAGGAGCCGTATGATCCCGGAGGATAAAGTACAGGAAATAAATGATAACATGCTGGTCAGAACCAGCCAGGACGCTGTAGATTTAGGATTGGTAGATGCCCTTTGGTACGATGATCAGGTGAAAAACAAGCTAAGGGAAAAATTGGGCCTGGAGGAAGATGATGATATTAACAGTATAAACATATCAGGCCTTAATCAAACAACCAAAGAAAAGAACAGGTTGTCAAGAAATCAAATCGCCATAATCATGGCCGATGGGGAGATCGTTGGCGGAAATGCCCCTAATCAAATCAGTTCGGAAGTCTTTTTAAAGGAAATCCGAAAAGCGAGGAAAAATGAAGATGTGAAAGCCATTGTGCTGCGGGTCAATTCTCCCGGAGGCTCGGCTGTTGCATCGGAGGTCATTTGGAGAGAATTATCGGAGGCCCAAAAAGAAAAACCCTTGATCGTTTCCATGTCCAATTATGCTGCTTCAGGAGGTTATTATATCGCTGCAGCTGCCGATACCATTGTGGCCCAACCCAATACCATTACAGGCTCAATAGGTGTTTTTGGCATTATGTTCAACACACAGGGATTACTGAACAATAAGCTTGGGATCACCACTGATGCAGTCAGCACGGGCACTTACTCTGATTTTTTAAATCCTACCAAAGAGATGTCAGAAAATGAAATGGCTATCATGCAAAATTCCGTTGAGAAAATTTATGACACCTTTATCAACAGGGTAGCAGAAGGAAGGGGAATGAGCAGGGAACAGGTAATTGAAGTAGCGGGTGGAAGGGTATGGTCTGGCAAAAGAGCCAAAGAGGCAGGCCTGGTGGATGTGCTTGGAGATTTTGAAGATGCCATTGGTATTGCTGCCAAAAAAGCCGGACTTGATGAAGACTACCGGGTCGTCTTGTACCCAAAACAAAAAAGTTTGCTGGAACAACTGCTATCAGATTTTGGGGCTGATGTACAAGGAACCTATCAGCGAATTACAATGGGATATTCATATGAACTGTTTCAGACCCTGGAAAGGGTGAATAGACTGCAGGGAAAAATGACTATTCTACCTTTTCAGTTAGAAATTAACTGAATAATTTGTAAACAAAATTAAATTTACCAATTTTAATTGTATTAAATATATTCAAAATACTGCAATGAATTCATTACTGATAAACTTCCTGGCAGCATTTTCTTTTCTGATCTTCCCTTTACAGATTGATTTATATGCCCAGGAAACCTACAATATCGCCACTTATAATATAAGGTTTGATAACCCGGGAGATGAAGGCAATCTTTGGAAAGACCGCTCGCCGCATATAATCAATCTTATCCGCTTTCATGAAATGGATATTATAGGAACCCAGGAAGGCCTGTATACCCAACTGGAGGATATTAGTAAGGACTTACAGTATCCATACATTGGCGTTGGTCGGGATACGGGTGGAAATGAAGGGGAGTTCAGCGCTGTTTTTTACAATCCCGACAAGTTTGAACTGCTGGATAAAAATACGTTTTGGCTCTCCCCAACTCCAGATAAACCCTCCAAGGGATGGGATGCAGCCCTCAATCGGGTTTGTTCCTGGGGGAAATTTCAAACAGAGGAAGGAAATGAATTTTATGTGTTCAATGTGCATTATGACCATATAGGACAAAAAGCCAGGGAAGAAAGCAGTAAATTATTACTGAAAAAAATCCAGGAAATCAATACAGAAAACCTGCCCTGTATAGTAACGGGTGATTTCAATGTAGAAGCTGATAATCCCGCATACAAAGAACTCCTTAAAGATGGTCGCCTGAAAGACAGCAAGGATGCCTCCAAAACCCCATCACATGGTACTCATGGTACATTTAATGCTTTCAATTGGGATTTGTTTCCTGACAGGAGGATTGACTATGTTTTTATAAGCGACGATTTCACCATTTCCCACCATGCCACGCTTACCGACAATTATGGGAAAAAGTATCCCTCAGATCATTTTCCGGTAATGGTTCGGCTCATGTTTCGGGAATAACCCTATCGAAATTTTCTTCCAGCGGTAAAATCCGGTGATTTTCCTTTTTTTTTAATTAGCCGGAGCAAATGGCATACCTTCAGCCATAATGTATTAATTTTGCCCTTCAAATTTAAAAATCGCATGGCACGTTCAACCAAATATAATCCCAGAAACGCTGAATCTAAATGGTACCAATACTGGATGGATCATGGTATGTTTCATTCAGAACCAAACGATCAAAAGGAAGCCTATTCAATAGTGATCCCCCCTCCTAATGTAACTGGAGTACTTCACATGGGCCACATGCTGAACAACACCATTCAGGATATATTGGTAAGAAAGGCTCGAATGGAAGGGAAAAACGCCTGTTGGGTACCAGGTACCGACCATGCGTCCATTGCTACAGAGGCCAAGGTGGTGGCCATGCTAAAAGAGAAGGGGATTGAAAAAAAATCCATTAGCAGGGAGGAATTTCTGAGGTATGCCTGGGAATGGAAAGAAAAATATGGTGGAATAATCCTTGAACAACTCAAAAAGCTGGGGGCCTCCTGCGATTGGGAAAGGACCAGGTTCACCATGGATAAAGACCTGAGTGAGGCCGTAATTCAGGTATTCGTAGATCTGCACCAAAAAGGAAAAATCTACCGGGGCATTCGAATGGTCAATTGGGACCCTAAGGGGAAAACAGCCCTTTCGGATGATGAGGTAATCTTTAAGGAAGTAGCTTCCAAACTTTATCACATTGCCTATCAAATTGAAGGGACTGAAGAAACACTTACTATTGCGACCACCCGTCCTGAAACCATCATGGCCGATGTTGCGATTTGTGTGCATCCCGAAGACCCCAGATATGCGCATCTGAAAGGAAAAAAAGCATTGATCCCATTGATCAATAAGCCCATCCCTATCATAGAAGACACCTACGTGGACATGACATTTGGAACAGGTTGCCTAAAAATTACACCTGCCCACGATATCAATGATTATGAGATTGGTATGAGACACCAACTGGAGGTGATCGACATTTTAAATGACGATGGTACCCTTAATGAAAAAGCCGGATTGCTGGTAGGTGAAGACCGTTTTATTGCAAGAAAAAAAATCGCAAAATTACTCCAAAAAGCCGGTCAGCTACCAAAAGAAGAAGATTATGCCTCCAATGTGGGGCATTCGGAAAGGACAGACGCTGTCATTGAGCCAAGACTTTCCATGCAATGGTTTTTGAAAATGGAAGAAATCACCCAACCTGCGCTCAAGGCAGTAATGGATGATTCTGTACGGTTATTCCCTCCAAAGTTCAAAAACATGTACAAAAGCTGGATGGAAAATGTACGTGATTGGTGCATTTCCAGGCAACTTTGGTGGGGGCACCGGATACCGGCCTATTACTTGCCCAATGGATCCTATGTAGTGGCTGCTTCCCCGGAAGAGGCAGTTCAACTGGCCAATAAACAATACGACCAACAATTTACCGCCAATGATTTAAAACAGGATGAAGATGTATTGGATACCTGGTTTTCCTCCTGGCTTTGGCCCATTTCTGTTTTTGACCCGGAATTTTTCAAAACAGGAAAGAAAAATAAGGATTTAAGTTATTTCTACCCTACCAATGATTTGGTCACAGCCCCGGAAATTCTTTTCTTTTGGGTAGCCAGGATGATCATCGCAGGCTATGAATATACAGGCGAAAAGCCATTCAGAAATGTGTATCTGACAGGAATCGTAAGAGATAAACTGGGCAGGAAAATGTCCAAATCTCTGGGAAACTCTCCAGATCCACTGGCGCTGATAGATACCTACGGAGCAGATGGAGTGAGAACTGGTATGCTGTTCAGCAGTCCTGCAGGAAATGACCTCCCTTTTGATGAAAAATTAGTCGAACAGGGAAGGAATTTTAGCAATAAAATATGGAATGCCTATCGTTTAATTGAGGGTTGGGAAGTAAAAACTGTAACGGGCCTTCCCAATGAAACCGCTATTCTCTGGTTTGAAAGCCGGTTTAATCAAGCCCTCTCGGAATTGACCGATCATTTTGAGAAATTCCGGATTTCTGATGCCTTGATGACTGTTTACAAGTTGATTTGGGATGATTTCTGTTCATGGTATCTGGAAATGATTAAACCTGATTATCAGCAACCAATAGACCAGGCAACCAAGGAAAAAACCCTCGTGTTTTTTGAAAACCTGCTGAAAATGTTACATCCCTTTATGCCTTTTATCACAGAGGAGTTGTGGCAGCAGATCAATAAAAGAAAAGAAGGAGAGGCCCTGATGTGTGCTGACTGGCCTAAACTAAAAGAATTTGACGAAATTATTATATCAAAGGCCCAGCAGGTATTTGAGGTGGTTTCCCAAGTCAGAAATATCCGGGCATCAAAAGGGATCTCTCCAAAGGAAACATTGGAAATGACCATTAACACCAAAAATGAGGATTTGTACCTGCAGTTTGGTGGGATTATTAAAAAACTGGCCAATATCCGGTCGATAAGTTTTGCTGAGAAGGAAGAAAATGCAGTAAGCTTTGTGGTAAAGGCGGATGAAATTTTTATTCCAATCGAAATACAGATAGATCCCGAACAGGAAAAAGAGATTCTGCAAAAGGAACTGGAATATACAAGAGGCTTTTATAATGCGGTATCCAGAAAGCTGGAAAATGAAAGGTTTGTCAACAATGCTCCTGAGGCTGTAGTCATAAAGGAAAAGAAAAAAATGGCTGATGCGCAGTCAAAAATAAATGCACTTGAAGAAAGCCTGAAAAAGCTGGATCAAATGTTTTAATTTTTAGGACCATGGCAAAAGGATTGGTCAATCCTTTTGCCATGGTCCGTTACAAAGCCAGCAACAATCTGCTTAAAATAAGTCCCAAATATACAGGTTATTTCTGCTTCAGGGTTCTGAATGTCTTATCATAAAGTTCAATCGCGTCATTTATGATTCTGGTGGCATCTTTTTTACCCAAAAAATCCTCAACTTTTACTTCCTTGTTTTCGAGTTTTTTATAGTCCTCAAAAAACCGGTGGGTTTCCTTCATCAGGTGGGGAGGAAGCTCGGAAATATCTTCAATATGGTTGACAGATTGGTCTTCAGCAGCTACAGCAATGATTTTGTCATCGGCCTCTCCGCCATCCACCATTCTCATCACACCAATGACTTTGGCTTTTACCAAAGTCATGGAAGGAATATCAATTTGAGATATGATCAATATATCCAATGGATCATGGTCTTCGCAGAAAGTCTGGGGAATAAACCCGTAATTTGCCGGGTAATGAACTGCGGAAAACAGCACTCTGTCCAAAAGTAGCATGCCTGATTTTTTGTCAAGTTCATACTTTCCTTTACTTCCTTTGGGTATTTCAATAATGCCCATTACATAGTCGGGCAAATCATCACCTATGCTTACATCATGCCAAGGATTAATCATATAAAAAACATTTTAATTACTATTAATTGAAGTGCAAATTACCTCCATTTTATATCTGAACAAAGGAAAAAAAGAAATTTTTGGCACATCTCAAATTAGCCAAGTCACCGGAATTCATGAATCAGACAATTAAATAAGGGCTATAGAAAAATAAAACTAAAAGGCCGGTTTTCGCAGGTTGTGGATAAAAAATAACAGGCTAATTATTATTCAAATCAGGCAGGTGCACCTGTACAGAAGTCCCTTTCCCTACATCTGATTTCAATACTACATTCCCCTTCAGCTGTTCTACCGATTCTTTGACCATGTACAGACCAAGTCCCGACCCCACATTCCTTTGGGTAGCCCTGTGAAAAAGATTAAACACATCCGACTGATGTTTTTCCTCTATTCCAATACCATTATCAGCTAACTCCAAATAAGCCTTATTTCGGCTGACTTTTATGCATATGTGGATCCACCGCTTGCCATTTTCTTTCTGAAACTTATACGCATTACTAAAAAGGTTATTGAGGATTACACGGATTTTCGATTCATCAGAATAAAAGGGTTCTTCCTGGGAAATATCAAAACTCAGCTCAATTTCACTCAAATCCCATTTAAGTTGATAATCCTTCATCAATTGATCAAAAATCCCCTTAAAATCGATGGAAACTATTTTGTTTTCAATTTTTGTGGACCTGTAAAAATCAAGCATTTTATAAATAAAATCATCGAGTTTGAGAGTCGCCGAATCAATCATCTCAAAATACTCTACGATTCCAGGCTCATTAACTTCCATTTTAGCGAGTTTTGATATACCTGAAATACTCATCAAGGGCCCTCTTAGTTCATGAGATAAACTGTAAACAAACTGGTTCATTTCAGAATGCAGTTTTTCCAGCCGCTCATTTTTTTCTTTCAGTTCCTTTCTCGCATAGTATATTTCTGCTGCATTGATGACGGCATTTTTGATCTGCTCAAGATTCCATGGCTTATCAATAAAACGATAAACCTCTCCCCTGTTGATGGCATCAATTACACTTGAAATATCAGAGTACCCTGTAAGCAAAATACGGATGGGGTCCGGGTTAATTTTCACTAACCTTTCAAAAAACTCCACCCCGGTAATGCCAGGCATTCTCTGGTCGGCAATAACAACTTCGAATTCTCTGGTTTCAGCTATCTTCAATCCTTCCTCTGCATCCAAAGCAGTATGAACCTTAAAATCCCTACGCAATGCAGCCTTAAAAGAATTGAGGTTGTTATCCTCATCATCTATGTACAGCACATTGATTTTCTTTGTCATTAGCTGTTAATTTTGATTGGTCGGTAATTCAATGGTAAAAGTAGTACCTATTTTTTCTTCCGAGTCAACTTTAATATTCCCTTTATGGTTTTCAATAATCGTATAAACAATGGATAATCCCAGTCCGGTGCCTTTACCAACTGGTTTGGTTGTAAAAAAAGGTTCAAAAATCTTTTCCCGAACTTGTGCCGGCATGCCCGGTCCATTGTCTCCAATCTTAATTACCACCCTTTCATTTTGAAAAGAGGTAGTGATTGTCAATTCAGGTTCTCTTCCCTCCATTGGGTGATCCAAAAGTGCATGAATGGCATTGCTGATGATATTCATAAATACCTGATTCATTTTCCCCGCAAGGCATTCAACCTGAGGAATGGACCCATAATTTTTGGTTAATTTAATTTTCCCGGACATGGTACTGTTGAGCAAGATCAGTGTGCTGTCTATCCCATCATGAATATCAACTTCCTTGACATCTTGTTCATCTACCCTTGAAAATAATTTCAGACCGCGGACGATCTCTACTGTCCTCTTGGCACCATCCTCCATTCCATTAAGCAATTGCTCAACTTCCTCCAATAAATAATCAATCTCTATGTCTTCTTCCAGGTCGGAGATTTCGGATTTACTTTCTTCAGAAAATTCCTCTTTCCCCTTCTCCCTATATACTTCCATCAATTCACGTATATCATTTAGGTCTCTCTTAAGCGGTGAGATATTGGAGCTGACAAAGTTAATCGGGTTATTGATTTCGTGTGCAATCCCTGCAGTTAACTGACCCAATGAAGCCATCTTTTCTTGGTTGACAAGTTGAGTTTGTGTATTCTGAAGATTTTTCAATGTCATTTCAAGCTCTTCTGTCCTTGATTTGACCATTTCTTCCAAATATAAATTCTGCTCTTTTATCAGCCTTTCATTTTCTTTAAGGGCTTCCAGTTTATCCAATTGCTCCTTTTCCTTTTCTTTTTTCAATATATTGATCTTGTCGGCCAAAGCAAAGGAAAGCAATAATGCTTCAATAGCCGTGCCCGCCAAAAGAGGGAAGTTGGCATAGGATCCCAGATCAATAATCCGCTGATTGTGCAATATGTAGACCACTAACCCAAACAATAAAAAACTCCATGCCAATAGGAAAAAATAAGCCGATCTGTAGCCTTTTCTCGCTGCTATGATTCCTATCGTGAAAAAGCAAATCGCTAAAATCATTCCATTCAAATCTGTCAAGGAATAACTCAACTCCACAAAACCGGAAATCCTGAATATCAGGGTAACAAAATAGGATACGGGGATAAGGTAAAGCCATTGATCGTATTTGGGAACGTATACTTTGGTTTTTAAAAATAACTGGATGAAAGGAATCACAAAAATGCTTGAAAGCGTGGTAAAGCCAATGATGCTCACTTCATATAGGTAAGCGTTTTCCATCAGGAAAAAGTAAGAATATCCCGAAAGGGAAAGTTGGGCCAAAGCGATGAAAAGAATATAAAAGCAATAAAAAAGATATACTTTGTCCTTTACCGAAAAATAAAGTATAAAATTATAGAGGAATAAGGCAATCATTATTCCGAAATAAGAACTGATTATTATCAGTCTCAGGCTGTAGTTTTGAAAAAAGGAATCAGAAGGAGATATGGCAGCATCAAATTCCAGGGGAACATTCGACATGATTCTGAAAACCAATATGGAGCTGTAGGGTTCCTCCATCCTGAGTCTGAAAAAAGGATTGGGGTTCTTTAATGGGTTGGTTTTGGAAAAAGCCGTTCCGGAAGTTTGTTTGGAAACCAAATTCCCTGAACCATCATATCTCATCAGTTCTACTTCCCTGAAAGAAGGGTTGCTTATTTCCACAATGTAAAGGCTGTCCTTTACCAACCCATTTAAATCCTCCAAATCAACTTTGACATACAAATTCTCATCAATAACACCCAGATCAATTTTTTGATAGGCTTCATTTTGAAATTGATCCAATTTCAAAGTTTCAGTTCCAATATTTTTATCAGAAACAAAATAGGCGTATTTTTCAAACCTCAGCCCTTCATCCTGACTGAAAATACCTAAATAGTAAATGATGGGCAGGGTGACAAATAAAATCAAAAACAAGGACAAGCCTATGCTTCTTAAATACGTATAAAAGTTTTTCATTTATCAGGTTTAGGTATTTGAAGTTCAAATTGCAATTCCATTTCTCCTTTAGGACCACTTTCTACGGTGTTGAAATTGATTTTTTTCCTCAGCTCAAAAATATAGTCTCTTTCAGCCATTTGAGCATGTGAGAGTTCTTTGATATCATTTATTTCCAAAGCAGTGGCAATCAGCCCTTCCTTGGGATAATAAAACGAACCATTATCCCCTAAAACCGAAATTACCTGGTATCCTACACTCTTGGAAATACTTAATGTCACCGGGGAACTTAATCCAAAAAGCTTTTTTAAATTCAACTGGGGCAATATAGCTATACCTACCCGTACCAAATAAATACTTCCTATCCCATAACCCGCTACTTCCCTACTGTTCCAAAGCCCACAATATTCAGCTACTTCAAGATCCTTAAAATCAGCCATATAATCCATAATTTTTGGATCTATTTCTTTTATGGCCAGCTCAAAAGGAAGGGGGAAATTTTCGGTTCTGAGCTGTATTCTTCCTCCACCTAAAATTCTCAAATCCTCTATTGACTCAAAGAGTATCAGGTATACATGGGGATTAAGAGCCCAGGAACGGTCCGCAGAAGTCACTTTCGTAATACCATAAGATTCCAATACCTTATGGTGGCCATAAATATACTTTTCCGTGGCATCAATATCATCAATTGCCCTAACTATCCTAACTCTAACTTTCATTCAAATTGAGTATCTTGTCCAAATCAACATAAAATCTGCCGGATTTTACCTCCTGGCCTAGAAGTAACATTCTGGCGTAATGGCAACAGGCCGCCCCCCCCAGTAAAACAGAGGATGCCAACTGTGGCCATGAGGTTATGGTTTTACCTAGTTCCCCAAAACTGTATTTAACCCTATCAGACAATTTTTCAAACTCCAATAGTGAAATCATTATTTCCCTTCCCTTTTCCGGAAGCATCTTCAATAATTCCCTTTCTTCTCCATAGTCCGACAACAATCCATGGAAAATGGGTCTTTCAGGCTCCAGATCAAACCTTTCAATATCCATCATACCCCTATCGCTGGTATCCATCATCACAGGTATACCTGAGCTTCTGGCCTTTATCCTGCTTAAAATTTTTATCTGTAAACTGTCGCATTCCTCAATCAGTAGATCCATCTTGCCTCCTTTAGTCAGGAAGTCATCAATGTTGGCCTCAGTAGTACCTTCATCGTACAGTGTTACTTTCAGATAGGGATCAATTTCGGCAATTTCTCTGGCAACAATCCAGGTTTTCTTAAGACCAAGGTTAAATAAACCCGTTCTTATTCTATTCATGTTGCTTAAGTCCAGCGTGTCAAAATCTGCTATCCTAAGCTCGCCAAAGCACCTTTCCATGGCCAAACTCAATGCAACACTTTGACCAACAGAAAGCCCGATCACCCCAATCACCTGTTTTTGTAGCTGCTCCTGTTCCTTCAGGGTGATCTTGTACTGGTTCCTGACTGTTCGCAACCTGATGAAATCTTTTTCCTCCAAAATTCTGACCACGGTATTTCTCCAGGGATAATAGACCCAATTGCCATTTTCAGAGGCATTTTTTTCAGATGCGGTGTAATAATCTGCTTTTTTTTCCGACAACTCCTCTAAAGATAGTTTTCTTTTTGGGTTTTCCATTTTAATGAGCTCCGTCAATTGAAGTTCAAAAGTGTCGAAAAACAGAACTTTACCTGTGTCCTTCAATTTTCCCATTGTATCCATATCCTCCTGAACATAAGGAGAAAAGATTAAGGGTTTGTAGGGATGCATAAACTCAGATTTTTTATTTGAGTTTTCCATAATTTTACTGCCTAAAAAAGGTTATAATATGGGTAAAGTTATATTTTTGTAGTAATAAACAATCAAAAATACAGAATTAATTTATTATATTTTTTTTTGTATTTAAGGTTTAATTCTTTAATTTATAAAATAAACTTTTGAATATAAATATAATACGATTAAACTAATGAATATTAATTGAAAAAGAACGATATTTTATTTAAAATTAAAATTCAATTTCTTATTCTTAACAAATCAATAGGTTATTACGATATTTAAGGCATGGAAAAAGATAAGATTAGGATACTTTATGTAGATGATGAAGTCAATAACCTTAAAGCTTTTAAAGCTACTTTTAGGAGGGATTACAAAATATTTATGGCTGAATCTGCTGACGAGGGAAGGGATATTTTGCTCCAGGAAGATATAGACATCATTATTACAGATCAAAGGATGCCCAAGGAAAATGGAGTGGATTTTTTGGAGTCTATCATACCCATGCACCCTGATCCGATGAGGATTTTACTTACCGGATATACCGATATTCAGGCTGTGATAGATGCCATCAATAAAGGTAAGGTTTACCATTACCTGACCAAGCCCTGGGAAGAAGATTACCTAAGAACGGTAGTGAAAAATGCTTTTGAAGTGTACTCCCTGAGAAGGGAGAACAAACAACTTACAGATAGTTTACTGAAAGCCAATGATCAACTGGAGTTTCTCCTCAGGCAAAACCTGCTTTCCTGAGGATTTTTCCTTTAGTATCTTGCTGCCAGCAAAAGCTGTAATTCTTTGTGAGCCATTTGAAACTTTCTGCCCAGGTGGGCATTGGTCAGGCTACCCCTATAGGTATAAACCCCCTTCATGAACCATTTGTAATTGAAGATCATTTCTTCTGCGCCACCCAGATCTGCCATCTGCAAAAGAATCGGTGTGAAAATATTGCTGAGGGAGTAGGAGGCTGTTCTAGATACCCTTGAGGGAATATTAGGCACACAGTAATGAATCACCCCATGCTTCTTATATACTGGTTCATTGTGGCTAGTCATCTCTGCAGTGGCTATGCAGCCTCCCTGATCAATGCTGACATCGATTACGATACTATCTTCCATCATTTGGGAAACCATTTCTTCAGAAACCACCAACTTAGGTCTACCCTTTTCAGCCCTTAAGGCTCCAATCACCACATCTGCTTCTTTCAGCGCTTGTCCCAGAACATAATTATCGATAGTTGATGTAAAAACCTGCTGGCCCAATACTTGTTTTATCCGCCTTAATTTATAAATGTGGTTGTCAAAAATTTTGATGTTTGCGCCCAGGCCCAGGGCTGTTCTTGCAGCATACTCGGCAACTGTTCCAGCACCGATGATGACCACCTGGGTGGGAGGCACACCGGTGATTCCTCCCAAAATCATTCCTTTTCCCTCACTCACACTGCTCAGGTATTCAGCTGCAATCAGCATTACCGTACTACCTGCTATTTCACTCATGGCCCTTACCACCGGCATCCCACCTACTTTATCTTCAAGGTGCTCAAAGGCCACCGCGGTGATCTTCTTCTGGTTTAATTGTTGAATAAAAGCAGCTTTTTGTTTACCCAGCTGAAGTGCCGATATCAGACAAGCACCCTGCCGCATGTAGCCTATTTCTTCCGCCACCGGAGGCTCTACCTTCAATACAACATCTGCATCAAACACCTCCTTGCTGGAGTAAACAACGGATGCTCCGGCATCGGAATAATCCTTGTCAGAAAACTTGGATAAAATACCCGCATTTGTTTCAACTTTTACCCGTTGCCCATTATTTACCAAAAGACCCACTGCCTCAGGTGTAAGGACTACTCTGTTTTCCTGCTCCGCCGTTTCCCGGGGAATACCGATCAAAACCTGCGAACCTTTTTTTTTCACCCTGGCTACAGCCTCTTGAGTGAACACTCCCGTTTCTCTGGCTATTTCGGAAAATCCTGATCCCCCTATCATTGATGGATTATTTTTACACTTATTTCTCTCATTTCCTTTTCCCCCTTTTCAATTTCAATCAAAGCAAATTCATCTGGCAAAAACGAGGGAATTTTTTCTGCCCATTCTACAAAACAATAGTGCCCGCTGTCAAAATACTCCTCAACACCTATTTCAACGGCCTCCATAGGATCTTCAATCCTATAAAAGTCAAAGTGATAAATCATTCCGGCATCCTTGCTAGCATATTCATTCACTATTGAAAATGTGGGACTACTTACCGGGTCATTGACTTCAAGTAAGGCCGAGATAGCCTTGATCAAGGTGGTCTTGCCTGCCCCCATCTCCCCTTTAAACACCCAAACATCAATTCCCCTGCATAAATCTAGGATTAATTCTGCGGAATTTGAAATTTCATTTAAATGATTGCAATGTATTGTTTTCAAAAAGCGTTTATTTTGGCTGTAAATGCACTATTGGAATAATCATTTCTTCTAAAGAAACCCCCCCATGTTGAAAGGTGTCTTTGTAGAAATTCACATAATAATTGTAGTTGTTGGGGTAAGCAAAGAAATAATCTTCCACAGCGAACACATAACTGGAAGAGATATTCAGTTGAGGGAGTTTGGCTTCACCGGGTTTTTTGATTTCAAATACTTTTCCTGATTCAAAATTAAGGTTTTTCCCTTGTTTGTACCTCAGGTTTGTGGTCACATTTCGATCACCTACAATTTTATAGGGTTTGTTTACCCGCTTGGTACCGTGGTCAGTGGTTACGATTACCTCCGCACCCGCCGAACTGATTTTTTTAAATAGTTCAAATAGGGAGCTGTGTAAAAACCAACTATTGGTAAGAGATCGATAGGCCGACTCATCAGGGGCCAGTTCACGGATCATCTTCATATCTGTTCGGGCATGTGACATCATATCCACGAAATTATAAACCAATACATTCAGATCGTTTTTCATCAAATTGGGAAATTGATCCAAAACAGCTTTTCCCTGATTGGTCTGCAATATTTTATGGTAGCTTGAACGAATAGAAAGCCTGTTTTTTTTCAGGTTCACTTTCAAAAATTCCGCTTCGTTATTGTTTTTCCCTTCATCCGTATCCTCTCCTTCCCAAAGATCAGGATGGTATTTGGCCATATCCATTGGCATCAATCCGCTGAACAAAGCATTTCTGGAAAAAGCAGTAGTGGTAGGCAAAATACTATAATAGGTTTTGTCCTCTTTGACTGTAAAATAATCTCCCAGTTGATTTTCAATCATTTCCCATTGATCGAGACGCAGGTTGTCTATCACGATAAAAAATAAAGGCTTGCCTTCCTTTATCTTTGGAAAAACATGTTCCTTCATTACCTGATGAGACATTACAGGTTTACTGATATTGGGAACGTTCAACCAATCCAGGTAATTTTCCTTTATGAATCTGGCAAAGTTTGCGTTGGCTTCAACTTTTTGCGTCTCCAATACCTCCTGCATGCTTTTATTTTCGGTTTCATCTATCTCCAACTCCCAATAGGTTAGTTTTTTATAGATGTCTGCCCATTCTTCATGGTCTATGGCATCATTATATGCCATACTGATATTCCTGAAATCCTGCTGATAAGAAAGGTTTGTCTTCTCGCTGATAAGCTGCTTGTTTTGAAGGATTTTTTTTACAGATAGCAGAATCTGATTTGGATTTATTGGTTTAATCAGGTAGTCGGCAATCTTACCCCCAATGGCGTCGTCCATGATATGCTCCTCCTCACTCTTGGTTATCATGACTACAGGAATTTGAGGTTTCAGGCTTTTGATCTGTTGCAGCGTTTCCAGGCCAGTCATTCCCGGCATCATTTCATCCAGAAACACTACGTCATAATTTTCCGCTTCTACCTTTTCCACCGCATCCAGTCCACTGTTTACGGTCACAATATCATATCCCCTTTGCTCCAGGAATAAGATATGCGGTTTTAAGAGGTCAATCTCATCATCAGCCCACAATATTTTGAAATTTTCCATATCAATTGGTTTAATTCTTTTTAGATTAATTACTTTTGGCAAGTTGCCTTTATGAACAGGACATTGAAAAGCCATAAAATCATCAATGACCCCGTGTACGGGTTCATCAATATTCCCAGTGAATTGATTTTTGCCGTAATAGACCACCCCTATTTCCAAAGGTTACGCAGAATCAAACAATTAGGTTTGACGGATATGGTCTACCCGGGAGCCCTGCATACCCGATTCCATCACGCTATTGGAGCCATGCATTTGATGAGCATTACCCTTGATCAACTGCGCAATAAAGGCATTGAAATATCTGAAGAGGAATATGAAGCTGCCCTTTTGGCAATATTACTGCACGACATCGGTCATGGGCCTTTTTCCCATGCTTTGGAGTCGATTCTTCTTAAAGGACTACATCATGAAGCCATTTCCCTGCTATTCTTTGATGCATTGAATAAGCAATTTCATGGCCAACTTTCATTGGCCAGAAAAATATTTGTGGGAAGTTACGAAAGAAAATTCTTTCACCAACTGGTCTCCAGCCAACTCGATATTGATCGCCTGGATTATTTACAGCGAGATTGCTTTTTTACCGGAGTTTCAGAAGGCACAATTGGGGCAGACCGTATCATCAAAATGATGACCATCGTAAACGATCAGGTAGTCATTGAAGAAAAAGGAATTTACAGTATTGAGAATTTTTTGAGTGCACGAAGATTAATGTATTGGCAGGTATACCTGCATAAAACGACTGTTTGCGCTGAGAAAATGCTTATCAATCTGATTTTAAGGGCCAGGGAACTGAAAAATGCCGGAATAAATCTGCCGGGATCCGAAGAACTCCTCCTGTTTCTGGAAAAAGACCCGTCCAATGATCCCAAAGAAGGGCAAAAGGATTGGCTGAATGACTTTTCCCAAATGGATGATTTTGATGTTTGGGGTGCCATCAAACTATGGAAAAACGAAGAAGATTTTGTCCTGCGGGAAATTTCCCATATGTTTCTGACCAGAAACTTGTTTAAAATACATTTGGGCAATCAGCCATTTTCCGCTGAAGAGATTCGACACATGAAGCGAAAGGTGCAAAGCAAACATTCTTTTTCCAATCAGGATATGGAATATTTCTTTTCTTCCGGTGAAATCAGCAATTACGGATACCTGGCCAAAGACAAGATTTGGATCCTGACAAAAAAGGGGGAGGTAATGGACGTGGCCATGGCGGCGGATTTGCCAAATATAAAAGCCATGAGCAAAATAGTGAAAAAATATTATGCTTGTCATGCTAAAAATTTAACTTTACGGTAAAACAATTAAGAATTAAATGGAATTTACCATCGATGAAATTGCACTACTTTTGGATGGAAGCGTGGAAGGAGATGGTTCTGGGAAAATCAATCGCCTTGACAAAATACAGGAGGGAAAAGCAGGAAGCATTGGATTTCTATCCAACCTCAAGTATGAAAAACACCTTTACGATACGGACTGTTCCGCTATCATCGTTGCGGATAGTTTTAAACCCCAGAAGCAATATAAAACAACCCTGATCCGGGTAAAGGATCCCTATTCCGGCTTCACAAAACTCCTGGAGACCTATGCCAAGATGGTGAAATCGGAGATTTCAGGTATTGAGGAACCCAATTACTTTCATGAAAGCAGTAAAATCGGGGCAAATTGTTTCCGGGGAGCTTTTTCCTACGTGGGAAAAAATTGTAGTATCGGTAAAAATGTGAAAATTTATCCACAGGTGTACATAGGTGACGAAGTAACCATAGGGGATAACTGCACCTTTTACCCAGGAGTCAAAATATATTCCAGGACTGTAATTGGAAATGACTGTGAGGTTCATGCGGGGAGTATTCTAGGGGCTGACGGATTTGGCTTTGCCCCCCAGCCTGATGGTACCTACAAGAATATCCCTCAATTGGGAAATGTAGTATTGGAAGACGGGGTAAGTATAGGGGCTAATACCACCATTGATTGCGCAACAATGGGGTCCACACATATCGGTAAAGGAGTTAAAATCGATAATCAGGTACAGATAGCCCATAATGTAAGCCTGGGAGAAAATACAGTAGTGGCCTCCCAGGCCGGCATCTCAGGGTCAACAACCATCGGAAAGAACTGCGTTTTGGCTGGGAAATGCGGTATTGTGGGGCATATCCAGATTGCCGATAATACCACTGTGGGAGCCAACTCTGGTATCATGAAATCGGTCACCGAACCGGGAAAAACGATTTTTGGATACATTGGGTTTGACATAAAGGGGTTTTTGAAATCATATTCCATTTTCAGAAAATTACCTTTACTTCAGGACAAATTAAGAGAGCTGGAAAAAAAACTATAAATTTGTCAGTTAATTGGGACATCGCAGCCATTTAGTAACTTATTTTAATGAAAGTAAAACAGCATACCATAAAAAAACAAGTCACCCTATCAGGAGTAGGATTACATACAGGTATTGAAGCCAACATGACCTTTTTGCCGGCCAATCCAAACCATGGTTATAAGTTTCAAAGGATGGATCTGGAAGGCCAGCCAGTTATCGATGCGGACGTAGACAATGTGGTAGATGTATCCAGAGGCACTACCCTGGAGCAAAGCGGGGCCAGGGTCTTTACTGTAGAACATGTGCTGGCTGCACTGGTAGGCATGGAAATAGACAATGTGCTGATACAACTTAGCGGGCCTGAACCCCCTATTTTGGACGGCAGTAGCATTCAATTTATTGAGATCCTGGAAGATGCAGGTCTGGAAGAACAAAATGCACTTCGTAGATTTTTTGAAGTACCTGAAAGCATCCATTACAAGGACAGCGCCAGGGAAGTGGAGATGGCAGCCTTGCCCCTGGACGATTTCAGGGTCACCGTAATGGTAGATTATAACTCCCCGGTTCTTGGAAGCCAGCACGCTTCTATTACCGATATCAGTCAATTCCGGCATGAAATTGCCTCGTGCAGGACCTTTTGTTTCCTTCACGAGTTGGAAATGCTCTATAACAATAACCTGATAAAAGGCGGTGACCTGAATAATGCCATTGTAGTAGTAGATCGCATAGTCGAAGAGGCGGAATTGTCAAGCCTGGCCAAAATGTTCAATAAACAAAAGGTTGAAGTTCAGAAAGAGGGAATTTTAAACAATGTAGAACTCAGGTATAAAAACGAACCGGCCCGACACAAACTGTTGGATGTCATTGGTGACCTGGCACTGGTGGGCAGACCTTTAAAAGCCCAGATACTCGCTGCCAGGCCCGGCCATGCGGCCAATGTGGCATTTGCAAAAAAAATCAAAAGGGCCATGGAAAAATCAGGCCCCATGAATATCCCTTACTATGACCCCAAACTACCTCCGGTACTGGACATAAACCAGATCAGCAACATTCTTCCTCACAGGTATCCGTTTCAATTGCTGGACAAAATCATTTATCTTGATGACAAATTGGTGGCGGGGGTGAAAAATGTCACCATCAACGAACCCTTTTTTATGGGGCACTTTCCCAACAATCCGGTTATGCCAGGAGTATTACAGGTAGAGGCCATGGCCCAAACCGGAGGAATATTGGTTCTCAGTACTGTGGAAGATCCTGAAAACTATTGGACCTATTTCCTTAGTATTGAAAACTGCAAATTTAGAAAAATGGTGTTGCCTGGTGACACATTGATCTTCAAATGTGAACTTCTCAATCCCATCCGGAGAGGAATCGCAAAAATGAAGGGGGAGGCTTTTGTAGGAAATGCCTTGGTTTGTGAAGCCATAATGACTGCCAGCATTGTAAGAAAAGACACATGATCAGCAAATTATCCGAAATAAACAAAAATGCCCGGTTGGGAGATAATGTCTCAGTTGAAGCTTTTTCTTCCATCCATTCTGATGTGGAAATCGGAGCAGGTACATGGATTGGCTCAAACGTCACCATTTATCCAGGTGCAAGAATTGGAGAAAACTGCAGCATCTTTCCAGGTGCCGTTATTGCAGCCATTCCTCAAGACCTGAAATACAAAGGTGAGGACTCTCTGGTAGAAATCGGAAATAATACGACCATCAGGGAGTTTGTAACCATAAACAGGGGAACGGCGGATAAAAAGACCACCAAAATTGGCAATGATTGCCTTTTAATGGCTTATGTACATATAGCCCATGATTGCCTGATACATGACCGGGTAATCATCGCCAATTCGGTACAGGTAGCGGGACATGTCAACATTGATGATTGGGCATTTGTTGGTGGCAGCAGTGCCATACACCAGTTTGTTAAAATAGGAATGCACAGCATGATTTCCGGCGGTTCACTGGTCCGGAAAGATGTTCCGCCTTTTACAAAAGCTGCCAGAGAACCTTTGAGTTATGCCGGAGTCAATTCCCTGGGACTAAGAAGAAGGGGATTTGAAGGCAAAACGATAAGCGAAATCCAGGAGGTCTACCGGTATTTGTTTTTAAACAGCTGGAACAACAGCAAAGCCCTGGAGGAAATTGAAATCAACCTTCCTGCCACAAAAGAGCGGGATGAGATTGTCAACTTCATACGCTCCTCAGAGAGGGGCGTAATGAAAGGTTATATTCAGTGATATGCTGTCCGTTGAGCTAAAACAGGCTGGGAAAAAATTTCAAAGAGATTGGATTTTTAAAAACCTGGACCTGAGCTTGAAAAGCGGAATGAGAATGGCCGTTACCGGAAATAATGGCTCCGGAAAGTCTACCCTGATCAAATGTCTGTCGGCACAGATGCCTCTCACGGAAGGAAATTTGGTGTTTTCAAAGGACCAGAATGAAATTTCTCCCGAAGAAATATACAAACACCTGGTCATCAGTGCCCCCTACCTGGAGTTACCCGAAGAATTCACCCTCAATGAGTTTTTGAATTTTCATTTTCAATTCAAAAAACCGGAAGGAAATATCGGTACAACTGCACTTTTGAACCTACTTTATCTGGAAAATGCCATTGATAAACCTATTTCTTTCTTTTCATCAGGAATGAAGCAAAGACTGAAATTGGGAATCTGCTTTTTTTCACAGGCCCCTTTTGTGCTTCTGGATGAACCCACCTCCAATCTTGACGAAAAAGGAATACAATGGTATAGGGAAATGATCACCCGGTTTGGAAAGGATAAATGTATTGTCATCGCCTCCAATGATCCCAGAGAATATGATTTCTGTGAACAAATTCTTCGTCTGGAGGATTATAAAAGGCAAGGTATTATTTGATTAACCCTGGAATTGATTAAATTTACTCCTCTAGTTTGAAAAGTATGAAAGCATTGATGAATTATTTTTGGGCCTTCCTGCTCCTTATGGGATTTACAGCTTGTAATGGAGGAGAAAACGGGGAACCTGAAAAGACAGCCGAAGAGCAAGCCATAGAAAGACTTACTGGGCCCTCGGGAAGTCAGACATGGACAGTTAGCAACGGAGGTTCGGTCACCAAAGATGGCACAGTGCAAACGAATGAATTTGCTGATTTTGAAATCCGTTTTATTGCCAACAATACAGGAAAATCTTACATTACCGAAAACAGCAATCTGCTGTTTGACACGAATGGGAATTGGGCCTTCGAAGGAGAAAACTTGGATAAGATTATCCTTTCGGGAATACAGCCTGCTGCCAATAAAGAAATTTCCTTTACCAGAAACCAAAATAACCTGAGATTGGAATGGGTAGTGCCTGCACCACAGAATGCAAGGGTGACAGCCCTGGCAGGATTCTATGTGTTCGATCTTATTTTAATGGAATAACCCAATAATTTAATTTACCCGATAAACCCATGCTCAAATACCTGTTTCTTACTTGCTTCTTTTCATCTTCTTTGCTCTTTGCCCAGACCAAACACCAGGCTGCTGTAGAGAATGCCGTTTCCGAATTGACTTCAGCCATGGTAGATGCCGATGAATCCCAACTCCAAAAACTGACCCATCCTCAATTGACTTATGGGCATTCCAATGGATTGATTGAAGATCAATCCGCGTTTATTCAAGCACTTACATCCGGAGTATCCAATTTTACCGAAATCAATATTGAGAACCAAACAGTGGATATTTCAGGCAATACCGCATTGGTCAGACATTTCCTGATCGGCCGGACAGACAACAAAGACAGTGAACCCGCCCCTGTCAACCTGGGGGTGCTGACCGTATGGAAGAAAAAGGGCAAAAGCTGGGTTCTTATTGCCAGGCAAGCTTACAAAAGGTAAAGATCTGATCAATTTGATGGGAAAAATTATTGTTTGAGCTGCACCAGGGTCACTCCAGACCCACCCCTGTCTGCATGTTCGTCGGAGAAGCTGGTGACGGATGACATTTTCCTGATAAGGTTTCTGGTTAGGTCCCTCAAAATGCCGTCCCCTTTGCCGTGAATGACTTTAAGTTCATCCATACCCAACATGTATCCTTCGTCTATAAAGTTCTGAACCAGCTGAAGGACTTCTTCTCCCCTTTTTCCCCTGATGTCCAGATTGGGCGAGAATTCTGCCATTTTACTGGTCGTATCATAAGTTGTCCGTTTTCCCATGGCCTTTTTTTCCTTCTTTAAAGAAGTATTGGAAATTTTTTCCAACCGGCTAATTTTCACATTGGACTTCAGATCCCCCATTAGTATGGAAGCTTGTTTTCCCTTGATCTCCATCACTTCGGCCAGGGCACCGTTGTCCTTAAGCCTTACCTGGTCCCCAACCCCAATAGACCCTCCCAATACCTGTATCGTCTTTGGTTGCGAAACCACCGGCTTTTCCGGTTGGATGGCAACTTTATGCGCATCAAGATCTTTTCTCAATTGCCGGGTGGCTTCCTGATCCGCCTGAGACTCCTTTATAGATCGGATGGTATGCTCAATTTTTTTATTGGCTTCATCCATCAATAATTTGGCTTGGGTCTTTGCCTCGTTGATGATGTTCTTTTGTTGTTCGTCTAAGGTAGATTTCAGGGAATTGTACTCCTGGAGTCGCTGCCCCAAAAGCCGTTCTTTCCTCTGCGTCTCTGCCATCAGGTTTTCGTATTTATTCTTTTCACTTTCTACCTTCAGCAACAGTTTTTCATACCTTACCCTTGTTTCCCCGACCTGGGCTTTGGCGTGCAGGATGATATCCTTTGGAATGCCTATTTTACCCGCAATCTCAAATGCAAACGAACTTCCCGGTTTGCCAATCTCCAGCTCATACAACGGCTCTAACCGATCCACATCATAGCGCATGGCACCATTTACCATTCCCGGACTTTTTGAAGCCAGTTGTTTGAGGTTGCCGTAATGAGTAGTAACGATTCCAAAGGCAGCTGACTTATTCAGGTCTATCAGGATGGCTTCAGCTATGGCCCCTCCAAATTGGGGTTCGGTTCCAGTGCCAAATTCATCGATAAAAAACAAGGTGTTTTTATTGGCATGAAGGGTGAAGAACTTCATGTTCATCAGGTGGGAACTGTAGGTACTCAGGTCATTCTCTATGTTTTGCTCATCGCCAATGTCGATAAAGACCTGGTCAAATATGCAGCACCTGGAGTTGGGTTCCATGGGCACCAAAAGACCACATTGATACATGTACTGCACCAAGGCCACCGTTTTTAGCGTTACGGATTTACCGCCGGCATTGGGCCCTGAGATCACCAGTAGTCTATGATTCGGATCAAGTTTGATAGAGACCGGCACTATGGTCTTTTGCTGTTGCAACAGCGCCATTTCCAAAAGGGGGTGCCTGGCTTTAACCCATGACAGTTCCTTTTCTTTACCCATTTCCGGATTAACTGCATTGATTTTCAATGCAAATCTGGCCTTGGCACGGATAAAGTCTATCATGCCCAGAAAATAAAATGCCCGCCTGAGTACAGGAATGTATGCCCGGAGTTCGTCGGTTAACCTGGTAAGGATTTTCTGCACCTCTCTCCTTTCCATATACTCCAGGTCCTTGATTTCATTGTTGATATCCAAAACCTCTGCCGGCTCCAAATATACGGTCTGACCTGTAGCTGATTCATCATGGATAAAACCCTTGATCCGCTTTTTGTATTCCGCAAGAACAGGGATTACCATCCTACCTCCCCTGACGGTAACAGAGGCATCCTCAGGAGTAAAGCCCTGGGCCTTGACGGATCGGTAAATATGGTCCAAAACTTTCCTAATCCGATTTTCCTCATAGGCAAGTTGGGTGCGTATAAGGTTCAGCTCCTGAGAGGCATTGTTTTTTATTTTTCCTTTCTCATCAATTACCTTTGCGATACTTTTTTCCAAAGGGATATTTTCCTCCACCATGCCCAACAATTGGTGCAATTGGGGATATTCTTCATGATACTTGTAAAAAAAAGATACGCATCCATCTAGGGTTTTAAGCCCCAGCCTGATCTCATGAAACTCATCCTCAAAAAGAAAAGTCCCTTCTATTTTCGCCTTTTCCAGATAAGGGTAAATGTTGATGAAATTTGATGCAGGAAAAGGGTTTCCGGAAACAAGTATTTGCCTGAATTCGTCGGTCTGTTCCAAAAGTTTGGTTAACAATTTTTTGTCCCTGGAAAAACTTACTTTTCCGACAAAATCAACTCCCAAACTACTGGTACATTCATCTCTGATCAATTCCTTGATTTTATCAAAATTGATCTTTTCTTCCATGTTTGAAGGATACAATTTCATTTATTCCTGAATATTTTTCTCTCTTACGGTCAGCGAATCGATAGTCCGTTCGTATAAATACTCCATTTTGGACACGTCTCTCAAATAGTATTCCAGGCTTTCGATATAAACACTATCAGGAATACCATATTTTTCGAAGATTTGTTTTTCCAGAATCGGATACAATACTTTGGAGGAATCGTAAGGAATGGAAAGCGATTGGACAAAACCCTCTGTTAAATGAATATCCACCAAAATATTCACCATCTGATCTTCTGACAAAATGTTTTCGGGTACATCCTTTTCCTGGCAGGAAGCAAGAGCAAAAATAAAAGCAAAGGCTAGATAAGTATATTTCACAATCCAAAATTACCTATTTCCTTTTAAAATTGACAATAAGTATAGGCAAAGTCGTTTTATTATTCAATAGAGACTGCTAAATTAGGCCTCTGATTGAGACCGAAAAATGAACCAGCTAATAAAAAAACTAAGAAGGTACGAAATCACCATGAGAAAAGTGGCCAATAGCCACCTACAGGGTGATCACCAATCCATTTTTAAAGGGGCTGGATTGGAATTTGACGACCTTCGTCCCTATCAATACGGCGATGACATCAGAACAATTGAATGGAAGGTTTCTGCAAAAGGACATGGTACCTTTGTCAAAACTTTTAAGGAAGACAAAGACCAGGCGGTTTATTTTCTGTTGGATATCAGTGGATCACAGGATATAGGTAGCAAAGAAAGAAAGAAAATAGATCTGGGACGGGAAATAGCCGGAGTTTTGACACTTGCTGGTATCCATGAAGGTTCACAAGTGGGGTTGATTAGCTATTCAGACGAAAAAGAAAAGATCATTTTGCCGGGCAAAGGAAGCAGACAGGCGGTTAAAATTATCAAGGGAATCTTTAACCACAAGAATAGATCTTTAGGAACTGACCTTTACGGCATGTTTACTTTTTGTCTGAATCTGATAAAGAAAAGAAGCGTCATCATTGTCATCTCTGATTTTATCGACGAAAATTATGAAAAACCGTTAAAAGCTTTGGCCAATAAGCACGACCTGGTCGTGCTACAAATGACGGACCCTATCGAATCTGCACTTCCATCACTTGGAATCATTCCGGTATTCGACAAAGAAGGAGGAAAAACAACCTGGGTAAACACTGCTTTCGGCGGGTTTTCAAGGAAAATATCCACTTCCTTTTCCAGTGACCGTGTAAAACTAAAAGATTTCTGTAAAAAAAACCAAATCAATTACCTGCAAATAGACACCCAACAAGACATTGTTCTACCTTTAATGGAATTATTTAAGTTGAGAAATAAAACCATGAAGCGTGGATAAAGTAACAAAAGTATTTTTCCCGGTGTTTTTTTTGCTGATGCTTGCTACCGATGTTAAGGGGCAGGATGTTGCGGTGGAAAGCTATTTCCTTCAGGATTCAGCCATGCTGGGTGAACGGGTGGGTTATGTTTTAAAAGCACGTTACCCAAGCGACCTTCCCCTACTTTTTCCCGATTCAACGTACAATTTTGGGGAATTTGAATTTCTGGAGAAACAAACCTTTGCCTCGCTGACCACCGATAGTACAACTCTGGATAGCGCGGTGTACTGGCTTTCTAATTTTTCTTTGGATTCCCTTCAACTTTTCCGCTTGCCGGTTTTTGAAGTCTTGAAATATGACAGTATCAGCCATTTTCCGGAGGCGGCGCCCCTTGCATTAAAACTCACCATAGACGAATTGCCGGAAGACCTGGCTTTCCAGCAAAATGACAGCTACCTGAGTATCCCTACGGCCTTTAACTATCCCTACCTGATCATTGGTTTGCTGGCATTGGTGATATTAGCGGTTTTGGCAGTATATTTCTTTGGAGGAGGCATCAGAAAACGTTGGAAAATTTATCGGGAAAATAAGAAATGGAAACATTTTCTCAACAACTGGGAGCAATCCATGCAAACTTTAGTAGATCAACCCGAAATCCAGGAGGCTGACGAACTTTTGGGACTTTGGAAAGGTTACCTGGAAAATCTTACCGGATTGCCTTACAAGGAATGGACAGCCACGGAAATCTCGGAATACCTTGAAAACCCGGACATTGTCAAAGATTTCAGAAAAATAGAACTGATCATTTATGCCAACAGGATAGACGAGCATATCCGGGAGGCCTGTGACAGCTTGCTTGAAGTATCCAGGCAGCAACTGGAAGAAAAAATAGAAAATATTCGACAGCATGGATGACATCTCTTCCTATATCTCATGGACCTGGTTTACACAGGAAACATTCCGTTCATATGAATGGGAAAATTTTTTCCTGTTGCACCTTATCTGGGCCATACCGCTCATTCTTTTGATAAGAAAATTTATCAAACTGCTGAAAAAACCGGTCCTGGAACTTTCTCTTCCTAAAATGATCTCCAGAAATAATCCATGGACCTACCTGAGACTGATACCATCCTTATTCTTTCTACTGGCGCTATGGATGGTGGTCATTGCGCTTGCCAGGCCACAACGCACCAATGAAAAAGTTGAGCAGTATACCGAGGGAATAGATATCATGCTTGTTTTGGATATTTCTGAATCTATGGATTTACAGGATTTTACCCCAAACCGCCTGGAAGCCGCCAAAGAAACCGCCATCGAATTTATCAATGGCAGGGTAGCAGACAGGATAGGAATGGTTATTTTTTCAGGAGAAGCCTTTTCCCTTGCCCCGCTGACCACAGATTACGAACTTTTAACAGATCTGGTAGAAAGCATTACCTTTAATATGATGGATGCCAAAGGAACAGCCATTGGCAGTGCCGTTTCCACCGCTACCAACAGAATGCGGGAATCAGAGGCAAAATCCAAGGTAATGGTCCTTTTGAGTGATGGGGATAACAATGCAGGAAATGTAGACCCTGTTTTTGCCGCCCAATTGGCGGAAGCCATGGGGATCAAAACCTATACCATTGCTGTTGGAAAGGATGGTATGGTACCTTACGGCACAGATTTTTTCGGAAGACCCCAAATGATCGAAAGTTACCTGAATGAAGAAACCCTGAGAAATATTGCCAGAATAACAGATGGAGAGTTTTTCCGGGCTTCAGATGATCAGGCCCTGGAGAATATTTTTGCAAGGATTGACGAATTGGAAAAAGCTGAAATCATAGAATCCAGATACAAGGAAACCATGGACTATTACCGGCCTTACCTTTTTTGGGGGATCGTATTTTTCTTCTTTTGGATGATTTTAAAAAGTACCTTTTTCAATAATTTCCTATTGGATTAACGGGACATTCCGATACAGGCTCATAGAGAAATCCCGTGCATTTAATGTACGGGATTTCCTTTTGGTGGCTCAATCAACTCATCTCCCAGCCAGACCGTACCGGTTCGCTGATATAAGGATCTGCTTCATCCAAACCTGTAGCTTTCAGGTTGGCTGCATCCCAATGGATTTTCTGGCCTTTCATTCTCAGTGATAAAACACCCAGCAAGGTGATTTCTGTCAGATGAGCCCCGTATTCAAAATTGGCACTGGCAGCAGGACCACCTTTGATAGCATCTACCCAATCCCTGAAATGTCCATTTGACCTGGGGATGGTTTCATCAGGTTTTTTCATACTTTCAGCCAGGCTTTTGGGAAAAACATGCGGGACCCGGTCACCACCATTCACGATAACACCTTTATTCCCAACAAATAAAGTCCCACGGGAAGGCCACTGATAGCCAGCAGGCAGAGATGGGTGCAAGGGAGGCTTCACCCCTCCTGAATACCAGGTCAATTGAATGGGTTTGCCAGTATTGTTGTTTGGAAAATGATAATACCCAATCTCCCCATAAGGAGCAATGTCCTGATTGCTAAAACCTGCGGGAAACACCTCTATGGTCTCTGGATAGCCCAGTTCAAAAGCCCAGGTGGCAGCATCCATATCGTGACAGCCAAAATCCCCTAACGCTCCACAGCCAAAATCCCAAAAATCTCTCCAGGTTACGGGGGAATACCATTCATGATAAGGCCTGTCGGCAGATGGTCCCAGCCACAGATCCCAATCAAATCCATGTGGTTTTGGTGTGGCTGAAGTAGGTAAAGCTTTCATTTCAGGTATCCACCGGGAAGCAGGAACCCAGGAATGCGTTTCGTTCACTTCTCCAATGACCCCATCCCTCAGGTATTCTACCGTTTGCCGGATCCCGTCGGTACTATGTCCTACATTTCCCATTTGCGTGGCAAGTCCCGTCTCTTCTGTCAACTTTTTGATCATCCTGGCTTCCCTGATATTGTGGGTTAGGGGCTTCTCACAATAAACATGTTTCCCCAGCTTCATAGAAGCGTATGTCACAACAGCATGTGTATTATCAGGGGTGGAACAGCATATGGCATCCAGGCCTTGTTCCTTTTCGAGCATCTCCCTGAAATCCAGATATTCGTTTAGTTTGTAGTTTTTGGTCCTGTCTTCATAAAAATCCTCAACCATTCTTTTCACAGGGCCTCTTCCAGCTATTGACCTGTAGTAAAAGTTGGCCAAATCCCAATACTCTCCAGGATCTGCGATAGCTGTGATCTGCACGTCATCCAGTTTCATCAAGTCCAGTGCATTTTGCCGCCCTTTTCCTCCTACCCCTATCATACCAACATTAACCTTGTCACTAGGTGCCACATGGCCCTTGCCTCCAAGTACAAACCTGGGGACAATAAAAAATCCTGCTGCACTAAGGGTGGAAGCTTTAAGGAAACTCCTTCTGGAGTCAGTGTTCTCTACTTTATTTGGTTTATCAAGCATACTCAATTATTCTTTTGTGGATTAAATTTAAAAATCAATCCCTATTCTTCCTAAATTATTTGGTGTTCAATAAGAAAATCACCCGAAATCAGAAGCAAAGGCCTAAATCCTGTAGACCAATTCCGCATTGCTATGAAATATTTTATTTTTTTCCTCCTCCGACAATGCCTGAGCAAGAGAATAGAATGTAGTCATCCAACGGTGAAGGGTTTCTGCCTGGAGCACCACTGGCCAGTCTCCACCGTAAACGATCCTCTCCGGACCAAAAATCTCCAGCAAAGTATCGAAATAGGGTTGAATATCCGGCAATTCCCAAACTCCAGATGTCCGAGTAAGTATACCTGACACTTTGCAATAAACCTGGTCCTGAGAAGCAAAAGGCCTTAGCGCCTTCTCCCAGGTATTCCAATCCTGATTCCGGATATCGGGATTGGCCATATGGTTCAGCATGAAAACCTGCTGCGGAAATTTTTTCACCAAAGCCAGAACCTGCGGTAGCTGTCCCGGGCCCACATTCAATTCACAAACCCAATCAAAGGTTTTCATTAAGCCAACCCCCTGATAAAAGCCAATATTTCCATGCATTAGAGACCTCCTGATGCCACGGACCACACTTCTTTGAGCCATTTCTTCCATGGCACCTTGCCCGGCTTCTCCTTTCTCCAGGGGAAAATAGGCTACCATACCTGCTATTCCTGATGTTTTCCCAGAAAGCTGCTGCACCCAATCCACTTCCTTTAAATACTGATCTGGCGACCTGCCACATTCGACGAATACCATTTTTGATACAGGGAAACCTTTTGTAGCCTTTCGGTAATCTGCCAATGAATAATTCCTTTCTAATGGCAGACCTTTTCCCTTTAACCAGGGATAATCCATTTCCGACAGGTCCCAAAGGTGAAGGTGCGTATCCACTAGCGGGATAGGGGAAGAAAAACTCCTTGCTCCCTCAAAAGAAAAAAGGGATGAGGGCCCCACTCCCAGAGTAGCAGATGCCAGCATCCCTTTCCTGATAAATGCTCTTTTATTCATGCTTCTTCAATACCTAACCAACCGGTATGGTAGGGGTCCCAAGTTTGGCGATGGAGGCATCTATTTCCTCCTGGCTCAATTCATGCTGTCTGATTTTACCGGCAAAATAGTCATCATAAGCCTTCATGTCAAAATTCCCATGGCCACAAAGGTTGAACAAGATCGTTTTGGAAACCCCTTCCTCTTTACACTTATTAGCCTCCCGGATAGCAGTGGCAATTCCGTGGTTGGCCTCGGGAGCGGGTATAATCCCCTCTGCCCTGGCAAATAGCACGCCTGCCTCAAAAATCTCCAGATTGTCATGGGACTGGGCTTCAATAAGCTGGTCCTTTAGCAATTGACTCACAATCACCCCAGCTCCATGATAGCGTAAACCTCCGGCATGAATAGGTGCGGGGATAAAATCATGTCCCAGGGTGTACATGGGCAAAAGGGGCGTCATGCCTGCTGTATCCCCAAAATCATACCTGAACACACCCCTGGTTAACTTGGGACAAGAGGAAGGCTCACTGGCAATACAGCGGATCTTTTTGCCAGATTCCAGGTTTAACCTCAAAAATGGAAAGGATAATCCGGCAAAATTGGAACCCCCGCCAAATGGAGCTATCACAATATCGGGCAGGTCGCTTCCTGCTTTTTCCATTTGTTTGATGGCTTCCATGCCTATGATGGTCTGGTGAAGTTTGACATGATTTAAAACACTGCCCAAGGCATATTTTGTATCCTCCCTGGTGGCTGCCATTTCCACTGCCTCGGATATGGCTATACCCAAACTTCCCGGCGAATCCGGGTCTGCGGCCAGTATCCTGCGGCCAGCCTCCGTCCTGTCAGACGGGGAAGGATAGACATTTGCTCCCCAGGTATTCATCATCATTTTCCTGTAAGGCTTGTCATTATAGGAAAGCCTCACCATGTAAACATCACATTCGATTCCGAAGTGCTGGCAAGCAAAGCTAAGGGCACTTCCCCACTGGCCTGCACCTGTTTCAGTGGTAATTCTCTTGATACCCTCCTGCTTGTTGTAATAGGCCTGGGGAATTGCCGTATTGGGTTTGTGAGATCCTGAAGGGCTTACTCCTTCGTATTTATAGTAAATTTTGGCAGGGGTATCCAATGCCTTTTCCAATCCATAGGCCCGGTACATGGGGGTAGGTCTCCAGATGCTGTACATGTTGCGTACCTCGTCTGGAATAGGGACCCACTTGTCAGTAGTCACTTCCTGCCGGATCAATGCATCCGGAAACAGGGGTGCCAACGCATCCGGCCCTATGGGTTCCAATGTACCCGGGTGAAGGGGCGGCAAAGGCTTATTGGGCATATCCGCTATAATATTGTACCAATTTTCTGGTATTTCGTTTTCCTCTAAATTAATTTTTCTGATTTTCATTCAATTGTTGTCGTTTTGGATTATTTATTTTGATTGGAAAGGCTTCTGATTGGTTTATCCCCTAGGGTCCGGTTAAGTAAGTAGGCCGAAACACCCTGATTGTTGATACCCACCAAAAGAATTTTAAGATAAGAAAGATCAATTATTTCCATAGATTTTACATCTCCCATAAAAGACAATCCCGATTCAATAGAGCTCACATAGGTAAAACCTCCATTCCCATCACCTCTGAATAACTGGCCAAAATTGGCATCCATTACACCCAACCTCAGCCGGGTAGTGTTTTGATTGCCTCCCAAAATAAAATCCAGGTTGCCATCGTCATCAAAATCAAAAATAGAAATGGCCTCAACTGGTGCATACTGGGCTGTTATGGGTAAGTCTCTGACCAGAAACTTCCCATTACTATTTTCAAGATAAACGGTTTTTAGTTCGTTGATCATCAATTGGCTAGCACTTTTCAACTGCTCACTCGAAATAATATCATCGATTTTAGCTTCCGAAAAAGAAGCGTAATCGGTAAACTTACTGCGCATACCATACATTTGGTCCAGGAGTTCATCCCTACTCACAAAAGGGTAGGCTGTACCGTTAATGTAATGATTTAAAATCGGATCCACAGACCCATTTCCATCAAAATCCCCATAAACAAGACTCAATGGTTCTTGCTCACTTGCTTTAAGTTGGCTGTTCAGCCCGAAATTACCCACAACCAAATCCAGATCTCCATCATTATCAAAATCCGCAGCTTTGACAGCAGCCCATTTACCTGTTAGAGGCAAATCAAAATAGGCATTGGTAGCATTCTCAAAGCCCTTTCCCTGTTGGTTGAGAAAAACACTTATAGCCATCCAATCACCTACCAGTACCAGGTCTTCCCACCCATCTTCATCCAAGTCGATGACCTGGGCATCAGTTATCATCCCGATTGTTCTTAGTTCCGGGAAGAGGGTTTCGGTTTTATCCTCAAAATTCCCCAAACCATCATTAAGCAAAATAAATGAATCAGCAGCCTTTGGATATTGACCTGCAACGGCCCTTCCTCCTATGAAAAGATCCAAATCACCATCATTGTCCACATCCATGGTTTTCACAACTGATCCACTACTTCGAAGTACGGGAAGGGCAGTAGTATCCTTTTTAAAGTTCCCTCCACCCTGGTTGATGTAGAGCCTGTCTTGTAATTCAGGGGAATCCCTTGTAAAATCGTGATAACCCCCATTCACAATATATAAATCAGGCCTTCCATCTCCATTGGCATCAAAAAACAAAGCGTCAGAGGTAGCACTACCACTGTCCTCAGTCAAATCCAAGCCTTGGGATTCTATAAAATTACCATTGGATACCTGAAAAAATAATTTTCCCGGCATACCTTCGGCTCCTCCCACAAAGACATCCATAAAACCGTTATTATTTACATCAGCCAATGCCAATACAGGTCCTGTAGGGGAAAGCATATGACTAAGTAAAGGCTGCCGCTTGAAGTCATTGTAACCAGGCTCCGAATGTTCAAAATTGATGGGCGACACAATGGGAGTAAAAATAGCAGGTTTTTTATCTGCAACTTGAATAGTCCTGGTTTGAGCCTCTTTTTCATATAAAACCAATAATTTATTGGCAGCTATTCCCCTTACCCACTGTTCCTTGCCCAAGGGCCAAACGATATGTAAGGAATCCACCTGGTCTGTTTGCCCCAAGCCCACATGTATTTTATGGCTGATAGAAGACTGAAATCCTCTGGTGGGCTGCTGCTCAAAATATTGTTGTTCCTGATTCGAATAAACAGTGATTTTTGCTCCTATTCCTGAGGTATTCATTCCCACTCCCCGAAGCGAAATTTGAAGAAAGTTTGGTGCTTTATTACCTGAAGCAAGTTTGTTTTTGAAGATGCCCGCCGTCCCGTTAAGGTGATTGACAACAAGGTCCAGTGCACCATCATTGTCCAAATCCGCATAAGCCGCTCCATTTGAAAAAACCGGATCATCAAACCCCCATTCTGCTGACAAGTCCCTGAAAATAGTACCTCCCTCATTTTTATACAAGTAGTCATGGACCGGAGTGGATTGCATACTGGTCACCAGGTGAAGTGTATCCGCTTTTTCTCCTTCTCTTGCTTTGCTGAAATAATAATCTCCTTTGTATTTTAAAAAATCCCGGTTGGTATAGTCCCTGAAATACCCATTGCTCACAAAAAGATCCTTCCAGCCATCATTGTCAAAATCAGCAAAAAAAGCGGCCCAACTCCAATCCGTATTGGAAATTCCGGCCAATTGTCCAACTTCACTGAATAATCCTGAACCCTGGTTTACATGCAACATGTTTCGCATGTTTTGGTGGTAGAAACCCTCCATAACCATCAACGCATATTGCTCATAATTTTCAGGTCCATACAATAATTTTTGCCGCTTGTTGTCCTCTGGTAACATATCCAAGGTAAAGATATCGGCTTGTCCGTCATTATTGATGTCACTGATGTCAGATCCCATGGAAAAATAGGAAATGTGTTGCAAATAATCGGTCAGGCTTTCGGAGAAAGTACCATCTCCATTATTGATATACAGGTAATCGGGTTCTATATAATCATTGGACACATAAAGGTCAGGGTAGCCGTTTCCTGTAATATCTGAAGCGGCTATCCCCAGACCGAAACCCATGGAATTCCCTTTTATGCCTGCCTGTTCGCTGATATCTTTAAAAAAACCATCGTCATTCCTAAACAATTTGTCGCCGGAAAGCTCATTTCGATCTTTTCTTTTTGCATCAAAATCAATTTCATTGATCACCTGGGTATTGTGGTTGAGCAGGTACAGGTCCAAATCCCCGTCCAGGTCAAAATCAAAAAATAAAGCTTGTATACTATTGGCAGGATCTGCCAATCCATATGCCTCGGCTGATTCCACAAATGTCCCATCCCTTTTATTGATGAACAATTGGTTTTTCCTGGTTTCAGCTGAGCCCTTACCCGAATAACACACATAAATATCCAGGAAGCCGTCCCCATTGATATCGGCCATGCTTGTACCAGTAGTCCAGGCCTCTTTTCCACCGATTCCCGCAGAACGGGTAATATCTTGGAATTTAAAGTCTCCCTGGTTCAAATATAGCCTGTTGGAAGTCATGTTTCCTGTAAAAAAAATATCTTCCAGTCCATCATTATTAATGTCTCCAATGGCCACACCCCCACCATTATAAAAATATTCGTAAGTTAGGATGTTAGAAAATTGATCTTCCTTCAGGTCATTTCGAAATTTGACTCCTGTTTTTCTACCCGGCAACTTTTCAAAACCCTGGGATAAGGCTCCCATGACAGGTAAAATAATCAACAACAAAACCCCTAAAACCTGTTTTGAACGGTTTTCCATTTTCTCTCTATTGAGTAGTAATGCATTCTCTTTGAGACCAAAGCTGATCCCCATCTTGTAAGTAAATCTACATTTTTTCAGCCGTTAACACAATAGAAGTTGGAGTTGTCAGCCAAATTTCTTCCATCATCATGGCGCAATGGAACATCTCCCCTGGATTAAGAATTATTCCCAATATTATTTATATTGAGTAGAATTAAGCACATTTTTAATCGATAAAATGAATAATTACAATCCCTTATTCGAAGGTTCCATTTATTTGATTGCCTGTATTACCTGTACCGTATTTTCCTGCCAGGAAAAAGATAAAAGTGAATTGGTTTGGGAAGCCAGTTTTCCGGTCATTGGATCCCAATCCTCTCCCCGCACAGTAGATTTAAACAGAGATGGAATTCTGGATGTTGTAATGGGTGCCGGGAAAAATGAATTCGAATCCAGTGATTATGGTATATTGGCCATAAATGGTGATAATGGAGAACTGCTTTGGAATGCGTCCACAGTGGATCAGGTATATGGGTCAGCCACTTTTCATGATGTTAACAAAGATGGAATTCCTGACATTTTTATAGGCGGCAGGGGACCACACCTCAAAAGTATCGACGGGCAAACGGGAGACCTGATATGGGAGTACGATAGCAGGAATTACCTGGATCACCCCATCTTGAAACACGCCAGGTTTAATTTCAACAACAGTGTATTGGTCCCAGATCAAAATGGGAATGGCATCCCTGAATTACTCATTAGCAATGGAGGCAATGCCAGAGCTGCACCCTTTGAAACAGTGGGACGATATCCAGGAGTCCTGATGGTTATAGACGCGCTATCGGGAAGAATTTTGGCTGCGGACAGCATGCCAGATGGAAATGAAACCTATATGTCGCCTTTGCTAGTGGACAAAGTGGGAAATAATGAAACAATGGTGGTCTTTGGAACCGGTGGAGAAACTATTTCCGGAAGCCTTTTTATCGCAAAGCTGAAAGATTTGATGAACAATGATCTTTCAAATGCCCGGGTCCTGGTGACAGAACAAAACCATGGATTCATCGCCCCCCCTGTCCTGGCTGACTTGGATCGGGATGGTATTTTGGATATCGTCGCCATTTCCCATGCCAGTACCATCACTGCCCTTTTAGGGAAATCTTTTGAGGTTCTTTGGCAACAACAAATTTCCGGTACCGAAAGCAGCAATAGCCTGGCGGTTGGTCAATTTACTGCCGATAATATTCCCGATCTGTTTACTTTTGTAAGCAAAGGCGTATGGCCGGAAAATACCGGCTCCATTCAAGTGTTGATAGATGGAAAAACAGGTGCATTGATAAATAAAAAAGAGTTGGGATGTACCGGTTTTTCTTCTCCGATAGCCTATGACTTGAATAAAGACGGCAGAGATGAGGTGATTTTCAGTATTAATGAATATGATTGTGACCGTGCCATTGATGATAAATCTGCATTTGTTATTGAAAACAAGTTGCTCTTAATGGATTTTAATTCCGATGAAATCCACGTTTTAGACCAATCCAAAGGTTTTAAAAATATATTTTCCACCCCCTGGCTGGGGGATATGGACGGGGATGGATACCTGGATTTGATTCATTGTCAATATTTCAGTCATACCGATATCTTGTCTTTTCTTGGCATGAAAATCAAGCGGATTGACCTACCTATAAAGATCAGGAATAAACCAGATTGGGGAGCCTTTATGGGGTCAGAAGGAAACGGTATCTATCCAAAATAAAGGGGTGCCCGACTGGGCACCCCTTAAAATTTTTAGATTTTTTCTTAGGTTAACTGTATCAATCAGCTGTGTCCCACCACACCCTGGTGGTGAAAATATCGGGCAATGTTGCCCCAGACTGAAAGTTCTCATTTGTTGCGACTTCCGCTGCAGGATACCTTAGCTTTCTCATGATCTGTCCCTGAGTGACATTCCCGGGATAATTTGTCGGTGTCAATTGAGGATATCCGGTCCTTCTCCAGTCTGACCAGGCCTCCCACCAATTGAAAAACTTACTCACCCACATTTGTTCGCCAATCATTTCCAGGGCAGGCTTTTCAGTTCCATATGGATGTCTGCTAAGATATGCCTCTACTTCAGCATCCGAAATGGACAGGGACTCATCAAAGGGGGTGTACATCTGCATGGCTCCTTTTACACCCTCATTGTAATGATCTTCCGCAGTACCGGAAATACCTGATCCAATGCCCCTTTCCAATGCTTCCGCTTGTAAAAAGGCGGATTCCGCAAAATTCATCAACATATAGGGGCTGTCTCGCTGCAGCATCAGGTAATTGATTCTGGAATAGGTTTCAACCTGATTAATCGGACCGCCCTCAATTTCCTCCAGGCCGGCAGCATCATATCCATTGGGCATACCTTTTTGTTCCAGAGGATTGGTATTATAGGGTGTCCAGGCCACGGCTGACCAATCTGCAATTCCTCCGCTGATTACCATCAATCTGGGATCCACTTCGCTTGCAGTGGTGGCATCACCTTTTAACCAATCCACCAAGGTTTCACTTAAATAGGCGGGTTGTCCACCGTCCCCGGGATAAAATGCCCTGGAGATCCCGTTTTGATTGATCCATAGACTTGGTCCTTCAGACATAGGTACCCAGGCATTGTCATCGTTACTTTCCATTACTCCACCGGAAATGGCTTTGGTCACATATTCATTGGCCAACTGCGGTGCCACGTCAGAAACCCTCATGGCCAAACGCAACATCAGCGAATAACCAAAACGCTTCCATTTTGTGATATCACCATCAAAGATGATATCTGCTTTGGCGAAACCATCATCAGGATTGGATGTGCTTATGGCTGCTGTAGCTTCTTCCAATTCCTGCAACAGGTGGGGATATATCTCAGACTGAGGATCGTATTCCGGAAAGAAAACGCCATCCATACCCTGCAATGCACCAAAATAGGGGATATTTCCGTAAAAATCTGTCAGCCGGTGGAAATTAAGCACCCGCATGATCCTTGCGGCATTTCTGGTATTGATTTTATTCCCTTCATCGTATCCGCCGGGACCTGTCTGCCGGATCACTTCTGAAATATTCTTCAATGCATCTCCATAGAAAAATTCAAATGGTGCATTGTTGGATTCGAAATTTTCCGTGTATTTATCTCCCGGAGCAATTCCTCCACCCGCATTGGCAAGATGCTGGATCAGGTAAGCGGTCATACCGATATTGGTCCGCCAGTCTATGTAGCGGTTATCACCGGCAGAGCCTCCTGAAGCGGATCCAAGTTGAGCCGCGGTGAACATAAAATTCAGGTCAATTTCATTTACTGCCTGAGGATTGATGTTCAAATCATGCAGATCATCCGTATCACACCCAAAGAGCGTAATACTGACTGCCAAACCAAAAAAGAGAACTTTATTTATAATTTTCATGGTATTTTTCCTTTAATGATTAAAACGTTGCCCTAACATTGAATCCAAATGTCCTGGTCTGAGGCATTCCGAAATAATCCAGACCCTGACCATTTCCTGATGAATATCCTGATTCAGGATCAATGTTTTCCACATTTTTCCAAAGTATCGACAGGTTTCTGCCAACAAAGGATAAATTCAGGTTAGTAAATGGCGTTTTACTCAAAATGCTTCTTGGGAAATTGTATCCGAAAGTCACTTGCCTTAGCTTAGCAAAGGAACCGTCATAGATAAAGTAGTCCTGCACCCTGTTCCCCATCTGACTCCAGTAATTATTGGCTTCACCGGGAGAGAGTGTTTTGGAAAAGGATTCATATATCGGTTGCCCATCTGCTGTGGTACCAGACTGGATCACACCGGAAACGCTGAGTGGCTCCTCTCCTGCCCTTCCCTGTAAGGTCTGCTTGTGCAGTCCCCATTGAGTAAGCCTGACATTGGTACCGGAATACAAATCACCACCGATTCTGAAATCGACTAAAGCTGAAAGATTAAAACCCTTGAAAGTAATGCTGTTGTTTATGCCTCCTGTCCAGTCAGGAATACCATTTCCGATAACTTCCATTTGGTCAGATTGCACCGGGGCTCCATTTTCTTCAAAGACAGGCTGTCCGTCAGGCGATTTTTTTTGCACCCATCCAGCCAATACACCAAAGGGATAACCGGTTCTGTGCTGCACAAAAACAGTCCTTGTCCTGGGTTCTTCCACATTCAGGATATCGCTACCTTCTATCAATGAAATCACCTTGTTTCTGTTTCTGGCCACATTGAAGGACACATCCCAATTGAAATTATTGGTTCGAATAGGCGAACCAGTGAGTAGAATTTCTACTCCTTTATTCTCCATTTCCCCCAGGTTAACCAATGTAGAGCCAAATCCTGAAGACCTGGAAACCTGGGCATTCAATTGATCATCCGTACTGCGCTGTTGATAATAGGTGAAATCCAGCCCTAACCTGTTTTGAAAAAATCGAACATCAAAACCCACTTCGACCTCCGTCGATAACAGGGGCTTTAAAAACCGGTTTGGAATAGTACCTGCATTTCCTCCAGCAGTTGCAAAGGTAGCCATGGCTACCTGGTTGCCACTGTGATCAATTGCGGGAGCACCTAGTAGAGAATATACATTTTGAATCTGATAAGGCCCCACTGTTGAATTACCTACCCGGGCCCATGATCCCCTGATCTTACCAAAACTCAGCCATACTGGTAATTCTGTCATGGCATCGGTGAACACGAAACTACCTCCTATAGAAGGGTAGGTAATGTCATTAAACTGAGGATCCAAAACCGAGAACCAATCTGTTCGACCGGTAGCTGTTAAGAATAGGATGTTCTTGTAGCTGACCTCTGCAGAGCCAAAGACAGAATTGATTCCCCAGCCGGAATAACCATAGCCAAAATTCCGGGTCACTGTATTGTTGATCGCATGGAAAAAAGGAACATTAAAACCCTGCCCATTGGCTGATATGGTTTCATCCTCTCTTCTCATCCTGTTGGCTCCAATAAATGCATTCAGTCCAAAATCGCCAAATTCCCTGTTGTAGCCCAACATGGCCTCCAGGTTGATTTCATTGACCCTGCGTTCACTTTCACTCATATTTCCATTTCGGTCATAGCCAGTTCCTTGTGGGGTCAAGGTAGTCCCCCTTCTGGTAAACCAGTCCATTCCGGCTCTTCCGGAAAGGTAAAGGTGATCTGTGATGGAATACTTCAATGAACCTGAGGTAATGATCCTGTCCCGGGTATCGTTAATAGACAACTGATGCGTTGAAAAATAAGGGTTTTGTCCCCAAGGATTATTCGTCATCAGGTATTCCTCCTGCTCGGCAAAGCCCCATGTACTCAACAAGGCAGGATCTGTTCCTATTGGAATAGTGCCCAATCGGTTTGGAGCTCCCTTACCCCATTCCACATTAACATTTGGCGGAAGGGCAAAAATGGACTGAAACGCATTACCAGGAGAATCTGATAGTCTTGGCCTGTTTTTAGTCCTTTCATTGGAATAAAGCACCTTAGCATCAAAAGTAAGTTTCTTGCCAAATTTACCATTCGTGGCGATAGACATGTTCAACCGGTCAAAACCTGCATTGGGAACCACGGAGGAACTTCTCATGTCTGTGGCATTGAAGCGGAAGGTTTGGACATCACTGCCACCCGAAAGGGAAATGCTATTGGTAAATGCGGTTCCGGTTTCATAAAATCGGTTCCAGTTGTCACCTGCATACACATATGGGCGTTCAACCCCATCAAAATGCATGGAGGTACCAGAGCCCAGCCTTTCTCCCCAGGCTTGCGTACCCCAGTCATAACCCTGACGTACCGTTGTTGGTCTTTCTGCGGCACCTGTTATCTGGTCGCCCTGAAACCTACCTGATCCAAACTGGGTTTGTAAATCTGTTTGGTTATTTATCCTTTCAAAGACCACATTGGAGTTGACTTCCACACCAATACCTCTTTGGGCAGTTCCCCTTTTGGTAGTAATCAATATCACACCATTTGCGGCCCTGGACCCATATAGGGCTGCAGCACTCGCCCCCTTCAGTACGGACATGGATTCAATATCATCTGGGTTTACACTGGTCATACCATCTCCCTGGTCGGCTCCTCCCCAGACACCGGCCTGACCAAAATTGGTATTGTCCATGGGAATACCATCAATTACATACAAAGGCTGGTTACCTCCCTGAAGAGAAGTATTTCCCCGGATGATTACCCGGGAGGAACCTGCTGGTCCCGAAGCCACATTGCTCACATTTACCCCAGCAACCCTGCCGGCTAACTGATTGGCAATGTTGTTTTCACGGGCCTGGGTAAACTCCTCTCCTCCTACTTCAGTGATCGAATATTGCAGTGCCCGGACATTTCTCTCAATTCCCAAAGCAGTAACCACTACTTCAGATAATTCTGCAGCATCTTCGGCAAGGCTAATGTTAATGGTGCTGCGGTTACCAACTGTTTCTTCAACAGTTTGAAATCCCAGAAAGGAAAAGACGAGCACCGTCTCTGCACCAGGAACATTCAAGCTGTAATTTCCATCCACATCGGTAGCAGTACCGGTAGAGGTTCCTTTAATCAATACCGATACACCAGGAAGTGGCAGCCCATCTGTTTGATCGGTCACCTTTCCGGATACGGTTTGTGCCAGAACATTGCCGCTTAAAACGGCCAGCATGCTCAGGCAGACAATAAGTAATAGGTTTTTCATTAAACTGATGATTTTGGATTTAAAATGACAATTACTCAAATAATCACAGCCAAGGTGGTTTATACCAGTGGATATACCTGAAAATCCATGACATACAAAATTCAGAATCCGATCTTTTTGTACTCACAGAATTTCCTGGGATCACAGGCAATAACATTTGACAAATGCTTTAAATGAGCAATATTTATCGGAAATGTATTATAATTCAGTAAATAATAAAAGAATTGTCATGAATATTTTTTTAGGTATAGAGTTAATAAAAATTACATAAACGGTCATTCACTACTGCTTATGTATATTTTACCAGTATGGGCAAAAAAAATAACTATACATACAAGGATCCTCTATAAACGAACTAAAAGGAAAAAATAACTTGGATTTTTTACAAAAATAAATGGAATAACTTTAATTTTCGGTCACCTGATAACAGATGTCGTTAAAAAAATCTATCTTCTAAGGTTTGTGCCTAGGATTTAAAACCAAATAATCAGGAACTTTTGGGAATAGGAAATGATCCATAAAACGCCAATATCGACAAGTAAATTAAAAAGACCGGTATGGACGCATTTTTAGTCCGCACCAGAAAATCAAATACAACTTTCGGATTTTAGATTTGGCTGTAAAATATCCCTGGATCTTCACGGGAAAACCCTATATAAAAAACAAAATTGGGAAAGCATTCGGAAGTTGTAACTAAATGGATATTCGTATAGCTTTCATTCTTAAAGCGATTGCTATGCCTATCCCGGGCTGTTTGTTCCTGAAATTAAGTTTAAGAATGACTGATAAATAAAGTCCGGAAAATTTATTTTTCTATTTTACAATTGTCAAAATTCAGCCTTGAAACTGATTCCACTGGTACTGATATTTACCTTGTCAATCCAGGGCTTGAATTTCGCTTTGTTTTTTACCTGAAGAGAGTACAGGATACCATCAAAAACGAGTAAGAAAGCTCCCTGGAGGATGACTGCATTCCCAAATCCAACCAACTGGTCATTTTGCCTTCTTTTACCCCTCTCCTTCAGGTATAATCCACCGGCCATATAGCCTGCATCTAAAGCTGCATTGAAAAGCAGGATTTTCTCTGTTTTTTGCTGGGCCTGCAAGCTTTTCCACAGGCTACCCTCCGTTTGGTGCTTTTTGGCATTGAAATACCCCAAACCAGCGATCGCCAGATTGACGGTATTCCAATACATGTTCATTTGGTGAAAGCCTTTTCTGGCACCTGTTGTCCTTGAGGCTCCAATTCCTCCCCAGACCATGTTACCCAGGGCCCATGTACCCAGAACGAGCATTCCATTGCTTTCTAGTCGTTTTCTTTCTTCATTAATTTCGGGTATAGAAGATTTATTTTGCCCTTTACACACAAGACCGGTAAACATTCCGGCCAATACAAACAATGTTTTCAACTTCATTTTTCCTTTGATTACAGCCCTGGGATTATTCCGATTTTAAGATAAATTAATTTTTATGCAAACCAGCTACCTATCAAAAGGTTTATAAGTAGCAATGTACCCGATATACCCATATCTTTGTTTTCTATTCATAAAATTGCTGAATAAAAAGCCGAAATGGAAGAGCCCGACATCATCAATAATTTAGAAAAAACGCTTAGTACTTTCAAAAATCCGGACTGTCGCCTGGTAGCCGTGAGTAAAACCAAACCAATATCAATTTTGGAGCAGGCTTATGCCGCTGGCATCAGGGACTTTGGTGAGAATAAGGTGCAGGAAATGACCGAAAAAGCAGATCAATTGCCCAAAGACATCCGTTGGCACATGATAGGCCACCTTCAGCGAAACAAGGTCAAATATATAGCTCCATATGTCCATCTGATCCATAGTGTGGATTCCCTTAGGCTATTGAAGCAAATAGATAAAGAGGGAAAAAAGGTGGATAGGATTATTCCCTGCCTGCTGCAGGTTCATATTGCCAAAGAAGAGACCAAATACGGCTGGGATGAAAGGGAATTGATGGATTTTCTATCTGGAGAGGAAATCAAAACCATGAAAAACATCCATATAGCAGGACTTATGGGAATGGCCACCAATACGGATAATTTGCAAACCATAAGAAATGAATTCAAAGGCTTGTCCCAATTTTTTGATAAACTAAAAAGCATGGTGCTTCCTGAACAGGTCCAACTGAAAGAATTGTCTATGGGCATGAGTGCTGATTATCTCATCGCTCAGGATGAAGGCAGCACCATGGTCAGAATAGGTAGTGCTATTTTCGGTGCCCGGAATTATACCTAATCCATAACCAGAAACCGACGCTAGCGACACATAAAGTCATGATTATAAAATACCTGCCTGGCTGGCAGTCAGGTTCGGGATTCTCCTGAAGGGCAGGACAAGTGATGACCTTTTAGAAACAACTTATAAACACATGAAAACAGAACGAATATTACAGATTGCAGCTGTATTTGGCGCACTGGCTGTGGTTTTTGGTGCCTTTGGTGCGCACGCCCTGGAACCCTTACTTATAGAAACAGGTAGGCTGGATACTTTCGAAACTGCAGTTAGTTACCATTTTTACCATAGCCTTGCTTTACTTCTGCTGGGTGCACTCACCCATTTATACCCGGAGAAAAAACGGTTGATCACAAGTGCCTGGTTTTTTATTGCCGGTATTTTGATCTTTTCAGGGAGCCTATACGTTCTTTGCCTTAGCCAGGTGACCTGGCTGGGAGCCATAACCCCTTTGGGTGGCCTGGCCTTTATTTTGGGATGGGTGCTATTATTCTTTAGTTTTGGCAAAGGAAATCAATCATAAAACATGGGCAAAAAAACTTTTCTGACTATATTAATTCTTTGTTCCTTACATACTGGTGTCAATTCCCAGGACGCCAGATCGATCATTATCGGACTGGACCAACTTCTTGGAGAGGGAACATTTTTTGACAACCACCTTACTGGGTTCATGCTCTATGATTTAGATAGCCAGCAAATCCGGTATGACAAAAACAGTCATTTGTATTTCATACCCGCTTCCACTACCAAACTCTTTACCTTTTTCGGATCTTTGATGGTTCTGGGAGACAGTACTACCTTTTTGCGGTTCCTGCCCGATGGAAATAAGGTCACCATATGGGGTACGGGAGATCCCTCCTGGAAATATCCTTCCCTGCCCAACCCTAAATTGAAAAACTTTCTCTCCGATTACGATACAGTCTACTACTCTTCCAGCAACTGGAAAGATGAGGCTTTTGGCTTTGGTTGGCAATGGGATGATTATTATTATTCCTATTCTCCTGAAAAGTCCCCTCTTCCCCTATATGGTAATTTGGCCAATTCAAGAAACGTAAACAACCGACCGGTGATCAGTCCATCCTTGTTTACCGTAGAAACCACCGAAAAACCGGTAAAAAATGTGCAAAGAGACTGGCACAGCAACAGGTTTTTTTACAATCCCAGAACCTACAATGGCCGGGATATCAGGGTTCCTTTTATCATTTCCGAAGAAATCTTTGCGGAGATCGCCAGCAAAGACTGGGAAATTCCCGTGTTATTGTCCAATGAAAAGCTTCCTCCTGATCATTTCATATTGAAAGGTATTCCCACCAAAGCATTGTACAAAGAAATGCTGCTGGAAAGTGATAATTTTATTGCTGAACAGTTGCTGCTGCAAATCGCCGATGAAGTACATAGAGAATTGAACAGTGAAAAGGCAATTGAATACCTGAAAAAAACCTATTTGTATGATCTGCCGGATGACCCTCAATGGGTGGATGGTTCAGGATTGTCCAGGCACAACCTATTTACCCCCAGAACCATGGTAGCCCTGGCGGAGAAAATCTACCGGCTTTTTCCCGATGAGGAACTTTTTAGCATGCTCCCCACAGGAGGACGAACCGGTACCCTCAAATACAATTATCAGGCTCCTGTGCCCTATGTCATGGCCAAGACCGGTACCATCAGCAATCACCACAGCATGGTGGGATTTCTGAAAACCAAAAAAAATAAAATTTATGCTTTTGCATTTATGAACAACAATTACCCCCATAAAGCCTCCGTGGTCCGGAATCAAATGGAAAAAGTCTTGCTTTATATCAGGGATAATTTTTAAATTCTGCCATGAAAAAAAGACAGTTTATCAAATCCCTTGGTTTGGGCCTGGGGATTGTGCCCTTTACGGGTTTTACCACCACTAGCAAGCCAATCAATCCGGACACCCTATTACCAAAAAAACTTCAGCCTGGAGATTGGGTAGGTCTGGTCAGCCCTTCTGCCGCTACTGCTGATATCATGGAATTCACCTTCGCTAAAGAAGCCCTGGAAGCATTGGGGTTAAAGGTGGTCGAAGGGAAATCCCTGAGCGAAAGAAGGGGACATCTGGCGGGTAGCGATGCAGAAAGAGCTGCTGATCTGAATGAAATGTTTGGAAACAAAAAAATAAAAGCAGTAGTCTGTATCAGAGGTGGATCCGGGGCCGCCAGAATTCTTCCACTATTAAACTATGAGCTGATCAAAAAGAACCCCAAACCCATCATGGGTTACAGCGATATTACTGCCCTGCACAATGCCATCAATGCACAAACGGGATTGATTACATTTCATGGTCCCAATGGTTCCGGAAGCTGGAACAGTTTCAATGCCGACCAGTTTCGCACTGTTTTCTTTGGTACCGGAGGCACAATCACCTATAAAAATGAATTGGAAGAAACCGATGACCTGGTAATCAAGAAAAACCGGATCCGAACCATACACCCTGGCAAAGCAGAGGGAGAACTTGTAGGAGGCAATCTTACCGTACTCACTGCACTGGCCGGCTCACCTTACCTTCCCGACTTCAAAAACAAGATATTATTTTTGGAGGATATAGGGGAAGAACCTTACAGGATAGACCGAATGATGAGTACCCTGATGCTCATGGGCGTTTTCAGGGAAATCCAGGGATTTGTTTTTGGACAATGCACGGATTGTGATCCCAGCGGCGGCTATGGCAACCTTACCCTGGACCAGATTTTTGACGATTACCTGCTGCCGCATAAGATACCAGCATTCAGAGGGGCAATGATCGGCCATGTACCCAAGCAGTTCCTGCTGCCCTTTGGTGCAAAAATGGCCATGGATGCCAACCAGGGAATACTGGAAACCAGGGGAGCCATTTTCCAGTAAACTATCTTATGAACCTGTTTTATCCTGAAACCAAAATATGGCCACACATTATTTTTTGCTTCAGTGTTTTAATTTTCAATTCTTCCTGTGTAATTCAAGATAAGATGCCTGAAAAAATCCCAAAAACCAATCCCGAATTCATTTCCGGTGAATTCAGTTACCTGGCTTTAGGGGACAGTTACACTATTGGTGAAGGAGAGGCCCCGGAATTCACTTATCCGATGCAGGCAGGGCGCATGTTAAAAAATGAAGGCATTTACTTCTCCGAAATCAAAATCATTGCAAAAACAGGCTGGACCAGTGGGGAATTGCTGGCCGGCTTAAAGGCTAAAAACCTGAAAACAGGAAGCTTTGATTTTGTCAGCCTCCTGATAGGGGTAAATAACCAATACCGGGGACTTGCTTTGGACCAGTTTAAGGATGAGCTGAAAGAATTGATAACCATAAGCCTGGATCTGCTCCATGAAAATTCAAATCGACTGGTGTTGATTTCCATCCCGGATTGGGGGGTAACGCCATTTGGACATTCCAGCCCACAGGAGAAAGCTGATATTTCCCGGGAAATTGATGCCTTCAACCAGGTAGTAAAACAGCAGGCGGCTGATTTCAAAATCCCCTACCTGGAGATCACGGAAAGTTACAGGTCTATCGGAGGCTTTGCTGACCATGTAGTGGAGGATGGACTGCATCCCAACAGACACATTTATGCCCAATGGGCCAGCTCCTTGAGCAGCATCATCCAGCAAGCCATCCACCAATAAGCTAAAAAACCTGCCCCAGGTAAACTTGAGCAGGTTTAAATTCAATTAATAAGATTTAGTATCATTTTGTCCCTTTGGGAAGTACATTGGAAATCATGGAAACTTTTTCAATGGGTTCACTTGCATTGGAGTAAATCCGAACCACACTATTTTGTTTTCCCATCTTTCCTGCGGAGTTAAAAGACACCTTGATTTCTCCTTTTTTTCCCGGTGCAATGGGTTCCTTGGGCCAACTGGGTACCGTACATCCACAAGTTGCTGCTACATTTGAAATGACCAAAGGTGCTGTTCCGGTGTTTTCAAATTTAAATACGTTTTCTACCTTGTCTCCCTGTGTGATGTCTCCAAAATCCTTGGAAGATTCCTCAAAGGTAATCACAGGTCCATCTGCTGTCTTTTCCTGAGCCATTGCCAGGGCCGTACTCAAGGCAAGGGCCAATGCGAATGTCAATAACTTTTTCATAGGTATTAGATTATTAATTTAAAATTTCTCTTTCAGTATGCATTAAATGAAAAAACTGGGATGAAAGTTCACCATGTACAGTTCTTCCTTTGCCCGGGTCATTGCCGTATACAACCACCTTACATAATTTTTATCAATTTGCCCCTCCTTCAAATAGCCCTGGTCTACAAACACTGCATCCCACTGTCCCCCTTGTGACTTATGACAGGTGAGCGTATAGGCATATTTTACCTGAAGGGCATTCAAATAGGGATCCTTTTTTAAAGCCTCTCTGATCTTGGTTTTACTACCCAAATCCAGGTAATCTTCAGATACCATGTCGTACAATTCCTTCCATTGATCATGGCCCAAAGCCGGTAATTCTGAATGCAAAGTATCCAATATTACTCTGGCCTCAAAAGGCAGCTCTTCGGGATAATCAATCAGTCTCAATTCCAGTGTAGCAAACCTCAGGCCATAAAGTTCCTCAAATGAACGAATTTTAAGTATTTCAACAAAATCCCCATTGGCCAAAAAACTTACTTTTTGGGATTCCTCCATGTAAGTATAGTTATTTTTTACGATCATTAGCCTATCTCCTGCACTCAATTCGTCTTCATGATAAAAAATAGCATTCCTGATATACCTGTTGTACTGCACCGCAGCCTTATTGGATCGGGTAATGATCATGGTATTGTCTAGTCCAAATTTATCGTAGGCATATCTCAAGCCATCCTCAAGCCTCTCCCCTGTCATCCGGTAAAAATCAGTATAGCCTTTTGATTTGAACGTTATTTTCGGAGTTTTTGCTGTCACCTGCTCTCTTAATGTGGTGGCATTGGCCAGAATTCCAGAATCCAGTTGCTGCCGCGTAACCATTTTCAATACTGCTTCCTGTACTTCAAGCTTGAAATTCCTTATCAGGTAATCCTTGTCCAAAGCCGGGCTGTCTTCGCTTCCTACAGGGGGGAGCTGGGCCATATCTCCGATGAGCATCAATCTGTTCTCGGGGTTTTGAAAAACAAAATTGATCAGATCTGCAAGCAGGGATTTACCCGAGGACCGGTCATCGGAAAGCATAGAAGCTTCGTCAACAATAAAGACAGATTTATGGTAGTAGTTTTTTTGTACTTCAAAACCATACAAGCCATCAGCGGCTTTTTCCTGAGGGCGGTATATGATTTTATGTATGGTGTATCCTGTTTTCCCCGCGTAAGCGCTCATCACTTTGGCTGCCCTTCCTGTGGGGGCCAGCATTACAGGTCTGAGTCCATATTCCGGCAAAATACGGACCAGGGCTGCCAGAGCCGTAGTTTTGCCTGTTCCTGCAAAACCCTTCAAAATAAAAGCAGAGGCCGATGCTACCTTTTCCTTTAAAAAATCATTCATGGCGTCAAAAAAAACCTGCTGATCCACAGTAGGGCTGTGGGGGAATATTTTCCTGATCTTTTCAGAAGGCTTTGAAATGGCTTGGTTATCTTTACGCATCTGTTGCGAAACTAAAAGGAAAATGCCTAACATAAAAAAGGACATCACAGATAATTTCGGGAACCGGCTAAGGGCCAGGGTAAATGGTCTTTTAATTCAGGGTGATAAGGTCCTTATGATCAAACACCGCATGGGAAGTGGCAAATCATTTTGGAATGTGCCGGGAGGGGGCATGAAATTCGGCCAGAATGCCAGGGAAAACCTGCAGCGGGAATTCCTTGAGGAAACCGGGCTTGGCATTGAGGTGGGGGAATATTTATTCGTCCATGAGTTTCTATCTCCTCCCCTGCATGCAATCGAACTTTTTTTTGAAGTTTTTCAAAAAGAGGGAGAGTTGATTTTGGGCTACGATCCTGAGTTAGGTGATGAGCAGCAGTTGATAGAGGACATCCGATTCCTGAGTCTGGATGAAATCAAATTAATCCCTCCGGATGAAAAACATGCCGTCTTCAGAAGAATTAATTCCCTGAATGATGTAAGAATATGGAAAGGATATTTTAATTTTGAAAATAATTGCATAAAATAGCATTCTAAAACAAACCATCAATTCTTAGTATTAATTTAATTAAGCCTTAAAGATATTTAAAATGACGTTGAGTAAGATTTTATCGATTGTATTTCTTCTGGGAGCTTTGGGCCTTGGATACAGGTTGTATTTGGGAGTGGATGAGGTAGTTGAAGAAGAAAAAATGCTTGAAAGAACTGAAGAAAGGATCATCGAAAAGCTGGAAATGCTGCGAGATGCTCAAATTGCTTACCAGGCTACCAAGGGGGAATATGCCTCAAACTGGAATGAACTGAAGGAATTTATTGAAGACGGCAGAATTTATATTGTACAAAGAACAGAAACTACTGAGCTTCTGGAATACGGCAAAGAAGAAACCACAGTAACAATTGATACTCTGGGATCGGTAAATGTTCAAGATTCCCTTTTCAACGAAAACAAATATCCTGAATTCAATCTGGACCTTTTGAATGTGGTTCCGGGATCAGGTGGAAAGACTTTTGAGTTTTTCGCAGATAAAATCGAGAGAAGCAACAGAGAAATCGCTGTATTTGAAATCAGAGATCCGGCTCCGATCAACCCTGATAGAAGAAGAAATAACAATGAAAAGGCTTTGAGGGTGGGTTCCAGAACGGATTCTTCTACCTCAGGAAACTGGGAGTAAGCTTGTCAGGAGAAACCAATCATATCCAGAGTAAATTCATTAGCGATAGATTTGATGTGCAGGACATATCAAATCTATCGCTTTTCTTATATGAAAGCCTGTTGACCGTGATTGCTCACCGTCAATCGGATCAGTCTGTAGTAGCTGCCAACATTTATTCCCTTCATGAAGAAGAAGCACTTGAAAAAATCGTTGGCAGTGATGAATTAATCAATGCCTCCAACACCTCCGGCAGGTTATACCTCCACCATCAAAGGTTTACCCTTGTGCCCGGGATTTTATTTAACCCTGCCCATAGTGCCCTTTACCTGAATTTTGCCACCAGGGTAAATCCCGAAAAAGACGAAGTCATCTATTCCGGAATTTCTAATAACAGCATACAGGTACTTGGCGCGGCAGACAAGGGCCTCCTCAATTTATTGGACAGCAGACTGCCCGAAATGGAGACTTCCCATGGAGCAGCCCATGTGCTGGATTATTTTCTCCACAACAACAAAGACTTGCTCAAACAGGAGATTTTTATTCACACTGCACCAAACTGCATGTATATTGCCGGATTCAAAGATGGGGAGCTGATGGTGTTTAACAGGTTTATTGTTCACGAAGAGCAAACACTTTTGCGGTACCTGTTTATTGTCCTACAGCAATTGGCCTTTGACCAGGCCCATTGTAAGATTAGTGTTTTCGGAAATCTGGATTGGGTTCATTCTTCCCTGGAAAATCTTCAGGGTTTTTTCAAAAATATCCAGCAGAGCAGTCCTACTCAAAATATCACGTATCAAAAAGGCACTGAAAACTTAAAAAACACCCAGCTTTTAGAGGCTTATTGGCTTCAGCAACATTCCGTCCGATGAAAAAAACAGCACTTTTCCCTGGTTCTTTTGACCCCTACACCAAAGGACACCATGATATTGTTCTCAGAGGCTTAAACATCTTTGATGAAGTCATCATCAGCATCGGTCACAATACCACCAAAAAAAACCGGTATTTTGACATTGACCTGATGGTAGGGAAAATACAATCCATCTATATCGGGATGCCCAATGTAAAAGTTGTGGTTTACAACGAACTTACTTCCTCGCTGGCCAAAAACCATCAGGCCAGGTACCTGCTCAGAGGGCTTAGAAACACCACTGATTTTGAATACGAAAACACCATCAGCCAGATGAACCGGTACCTGAATGAGGAGTTGGAAACCGTTTTTCTTATTACTTCTCCGGAATACGCTGCCATCAGCTCCACTATCATTCGGGAAGTACACCGGTATGGTGGGAATGTGGATAAATTCCTTCCCTACAAAGTCTGATGAATGGCTGGATGAAGCCTTAAAAATCGCTTGTACAAATAACGCATCGAAGGGTAGGAATTGATTAACGCTACTTTTGCATCCTGGTGATTTAACCATTTTACATCCAGGATACCCTCCTCTGTTTGGGGTTTCATTTTGGCATCAGTCAAACAGTCCATGCTGTACCAATAGGTCTTTTTCAAAATACTTTTCCGGTTTTGGGTGTAGGTATGCCAGGTCTTACAAATAGGCTCCTTGATTCTAACCTGAATGTTACATTCCTCTTCTACTTCTCTGATGGCGCAAATAGCCGGAGATTCCTTTTTTTCGAATTTACCCTTGGGTAAATCCCACTTGCCCAGTCTGTATATAAACAATATTTTATCTTCTTTGGTCACCAAACCTCCCGCTGCCTTGATGATCATAAACCTGCTCTTGATAAATTTTTTCAGGGCCTTCTTTTCATTGGTTACCAGAGTAATGCTATCCAGGTTTTTTAATTTCCTGGTCCGCATCAGATAAAGTAGGCGAACAATAATATCTTTGGATGGGTTTTTTATCAGCACATCGTCATGAAAATCAATTGTTGCCGGTAATTCTGATGGGTTATCATATACGCATTCGAAAGATTTCTTTGGCAAAAAATCCAGGGAAGCTACCAAATCCAAAGGCTTGTCATTAATGAATATTTTCATAACCAAGGCTAGTTTTTTCAAAAATGCATTTTTTTTTCAGGCCCTACAACCATCAGTAAACATTATTTGGTTAATTTTAACTTATGGAAATTTATGAACCCAATACTGCTTCCCTCATTTCCAAAAAACTGCTGGAAATCAATGCCATCAAGCTTTCTCCTAAAAATCCCTTTTCCTGGGCTTCCGGCTGGAAATCCCCTATATACTGTGATAACAGACTTTCCCTGTCTTATCCTGAAGTGAGAAAACTCATTCTTGAGAAATTGACAAAAGCCATTCAAACCCACTTCTTAAACATAGAAGCGGTGGCAGGAGTCGCAACCGCAGGAATCCCCCAGGGGGTTTTGATTGCTGACAAACTGGATATTCCTTTCGTTTATGTGCGCTCCAAAGCCAAAGGTCATGGCATGGAAAACATGATTGAAGGTAAAATATCCCCGGGTCAGAAAGTAGTGGTGGTCGAAGACCTGGTTTCAACCGGAGGTAGCTCCCTGAAAGCCGTAAGGGACCTTAAAAATGCCGGGTTTAATGTTTTGGGAATGGTTGCGATTTTTACCTATGGCTTTGATCTGGCCAAACAAAATTTTGACAGAGAAGGTGTTAAACTGATTTGCCTGAGTGACTATGACTCCATGCTGCCTCAGGCTTTGGCCAAGGGATACATTTCTGACCAAGACATGGTGGCCTTAAAAGATTGGAGAAAAGGACCTGATACCTGGAAACCATAAGCCCTGTTATTTCTTCAAGCATAAATCCGGGAAAAATCAGGAGCGTATTTTCCATCATTCAAGCGATGCCGTCCCACTGCCTACCATTCCCAGATTGGCGTGCTTTCTTCACGGGATACCTTTTGGTGGAACCAACTACTGAAACAAATTTGTAGATAACTGCACTTTAATTCATTCCATACGATTGTTTTGCTCCCTTTTTTCCATCAGCCCCAATCCGAACAAGGCAAAATCGTATTTTACCGGATCTGAAGGGTCCATATCCCTTAGGTTTCGGGTAAGCTCCATGGCTGTCTGCCAGTCGGTTTGCTTTCTCTGGATCAAACCAAGCCTTCGTGCCACCCTATCCACATGCAAATCACAGGGACAGACCAACTGGGCGGGCGAAATGGTATCCCAAATCCCAAAATCAACGCCATTGTTGTCCTTTCTTACCATCCAGCGTAAAAACATATTGATCCGCTTGCATGCTGCCTTTCGTCTTGGAGTTGCCACATGTTTTCTGGTCCTTTGCGGAGCATGGGGGGCGTCAAAAAAGTATTCGTGAAAATTATCCAACAATACCTGCATGACATCCTGGTCAGCTGACAAACCTTTGGTAAAGGCTGTTTCCAGACTATCGTGCTTTCTGTAGTACCTGGTGAAAAAATCAATAAAATAAAGGGTATCCACATCATTAAAAGTACGGTGCTTGAAATGCAGAAAAGGCTTGAGGTCCTCTTCAGAATGATGCAACATGAATTGATGGGGGCTGTTGTCCATCATTTTCATGAGTTCAATACTTTTGTTGATGATTGTTTTTCGTTGACCCCAGGCCAATACAGCAGCAAAAAAACCGGCAATTTCAATGTCCTGCTTTTTGCTGAAACGATGCGGAATGGAAATGGGGTCAACCTCAATAAATTCAGGGCGGTTATACAAAAACACCTTTTCCTCCAAAAAATCTCTCAATTCCTCCATCAGGCAATGGCCACCTTCAATTCACCGCCCTGGGTACCATCAAACCATTTTAAACATAAAAATTCTTCCTGTTTATCAGAGATGTGCCAATCAAAACATTTGATGTGGGCCAATTTGGTCAGTTTATCCGTCTCCGGCTGATACAGGCAAATGTCAAAATCCGGGATCAGGGCCAGGTCTGTGGTATTCCATTTTTCCAACAACCATCCTTCCTTAAGCACATTCACTTTTTTCCCAAAAACATGATCTTCAATAACAGAGGGTATACCATCTCTTCTCCTCAGATGGTAACATTCGGGACCAAAAATAATTTGTTTGTATAGCTTCCCTTCGATGAGGTCGGATTCTTCCGACAGACTTTTCCAGGTAATTTTTCCTTCATGCTTTGGCTCAGATCTGCTGAATTTGGCCAGAAAAGAGGATATCCATGAAAAGAAATAAGTGATACCAATAAATAATAGCCCAAAAGTGGCTAAAACCGGGTAGGTTAATACAAAAATAGCATTCCAGATAAATTTGAAGAACCGGTGAAAGAAATTTTCGAATGTACTCATTGTATGCAAAAGACAAAGCCAAAATTAATTCAAATTGCCCAGACAAACAAAGTTGACCTGTCAGTAAGTAAAAAATTCGCTGCCTCTGGTATAATTTTTAACATTATCAGCGGATTTCCGTACATTTGCAGGCTGAAAACACCTAAGTGCCATGAACCTAACTCAAGAGATTGCCAAAAGAAAAACCTTTGGTATCATCGCCCACCCCGATGCCGGTAAAACTACGCTAACAGAAAAGATGCTGTTGTTTGGAGGTGCCATCAAAACTGCCGGAGCTGTGAAGTCAAATAAAATTGATACTGCCACTAAATCCGACTGGATGGAGATTGAGAAACAAAGAGGTATCTCTGTGGCCACGTCGGTGATGGGATTTGAGTATAAAGGCCAGAAAATCAACTTGCTGGATACACCAGGTCACCAGGATTTCGCGGAAGACACTTACCGCACACTCACTGCCGTAGATTCGGTCATCATGGTCATCGACTGTGTCAAAGGAGTAGAGATTCAGACCGAAAAATTAATGGAAGTCTGCCGGATGAGAAAAACCCCGGTCATCTGCTTTATCAATAAACTGGATAGAGAAGGACAGGACCCCTATGACTTGTTGGACGAGGTAGAACAAAAACTAAACATACAAGTGAGACCCCTCTCCTGGCCCATTTCCATGGGGAAATCCTTCAAGGGAGTATATAACCTTTACGACAAGCAATTGAACCTTTTTACCCCCAGCCAGCGTAAAGTTAGTGATGACAGGATTGTCATCGAAGACCTGAATTCAGGAGAACTGGATGAGATGATAGGAAAAACCCTGGCGGATCAACTTAGGGAAGACGTAGACCTGATTGAAGGGGTTTACCCTGATTTTGACCCAAAGGAATACCTGGAGGGAAAAGTTGCTCCTGTATTTTTTGGCTCGGCGGTCAATAATTTTGGAGTAAAGGAAATGCTGGATACTTTTATACAAATAGCCCCCGGCCCCAAAAGCAGGCAGACCGAAGAGCGGGAAGTAAATCCGGATGAAGATAAGTTTACCGGCTTTATTTTCAAAATCCACGCCAATATGGATCCAAAACACCGCAATCGTATTGCTTTCCTGAGAATTTGTTCGGGGAGGTTTGAGCGAAATAAACCTTACAATCACGTGAGAGGACCCAAAGCCCTTCGCTTTTCCAATGTCACTTCCTTTATGGCCCAGGACAAGGAAATCATTGAGGAGGCTTTCCCGGGTGATATTGTAGGCCTGTACGATACCGGAAATCTTAAAATAGGAGATACCATTACAGATGGGGAAAACCTGCAGTTTAAGGGTATACCCAGTTTCTCTCCTGAAATTTTTCGCGAGGTGGTCAATAAAGACGCCATGAAAACCAAACAGCTGGACAAAGGTTTACAGCAGTTAATGGAGGAGGGTGTGGCCCAATTGTTTACCTTTGAAATCGGATCCAGAAAAGTGGTAGGTACAGTGGGACAATTACAGTTTGAGGTGATCCAATTCAGGCTTAAAAACGAATACAATGCCTCTGCAGACTTTGTTCCAATGAATTTATACAAAGCCTGTTGGATCAAAAGTAAGGATAAAAAGAAACTGGAAGAATTTGTCCGGTCAAAGCAAAGACACATCGCCAAAGATAAAGATGGCAAACTGGTATTTATGGCCGAAAGCAAGGCCTGGTTGCAGATGGTACAGGATAATTTTCCGGACATCGAATTCCACAATACTTCAGAACTTTAATCCTAAAGGTTAGCAGGAAAATGAAAAGACCGTTTAATGTTATTTTTGAGGACAACCACTTGTTGGTAGTCAATAAATCTGCCGGCATTTTGGTGCAGGGGGATAAAACCGGCGATAAGACACTGACAGATTATTGCAAAGATTACATCGCCAATAAATACCAAAAGCCCGGAGCTGTTTTTTTACATCCTGTACACCGGCTGGACAGGCCGGTAAGTGGGATTGTGGTATTTGCCAGGACTTCCAAGGCATTGGAACGAATGACAAGCATGTTTCGAAAAAGGGAAATCCATAAAGTCTATTGGGCCATAGTCAAAAAGAAACCCCGGGAAGAGATGGCTAAGCTGACCCATTGGCTCGTAAAAGACAATGAAAAGAATATATCCAAAGCTTTTGATAAGGAGGTCCCCGAATCCAAGAAATCTGAATTGAACTATAAAAGAATGGGCAAGCTCAATGACCACTGGTTGTTGGAACTTCGTCCGATCACAGGGCGACCCCATCAGTTGAGGGTGCAGTTGGCCGCTATAGGATGCCCGATAAGAGGTGATGTCAAATACGGCTTTTCCAAAGCCAACCCTGACCTGAGCATTAACCTGCATGCCTTTCATTTGGTTTTCATTCATCCGGTAAAAAAAGAAAAAATATTTCTGAGGGCCGCTTTGCCGGAAGAACCGTTTTGGGAACAGTTTTTGGAGTTTGAAAACGTCAAATCAAGTGACCGCCACCTGGACAACACCTTCAGTGGATAGGTTGTAAAAGTTAGGATTACTATGCTAAAGAGATCGATTTTTATTTTGGGGCTGATCCTTATCGGATCATTTTCGGTCCTTGGCCAGGAAAAAGGCGTTTTTTGGAAAATATCAGGCAATGGGCTGAGTACTTCCTCCTACCTTTTTGGCACCATCCATCTGATCTGTGAACAAGACTTTGCCATGAGTGAGCGGGTAAGTGACAAACTGGCCCAGTCCAATGCACTGGTATTGGAAATCGATATGGATGATCCCTCCCTGCAAATGGCCATGATGGCCAATATATACAATGAGGACGGACAAAAAATCACGGATTTTCTTTCTGAGGAGGAATACCAGGAAATCCGGACATTTTTAAAAGAAAGAACAGGCATGGATATGGACATGCTCAAAACAATGAGGCCCATGGTGCTGATGTCCCTGATATATCCCAATCTACTTGAGTGCGAAACAAAGGCATTTGAAAGTGAACTTATGGCACTGGCCAAAACGAATGACATGGAAATAGTAGGTTTGGAGTCCGTCAACGATCAGCTATCGCTTTTTGACCTTATCCCGCTGAAAGAACAATACCGGAGTTTTTACACCTATGCCGACAATATTGAAAAAGGGAAAAGAGAATTTAAAAAACTCATCGCCTCTTACAAAGAAGAAGACATACTGGCACTTTTGGAATTGGTTTCGGAAAGTCCGGAATATAAAGATTATCAGGAAGTACTCCTGGACCAAAGAAATTTAAATTGGATTGATCCCATGGCCACAATGATGAAAAAAGGATCGATGTTTTTCGCTGTCGGTGCCGGACATTTGGCAGGGGATACAGGGCTGATCCAACTGCTTAAAAAGAAAGGTTACTCCCTGGAGCGTTTGAACCTGTGATTTTTTTTCAGTGAATCCTTGTTTACGAAAAAGTCATAAATCCCCCAGACACTTATTACCAACAGAAAAACAATAACGATATACTGCCAGGAGGCTGTTTTGGCTTTGATTGCCTGTTGAATATCTCCTGCCAACGCCCCGGTAAGAAAAGCCAGGAACGTTCTGGGCAGCATGCCCAATAACCCAAACCATAGCACCCTTTTCAGCCCGGTATCCATCAGCGCAAAAACCAAATTTGATACGGCAAAGGGTATTACCGGGCTTATCCTGACAAAAAATATCAGCCAACCCATGCGGTCTTTTTTACTTTCTATCATGGCTTTGGCCTTTGGATAAGGCTTGAGCAACCATTCCAGGCTGTTTTTTTCCAAAAACCGCCCGGACTGATACCCGATGGCACTGCCCAGGGTATAAGCCAAAACCAAAAATGGAAAAGCTGTCCATCCAAAAACAAAACCACTGACCACCGAAAAAAAGGTAGTCGGGACCAATGCCAAGCCCATCATCAATGCCCCTATAAAACTATAGGTTAAGGCTGTTTCAAATTGAAGAATAGAAGGAATGTCCAAATTGCTCCAATTATTGTAAAGCCATCGGACCAGGAGCAAGGCTCCAAGTGAAGGTACAATTCCCGCCCAAAAAATAGCAGCTAAAACCAGTGGGTTTCTGCGATAGATAACAGAGAAATGCTTGAAAATAGGCGGTTTTTTACTCATCTTTGGACAAAGCTAAAAAAAATCCCAACTTTAATTCAATCAAGTCTGATCAGGATGCAATGAATTCAATCCTGATCAGACTTGATTGTTAATTTATTCTATCTATATATGAAATTTGGAACCAAAGCGATTCATGCAGGTATTAAACCTGATCCAAGTACCGGGGCCATCATGACTCCAATTTTTCAAACCTCCACTTATGTACAAAAGTCACCCGGTGATCACAAGGGTTTTGAATATTCCAGAACGCAAAATCCAACCCGACAGGTCCTGGAACGAAACCTTGCCGCCCTGGAAAACGGAAACCATGGCTTGTGTTTTGGATCCGGTATGGCGGCCATAGATTGTATCCTCAAACTGCTCAAACCCGGAGATGAGGTCATCAGTACAAACGATTTGTATGGAGGCACCTACCGGATTTTCACCAAGGTCTTTTCCAAGTACGGCATCAAATTCCACTTTGTCAAAATGGAGGACAGCACACAGGTGGAGTCCCTGATCAATAAAAACACCAAACTTATTTGGGCAGAAACGCCTACCAACCCCATGATGAACATCATCGACATCCGGGAACTGGGTAAAATCTCAAAAAAACACGGGGTTCTGCTTGGGGTAGACAATACCTTTGCCACTCCCTTCCTTCAAAACCCTCTGGATGATGGGGCCGATATTGTCATGCATTCTGTTACCAAATATTTGGCCGGCCACTCTGATGTGGTGATGGGGGCCATAGTGGTAAAAGAGGACAAGCTTGCGGAAGAGCTGGCATTTATGCAGAATTCATGTGGGGCGGTACCCGGCCCACAAGATTGTTTTTTGGTCCTCAGGGGGATCAAAACACTACACCTGAGGATGGAAAGGCACAGTCAAAATGGTAAAACCATAGCCGCTTACCTTAAAAATCACCCCAAGGTAGATAAGGTTTATTGGCCGGGATTTGAAGATCATCCCAATCATTCGATTGCCAGAAGACAGATGCGGGATTTTGGAGGAATGATATCCTTCACACTGATCAATAACAGGCTGGAGGACGCAATTAAGGTTTTGGAAAAATTCAATGTTTTCGTGTTGGCAGAATCATTGGGAGGAGTGGAATCTCTCTGCGGGCATCCTGCCAGCATGACTCATGCCAGTATACCAAAGGAAGAAAGGGAAAAAGTCGGGCTTTCTGACTCTTTGATCAGGTTAAGTGTGGGCATCGAAGATGCGGAGGATCTTAAAAAAGACATCTCCAAAGCATTGGAAGCCGTCTAATGAAGCATTTTCACAAATAATTGCCTGCACTTGTCTTCGATCTTTTGTGTCAGGCCCCTGTGTGTTTTCTGAATCTGAGTAAGTACCGCATGGTATTTTTTACTTACCTTCTCTTTTTTAGCCAGGTAGTTGCCCAAATGCTGCAGCAGCAGCTGGTTTTTATGCCAGGCAAGCATCTCCTCTTCCAATAAAATGATCTGTTCGTGAACCAAGGGAGTGAAAATGGTATTTAATCCAATATTCAACCGGGTTTTTTCCAGACAGGTTACCTTTTTTATTCCTTTAAAAATATCATGAATGGATTGGGGGTCAAGTTTGGTCTTGGCATCAAAAGAAAAGTATTCTATTTCTTCATTGATAATCTGGGTCATGGCTGTATTGATGGTCAATATAGACAAGCCTTTGGCGTATTGTAAGACATCATGGTACAAATTTTCCCAGTCCTGCGGCGGTATGGATAAGATAATTTCGTATACATGGGTATAGATACTTTTTTTATCCGCTGCAATGGCCTTTCCATATTCCGCATAAAGGCCTTTATTATCCCCAAAATGCAGGTCATAGCCCTCCTGGATCATTTTGATGTGCTGCACCTTACGGAGCTGCTTGTACAATTCCTTAAATGGCCCAAAGGACTGGTTTACACGTTGCTTTTCCTTGAAATTGGCACGATCCAATACCAACAAAAACACCCTGATAAAAAACAACTGATCTTCGAGTTCAAGGGCTTTTTTGGACCTTATTTTTTTTGAAAGCTCGCCAAATACGGCCTTGCCGGCATCATAATACCTGTCAAAAGCCTGCATGATCTGAGGTAAGGTGGATGCCATGGCTACTCATGAATTTTTACAGTGGTCGCACCATAGCCAAAATTGGTTTTCTGGCTGTCTTTGAAATATTTGATCCCATTGAGTTGACTTAAGAAACGATGTATTTCCTTTCTAAGTACCCCATTGCCTATACCATGGATGAAAGTGATTTCGTCCATACCGCTGGCCAGTGCATCGTTCAGGTTTTTTTGAAAAATCTCCATTTGCAATTGCAGCATCTCACTGTTACTCATTAAATCATGTTCGCTGCTCAATTTTTCTATATGAAGATCTATGGATGCCGGAGGCCGTTTAACCTGCAAATGAGGATAGGATTCTTTTCCGACTGGATTTAATTCTTCATTCAACTTTTTAACATTCAAGGCCTTTTCATGGTCGTTTAGCTGAAACAGGAATCCCTCTTTGTCTATTACAGGAGCCTTGCCCTTGTGTTTAAAAAAATTATTGGCTTTAAACTTTACTTGTCTCTCGGTGTCCTGTTCCTGCAGCTCAAACTTTTTATTGAGGTGCACCAACATGAATTTCATGGCAGGCCATTGCTCAAAATCCTGCAGCATTTTTTCCGTAATCTTTCGAAAGGACTGCGGCTGAATGACTCCAGCATCAATATTTTTGGCCTGGTTCCCGGAGAGCTCCTCCACCGAAAACAAGTATTGCTTTTTGGTATGATTGATCAGGATCAGGTCATGAATCTGGTCATTATAAGGAACATAAGCCAGAAAAATACCCGCAGATTTGGAGGAAGGGTCGGTTTTCCTGACGGGCTGTATGTAGCTTTCCTTCTCCCCTTCCTCCCCCCGGTCGAAGTACTCCTTTTCGGCCGCATCAATGACCACCACCTCCGATTTCAGGGCAGGAATCCGAAAACCATCTTCAATTTCTATCTCCACCTGTCCTCCGGAAGACAGCCTGGTGATGACTCCTTCTTCCTTTCCATGCAGTAACCTTACTTTGTCTCCAATATTCATACATCAAATTTACCAAATAGAAAGGGGAAATCCACAAATAAAAAACACCTGATGGCACTTATCGTAGCCAGGTTCAATATTTATTTTTCATTTTCTTCCAAAGTTAAATGTTGGAGTTTCTTTACTGTTTTCCAATTTCGTGTTGTTGCTTTTACTTTTAGTTTACTTTCTAAAAAACCATTGTTAAGTTTTGTTTTTCCGTATCCATTTGGACAATACAGATAAACAGCATTTTGAGTAAAATCTATTTCTTCGTTAGGCGCTTTCCTTTCCAGGATACTTTCTTTGCTAAACGGAATTGGATTGTCCGCCAAAAAGGTGACATGTAAAAATGAACTGTCTTTTCGATCATCCTTTGCAAATGGATTTTTCTCAATGATGGTTTCTAATGTTTTGGCATTTAGAACAATTACAGGAACTTCAAAGCCAAATTCAATTTCGATTTTTGATGAGATTATCCTTTCAAGTTCTTTGGGGTCATTTTCTGTTGAACAAAAAATGACATTCCCGCTTTGGATATAGGTCTTTATGTTTCTAAAGTTGAGGTTTTCATACAATTTTTTCAAAGCGTCCATCTTGATGGGTTTCTGACCGCTTACATTTATTCCTCTTAAAATTGAAATGTATGTTGTCATTCCTGGTCTGGTTTTTTAGGGTTGGTTTCTGCCTGCCGTATACGCCTCGGAATAAGGGCTATAGCCTGGTATTGCGATTAACTTTGCATACCCTTTTGTTGGATTTTATTTCATTCGTTGGTCTGTCATTTTAAAGTGGGATTTGAGGGAATTCAGCTTGGAATCGACGGGAATTCCTCAGCAAACTCTTCAAACTCCTTCAAAACGCCTAAAGATACTGATTTTTATGGACCCAGATTTTTATCCAACTAAACGATTGTTGAAGAATGATTAACAGGTTTTAAAAACAATATTATTGTCAAATAAAACACCTGTTCCCAAAATTCAAACTTGAAGCTATAGTAGTCATCGACTTTTACTTTCAAGTAGCCTGATAAAATGAAACATTCCGTGCAGGTGGTCGATGTGATCGGGAGCGGTGTTGCCGGCAAAAGCCAGGATTTTAAATTTCCCTTGAGTGGATGCCCCCAGCTGCTGCATTCCCAGAGGTCCCTCTCTGAGTACCGGTTCCCTGTGGATGCCAGTGGCTTCCAACAGATAATCGGCACAGTCCGTAGTGCTTACAAAAGTACCTGACTTAATCCGGCACCCAGTTGACCAGATTGAAATTTTCCAGGGCCATCCAGAGGATAAAAAAGGTATAAAGCAGTAATAACATACAGCTTTCCCATTTTTTGAGATAGAGGCCCGTGCGTAAAAAGGCAAACAGCACGATGGTTCCCAGGGTGAGAAAAAGCATCATTGGGACAGCTACCGAAAAATTCACAACCGAAGATCCGGCAATAAGAACGCCTGCCGGAATGGCAATCAGTAAATCAAAAATATTACTGCCCAAGACATTCCCAATACTCACATTACCTTTTCCGGCCCTGGCCACCCTAACACTTACAAATGCATCTGGTATGCTGGTAGCAGCAGCCACAACAGTCACTCCCCAGAAAAAATTGGGTGTCTGAAAATAGTCGCCAAAAAAAATAGCCGATCGAAGCAATCCCTCTACCCCCACAACAATCAATACCAAACTGCCCAGCAATTTCATCCATTCTTTCCCTATGCCTTTTTCTTCCACTGGTTTTCGGGAGTTTTCCTTCATTTCCCTTTGAAATTCCTTGGTGTCTTGTTGCTGTAAAAACAGGTATAAAAAATACAAAGCTATTGGAATAAGCGCTATACCCCGCGTGATTTCTCCTTCAATTTGATTTGATTCTACCGGATAGTAAATTACGGCGATAGAAAAGGTCAATAAAAGAACGGCTACGGAGGTGATATAAAACTGGGCATCCTTGTAGACCAAAATGCTGTCAATTGAAATTTTGCCTGCAAGGACTCCTGACAGGCCGGGTATAAAAAGAATATTGAAAATAGCTGAACCTACTATGGCAGCAACACCCAGATCAAATTCTCCATGTATCAGCGTGGAAACCACCGTAGTGGAAAGCTCGGGAAAACTGGAACCCACCGCAGTAATGATGGTCCCCTGAACCAGGGGAGGTAATTGGTAGTGTTTGGATAATGCCTGGGCCGATTTTTCCAAAAGTCCACTGGCCTGCCATACTACAGCGGAAGCAACTATTACGATTCCTATATATAATAAAAGAGTTTCCAAAATTCAGGCGTTTGAAATCGATGACCAGGCTTGAAAAACCAATATCCCAAAGCTGAAAATAGCACCCAAAACGGGAATGGCTATAGGGAAGGTTTTGATTCCTTCCGGATGGGGTTCTTTTTTTTTGATGGCTATCAGGGCAAGGTTGATCAAAATAAAAACCAGGATCAGAATGTAGTTGGTAGCAATGGCTAAATTCTTAAGATCAAAAGACAGGGCGAGGATCAGGATAAAAAAGGTGGCAAAAACAGTTGACCAAATAGGTGTATTGGTCCTGGAATTGACTTTGCCAAAAATTTCAGGAGCCATTTTTTTCTCAGCCATGCCGTACAGCACGCGGGCACTCATCACTATTTGGACCAGGACACCATTGACGATGGCAATTAATCCAATGGCACTGATGATTTTGGGATAATTCTCTCCTTCTTTGGCCAGGATATCAGCCAAAGGAGCCTCACTTTGATTCAATTCTTCAGGGGATAATCCCAGACCTGCTATTACAGCAACCAACATATAGAGCACCGTTAAAATAACAAGTGAAACCATGATTGCGATGGGCATGTGCTTTTCGGGATTTTTGGTTTCTTCAGCCACATTTACCATATCCTGAAAGCCTATAAAGGTAAAAAATGCAAGGAAGGCACCCAATAAAATCTTTTCCCAATCTGTACTGTTTGCTCCCGGAATAAATTCATTCCAGCGGGCTGAAAAGGAGGCCAGGTTATCACCGGCGATGAAAATTACCAGAAAAAGTCCGGATATCTCAATAATGGTAATCACGGTAATCAAAATTGCAGATTCTGAAATTCCCTTTGCCCCCACAGCACCCAGGAGGAGGGTAATGCTGATAATGACCAGCCAATCAGGGATCTCTACAAATACATGCACATACCCCACATAGCCATTCACAACAGTAGCTGTAGAAACCATGGCCGACAAAACAATCAACCAACCCATGGCCATGGAGAGGTGTTTTTTTCCAAAGGCTTCATCTATGTAATTTACCTCTCCTGCACTTTTTGGAATACGGGAAGACAATTCCCCGTAAGACAGGCCTGTGAAACCAGCCAGTATGGCTGCAAATAAAAAAGCAAAGGGTGCCAGCATTCCGGCTTCCCCACCTACCTTTCCCAAAAGCACATAGATACCTAAACCAAGAATCGTCCCTACCCCATAAAAAATCAATAGGGGTAAATTGAGCGTTTTCTTGAGTTTTTCGTTTGTTTGGGCCTTTGGAGCTGACATCCTTTGTGGTTTGCCTGTAATTGCCTCAAATAAAATACCAAAGTCTTAAGCTTAAAAACCCGGGCTTTTCTTGCGGGTGCAGGTATCAAGCCTGAATTTTCCGGACAACTCAAAAGATTTATTTAGGGGAGAATGTACAAATGGCCTAATTAAAGGTTGTACAAGACCTTTGTTTCCGAGCAATTACTTACCAGTTGTCCAAATTTACCCTGTTCCAAAGTAGGACTCCCTTAAAACCCAACTACATCGCCCCTGCGAACCCTTTTTGTGGGTACTAGGGTGTGACAGTCCGGTTTTCCTGCAGATTTCCTCGGCTTGCTCCGCACACACCCACTCTAAGCGCCTCGGAATGATAGTTTTATTATGAAAATAGATCAAGCTCATGTTTAAATAGTCGCACCCATCTGTTGTAGTCCCGGTAGGCGGAACCGAATAAAGATCAGTATCTTTAGGATTGTAAAAAGTCTCAAGACATTTTATCCTGTATCTATTCTTTATTTAACTTTTGGAGTTATAACCGGTTGCGATTTCAATAGTCCCGGTCAGGATGACCCGACAGCACTAGGGTTATCCCCGCGCTTAAGGCTACCGAAATGCTTCGGTACAGATTTCACTCGTTGGAACAGTTAACTTTTTGACCTATATTCACCATTCAAGGCACACAGATGGTGTATATGAAATAGGCAAAATATCTGCAAATCCAAGGGTTTTAGCTCGTATCAAACGCTGTGCTTAACAAGAGGTTTGGTGCTTCGCAATTGCCTAATTTTGTGCACTAGTCGTTAGTGGAAATGTTTGCTAAGCACCCCAAAATGGATCGTAAATATGAATAAGAAAAGAAGAAATTTATTACGTAGCGCGGCATTTTCACCAATTTTATTAGGTTCTCGCAGCCTGTTCTCAAGCCCATTAATTACAACCTTAGCCCCGACCAGATTACAATATAGCATCAATGCCTATACTTTCAATGCCTTGCTAAGAAGTGGTGAAATGACATTTTTTGATATGATGGAGTTTGCCTCTACGCTAGGTTTAAATGCAGTTGACTTAACAGGCTATTATTTTACTGATTATCCTGAAATACCAGATGATAAAACATTGTTTCAGTTAAAGAAGAAAGCATTACAATTAGGATTAAATATTTCATGGACCGGGGTAAGGAATAACTTTGTGAATCCAGATAAAACTTCAAGAGCTTCTGATATTGAATTGATAAAAAATTGGTTGCAAGTATCATCAAAACTTGGAGCTTCCATTATGCGGATTTTTACTGGAAATGGAAAACACGAAGGGTATTCCAGAGAAGAGGTTAAAGAATGGATGGTGTCAGACTTTAAAGCGTGTGCTAGATATGCTGAAGATACAGGCGTTATGGTAGGTATGCAACACCACAATGATTTTTTATACGAAGCTGATGAAATCATCGATATTTTTAAAAGAGTAAACTCGGATTGGTTTGGATTAATTTTGGATATTGGTAGTTTAAGAAAAGGCGATCCATATAAAGAAATTCAAAAATTGGCACCATATGCAAATTACTGGTTTATTAAAGAATTGGTTTATGTGGATGGGGTTGCGGAACCTGTTAATATGAAAAAGATTGCAATAATATTAAAAGAAGTAAATTATACTGGTTACATTTCTTTCGAAAGCTTGACCGACGGCGACCCCAAACAAATTGTAACTACTATGTATAATGATTTTAGAACAGCCTATGAAAAGCTATAAAATGAAACCAATCACGCCCATACCATCAATAGAAATGTTATTTTTTAAATCATAGGTTCTTCGCTAAAATGTTCCTATTTGATCATCTTTTTACGTTCAGTCCCTGGGCAATGGCATGTAAGTTACGTTTTGGGTTAATAGGAAACCATCGATTTAAACTTTCCTCTTAGAATTGTAAATTTATCGCTTGCGGGAGGAGTTTTTTTGGTACTCAAAATCAAGCTTTGGGCCATCGTCCATCCCTCATTTCTTCTTCCTCTCCGACATGTTGGTTCCTCCGCTATACCAACCTCAGCGCCATTTAATTGCTTTTCATATAGAAAAGAGGGCTCACTGATATCAGTTTCAGTAAACCCTCTTTAACTAATTGGAGGTAAATAAATAATTAATACGGTTTATTTGTACCTTGCAGTAACCACATTCGTGAGCGGGTATCGTCATTTGTTGGCACCTGGACAAATTGAGATTTTTCCAAACGATTGACAGCTTCCTTGTATTTTTCAACATACTGAGGATCCGGAGGGGTGGGCGTATCATAATGGTACCTGATAGGAATTGCAGGCTGAGCACCATCAGCAGGAGGTACAAGATCCGGATAACCTGTTCTACGCCAATCAAACCATGGCTCTGGTCTGAAAAACATTGATATGTATTTTTGGGTCATAATGCGCTCATGCTCATTTGTTGCTTGGCTCAAATCGACTTCTTCCTGACTGTAAAAATCTTCAAAATCAAAGCCTCCTACATAGTCACCAAATATTCCCCATTCACCCATAGAAGCTTCAATAGCCTTCTTATAATGACCTTCTGCATCGCTGACACCAAATGCCCCAATAGCTGCTGCTTCTGCCAATATAAATTCAACTTCAGAATAGGTGATAATATTCATGCCAACATATTGATTTGCATTTTGATAATATATATCGCTAAGACGACTATTAAACGGAGTAGTTTTGGGCTCTACAGATGTGGCTTGAGGACCGGCATTATAGGCTGTCCATGAAGCCTGGCTGCCAACTGGTAGACCAACGTACAGACTTGTGTCCAGATCATCATAACCAGTAGGGTATGGCAATACTTCAATTGGGAAAGTCTGTCCTAGCGGATCCGTATATTGGATCGTTGTTGCTGCAGCAATATCCTTATCCCATTTCTTTTCAACAGGTCGTAACCACCTATACAATCTGGGATCATTTTGATCTCTTAAAGAATTAAGAAATCCTAAGCCCATTCTTCTAGCATAAGTAAGTTCAGAAGACCTAAATTGCCCGCCCCGAAAAGAAGTAGCTGCAGAATTTCCAAGGTAATCCAGCACAGCATTATCATCACTACTTATGAAAACATTTTGAGCAGCATCCTGAAATTCTGCATCTATGTCGACACCTAATTCATTCCTCTTTTTATTTAATAGCAAACACATCCTGATTCTGAGAGAATTAATAAATTTCACCCACTTATCTTTATTTCCGTCGTACAACAAGTCATACCCATCTAATACAGGAACTTCAGACCCGGAAATCCCTTCAATCATATTTTTTGCTGTTTTCAAATCAATCAACAGGGTTTCATAAATCTCTTTCTGCTGATCGTATTTTGGAAAAACAATTCCTTCCTCCAGCTGATTTGTTTCTGAAAAGGGAGCATCTCCATAAATCTTTGTGACTAAGTCCGTTAATGCGGCCCGATATACCAAAGCTACTGCCTCCGTAAAAACGTTTCCTTGCTCAATACTGAGGTCAGACATCGCTTGGACATCAACTAAATTTGAGTAGATAGATTCCCATGGACTACTTTGTCCTGGCGTCCAATACAGCGCATTTAATTCCTCCGATTTATAACCATCACCCACTTGATAATACTGCAATAAGGAAGGAATCCTTGAACCCCAATAACCAAACTCACTATACGTACTAGCCAAATTAAATGTATTTGTAGTTAATAGAAAATTTGGATCAACCTGGTTCACATCATTAGGACTTACATTCAATTTATCAAAATCACTACATGAGTTTAGAATTGGAATGAAAGTAATGGTTAATATTATTATTATAATTTTCTTCATGATCAATATTTATTATAATTAAAACCCAACATTTAATTTCACACCTATGCTACGGGTACGAGGAATGACAGAGTAAAACTCATACCCCGGTTCATTCCTGTTTCCCCTGGCGACATAAGCCGTTTCCGGATCGATGAATACATTGTGTTTTGTCCAGATAAATAAATTTTGGCCTAACAGCGATAGAGACATATTTTGAAGGTTCATTTTATTTACAATAGACGTCGGAAACCGATAGGTAATAGACAATTCTCTTAACTTCACATAAGTTGCGCTGTACAGATTAGCGGATGCCAGGTATCTATCAGCGCCCTTTTGCGCATTATAGGGACTTAGCCATATGGTTCCCGGACCGCCAAAGTTCTCGATATAACCTCCTTCGCCATCTTCCCTCACACCAACGTCAAAGCTGGCATCATTTACATATACTTTTTCTCCATCAGCATTGATATAGCTTCTGGCTTCTCGTTGTTGCTCGTCTTGCCAAGGAAAGCCCCCATATTCAGCATCTCGTCCTCCAACCCATTCATGTGAGAATTTCTCAGGGTTATCTTTGATTTGTTGTACAATGTCTACATTGGGGTCATAATCTACACTTCCGTTGATATATTCTGGAAACCTGCCATCATTCTTTCCTTGCCGCAACGTCTCTGAATAGAATTCACCTCCTGATCGCCAATCAAAAACTGCAGAAATGCTAAAGTTTTTATATTGTATGCTGGGGTTTATACCCAGAATAAAATCAGGGTTGTAGTTTCCAATTTTTTCAAAATTTTCTGGATTTTGATCCCTTTCAGGTTTACCATTACTATATATGATGGCATGACCATAGTATTCAGAGTTAGGATCTTCCACTTTAAAGTAAGGAGCTTGATAAATATCTCCTACCTGATCCCCTGGATAGGTATAGAAATAAGCGTATCCCTGGTTGTAGCCAAAGTATTCGACCCCATCAGCCAGCTCTACTATAGTGGTTCTATTTCTAGTGAAATTTAATCCCAAATCAAATGAAAAATCCTGTTGCCGGAGAATAGAGGTGCCTAGCGTGATGTCCCAGCCATTGCTTCTTACCAATCCTGCATTGATAAGTTTGCTGTTCGCTCCTGAAGTAATGGGGGTATTAATGCCAAGTACCTGATTTTTATTATCCATCGTATAGTAGGTGGCATCCAGCGTTAATCTATTATTAAACAGAGATAAGTCAACTCCAATTTCCTTTGACGTAGCTATTTCCGGTTTTAGTTGGGCATTTTTAGCCACCTTGTCAATACTGGCGCGTTTGGTATCTCCCCAATCTGCACCAAAATTATAATATCTTTGAATTTGGTAAGGATCTACATCATTTCCCACCTGAGCATAACCTGCACGTATCTTGGCAAGACTAACCCAAGCTGGCATATCAAACATTTCATTTATCAGCACACTTATAGAAGCTGATGGGTAAAAATACGAGCGGTTCTCTTTTGGCAATGTACTTGACCAATCATTTCTAGCCGTCAGGTCAAGATATACCGTATTTTTATAGCCTATTGAGCTTTGCCCAAAAAGGCTGTTCACTTTCTTTTTACTTAAAAAGTTGGTATAAATGACCGAACCCGGACCTCCATTACTAATGGTATACAAGCCGGGAATAACCAGGTTAGTTGTCGAATTATGAATATTTTCCTTATAATTATATCGCAGATTTCCGCCAGCATTGGCTTGTAGGTCAAAATCTCCAAATGTTGTATTGTAAGAAATAATACCCTCCCAGTTTTGTTCTCTAAAACTGGAGTTTTGTATGTCAAAATTCCCTTTCTTTGAATCAACTGTATCCCATGGTCTTTGATTTACGGCTCTTTGGTTTAATTGGCTTCGTAGGTATCTTCCTGTAAAGCGCAGGTCCTTAGCAATCTCCCAACCCACTTGTATTTTAGTCATTGCCTGTACCCGATCAAAACTAGTTGTGGCCAACTCTTGCATCAAATAAGGATTGTTCCACCTTTCCTTCCAGCGGGTTTGAACAATACCTTCCTGGTTAGGCATCCACCATGTATCCGGATTACTATAAAGAGACATGTCAACTTGTGGCCCAATGGTTAAAATGGCTCTTGTTGGCGTGAGAAAGCCATCATTGGTATTTGGCCTATTACCTGAACTCGACTCATTCAAAGAGGTCATCACCGTCACGTCCAGATTATCAGTTAAGTTCATGGTTCCATTGATGCCAATATTATTCTTTTTTAAATCTACATTCGGCATAATACCTTTATTAAGGTAGTTACCCATAGAAACGCGGAAATTGGCTTTGTCATAGTTTCCGCTAACGCCCACATTATTTACTTGCGTCCAGCCGTTTTGATAAAAATTTTGCTGACGATTTATATTGTTTTCATGAGAAACCAATTCGCCTGGACTATCCTGATTTCGTTGTTGTGCAATAAACCCTTTGTCTAATTTAGGTCCCCAAAATTCATATGCATCGTTTTCAAATACAAATGCACCTTCCTGCCCTGAGGCAAACTCATTTTGAACAGGAAGATACGCATACGGATTATCTATAATGAAGGAAGAATTGAAATCCACCCCTAAGCCTTTTTTCTTACCTGTGCCTGATTTCGTCGTGATGAGTACTACTCCATTCGCCGCACGCGAACCGTAAAGAGCCGCAGCACTAGGTCCTTTTAATACGGACATTGATGCTATATCCTCTGGGTTAATGTCTGAAATAGCATTGCCAAGGTCAGCCTGATTGAATAGGTTATCTGTAGTATTGTAAACGGGCACACCATCAATAACGAACAAAGGTTGATTATCAGAGTTTAAAGATGATGCTCCTCTGATTACCATATTCATGGAAGAACCTTTAACTCCGTAGGTTTGAGAAATCTGTACACCGGCTATCTTCCCTTGCATTGAACTAAGTACACTTGCCTGGGGCGTTTTATTTAAATCCTCCCCATCAACGGTTCCTACCGAATATCCCAATGATTCTTTCTCACGGGAAATACCCAGTGCAGTAACAACTACCTCCTTCAATCCAACTGCAGTTTCAGACATTGTAATGTTGAATGTTGACTGTGATCCAATCACTACTTCCTGTGCTTGATACCCTATGTAAGAAAAATTCAAAGTTTCCGTATCCCTGGGAATGGTAAGTGAAAATTCACCGTCTAGATTCGTAACGGTTCCGTTGGAGGTGCCTTTTGCTAAAACCGCAACCCCAATCAAAGGAAGACCTTCGGTATCGGTTACGACACCGGTGACCGTTTTTTGCTGGGATTGCTCAATGTTTGTGTCCTGCGCATAGGAAATGCGGCAGACGAATATCGAAGAAGTTGTGGCAAACACAAACAAACATAATTGTATAACCCGCATGGTAGTGCGGGGAAGATTTACAAAATCTTCATAAAATAGTTTTTTTTTCATTTTTCTTCATTTTAAATAAATCTGGATTGAAACCGAGATCTGTATGCTTTTTTCTTGTCCCGGCTTTTAATACTGCTCGATACTTTTTTCGTTCTATCCTGTGGACATAGTGCTCTGGGTTTTGGGTTTACTAAAATTTAATTGAGTTATAGTGACAGGAAGAATTTATGACTAGGGTGGTTTTCCCATCCTCCTTTTTCATCTACTGCTATAAATGTTAGTAAGATCGTTGCTATAGGTTTGCGGGAGTAGGCAGAATATTGCATTCCTCTCCACCAAGGCTTGAATAAAATGATCGTAATAAGTAGTTGGTAAAAATTTTCACTTTTAGACTGGTTTTCACGGACCAGCTTAGCGAAATCACTTAATAGTTTTTTATTGCCACTTCCCTATCCAACATTACCTATTCCGTCACCGGAAACCCGGAAAATAATCAGGCTGACAGCATTTCTTGAATCTCTATACCGACTTGCAATTTCCCACCTGCAGGATGCTAACGGACAAATCCAGTCTTATCGGGAAAACAATCCTGAAAAACCAAGTATGACAAACAGTTAGACTTCTTTTTAAGAATTTATTTCTTAAATGATTAATATAGATTCTTTTTATGTATTTAAAAAGCATTTTTTTCAGGAATTCAAATATTAAAGGATGGTTCCTTCTTGTATTATAAATTAAAGTAAGATAGTATTAGAATATTGTAATATAATATCTAAAAATAAGTTTTTATTTTTGTGCGCCTGTAATTTAAGTTAGATGATAATAAATAGTTAATAAAGCAGTAAAAATGAATAATTTAGTGATGAAATGTTCATTATTGATAGTCAATAAAAATATATCGTCTATTTAGGTTTTATTAAGACAAGTCATACGTTTAGGAGATATGCTATTAGGAAGTAATAGCGGTTTAATATGGTTACGGGTAATCATCCGGCATTCAGTTCCCTAAGAATGCCAGTTTCACGAGCACTAAAATGTTAAATCGCGAACACGTTGAAAAGGTGACAGAACTATTAAAGGTGTTTAAAGCTTTCCGGGAAAAGTTTGAAGATCTAAAGGAGGGTGAGTGTACGTTTAAAAAAACTTGATTGACCTTATTGCGGATCACTTATTGGCCCGAAAGCAGCTGAAACCGCTGAAAGCTATCCGATACCTGGACAACAATTGAAATTTCACCAATCCCCGAAGGTTGTTTTTTGGAGGTTTTTTATTGGATGGAAGATTATAAAGATAGCCTCAACATTACTACTTTAATCTACTCCTTAAAATAAGACCACGCGCCTTTATTTCCTAACTGAATTTTCGTGACGGTTTTAGCTGCTGGCAGGACTTTTTTTATGCCTTATCCCAAAGTGATAAGAAACTGTAAAAAGTCACCACAATCTTTCCAAATGCCTGGCAACTTTCCGGACAATTAAAATCAAAAACTAGTTAATGGTTTCGGTAATTCCCTATATTCAGCCGGAATTCCTTCATTAGGCCATAAAGGAAATAACAGGAAGGGTTGCTGTTAGCCATTAGTTGAAAGTAATTTGCAAAATTCAAATAGATCAAAAAACAGAAATCAATAAATGAAGAAAATACTGTTATTGGTAGTAATTTATCTGGCGTTCATAAGCCTCGGCTTACCAGATTCCCTGCTTGGTTCGGCCTGGCCTTCAATGTTCAAAAGCTTAAACGTACCTATACATTTTGCTGGTATTATATCAATGATAGTCGCTTCGGGGACGGTTATATCCAGTTTATTTAGTGCCAGGTTTATCCAACGTTTCGGCGTTGCAACAATAACAACCATTAGTGTTTTGATGACCGCTCTTGCCCTTTTAGGGTTTGCGCATTCGGAAAATTTTATTTTCATCTGCTTTCTAGCTATTCCTCTAGGTTTGGGTGCTGGATGTGTGGACGTGGCACTGAATAATTATGTGGCGCTCCATTTTAGGGCGATTCACATGAACTGGTTGCACTGTTTTTGGGGAGTCGGGGCGGCTATTGGCCCTGTCCTAATGGCAAGATATTTAGCAATGGGACAATCATGGACAAAAGGATATAGTACGGTAGGATGGGTTCAAATGGGCTTGGTCATTATTTTGCTAATGTCAATTCCATTATGGGTCAGAAAACAGAAAAACCAAAATGACTCCGACGATTCAAAATCTAAGTTACCTTTAATAAAACTACTTTCGATACCAGGAATCAAGTCAGCTTTGGCAGTTTTCTTTTGCTATTGCACGATTGAAGCAACCTTTGGTCTATGGGGTGCAAGTTACCTTGTTTTGGTAAGGGATTTTAAGGCTGAAGATGCCGCGAAATTTGTGGCAATATACTATGCAGGAATTACAATTGGGAGATTCATTTCTGGTTTCGTTTCATTAAAAATGGACAATCAAACTTTGGTTAAATTAGGCCAGGGATTAATCTTAACAGGAATATTGACCCTTACTTTGCCATTCCAAGCCACCATCTTACCGGGCTTTTTTTTAATAGGTTTTGGTTGTGCGCCTATATTTCCCAGCCTATTGCACAATACGCCACACAATTTTGGGAAAACTAATTCGGAATCAATTATGGGTTTGCAAATGGCTTCCGCCTACATTGGCATAACAATAATGCCATTTGTCTTTGGAAAACTTGCTTCCTATATTGGATTCTCATCTTTAATTTGGTTTTTGATTATCATTCTAGCCATAAAAATTTACATGAATATGGACCTGAATAAAAAAGTTTTGACTAAAAACTACCGCCAATAACTCAGCTTTCTGACGGCTGGTGGGGGAAAGGCCATTGAAATTTTCGCCACACATGGAGTACCGCATTACGTCCAGTTGTTGTTCTTTTCGGGATCATTGTGAAAACTGAGTCTCTTACCCCTGTCTCCCGTTTGACCAACCTAATACTTGTCGAGGGTTTCCGAATAAAGGATTTATACATTATTCTGATCCTTGTATAAAGACATAAAAAAAAACCTGCCATTGGCAGGTTTTTGCTCCTCCTCTTGGGCTCGAACCAAGGACCCTCTGATTAACAGTCAGATGCTCTAACCAACTGAGCTAAGGAGGAATAATCGTCTTTTAAGGGCATTTCCTTAATTGAGATGCAAACATAACAGGTTACTTATTTTTTTCCAAATAAGGCTGCCTGGATTTTTCATAAATTTTATTTCCTGCAAATCTATAGGTTCAATACCAGCGACTTAAAGTTTATCCTGGCAAACGCTGGCCCGGGCTTTAACCCCCTTCAAACAGCTGCCCCTTGCTTTTAAGGGATTTTTTAAATGCAAGCCTTTTTTTTACCTGAAAAAAGTATAAATTTGCCAATCCAAACTGAGAAAGGATGTTCATTTATTTCTTTTCTAATCTCGGGGTGTAGCGCAGCCAGGTAGCGTATCCCGACTGAGGTCGGGAGGGTCGTGGATTTAAATCCCGGATTGAAATTGAAATAATGAATAGTAATTAATAAATCTCGGGGTGTAGCGCAGCCAGGTAGCGTATCCCGACTGAGGTCGGGAGGGTCGTGGATTTAAATCCCGGATTGAAATTGAAATAATGAATAGTAATTAATAAATCTCGGGGTGTAGCGCAGCCAGGTAGCGTACTTGCATGGGGTGCAAGGGGTCGTGGGTTCAAATCCCGCCACCCCGACGAGAGTTGAGCCAGACTGGGATTCCAGCCTGGCTTTTTTTATGAATTTCTTTGTATACATACTATATTCCCCTTCCCTAAACCGCTATTACGTTGGCCATACCCAGCATATTGAGGAACGCATTCAGCGACTCAATTCAGACAGAAAAAAATCCACAAAGGAGGAATTCCCGGGAAAATGGTGCATGCTGAATCAGTCAAAAACCGTGCGGATGCCTAGTTAGGGAGCAGCAAATCAAAAGCCCGGGCTTTGAGAAAGTAATAGCGAATACTCAGATGTTCCGAGTAAAATAATTCAATGCGTTTCTTTTAATTTGTCAGAAATGAAAACTTTAATCAGGCTTTGTCTGGTAATACCTAATTTTTGGGCAGCACGATCCAGTTCCTGAACCATCCATTCAGGGAAATCAACACTCACCCGACGGGCTTTTAACCCAGGTTTGGATATTTTATCAGTTTGCAGGTTAGGAAACAAATCCTCCTCCTTTTCAAACTTTTCATCAAATTTAGCTGCTGAAATAGATTTCCTTTTTCATGTTTATAATTTGTTTTTAATAGGCCACATGGAATCTCGCATGTTGGATAATCATTCCTCCGTGTGTCGCTAGGAACATGCTCGATTTCATTGTTCCTTGATTTTCTGACCGATATAATCCTGACAGCCCCATTTCTGATCGTAAATACAGCTGACCAAAACATTTCATCTAGTTTCGCTACAAACCTATCATCTAACTAAACCTCTATCTTCATGATAATCTGACATTTGTTATCAAAATAGATAATAGGAGCTCCGCTCATTGATGAACTGAGTTCGATTTTAAAACTTTATGAATTATAGTATCTATTCTTTCATAAAAATTGTAATTACATTATGACTCAAACCTATTATTCATAACGCTCTCTGGAATGGGGCGTTCACAAAAAAATCCCCCTTTCCCCTTTTTAAGGGGGATTTTGTGCAATCTGGATTCTTTACTTTATTTTTTGGTTTATATTTTTATTAACCTTATCTAGAATCGAACTGAGGTTACAAGTAAATAGCGTTCTTCATCAGTAGTCCGGGCTTCAATAATTACCCTATTGGAATCTTCCCATAGCTCTTTCGCATATTCAAAATCAATACCATGTTTGATTTTATTGGCCTCGCTTTTTTTGGGGTCATATTCGAACATATTTCAATTATTACCCGAAAATTAATTAAAAAATACACAAATAATGTTTACTAAATGACCTTGCTAAGGAAATAGCCCTAACTGCTTACAAATTAAATTGGAAGAAATAAATCAATCCATGGGAAATCCCTGGACAATGGTTCATTGCGAAGAGGTTTCTAGCCGGGATGAGGCAATGGAAAGAGAACGGCAGATAAAAAATCTGGGCAGCAGACGGTATTTACAGCGAATTAACAATCCCGACAGGCCAGACGATTCCGGTAGCGTATCCTGACTCGGGTCAGATGTTCAAATTGAGCGAATCCAGATGCCAGCCAGGGCAACCCAACCAGGGTAACGAACATCATACAGATTTCCTTGAATGCTTATCGAGAACAAAGGTCAGGCTTGTCTATACATCAATCATTATTTTACCCTATTTAACTGTTGCATTCCGCAACCCCAAACCAACCGTATGCGGAACCGCCTAAAGAATAGGAGAAGGGGATGCTATCTGACTTTTCATGAAGGCAATGGGAAAGCAGGACCCTGGAGAATTATCCGCCAATTTCAAAGCTGGTTTACTTTTTTTATTGCGAAAATAGTACCTTGCCTTGTGCATAATAAATTCCTGCTTGGAGTTTTTTCAGCGCGCAATTTTTGTAATCAACGAAAAAGGTAATTTGCAAATTGAAAATGGTATTTAAATCAGCTTTATTCGCAATGTTTGCGGGTATTTGCTTTCAATCCCTGGCACAGGTGATAGAAATCAAACCCTACCTTCAAGATGTGGAGCCAAATTCGGCAATTGTCATGTGGCAAACCTCCGAGGGCGAAGAGAGTATCGTGGAATGGGGTACCAGTCCCAATCTAAGCGAAAAAGTTACCGGTACTTCTGAAGCGATCAATTTTGACGATGTACGGGTACATACCGTTAAAATTACCGGGTTGGAACGGTTTACCGAATACTATTACCGGGTGCGTACCGGAAATGCTCGGTCAGATATTTTTCAATTTAAAACACCTCCCTTTTCTAGCGACGGTAAAGATTTTAAGTTGGTTGCGATGAGCGATATGCAGTATGACCACAATCAACCTGATAAATTTAGGGAAGTGTTGAACGAGGGGGTGATTGGCTATCTTGAAAAAGAGTTTGGAGGGTCCCTACCCGATAACCTGGCAATGGTGCTGATACCGGGAGATCTGGTAGAAAATGGCGCTAAATTTTTTCAATGGAAAGAGCATTTTTTTAAGCCCGCAGAGAAACTATTCGCCCAAGTACCGGTATATCCCGTACCCGGAAACCATGAGCGCAATTCCGTATACTACTTCAAGTATTTTAGTTTGCCTGAGAACGGCACGCCTGCCTATGCAGAACATTGGTGGTACAAAGATTACGGCAACACCCGGGTAATTGGTTTGGACTCAAACGATGGTTACAGGGATCTGCGGGAACAATTGGATTGGCTAAAAGAACTATTGGCTGACACAGAAAAGGATGATAAAATCGATTTCGTTTTTGCGCAATTGCATCATCCGTTTAAGTCAGAACTTTGGATTCCGGGCGAAGAAGACTTTACCGGGCGGATCGTTAAAGAATTGGAACAATTTTCGACCAAAACCGGAAAGCCCAGTATTCACTTTTTTGGCCATACCCACGGATATTCCAGGGGACAGTCCAGGGACCACAAACACCTCTGGATCAATGTGGCCTCAGCAGGAGGTGCCATCGATAACTGGGGTGAATTTGAAGGCAGGGATTATGATGAGTTTACCGTTACGCAAGACGAATACGGATTTGTCATGGTGTCTGTAGATGGCGATAGAAGCGATCCAAAATTTACCATCAAACGAATCAGCCGCGGCAATACCATCGCGCACCGGGAGAATGAATTGAGAGATAGCATTACCGTATGGAGAAACGAACGCAAACCGGATACCCCGGAAGCTGTTTCGCCAACGGGATCAGGGGTTTCCATCAAGTGTGCCGTCTTGAAAGCCAGCCCCTTCACCAGCGATTATTCGGGTACCTTTCACGCCGCTTCACATTGGCAAATGTCAACATCGAAGAGTTTTGAAAAATTGGATTTTGAGAGCTGGCAACAATTTCAGAATTGGTATTACAAAGAAAACCGACAAAAGGACGATGACTTAACGGATGAAAAAACGGAGCGACTTGCGCCCAATACCAGGTATTATTGGCGGGTTCGTTACCGTGATCAAAACCTGAATTGGAGTGATTGGTCGGCGGTCAAGACGTTTCAGACCGTAGACGAATGATAATTGACACCTTGGTTTTAAATAATCCGGAGTATACTGACCCCTAAAAGTCTACCCTATTTAATTTGACTATTTCAGCGATTTTTTGGTCACTTGGACTATAGTAAAACCCAATGGGTTCTGAATAATACATTATGAATTTAGAGGGTGCCTGAGCAGTTGGTAAAAAATTCTTTCAAAAAACCCAAAAACCAATTAGATTGAGATACCGTTGGGTGGTGGCAAATGAGAAGAAAAGGAAACAGCGGTTATGAAACCCTATAAGCACATTTTTCCTTTTTTGGTCTAACTTTCAGTCTGTTATCATGGATAGGTATAAAAATAAATACCGCAATGCATCAGCACGTGCCCAATGGTGGGATTACGGTTGGAATGGGGCGTATTTCATCACCATATGTACCCGAGGGCGGGAACATTTTTTTGGTGAAATCGATAATGGGATAATGAAATTATCCCCCATGGGTGTGATTGCCGATATTTTGTGGCACGAAATCCCAAACCATGCATCATTTGTTGGACTGGGTGATTTTGTGGTTATGCCCAATCATATTCATGGAATATTGATATTGGATAAACCGGAGGTTGAAAACGATGGACGTGTTGATGGACCGAACGTTGTAGGGACGGGGCATGCCCCGTCCCTACAATCGTCGCAAATACCATGGAAACAAATGAACAACAAAACACCAAATTCCCCTACAATTGGACAAACCCGGTTTCAAAATATCGGAAAAAATACGGTTTCGTCAATAATTGGATCCTACAAATCTGCCGTTACCAAACACGCCAACCGTTTGGGATTAGAAAATGGATGGCAATCCCGTTTTCACGATCACATTATTAGAAATGACGCAGCATATCAACGGATTTCTGATTATATCATCAACAATCCTGTAAATTGGAAGGGTGACAAATTTAATAGCAAATGAACATCACAATTGAAAAAATCAATTTGGGTAAACTGAATAATGTCCGCAAAATCACTCTTGACAAAGAAGGACAGTTTTATTCTCCCAACAAACCTACAGATGTTTACCTTAATGTTTGAACCAAAGATTTCAAATTAATCGCAGAATGCCATATCCAATCAACAGATGAACGCCCTCCTTTTCATTTTAGTAAGGATGGGAAATTATGGCTGTTTGAAAACCTGGAAGATGAAATGGGGTTTGTCCGGATGGACATTACCTGGTAATTAACCAATGGTATCACAGGTTCAATTCCCGCTACGCACCCATTTCTCCACCTCTTCCCGGTAGGACTCCCCGATAGAAAATTCCTGATCCCCCAAAAAAAGACTGTTTTTGCGAATAGCGGTAATTTCTGCCAGCGCCACGGAATAGGATTTATGGATGCGGATAAATTTCCCGGGCGGTAAAATCCTTTCAAGTTCTTTGAAACTCATCCGTACCAGTAGCGGCTGTTCCTGGCTTTTGAGATGGAATTTGATGTAGTCCCCATAGCCTTTCAACCAGCGGATATCATCAAACCTGATTTTAAGTTGACTGTAATCCACGTTGGCAAAAAAATGGTCGGGGATATTTGCAGTGGAGAGGGACTTGCCTGTTTTCAATTCATGAAGTTCCCTGGCCCGATTGCAGGATTTGATAAACCGCTCCAGCGGTACCGGCTTGACCAGGTAGTCGACCACATCCAGGTCATAACTGTCTACGGCATATTGGTTGTAGGCGGTGATGAAGATAACAATGGGTTTCACCTTCAGGCTGGAAATAAACTGAAATCCTGTCAGATCAGGCATTTGGATATCGGCAAATACCAGATCAACAGTATGTAAGCGGAGTGCTTCCATGGCTTCAAAAGCATCGCTGCAAACCGCTACCAACTTTAAAAAGGGTACTTTGCTGATATAGTCTTTCAGCAATTCCAAGGCCAGGGGCTCGTCATCTATGGCGATACAGGTTATCATCTCTTCTCATGGTTTGTTGCGATAGTACAGGAAAAACAGCTCCCGGTACCCTTAGGAAGATGGAGTTTGGTAATATTGACTAATAGCATTTGTACTTTCCATACGATTTGTGTCGCAGCTAGCCTAAGGTAAGCATTTTGAATAAGAATTGAATAATAAAATTATTGCTGTCCTGAATTTGTATCGCCTGAAAAGGCATAAAAAGAAACCGACCTGTAAAGACCGGTTTCTCTGGGGTAATCCATTCCCCTTAATTGAGTTTTCCTGAGTTAATCTATTGTGAAATGTTGGAAGTAGGTCTTTTTCCCATCTTTTACGGTGATGGTATATTCGTCCTTTATGGCTTTTTCAAAGTTAAAAACTTTGTCAAAACTTCCATTTACCTTTTCAGAAGCACTGAATATTTCGTCTTCGCTGCTGTTGGTGATTTTTATGTCCACTTTTTTCAGCTCTTCGTCCGATAAAGTTAAAATCACTTTGTCTCCAATTACTTTAAAGACAGAAGTTGCGATTTTTTCCTCTTTTTGGGTGATGGCTATTTTATCGCCTTTGACATCAAGCGTGTAAGTCACGCTGGCCTGAGGGTTATCTATGGAAAAGTAATAGGTGCCCGATGCCAGTTGTTCCAGGTTAAACTTTTTAGCGTAATTGTTGTCATATACGGTAGTATAAAATAAGGTATTGGCGGTTTTATCTGTAATTTTTATGGTCGAGGATTTAGCATTGGAATCCAGGGTAAAAAACAGATTTTTACCCTCATGGCTACTGATCAGGGTATTGGTTGGGACAGGCGTCATGCTGGTTAAGGATACCAGAACTAATGCGACTATTACGGAAATTTTCATTATGTTTTTCATGTTTTTTCGATTTATGCCTGCCAGCTGGCAGACTATTGTTGAATGATTTATAGGTCAAACATAAGGAGGATAAAGGGCCTGAATCCGGGAAGGAGATCAACCTGAAAAAGTTTGCGATGAATCCCGAAAATCTTGCGGTGAAGATTTTTACAAATCTACAGCCGATATGAAATTGTACTTTTATTAATCAGGGCAAACCTCCATGTTTAATCCCATTTATCCGGATATAGGGTGAATCACATGTAGTGATGTACTGAAAATTGAATTTTCTAATGTTAGTATCTTTCCTATTTTAGTCTATTAATCACTTGCCCAAGTGAATTAAGAGGCTAAAAAATAAAACAAAAATTTTATTGATATACGAAAAGAGCCCTGGGCCGACAAAAAACCGAGGTGCGCGGCTGGGTGGCGGGAGGAAGGATTTTTTGTCTTGAATTTTTTGTTTCTTTTTGTCTCTTAAGAAACAGTTTAAACTAAAGCACTGCCTCTACCAATTCAAGACCTAATTTTGATGCCTGTCTTTTAAGGTATACCATGCGTTTATCCCTAAATTTTTTATCGTATTCTTCAATGGGAATAGGGGTGAATTCCGTCTGGTTTCCGATCATGTTGTAAAAAATCACAGCCAGTTTTCTGGCCGTTGCCTTGGTAGCGTACAGTGGGCCTCCTTTTGCCTTCATCCTTCGGTAAAAGGCCCCGAGGTAGTGTTCGCTTCTCTGGAGCGCATATGCTGCCATCCTAAAAGCCTGCCCTGCTTTGTTTTTACTCTTCTTCCGTTTGTTTCTCAATAGTTTTCCTCCAGATATTCGGTTGTTGGGACAGAGATTTAGCCAGGAGATAAAGTGCTTCTCCGTAGGCCATTTGCTAAGATCAAGGCCGACTTCTGAAACGATCTCCATAGCGCTGACCTCGCTTATTCCGAATACCTCCGTTAGGTCTACACCCGTAATGTTCTTCAGGTATGGGGTTGCGTTAAAGTTCAGCCTGTTCTTAGTATATACTTTTCTTGGAAGATTCTGACTTAGTTCGGTGTTTTCCTTGCTTGCCAGTATTTCCATGTGCTCCTTAATTTGGTTATCACATTCGGCTATCTTTTGTTTGTATATCAGGTAAAGCTCGAATGACTGCCTCAACTCAAACAGCGGCCCGTCCTTCCAGTTACCTTCCAGGGAGAGTATGATATCTTCTTTTTTTGCCTTGACTCTGTCTGAGGCAAGCGAGGCCAGTCTCCCGGCGTCACGTTCCCCGGCAAGTATCGCCCGTATGATGAGCTGGCCAGATTTTCCCGTGATGTCCGTAATTACATTGTGTAGCTTCACATTGAGCTGTTCGAAGGCCTTTTGAATGCGCAGGACCTGGGTAGAGTAGTCCTGGGTGAGGTTTTTCCTGTGCCTCATGTAACCGCGGAGTGTCCTAATCATTTCTTCGGGCTGGAAACTGGCAGAAAGCAGTCCATATGAATGCAGCTGTTGAATCCATTGACAGTCCAGTACATCTGTCTTTCTTCCCGAAACGTTTTTAATGTGTTGTGCATTCACCAGAAAAACTTCAAAACCGTACTCCTCAAGTATTAAAAACAATTGTAGCCAATAAATACCTGTGGATTCCATCGCCACCGTCTTTATATGGCATTGTTTCAGCCATTTTGCCAGTTCATGAAGGTCTCTGGTAAAACTGCCAAACCTTCTTACGGGAGTCTACGACCTGTCTGCCGGAACGGCTACAAAATGAAACGAACCTCCGATGTCGACCCCTGCAGCATCGGGGTTGACCATGCTGATTTTCGTCTTCTTGTTGGTTTTCATGATCGTTTATTTTTGGGTTGATAATATAACCGCCAAAGCCCAGCCGCTAACGAATACTTATTCTGTTAAACGGGATCTGGTAAACCTGTCACCAATATTGGGTTCAAAAGCGGTCGGGATCACACTTGACCACAGGATCTGGCACTAATCAAAATCACGATCTTAACTGCTATGACGGTCAATGCATTAAACGCATGTTTCCTTAAATTGTGTCATTTTTAAAAATGCAGTTCACTTGAAACAAAAAGAAAGAGGAAAGAAGAATCAATTCACAAGATTAAGGTCCAATTTATAAAACCAGTATAATCCAATTAATTATTAAAAGACAATTAAAAAAAAATTTTCAAAATTCTACTTGATTTTAGAATTTAATATCTCCCTATCGTTTTTAATAGGGATGAATCCGGAAAATCTTGCGGTGAAAGTTTTTACAAATCTACAGCCAATATGAAAATGTACCACTATTCAACAGGGAATACCTCCATGTTTTAATCGAACTTGTCCGGATTCAGTCCAGAAAATAATTTTGACACCATAAATTCTTACCTGGGCAGGTAATAAAAATGCCCATCTTCGCCCCCTACCAACAATTCCCAAACGCCATCTTTATCCCAATCCACAAAAGTAGGACTAGTAGTATGACCGGCAAGCATTTGCTCGGTGAACGGCTCGTGGTATTGAAAAACTACTTTATCCGGGCTTTGGTTGATATTTTCGAAAAGGGATACATTCAGACTATTCACCAACAGGTCAAGGTCGCCATCATTATCCCAGTCCACAAAAGTGATTTTTCTTCTGCCACTGCTACCCGCCTCTGCGGTATTAAGCCGTAGCAGGCCATCTCCTGTATCCTCAACTATATTTTTGTTGTTAAAGGTTGCTCCGTTTTTGCCAAAAAAGATTCTTTTTCCCGGCTTCAGGATGGTGGTTCCTTCTTTGCTGCTGCCCTGATACCAGGCCAGATAGCCCTCATGGTCCAGCATGACCAGGTCCATGATCCCATCTTTGTCCCAATCGATGGCATAGGGGGTAGTTCTCCATTGGGTAACCAGTTCATCTGCGGCCGGCTTCCACCAATTCCAGGCCGGATAGGGCGGATCCTGATCTCCCCAGTCTATCCTGACGGGCTGGGGTTCCTGGAGTTCCGTTCCGGTATTTTGGATCCATTCCACTTTGCCCCAGATGGAATTAAAGATAATATCCTGATGACCGTCACCATCCCAGTCCGCCACAGAGAGGGTGGTGTAGCCCCATTTGGCTTCGGCAGGCCCCTGAATGGACCCATTGTCTCCAGCCTGTATGCGTATGGCCTCCCCTTTTACTTCCAGTAATTCCGGCTCTGCCCATCGGGGTTCAGGCCCACCACTTAGATTTTCGATAAAGGCAATGTGGCCGGCCGAATTTCCGGCTATGATATCTTCATCTCCATCCTGGTCCCAATCCACACTTACGGGAGTTACGAGGGCACCAAATTTCAAATGATCGGCTTGCTGCCGGAAATACCTGGGAGAAGTGAATTCCGGGATCCCTTTGTGGATTTCCCCGGTATTTTGCAGCCAGGCCACCCTGCCGTCTTCATCCCCTACAATCAGGTCTACATGGCCATCCTTGTCCCAATCAACGGCCACAGGGATGATCATCTCCAGGTCCATTTTGATGGTACCTTCCTGGTTTTCCAAAAATACGCCTTTGCTATATACAGGTTGCTCCCGGCTGCCCACGTTTTCGAAATAGGTCATGCGGTCCAGAAATTCTCCACAAATCAAATCCAGGTCCCCGTCCCCATCAAAATCCGCCAGGTTAGGAGAAGGAGCGCCGTACACGTCGATTTCCTCTCCCCCGCCCTGTAGCCGCCCGCGGTTATGGTATTCACCGTCCCGGTTTTCCAAAAGGTACACATAACCATGCAAGGGGCCATTCACCCAAATGCCGGTACTATCATAAGCGTTGTCCCAGCCATAGTCCGACCAGTCGTCCATACCGACCAGTATATCCAGGTCTCCGTCTCCATCGTAATCGGCCATTTTCCATTGATTGAAGCGGGGGCTCTTCCCTAAATCCTTGGTGAGTTCTTCAATAGGAAACAGCGCCTCAGGCAGGGAATCAAGGGCTGTGCGGAAATCCTGAAGTTCGGCACCGGGAATGGTCACCTTTGGTGCCCCCAGTCCGGTATGTGAAATCTGAACCTTGGAAATGGCATCTCCTAACCGTACCGGAGGAGCAAATACCGGAAAGGCTTCCCCACTGGTATTTTCGAAAAAGTAAAGCCCGTTAAAGGGCTTGTCCGGGCAGGAAACCAGCAGATCCATGTCACCATCCCCGTCATAGTCCATAGGCAGGGGCCAGGCCCAAAGTCCAACACCCAGGAAAGCGGTGGCATCCGGTCGGTTATAGTTGACCCGGGTAAATTCAGCACTTGTTTCAATTGTGGTGGATTGCGGATGCTGGCAAGCTGCCCCCAGCAGCAGAATCAAAATAATAAGGAAAGGACGCATATGCAGGAAGATTAACATGTTTCAATATTTAAGAGCTGGACCAAATAGGGATTATTCCTATTGTTTTACCCATTGGGAAGCAAAACGGGCCATTTTAACCCCTACCCATGTAAGGCATGCCACTGGCCATCACTGTAATCCAGGGAATATTGGTATCCAGGGGTAGGCCAGCCATATAGACAACAGCCCGGCCTACCTCAGCCACATCCATGGTAGGCTCAACCTTGTGCGTCCCATCTGCCTGCAGAATGCCTTTTTCAATCTTTTGGGTCATGGCGCTTTTCGCATTGCCAATATCGATTTGCCCGCAGACGATATCGTGAGGCCTGCCATCCAGGTTGGTGGATCGGGTGAGGCCGGTGATGGCATGTTTGCTTGCGGTATAGGCCACTGACAAGGGCCTGGGGGCATGCGCTGAAAGTGATCCATTATTGATGATGCGCCCACCTTTTGGCCGCTGTTTCTGCATCAGCCTGAAGGCTTCCTGGGTGCAAAGAAAGGCACCTGTAAGGTTGGTGTCTATGACCATTTTCCAATCGGCAAAGGCCAGTTCTTCCAAAGGTACTGAAGGGGCATTTACACCGGCATTGTTAAACAACAGGTCCAGCCGGCCAAAGCTTTGCTCCGTCTTTAAAAAAAGTTGTCTTACATCGGCTGGGTCGGTAATATCTGCAGGGCAGACCAGGTGACCTTTTCCAGTGCAAAGCCGCGCTGTTTCTTTAAGCGGCTCTTCTTTTCTACCCGTGAGGATCAGACTCCAGCCTTCCCTGCCCAGTGCTTGTGCCACTGCCCTGCCAATCCCTGAACCGGCACCTGTTATGATAGCGGTTTTAACTTCCTCATTCATAAATTTTGTAGTTGAATATTTTCTTCCCGGATATAGTTCCGGATAATTTCTTCCACATCTCTGTCGGCGGTAAACCCGAGTTGATCCGCTTTTTGGGTATCAAAATGGGGTGGCCAGGTCAAAACAATACTTTGCAAAAAACGATCTGGTTCGTAGGTAAGGCGTTGGATTACTTCTGGTCCCGCCACTTTTTCCAGGCAATCGATCATGTGTTGCACCGAAACGGTCAGGCCCGGCAGGTTGATGCAGCGGTCCTCCCCTATCACTTCCGCATCCAATGCGGCGGCATGGATAAAGTTTTTCACTACCTGTTTGGGAGAAAGGATCCAGAATTCCGATGCAGGATCTACCGGATAGCTGGCCTGCTGTCCATTCAGTGGTTCGCGGATGATGCCGCTTAAAAATGAGGAAGTGGCGGCATTGGGTTTTCCCGGGCGAACTGTGATGGTGGGCAGCCTCAGGCAGCGGGCGTCCACAAAACCCCTGCGGCTATAGTCATTCATCAGCAGGTCTACGATGGCCTTTTGGGTACCATAGGAGCTTCTGGGCTTTGGGGCAGTATTTTCCGAAATGACCTGCCGGACATCTCCGCCAAAAATACCACATGAACTGGCAAATACGATTCGGGGCTGATGCCCCAGTGCACGGCATTTTTCCAACAGGTGCAATGAACCTTTGAGATTGACTTTCATGCCCAGGTCAAAATTTTTCTCTGCTTCACCACTAACTACTGCGGCGAGGTGAAAAATCAAATCGGGTTTTTTTTCCAGCAACAGGTCTGTTTGAGTCTGGTCCCCAAAATCTCCCTCCACACAGCTAAAGCCTGGGTCTTTTTTCAGGGATTCAGGGAATTGTCGGTCGAAAAGGCTGATGGAAGCTGAGGGGTTATTTTGCCGGAATTCCATGGCCAGCCGGCTCCCTATAAATCCTCCTGCTCCGATAATCAATACATGCATAGGTAATTGGGTTATTTTTAAGTTAAAGGTACTATCCAGGACAGCAACCAAACCTGCAGCATTCCTGCCAGGGATATAATGGCCAGTAAAAGTGTCCAGGTTTTTAATGCTTCCTTCTCAGTGAGGCCACTCATTCTGGCCACTACCCAGAAGGCACTGTCATTCATCCAAGATACAAAAAGGGAACCAAATCCCATAGCCATCAACAGGTAAACCGGGTGATAGGGCAGGTCAAAATTGTTTCCCATCAGGGCTGTAATGATGGCTGCGCTGGAAATCATGGCTACGGTGCCCGAACCCTGAGCTGTTTTCAGCACAGCTGCAATCAGCCAGGCCAGGGGAACAAGGTGGATGTCCAGGCCATCTGTGGCATATTTAATGGCATCACCAATCCCGCTTTGGCCGATCATGGCTCCATAAGCCCCCCCTGCGCTGGTAATCAGAATGATCAGACCACCAATCTCCAGGGGTTTTCCTATTTTTGACCAGAGCGCATTGGCTCCCAGGTTTTGCGATCTGGCCCATAAATACAAGGCAAGACCTGTGCCAGCTGCCATGGCCGTATTTTTATTTCCCATCAGGGCCAGCCAGTCAGGCAATCGACCGGTAATGGCCTCAAACAAGGATGCAGTGCCTATCAGAATAATGGGTAGCACAATCGGCGCAAGGGACAGGGAAAGTGATAATTTTTTGGCAACCTCCGGTGAGGCGTTTAAATTGATCCGCACCGGAATATTGAGTTTTCGGTTCATTCTTTTGCCCACCAGGATCACTAAAACTGCCGGGAAAATACCTAAAAACAGCCCGGCAAGGATCACTATACCCAGGTCCAGCCCCATGGTTTCGGCCATAATCAAAGGACCCGGCGTGGGGGGGACTATGCTGTGCGTTATGGCAGCTCCGCCACCTATAGCTGTCACGTACAAGACATAATCTTTCCCTGTTTTCAATGCCAGTGTGATGCCCAGGGGAATCAATAAAAAAAACACCGTATCCAAAAATACCGGTATGGAAAGGATAAATCCGGCAAGCATCAATGCCAGGGAAGCCTGCTTTTCACCCATGGTTTTCAGGAGCCGGTTGACGATGTTTTCAGCAGCTCCACTTTCCATCATGGCTGCGCCGATAATGGCTGCCAGCGCAATGACCCAGGCAATATTGCCAGCCATATCGCCTAAGGCCTCCATGGGGGATTCAAAGGCGGCCATCAGCCCCTCTTCTGCAATCAGTGCAGGGCTTAGCAAGCCCACAAACACTGCGGCCAATACCAATGCAATAAATGGGTGAAACCTCCATTTGGAAATCAACAAGGTTACCAATCCAATACTGCTTAAAAGGATAACAAATGGCCAATAATCGGTTTGGAAAATTGAATACATGGTTTAATTAAAGAAAAAAATCTTAGATATTAAGCATTTTTTGGTGGGGAACCCGGATTTTCCTGATTTTGAAGCAGGAGTATGAAATCGAGCATGAGGTAATGGGCATGCCAGGGTAGAGAATCATTGGGGAGGTTAACATTGAGAAAATCAGGCTTTTCAGTCGCTGTACGGACCCCGCCATTATGCGCGCCAACGCTCCTGGTCCCTGAGCTTGCCGGGCTTCGGCAGGCTCAGCCTGAAAAGGGAGCAATCTGAACCGGAGCAAGAGTTTAAGGAAATCCAAGAGAGGACGGTAAGATCGCAAATCCATTTACGTATTACCTAAGGGTGCCGGGCTATTATCGATTCCTTTTTATTCCCGTTTGCACCCTCACAGTGACGAAGGACCCCGTCATTGCGAGCCCCGCGTAGCAATCTGAACCAGAGCGGGAACATAATGAAACCGAAAAAGGAACAGTAAGATCGGATATGCGTTTACGTCTCCGTTCAGACGGCCGTAAGTGCCTGGGATGTTCTCAGTAGGTTGAACTATCTAAAATCGCACCCTCGCAGAGAGGGTACCCGTCGTCATCGGTGCAGAACAAGTTATGGCCTTTTGATAGCAAATTATAATCAATTGAAATGAATCCTTTGCTTGTTTCCTTTGTTTTTATCGGATATATTGTGTTTATAAATTATTATTAGTTGGATATACTAATGGGTATTTTTTGAAAAAAGGTAAAAATGGAGCAGTTGAAGGAAGAAGATAAAATTAAAAAAGCTTTTAAGGAAAGAGATTGGGCAGAAATAAAAAGCGCAGATTCCTGGGTAGTTTTTAAGGTGATCAGCGAATTCGTAGAAGGATTTGAAAAGTTGGCGAAAATTGGCCCCTGTGTTACTCTTTTCGGGTCGGCCAGAACCAATCCTGACAATCATTTTTATCAGGTAGCGGAATCCATTGCAGGCAAACTGGTAAGGCATGGCTATGGGGTAATTACAGGTGGAGGCCCGGGTATCATGGAGGCCGGAAATAAAGGGGCACATACTGAAAAAGGCAAGTCGGTGGGGCTTAATATTCTACTGCCTTTCGAGCAATTCAATAATGTCTACATCGACCCCGACAAATTAATTACTTTTGATTATTTCTTTGTACGAAAGGTAATGTTCACCAAATACTCCCAGGGATTTATCGTGTTGCCGGGAGGGTTCGGAACTTTGGATGAATTGTTCGAGGCCCTCACACTGATTCAAACAAAAAAAATTGGCAGGTTTCCTATCGTTTTGGTGGGTAAGAATTATTGGGCCGGCATGTTGGATTGGATCAAAGAGGTGGTGCTTACCGAACACGCCAATATCAATAAAGAAGACCTGAACCTTTTTGCCCTGGTAGATACCGCTGATGAAGCAGTGGCCGTTATTGACAATTTCTACAGCAAATATCTTTTATCTCCAAATTATTAATCACTTGGACAGCAAACACATCACCTATTTATATATCCTGATAGTCGTACAATTTGTCCTGATAGGATATTTATGGCTAAAACCCAGCGGCGGAAAAATGGACCTGAATACTGCACACAGTCAGGCAGCTGAAATTAGGGAAAGTCAACCGGCACATGTTCCAAGGGTAAGGATTTTTGATCTTCCTGATGCGCCGGAATTTGCCGGAGAAAAAGTGCCCATGGACGACCCGGAAGTCTATGAGCGTTATGAAAGAGAGGTTTATGTCAATGCTTATTGGGAATCCAATACGCTGTTGATGATGAAAAGGGCGGGAAAATTTTTCCCCTTTATTGAGCAGACCCTGGAAGAAAATGGTATCCCCGGAGATTTTAAATATGTAGCGCTGATAGAATCAGGATTGATGAACGTGACTTCCCCCGCAGGGGCAAAAGGCTTTTGGCAGTTTATGAAAGGCACCGCAGGAGATTTTGGTCTGGAAGTAAGCCGGGATGTGGACGAAAGGTACCACTTTGAAAAATCAACGCTTGCCGCTTGTAAATACCTCAGGGCCTCATATGGCAAGTTTGGCAATTGGACCAGTGTGGCGGCCAGTTACAACATGGGCATAGCAGGCATTACCCGCAGGAAAAACCAGCAGTTGAGTCCGGATTATTATGATTTGTACCTGAATGAAGAGACCAGCAGGTATTTGTTCAGGGCACTTGCTCTGAAAGAGATTTTTGAAAACCCCGGTAAATATGGCTTTGAATTGCAGCAGGATGATCTGTATGCCCTGCCCTCCCTGAGGGAAATCGAAATTTCTGAAAGCATTGGTAACTTGGCAGAATGGGCACAAGATCATAACAGCAATTACAAAGAAGTGAAAATTTATAATTCATGGCTGATCAACAGGCAACTCAACGTTAGAAAAGGCAGAAAGTATATCATTAAACTACCTGTTTAAGAAAATAATTATCTCTGGAATTAATTATAATGAGTATCTTAACGGGCAATCCCTACCTATATGAAAAAGTCCATTATTACCATACTCATCATTGCTGGAGTACTCTTTGCCCTCTTTCAGTTGCTTCCCTTGTTGGTAAACACCTACCTGAACAACAATGCCGAAAGGATCGTCAGCAACATGATTACCCGGACAAACGATTTTGCGGGCCACGAGGTACGTTTTGGAGATATACAACTGAATTATGATTACAGGGGCACATTTTTAAAAATGGAATCCGTGGAAATCATGCCAGGGGAAAGCCTGGAGGATGCCGAAAAAATAAAATTTCACCTAAGTTTTGATGAAGCCAGCCTTACCGGATTTCAATGGGTGGATTTTTTGTTTTTCAACAGTATCAAACTGGACTCGGCATATTTGGAGAATGTGGTTTTGGAAACGGTAACCCCCGATTTGGAGGAGCTGGGCAAAGATGAGTCGAGTGAGGCCAAAGAAGGCAAGGATTACCAGAATATCGGATTGAATCACCTGCGGGTAAATCAGGTTTCATTTGACAACAAAGATGCTGCTACCGATTCAGTGAGGTTGTCCATCAAGGATTTATTTGTTTTTGCAGATGGACTAAACCTAAGCAAGGAAGACAGGGATAGTCCTGACGCACTATTTTCGGTAGACAATATAGAAGGTTATATGGATGAAGCTCAGGTGCATATCAATGAGTACAGGAACACCATCCGGGCCAAAGATTTTTCTTTTAATACGACAGAGCGAAAAATGGTTATCGAACAGGTGGCCTTTAACAACAAATTGGAAAAATACGCTTATGTCAACCAGTTTGAAAAAGAAACCAATTGGATGGAGCTTTCCAATGGGCGACTTCAGGTGGATGGGATGGATTTTCAGGAGTATTTCAGACAAGGCAGGATCATAGCTGACAGCCTTCATTTGGGACAAATCCAACTGGAGGTTTTCAGGGATAAAAGAAAACAGGAGGACACTTCGAAACGCCCCAAAATGATTCATGAAATCCTGAATGAATTGCCAAAACAACTTCACCTGAAAACCATTTTCATAGAAGATGCCTACATCGCATACGAAGAACGACCCGATACCCAGGCCCCCTCGGCAGGCAAAATATTTTTCGACCAGGTAAATGGTAAAATTGCAGGTTTTACCAATATTGAAGAAGAACTGGCGCGAAATGACACCCTAAATATTCTGGCAACAGGTAGGTTAATGGGAAAGGGCCTGATCGACATGCAGGCAGATTACCTGATCAACGATGAAAGCGGTAAGTTTTTTATGAAGGGTAGCATTGGCGGTATGGTATTGGCCCCGCTCAATGATTTAATCATGCCTGCCACCCGGGTGGCCCTGAAAAGTGGGCGCCTTGATCAATTGTTTTTTAACATTGAGGCCAATGACCTGGAGGGAACAGGAGAAGTGATTGTCAAATATAAAGACCTGGAAATCGAAATTCTGGATAAAAACTATGAAAGAGACCAAAATATATTCCGTAAACTGGGGGCATTTTTGGCCAATAAGGTAGTAATCCCTTCCCAAAATCCCAACAAATCTGGAAAACTCAACAAAGGGGAAGTATATTTTGAAAGAGCCCAGCATAAATTTATTTTTCATTATTGGTGGAATTTGGTACTGAGCGGATTAAAATCCACCATTACAGGACAAACAGAAGAGGAGATGAGAGAAAAATAAAGCCCCTCTCAAAAGTGAACCTTATGTCTTGTTTTGAGTTTATTTGGTTTGGATTAGTGCCTTTCCCTGCCTAATGCTTAATTTTGTTCACAATTCAACCATAGCGCAAACCTTTACCTATGTCTGCAGAAAACCATTCCTCACAGGACCATATAGAAATATTTGGTGCCCGGGAACACAACCTCAAAAATCTGGATCTGAGCATTCCAAGAAATAAACTGGTAGTCATTACCGGATTAAGCGGGAGTGGAAAAAGTTCTCTGGCTTTCGACACCATCTACGCAGAAGGCCAGCGGAGATATATGGAAAGTTTTTCGGCCTACGCCCGTTCTTTTTTGGGGGGAATGGAGCGACCTGATGTAGATAAAATCAACGGCCTTTCGCCGGTCATTTCCATAGAACAAAAGACCACCTCCAAAAACCCCAGATCTACCGTCGGCACAGTAACGGAAATTTATGATTTCATGCGGTTGCTTTATGCCCGGTCAGCAGAAGCATTTTCATACCTCTCGGGGGATAAAATGGTCAGACAAACAGAGGATCAGATCATAGAGCAGATTTTTCAGGGATTCTCCGGCAAGAAATTATCCATTCTGGCCCCCGTGGTGAAAGGAAGAAAGGGACATTACCGTGAGCTCTTTGAGCAGGTAAGGAAAATGGGCTATTCCAAAGTGCGTATTGATGGAGAACTTCAGGAAGTGCAGCCCAAAATGCAGGTCGACCGGTATAAAATCCATGATATTGAGATTGTAATCGATCGGGTGATAGCCGAGGAGGAAGACCGGTACAGAATTACCCAATCGCTGAAAACCGCCTTGCAACATGGAAAAGGGATCATGATGTTGTTGGATGAAAATGGCAAAATAGATTATTTCTCCAAGTTCCTGATGGATCCCAAGACCGGGCTTAGTTACGACGAGCCTGCACCAAACGCTTTTTCTTTTAACAGCCCCTATGGTGCTTGTCCCACTTGCAATGGCTTGGGTATAATAGAAGAGATTACCAGGGAAAATGTGATTCCTGACCCCTCATTGAGTATCAGCAGGGGAGGAATTGCTCCTCTTGGCGAATACCGGGATATATGGATATTCAAAAAAATAGAAGCCATACTCAAACGCCATAAAGGCAGCCTGGGCACTCCCATAGAAAAACTGGACGATAAAGTCATCCACACTTTATTGTACGGAGACAAAACCGAGGTTGCAGTAGATTCTGTGAAATATCCCGGCACCAAGTGGACCACCACTTTTGAAGGCATATTGAACTTTCTGCAAAAACAGCAAGAGGGGGGCTCGGATAAAATCCAGAAATGGATCGCAGACTTCACCAGTACCCGCACCTGTCCTGATTGTGAAGGATACCGGCTAAAGAAAGAAGCCCTACATTTTAAAATTGCGGGGAAACACATTGGGGAACTGGCCCAGATGGACATCAGTACCCTGGGAGATTGGTTTGCTGATCTGGAGGAACGGATGACGGAGAGGCAAAAAATTATAGGTGCAGAAGTACTTAAGGAAATCCGCAAACGCATTGGTTTTTTATTGGATATAGGACTGGATTATCTCTCCCTGGACAGGCCATTACGAACCCTTTCCGGAGGGGAGGCCCAGCGCATCCGCCTGGCCACTCAGATCGGCACTCAGCTGGTGGGAGTACTCTATATTCTGGACGAACCCAGTATTGGCTTGCACCAAAGGGACAATGTGAAATTGACACATGCACTGAAAGACCTCAGGGATCTGGGCAATTCGGTGATCGTGGTGGAACATGACCGGGACATGATGCTGGAAGCCGACCATGTGGTGGATATTGGCCCGGGAGCCGGTAGACATGGTGGGCATATTGTAGCCAGTGGTACACCGGATCAACTGCTGCACTCCGGCAGCCTGACTGCCAAATACCTCAATGGGGAATTGAGCATACCTGTGCCCCTCAAGAGAAGGAAAGGAACAGGAAAAAAATTGCAGCTTAAGGGAGCCAGCGGGCACAACCTCAAGAAAGTTGACCTGGAAATTCCCCTGGGGACCATGGTTTGTGTGACAGGCGTATCCGGATCAGGGAAGAGCTCGTTGATTCATGAAACCCTTTACCCCTTGCTCAACCGGCAGTTTTACAATTCCCGAAAGGAACCTCTGCCCTACAAAGAGATTAAGGGCTTGGAAAATTTGGACAAGGTGATTGAAGTGGATCAGTCGCCCATAGGCAGGACTCCCCGGTCCAATCCGGCAACCTATACGGGAGTGTTTACGGATATCAGGGCCCTTTTCACGGAATTGCCGGAAGCCAAGATCAGGGGTTATAAACCAGGCAGATTTTCTTTTAACGTAAAAGGGGGCCGTTGTGAAGATTGCGAAGGCGGAGGAATGAAACTTATAGAAATGGATTTTCTTCCCGATGTACACATACCCTGTGAGACCTGCAAAGGCAAGCGTTACAATAGGGAAACCCTGGAAGTACGGTTCAAGGGTAAATCCATCGCTGATGTCCTGGACATGACCGTGGAACAGGCCGTGGAATTTTTTGAAAATCAGCCCAAGATATTGAGAAAAATTAAAACCCTACATGAAGTAGGCCTGGATTACATCACGCTGGGCCAGCATGCCACTACCCTTTCCGGTGGCGAAGCCCAGCGGGTTAAGCTGGCCACCGAATTATCCAAAAAAGATACCGGTAAGACTTTCTATATTCTGGATGAGCCTACCACAGGGCTTCATTTTCAGGATATCGGTCATTTGCTGGAGGTGTTAAATAAATTGGTAGATAAGGGCAATACCGTTTTGATCATTGAACACAACATGGATGTGATCAAAGTGGCTGACCATATTGTGGATCTGGGGCCTGAAGGTGGGGCAAAAGGTGGAGAGATATTGTTTAGCGGAAAACCGGAAAACATGGTAGGCCATGGCAGCAGTTATACCGCCAGGTTTTTGAAAGCCGAGTTAACAGGAAAAGTGGATGTAGAGGCCTGAATCCGGTTTTTTAAAATTAATGTTAACATAGTATTAATTTTCCAAAGATAATTTTAAAATTTGATAATTCGTTTCTTTCTGTAGGCAGGGATTTTTAAGTCAATTTTGCGACATCGTTTAGTCTGACTTATTAATCTACTACTTATCATGAAAAAATTTCTCAAAGGGTTGACCGCTTTTGCACTGGCCGTAGGCTTGCTTACGTCATGTGGAGAAGAGGAGCAACCCAACAACTTTGTAACCATCTCAGGAATTCCACCAACTGCTGTGGTTGAAGCAGGCCAAAGAGTAGGTCCCGTAACCGCCAACATTACTGCAAACGATGGTTTGGCAACTTTGGTGATCATAAAAAATGGTGATACAATAGAAACCATTAATTTTAATGGAGAAACTGCTGCCAGCCATGAATTTTCCTATGCTTCAACAGAAGAGGATGCCAACAGCAATGTGGTATTTGAATTTGTTGTTACAGATAGCAATGGGGATTCTCAAACTGTCACCCACGTACTTACCGTAGGTGAAGAAGCTACAACCTTAAGAATAACAGAAAACATTGAGGAAGATGTTACCTGGGAAACCGGAAAAGTTTATGTCCTTACAGAGCGGATTACCGTAACTGGAGGAGCTACCCTGACCATACAACCTGGAGTGATCGTAAAAGGAGAAGCCGGTTCAGGTCCCAATGCTACAGCACTGGTCATTGCCAGGGGGTCTAAAATCAATGCGGTAGGAAACGCAGATCAACCCATTATTTTTACTTCTGTAGCAGATGAAATCGAACCCGGCATGATCGCCAGTCCAAACCTGGATCCTAACATTACAGGACTTTGGGGAGGTTTACTGATCCTGGGCAATGCGCCAGGTTCACTGGCAGGTGATGTAAGCGAGGTGCAAATAGAAGGCATTCCGCCATCCGACACCAACGGCCTGTATGGCGGAGACGATCCTGATGATGATTCAGGTATGTTAAAATTCATCTCCATCCGTCATGGAGGTGCCAATATCGGCGAAGGAAATGAAATCAACGGCCTGACTCTGGGTGGCGTGGGTTCAACAACCGTAATCGAAAATATTGAAGTTGTGGCCAATGAAGATGATGGCATCGAATGGTTTGGTGGTACTGTAAATGTAAAGAATGCTATAGTGTGGAGTTCTGCTGATGATGCCATAGATACGGATCAATCCTGGGCAGGAGAGTTGGACAATTTTATCATCGTAGCCGGAAGCGAAACGGATCATGCTTTTGAAATAGATGGACCCGAAGGTTCCTTTAATGCCGCGCATACCATTAAAAACGGAACGGTAATCGGTCATGAAGCTGCTGAACTCGGAGATTTCAGAGACGGGGCCAGGGCAAGCCTGCAAAATATTTACTTCTATGGATTTGGTGATCCCGCCGCTACTGAAGGCAGGGGTGACTTTTCCCTGGATGGAGACGATTCAGCTTCTAATTTCGAAAGTGGAGTCCTTAACTTTAATAATCTCCAGGTTACCCTTCCCGAAGGTGTTGCCTTAGCAGATGTATTCCGTCATGGAACGCATGTACATGCAACAGCAGTTGCTGAAGGAGAAAATACCGTGGGAGCAGATAAATCTGCTTTTGCCAATTGGTCCTGGACGGCTGTCGCTGGCAATCTGGATGACTTGTAATTACCACTAGTAACATCATTTTTTGAAAGGGATGCCCAGTGTATCCCTTTCATTACTTTTTCTATTACATCGCTGTATTTATTAAAAACAAAAACATGAAAAATTCAATCTTTGGCTGGCTTTGCTTGGGGCTGATTTGCCTGTCTGCAAATGTATCGGCCCAGAATGGCACCATCAGGGGCACCATATTTGACGGAGGGACAGGAGAACCATTATTTGGTGTAGCTGTCTCCGTCGTTGGCAGCCAGACCGGGGCGGTTACCGACTTTGACGGGGATTTTGAAATCCCCATTGCGCCCGGAACTTACGAATTACAAGCCTCTTTTATTTCCTTCAATGCACTTAACCTGAAGGATGTATTGGTCAAAGCCGGTGAGGTTACCGTTTTGGACAATTTGAAAATGGAGGAATTTACCTCCGACCTGGAAACGGTGACCATATCAGCAGAAGCCATCAGGACTACAGAGGCAGCTTTAATGACCGTAAAGCGGAATGCGGCACAACTGATGGATGGCATATCGGCTTCCTCTTTCCGGCAGATGGGGGATGGAAATGCAGCCTCTGCCATCAAGCGGGTTACCGGTGTGTCCATTGAGGGGGGCAAATACGTCTACATTCGCGGATTGGGAGACCGGTACACCAAGACTGTCCTGAATGGCGTGGATATTCCCGGCCTGGACCCGGATCGAAACACCATACAGATGGATATCTTTCCTACCAATATCATTGACAATATCATTGTGTCCAAATCCTTTACCAGCAACCTTTCGGCAGACTTCACCGGAGGGGTGGTAGATATTGAAACCAAGGATTTTCCAGAGGAGAAAACCATGAGGTTTTCGCTAGGTGGAGGATACAATCCTTCCATGCATTTTAATAGTAATTTCCTGACAAGCCCCGGCAGCAGTACGGACTTTCTGGGTTTTGACAATGGCTTTCGGGAAATTCCAACCAAAGGAATAACTGATATCCCCCAATTTGCTGAAGTAATTGGCAATCCTTCCGGAGAAAAGGGCCAACTGTACCAAAGCATTCTGAGAGATTTTAATCCCGAATTTGGAGGGGTAAAAAACCAAAACCTGGCAAATATTAGCTTGGGATTTTCCCTGGGAAACCAGGTGTCAGTGGGTAAAAACAAGCTGGGGTATAACCTGGCACTTACCTACAAAAATACCTCTGAATATTATAAAGACGCGGCATACAACCTCTTTGCCAAGCCCAGGGAAGCCGGGGAGACTGCCCTTGAGCCTCTGGAACAATCTCTGGGAAATTTTGGAGTAAGCAATGTGTTGGTAGGTGGTCTTGCGGGACTGGCTTACAAAACGGATTTTTCAAAGTACAAATTGAATTTGATCCGCCTTCAAAATGGTGAATCCAAAGTGGGCGTTTTTGATTTTATCAACACCAATTTGGGGGCTGTTTTTGAAGCAGACCAGTACAATATTGAATACAGCCAGCGGTCATTGACCAACCTGATGCTCAGTGGAGCACATTTTCTTCGTGGAGGGGATTGGGAAGTGAATTGGAAGGTATCGCCTACTTTGTCTACCATTGATGATCCGGATGTCCGGGTGCTGAGATTTCGTCGTCCAAACAATACCATTTCCTCAGAAGTAGGTTTGCCCCAGCGCATCTGGAGATCGCTGGAAGAACAAAATCTGGTAGGGAAACTGGATCTGACAAGGAACCACACCCTGTTTGGAAAGACTGCCAAATTAAAGTTTGGATCTTCCTATACTTACAAACAAAGGGATTTCCTTATTCAGAATTTTCAGTTCTCCACAGGGAATACCACTTTTACCGGCGATCCCAATGAAGTGATGAACCAGGAAAATCTTTTCTCCGAAAACAACATAAACGGTGTTCGGTACAATCCGCTGTTTATCCCAAACAACCCGAATAGTTTTGGCGCAAATCTAAATAACATAGGGGTATATGCCCATAGCGAATTTTCGCCCCTCGACAACCTGAAAGCCATCGTTGGCCTTAGGGCTGAGAAATATGAGCAATACTATACCGGTTCCAATCAGACCCAAACCGTTGTTTTTGACAATGAGAAAGTTTTGGATGACCTGGACTTGTTCCCGACCATCAACCTGATCAGTAGCCTGAAAGAAAACCAAAATATAAGGTTCTCCTTTTCCAGGACCATAGCCAGGCCATCCTTTAAGGAAATGTCTTTTGCGGAAATTCTGGACCCCATTACGGGGAGGACATTTATTGGCGGTCTGTTTCAGGAAACGACCAATGGAGGTTCCGAGGTACTTTGGGACGGGCAGTTGGAAGCTACCCGGATCAATAATTTTGATTTAAGATGGGAACAGTTCCTTCCTGCAGGTCAACTGTTATCGCTAAGTGCCTTTTACAAGACCTTTGACAAGCCCATAGAGATGGTGCAGTTTTTGTCAGACCCTGGTGCATTTCAGCCCAGAAACGTTGGCAATGGAACCGTTGCAGGACTGGAACTGGAAACGAGAAAGTCCCTCTCCTTTTTGGACCCCAAACTGGAAGACTTCTTTTTCACCTTTAATGGCACGGTTACCTCATCCAGCATACAAATGTCTGCTTCTGAATTGCGGTCCCGTAGATTGACTGCCAGGGAAGGCGAGGTTATTTCTTCCAGGAGGGACATGGCAGGTCAGGCTCCTTATATCATCAATTCAGGTTTGGCCTACAATAATTTTGTAACAGGCCTGGAGGCAGGTGTATTTTACAATGTTCAGGGAGCTACCCTCAATTATATCGGCTTTGGAAACCGGACAGATACGTATACGGTTCCATTCCATGCCCTGAACATCAGTGTAAATAAGACCTTTGGTGTGGATGAAAGGGTGCAGGCCGGTATTAACGTTCAAAACCTGCTCAACCAGTCCCGGCAAGAAGTCTTCAGGTCCTACAATGCGGAAGACCAGATTTTTTCCAGTCTTAAACCCGGTACATTGATCAATTTAAATTTCTCCTATGCCTTTTAAGTAAATTTTAAGCATTTGATTCTATATCCCTTCTGGTAGAAGGGATATTTTTTTTGTTTCTATGTTAATAAATTGTTAAATTTAATTAACGATGAATTAATATAGACTCCATGCGTGGTTTTGGTATGCTGTTGCTCCTGTTTTCTATTCCTGTGCTGTATTTCCCGGCCCAGGCAGAAATTCCTTCAGGCAGCCCAAATGCCGGGAAAGTATGGCTTGAATCGTGGAAAGCGGAAAGTGAGCGGTTTTCGGATCTGTATGAGCTTTTGGAGAAAGATTTCAGAAAATTCGGGAACAGTGAAAAAATGGTTAAAAATATTTTTTACCGGGCACACCAAAAATTGTTTCACCGGTACCAGCAATTTACCCTGGAGCGGGATGCTTTGGACCAGGGACTTTACGATTGTGTCAGCGGTTCACTAATTTTAGCCGCCCTTTTGGATCATTTTGGATTCACCTTTGAAGTAAAGGAAACTTCTTACCACGTGTTTTTGCAGGTAGCGGTGGGAGATAGGCTGGTGCTATTGGAAGTAACAGATCCAAGGGAAGGCTTTATTGCCGATCCAGATCAAAAGGAACGCTACCTCAGAGATTTTACCCTGAACCCGGATAATATGCAGACAGGGGAGAAACAAACGGCTTCCTTTACGGCACCGGATATTTTCCGGACCATAGACCTGCAAAACCTGCTGGGCCTTCAATATTTTAACCAGGCCATCCGCTACTTCAATGAAGGCAATCCCCTGGCCGCCTATCAGTTTTCCATCACTGCCCTGAAGTACCATGATACCGAAAGGATCCGAGACTTCAGTCATTTTTTAAAGCAGGAATTGGTGTTGGCCGCTAATTAACCTTAGATAGATTCTAAATATCCTGGCTCAATTAATCCTGCAACACTTCACAGCGATCGTACTGCGGGTCTATATCTATAAACACCTCTTCCTTGGCCAATACAAACCAATTGGATAAAATCTCTTCTTCCTTTTTCCGGCGGGCTGCTGCCTTTAATTTCTCATAATCATCAGAGAGATTGGCGCGATGGGCCGGAAAACGCTCTTTATAGTATAATATGCGTACTCCGGGTTCTGATCTGCCGGTTCTTGGATCCTGATTTTCATACCTAATGGGCTGGGTGATCTCCCCAATCTCCATGCTGTCTAGGGTAAAATAGAGTACCGGATCTTCCAATGTTCTTAATGTCAACCTATTGGATCCCGTTCCCGGATCGGTAAAAAACCCGCCATTATCAGAGGTTTCCCTGTCATCGGAGTTTTCCTTCGCCGCTTTGGCAAAGCTTATTTTTTCATCAACGATTTGTTGGCGTAGGCTGTCCAGATACCTTTCTGCTTTTTTGATATCATCTTCAGACGGGCTAGGTATAATCAGTATATGCCTGGTATTGAAGGTATTGCCACGGGTTTCCAATAGCTGGATCATGTGAAATCCAAACATGGTTTCCACCGGATCACTGATCTCCCCTTGTTTCAAGCTATAGGCGGTAGCTTCATATTCCGGAGCCAGTTCTCCCCTCCTGAAAAAACCCAGGTCACCACCCTGAACTTTAGAGCCGGGATCCATGGAATATTGCCGTGCCATGGTAGCAAAATCCGATTCACCGGACAGGATCCTTTCCTTTATAGACAGCAGTTGTTCTATCACTTTGTCTTTTTGCTCCTGACTCACTTCCGGTTTTTTGACAATCTGGCCAACAGATACTTCCGCAGAGAAAAAAGGCAGCGAATCATTGGGTATGGAGCCGAAAAATTTTCTCACATCATTGGGAGAAACTTCAAGTCCTTCGGTAATCACTCCCTGCATTTTTTGCACGACCATTTGTTCTTTGACAGCTTCCTGAATTTCACTTTTTAACTGATCCCCTGTTTTGCCATAGGCCTCGATCAGGGTCTCTTCATCCCCTCCGAATTGCTGCAACACCATATTGAACCGCTGGTCTGTTTGTATGATCACCTCTGCTTCCGACACAACTACCGAATCTATTTCAGATTTGGCCATCATCAATTTATTGATCAACAGGGATTCGAAAATCTGGCAGCGGTCGGGTGTTTCCATCCCCTGCTGGGTCTGGGAAACAGCCTCCAAATAAGCCTTTTGCAGGTCTGATTCCAAAATGATGTAATTGTCCACTTTGGCGATGATTTTATCCAGTACCTGCCCGCTGGGTTTCTCTTCAGGTGTTTCCGGTTCCGCAGTGGTTGCCGGACTGTCCGAATCCTGGGCAATGGCCAAATGCTGACACATAAGGCCAAAAATCAAAAAGAGGCTAATCTTTCTTCCCCATTCAATCATATATGGTAAACTCATTGTTTTCAAGTGCATTGTTGTAAATATCTCTTTTTAATTTTTCTGCAATTTCCACTCTCCTTTTGTTAACGATTATCTTGGAGATTTCGTCTCTGACAAACTCCAGAGGTGGTACCTGATCCCGTAAACGGTATTCCAATATTTTGAAATAGTAGGAATACGTTTCATCATCCACGCTGATCAATTTTTCATTCCTGAGCAGTTGAACCTGGTTATTGTTTTGGGTAAGTGGAGTATTGATGATAATGTCATCAAATTTTATCCAAGTCGAATCCTCGATAAAGTAGTTGTTGGCATAACGAATGGCAAAGTCTTTTAGTTCTTCCTTTTGCCCATCCTGATTGCTGTTCAGCAAGCGCTCCAATTGTCTTTTCTGTGGGAGTGATTTTTCCAGTTTGATGAAATTGGTTCGCACAATGATTTCCTTCAAGGCGAAATTTTCTTTGTTGGCTTCGTAATAAGCTTGTATTTCGGGCTGGGTTACTTCCCTATCCAGCGTTTTTTCCACAAAATTTTTCTCGTATTCATAGGCAATCAGCGCATATCGGTAATCCAATAGTTTCCGGTTGATTTCTGCTTCATTCAGCGTCAGATTTTGAGATGCCTCCTTGATCATCAACTGCTTTTTGACCCAACTTTGGATGTACCTGCCCACCAATTCAGCAGAATCAAGCGTAGTAGTCATTTCTTTGCTGATATGGTCTATATCAGCAAGGTATAGATTGGCTGTTCCCACGGATGCGACAATGGGGTTGTCCGGATCTTCTTCCTCAGTTTTGATGCTGAACAAATCACAGGAAGCCATAAAAAGCAAACTGCAAAGGGCTATTAAGGCTTTATTTTTCAAGGGACCGGTATATTTTATCTTTTTCATCCTCATTGATTTGGATGGTATATTTTTCTTTTAAGCGTGTAAGTAGCTCGTTTTCCAGGTATTGCTGGTAATCCTGAATCAATTTCCCCCTGGTTTCTTCAAATTTCTTGGGAGCCGAAGGAATGGTCTCCCCCAATAAAATCAGGACACTTTCTCCGTTCCGCTTGATTTGGTGAAAAGATTGTTCCACATCCAGTGAAGCCAACAGTTCGTTTTTTTGGATTTCAAATTCCTTTTGCTCAAAGGTAAACAACAATGGGTCATCCTGAAGGAATTTTTCTTTCAATGTTGTTTCCAATTCGGGATCATAGCTCCTGGCCGAAAGCCAATGGCTGACCTCCGAAAGGTTTTTGTCCGCCTTAGCTTTGAGTATCAGGGCGGGAATGCGCTCTTCCCACAGGTAGTTATGCTTGTTTTCCCGGAAATATTCCTGTTGACCAGTGGTGTCTTCCACTGCTTTTTGCCAAACCTCCCGGTTCATCAATTCAAAAAGCAACATGCCATTTTTGTACTCGTTGATCAATTGCCGGTATTCGGGATTGTGGGCATAAAGGTACTCCTCTTCCCAGCCTGCCAACAAATCCTGTAAATAATTGGTGTAACTTTCCTCAAAGGTCGATTTCAAAGGTATAGTGGTATCTGAGAAGTTTGATTGCAGATAAGAGATAAAATGCTGGAGCCCGGCCGTTTTCCAGTCAGATCGGATCAGAAAATCGCTGCTCCATTCCGGCTCGGATAGTTTGTTGAAAAGATCATTTACAGGTATTTCCTGAAAGGCAGCAAACACCTGCTCAAGCCCAGCCAGAAGGGTTTCATTTTCCGCAACATGCAACAGGTCTTTTTGCAGGTCAAGGACCCTGGTCCGGATCATCTCTGATTTATTTTCCCGTAGAATCTTTGACCGGATCATCGGCTTTACTTCCTCAAACGGAGGAATGGGTCGGTTGCCTTCCAGGCGGATGAGGTGGTACCCGTATTCTGTTTTAACGGGAGGGCTGAAATCACCTTCTTTTTCCAGAGAAAAGGCAGCTTTTTCAAACTCAGGAACAATCGCACCCACGCCAAACCAGGGGATCAGCCCTTGTTCAGACTTACTGCCCTGATCTTCCGAATAGGTTGCCACCAGATCGGGCCATTGGTCCGGATCAGCCAGTAAGGTGTGGTACAATTCGGTAATTTTTTTCTCTGCCAGGTTTTCACTTTCCGCTTGATCTGCTTCCGTACGGATCAATATGTGGGAAACCCTGATTTGCCCTGGATTTCTATTCCGCTCTTCCAGCCGGATCACATGATAGCCGAAATCGGACAAAACAGGATCTGAAATTTCACCGACTGAAAGGTTAAAGGCTGCTTCCTCAAATGGCAAAACCATCTGCAGCGCAGTAAAATAACCCAAATTGCCTTTGTTGCTCTGTGCTGAAGGGTCCTCTGAATATTCCATGGCCAATTGGCTGAAATCTGCGCCATTCTCCGCATCGGCTTTTAGTTTTTGAGCCATCCTGAAAACAGCAAGGGAATCCTCCTTACTGGCATTGGGCGGGAATTGCAGCAAGATATGGCTGGCTTTCACCACCTCCTGCATGCGCTCATATACCTTTCGCATTTCACCCTCCTCCAGCCTGTTTTCCTGGAGGTAGGGCTTGATGATATCGGCCTTGAAAGAGGCAAATTCATCACGGAATTCCGGTGATTTGTCCAGACCCATATCCATGGCATATTTGACTTTGAGCTTATAATTGACAAACAGCTCAAAATTTTCATCAAAATCCGCTCTGGACAGTGCTGCTTCGGACCTTTGGCGGTTTTTATTCAATATGTATAAAAACTCTTCCTCATCCGAGCTTGCATCACCTATTTTAAGGAGGTAGTCGCTCTGGGATGGATTTTCCATGCCTTGATCAGCAACCTGAACCGCGCTTGCAGATAAAATTCCCAAAAAAAGGAAATATATGTGCTTCAAATTCATAGGACAATGGATAGAAATTAGGCTGCAATGTTACGAATTTTACCCCACAATACAGGAAGAAGCTGTGGATAAGTAAAGGGATTTAACATTTATTTGGATTTCAGCCTTTTGATCAGGCGGCAGGTATTGAAGGAAGGATCTGTTTCAAATTCAATTTTATCCATGATTTTTCTGACCAGGAGCAAGCCCAGGCCACCTTTCCGTTTTTCCTTGATCACCGCATTGATTTCAGGTGACTTGTACTCAATAATGTTGAAGGCTTTTCCCGAATCCCTGATTTCAAAAATGATCGTATCCTGATTGATATTTACTTCCAGTTCTATATGATTGAGGGGATTACAATCATGAGAATGAATGATCAGGTTAGCACAGACTTCTTCCACTGCCAGTATCAATTGATTCTGGGTGATTTCATTCAAACCACTGGCTGATAATATTCCGGATAAAAAGACCCTCAGTTCCGCCAACCGGCTTTTCTCGCAGTATAGCTTCAATTCATGCTTCATAAAGCGCTTGTTCGGCTTCCTCTCTGGTATTTTTGATACTAATCAGTTGATCAAGTCCAAGAATATGGAACACATTCAATATTTTTTCATTCAGTCCGAAAATTACAAACGTAACCTGTTTTTCATTGAAATCTTCCAGATAGGACATGAAAACCCCCAGGCCGGCGGAAGAAATATACTCCAGCTCACTGCCATCCAACAGGATTTTGTGTGCATTTTCTGCAATTGCCTCTTGAATCACCTCGTCCAATTCCACAGAATTACTGGCATCCACCTCTCCATTCAATGCAATTACCAGATGATCTCGTTCAGACGCTTTATTGATTGACAACATACCCAGTTATACGCTTTATTTTTTTTTAAGTTCATGCTTTAAATTTGATCACCAACAATGAATAGTCATCGTCTGGAAGGGTTTCCTTACCCACAAAGGAGTAAACCTCTTCGATAATTTTTATACGGATCTCATGTGCAGGCAATTCATAAATAGAGCTCAGGAGTAACCGTAGATTTTCATAACCAAACTCTTCCCCATTTTTATTTTTTGCTTCCACAATCCCATCTGTGTACATGACCATTACATCTCCGGGATGGTAGACCATAGTCCCCTCTTCCAGGTATTGATCAAAGGTATCGTTCCTGACGATACCCAATCCCATTCCCTTGATATCCAAAAACCTACAGGTATTATTCCCTTTGTCAAAATAAAGGGTGGGACAATGTCCGGCCCGGGCAAAGTGGATTGTTTTTTCTTTGGTATTGACCGTGTAATACGTGGTAGTGATAAAATTGTTTTTTTCCAGACAACGGCTCAGGGCACTGTTGGCTTTGGATAAAAAAACCTTGGGACTGAAGTTCAACTGCACCAGGCTATGGAATACCCCCTTCATCTGCGACATGTTGAATGCCGCTGAGGTGCCTTTGCCTGAAACATCCCCAATGATCAAGGCAAAATTATCCTGGTCAAACCTGAAAGTTTCGTAATAGTCCCCACCTACTTCATCCGCCGCCGCAGAGAAACCGTCAATTTCAAAGCATCTATTGTGGTGCAAGGCAGAAGGCAACAAACTTCTTTGTACGCGCTGGGCGATTTCAAGCTCCTCCCGATACCTTTCGTTTTTGATGGCCTCATTGAGCAGACGATAATTCTCTATGGATATGGAGGTCTGGCCAACAAATGTGGAAATGATATTGATCATTTCCTTATTGAACCCATCCTTTACCTCTTTGAGCAAAAACATATCACCCAAAATCTTTTTATTGGCCCTGACAGGCATGATCAGAACGGATTGAAAAATTTCATGAGATATTTTTCCATATAAATACTCGATTCTGGCATCTGTCTGACTTTTTAGATATGCGGAAAAGGGCTCTGTTTTTTTCAGCAGGTCCATGATTTCCTGTCTTTCTCCATTGCTGATAAATTTCTGATAAAGTACCGTCCCAGTCCTGCGGTCTTCCTCATCGGCATGTAAATCCAGCCAGGCCGCATCCACATAGGCAGCACTCATGCAGCTGTCCATTAATATGTCCAAAACCTGATCCTCATTTTCACCAGGCTGTATGGACTGACTCAATTTTTGGAAACTAATGGCCTCGGTCAACTTTTGTTCGAAAACCGAGGAGGTGGGTAGGTTAAATAATGTGACCAAAAAGCTGAATACCGCATATATCAGCACAAAAGCAAAAAGTCCAAGTAAAAATAGGTTTTCGCTCAGGTTGACAAAATGGACGTTCTTCTGGGTATAGGAAACCAACTGAACCAACAGGTAAACCGTAGAGAATACAATAATGGCAAGAAACAAAATAGACTTCCATTTCTCCCTGAAGGTCAGGTAAGGTATCCATTTAAGGTTTACCGATAAAATGACACCATAAATAATGAGAAAAATCAAACCAAACATAAAGCCATAGTTGAAGCTTTCCTGATTGATCAGTACGAAAAACATACTGATCAATAAAATCACTTCATAGGCCTGCCATTGCTGTACGACCGCTTTGTTTTTTTGGTAAAGAATCAGGTGTTTCCAAAGTAGTGCCGTGGAAATAAGAAAGATCGCTGTCAAGGCAAAATTTACATGATAGAAAAAATTCCTTAAAAGGGGGTCGTCCGAAAGCCGTGTATCCTGAAGAATGTAGTAAAAGTAAATGATGAGAAATGAGGTACCTGTAGCAATCAAACCGGTAGAGGCTGCCCTCCATATCAGGTTGAGAAAATTGCTGTTTTCCTTTTTATTGATGGAATTATTGAAGAAGAGATAAAGTAAAATAAAAAAAATAATCTCCAGAATCCAGGTGATTTCCCTTTTGATCACTCCCTCCATCTGGTTAATTTCACCAAAAATCCTTACCAGGTCCACAAATAACAAAGCAAACCATGACATGATGGTCAGCAGGATATAAATTTTGCTCCGTGCTATGTTGGGTGGTTTTACCATAGAAAATCCTACAATAATAAAAATAGAATGGCAGAATTCATTGAACCATTCAAAAAAGAATGGAATACATAAGATTTTAATCACAAAAAACGCATGCCCGAAAGGGATATTTAGTCGATTTTAATCCTTTTAAACAAATAACGGATCAAATTTTTTAATTTCGGTTTTGAAATTTTATATCACTACTATGAAGACAGTATTAAGGAGTTTTTTGATTGTCATTTGGGGGATGAGCCAGGTGGTCGAAGGATATGGGCAGGCGGATGTTTACCTTAGGGTCAATCAGTTGGGCTATTTGGCCAATGATGAAAAAGAAGCCCTGATTTTCAGCCATTCACCTGTTCGGGAGCCAGTGCAGCTCATTCGATCAGCTGATGATGAGGTCATCATGGCATTTAAACCAGAAAGAAGAAAAACAGCTAACTGGGGTAATTTTGATTTTTATTATACCCTCAATTTTACATCTTTCACCAGGCCGGGGGAATATTACCTGCAAACCAAAAAATCCCTCCGACAATCTGCTTCATTTAAAATTGGTCCGGAGGCTTATGCTCATCATCAGGAAACCTTACTGACTTTTATGCGGCAGCAACGCTGCGGATACAATCCCATTCTGGACATGGTCTGTCATGAAAAAGATGGGCGCAGTTTTTATGGTCCCATGCCTGACAGTACCTATGTGGACCTCAGTGGTGGCTGGCATGATGCCGGAGATCAGCTCAAATACCTGATCACCGGGAGTTATGCCACTGCCCATATGTTAATGGCTTTTGACTTGTACCCGGAAAAGTTTGCCGATGCCTACAATGCATTGGGGCAGGCCGGCAGCAATGGTATCCCGGATGTATTGGATGAAGCAAAGTGGGGCCTGGATTGGATCCATAAAATGCATGCTGGTCCTGATCTGCTTTTTCACCAGGTAGCAGACGACCGGGACCACAGGGGATTTAAAATACCCAACCAGGATAATTCAGATTATGGCTGGGGAGAAAACAGCTACCGGACAGCTTACCTGGCCACAGGAAAACCACAGGGACTGGGCAAATACAAGAGTCAGGCAACAGGTCTGGCCAACCTGGCAGGAAGGAGTGCTGCGGCCATGGCCCTTGCCGCCAGGATATGGGAGAAGCACCTGAATGATCCCTTATATGCTGCAAAATGCAGGAAAGCAGCCATTTCACTTTACAGGCTGGGTAGGGAGCACGAAGGATACCAGCAAGGAAATTCCTATGGAGCTCCCTACCGGTACAATGAAGAGACCTGGGCAGACGATATGGAATGGGGGGCAGCGGAGCTTTTCGCCTTAACCGGTGAAAACGCCTACCTGGAACAGGCCAAAGCTTATGCTTTAATGAGCAGCAACGAAGATGCATGGACCGTGAGAGATACGGCAGCCCATTATCAACTTTATCCGTTTATCAATATGGGTCATTTTGCCCTTCACCGCCATGTAGAGGCAGATTTTAAACAAATCCTTGAAGGATACTACCAGGCAGGAATCGATAATACGCTGAAAAGGGCCACCCAAAACCCCTTCCATATCGGAGTGCCCTTTATCTGGTGCTCCAATAACCTGCTCACCAGTCTGATCACGCAGGTAATCCTTTATGAAAAAATGAGTAGTGACAGCCAATACCATCATTTTTTGACTACCCAGCGGGACTGGTTGTTTGGCAGAAACCCATGGGGCACTTCCATGTTTACCGGAATGCCTGATAAGGGAGAGGCTCCCGATGATGTACATACCAGCGTTTATGTGATGCTGGGGCTCGAAATACAGGGAGGGCTGGTAGATGGCCCCATTTACCGGAGCATCCACGACAGCCTGCTTGGCCTCACTTTAAATGATCCGGATGAATTTGCCCATTTGCAAAACAATCATGTCGTGTACCAGGACGATGTAGGGGATTACAGTACCAATGAACCCACCATGGACGGTACAGCCGGTGCCATCTTGATGATGGCCCATTTCGGAAGAAAAGCCAGCCAGGCCGGGACAGCAAAAAAGCAGGATTGAAAGGGCTTTTAACGCCTTACCGCTTTTTCAGTGGTTCTGCTTGATTGACTCCCTGATAAAGGACAGCTGATGGTGGATATCCCTCCAGGAAAAGGGAAGTATGGCCTGAGAATGGGCAAGCGCATCCCTTAGCTTCCCGATATTCCTAATGGTGTCGTCATATTGTTGCCTGTTTGCCGCTGGAAGAAACCTTTTGTAGCGCTGCTTCTTGGAGAAGATGCTGCCCAGATCTGCCAATTGAAGGCATTGGATCAGGTCTATTTCTTCATTACGGGAAGTTTTAAGTTCAAAAAGTTCTCTCGCAGCCTGAATCCGCTTATGAGACAGGCTTTGTTCCCAATCTGGCACTTCCAGCTTTACCAAATCCCTGAGGTAGGTCTCCCAAACACTGATAAAACCAATCATGGCCAACCGCATTGGGATTTTATCCAGGTCACTTTGGGTAACAATATGGCTGATCTGCTTGCCCTCTCTCAGAAAAAACCTTCTTTGAAAAGCCAATTTGTCAAAAGCTTTTAGTAATGGGGTTTCTGCAGGCATGATATCAGCCTCATCCATAGGCGAAGGTTCATCGGATCCTTTGTCATATTTGAGCAATCCAAAAGGTGTACCAATGGCCGCAGTTTGAAAATTCCTTTTTTTCATTTCATCCTGATAATCATTCCTGGAAAAAACCATTAATTTTTCTCCAATGCTGATCACAGGAATGAAGGTATCAAACAGCCGGAATAGAATTTCGTGCTTGTTTTGAGTCATATCGATCCTTGGGGGAAAGTAATAAATGATTCTCTAATAAACCGGATCTGCTTCCTTAATGTAATAGGAATCGGTGAAAATAAAAATCAGGAACCCTATCAAACTTGATGGACCGATGCTTTGAAAAGTTGTGTCAAAGCTCAAAACAGGATTTTATGGTTTCCGGCCTGTAACAATTATATTTGTCGCTGAAATGTAAACTTTTAAAAATGCTTCAGGAAAATCAGCCGAAAATCAACTCAAATATCCTTGATTTGGCCAAAATTTTATGGGATTACCACCAACTCAACCATACCCTTCAGCCCTCGGATGCCATTTTTGTTTTGGGCAGTCATGATACCAGAGTGGCCGAAAGGGGGGCAGCATTGTGGTTGGAAGGCATGGCAAAGTACCTTATTTTATCCGGAGGTTTGGGCAACTTTACCCAAGGCATTTGGGATGAACCTGAAGCCGATAAGTTTGCCAGAATAGCCCTGGAGATGGGCGTGTCCGAAAAGGCGGTATTGGTAGAAAACCAATCCACCAACACGGGTGAGAACATCCGGTTTACCCAGCATCTCCTTGAAAAAAAAGGATTGGATTTCCGGCAGTTTATTGTCGTGCAAAAACCCTATATGGAAAGGCGATCCTATGCGACTTTCAAAAAGCATTGGCCGGAAAAAACCCTTTGGGTCACCAGCCCCCGGATTTCATTTGAAGCCTACCCCAACGAGGAGATATCCATGCCCATTGTGATCCAGTCCATGGTGGGTGATTTGCAAAGGATAAAAGAATACCCCAAAAAAGGCTTTCAGATCCATCAGGATATTCCGGATGAGGTATGGGCTGCTTTTGAGCAGTTGGTTGCCTTGGGCTTTGACCAGCACCTGATTGGATAAAGCTATTTTCCCAAGGCCTCCTTATACACCGATAAGGCCCTTTCTCTGGCCATTTTATGGTCTACCATGGGTTTTGGATAATCATCAGTGCCATATTCAGGCACCCATTTTTTGACATAATTTAGTTCTTTGTCAAATTTTTCCAACTGGGATTCGGGATTGAAAATACGGAAATAGGGCTGAGCATCCGTACCGGTACCGGCCGCCCATTGCCAGCCGCCATTGTTGGAAGACAATTCAAAATCCAGTAGCTTTTTGGCAAAGTAAGCTTCTCCCCAGCGCCAGTCTATCAAAAGATGCTTGGTCAAAAAACTGGCGGTAACCATCCTTACCCTGTTGTGCATATAGCCTGAATGGTTGAGTTCCCTCATCCCTGCATCCACCATGGGATAACCGGTTATGCCCCGGCACCATAGGTCAAATTCCTTTTCATTATTCCGCCAGGGTATCTGGTCATATTGGGATTTGAATGCCTTGTCCACCACCTGCGGATTATGGTACAGGATCATCATGTAGAATTCCCGCCAGATCAGTTCATTCAAATATACTTCATTTAGGCTTGCGGCTTCCAGAACCAGCTTTCGGATACTGATGGTGCCAAAGCGCAAATGGATACCCAGGCGGCTGGTTCCATCCAGAGAGGGGAAATTTCTGGTTTTATCGTATTTTTTAATCAGGGGTTTGTTGATGTCCAGGGGCGGAATTTTAATATCGCTTTTTTCAAAACCAATATCTTCGAGAGCAGGAAGAGGCAGCGGTTTTGTCTGGTAAAAGCTGTTCTTCCGCCCATCCAGGTTTACGGTTTCTATTTTTGCGGCCTTGAATTTTTTCAGCCAAACCCTGCTGTAAGGCGTGAACACCTTATAAAAGTCTCCCTTTTCTGTGGTAATTTCCTCCTTTTCATAGATGACCTGATCTTTGAAATCGTAAAAAGGGATGTTTTTCCCCTTCAGAAATGATTCCACCTCCCGGTCCCTTTTCCGGGCGTAAGGCTCATAGTCCCTGTTGGTATACACGTTTTTGATCTCGTATTCCCCGACAAGGGATTGGAAAACCTCCAGGGGACTGCCCTTCCTGACCAGCAGCGAACTGCTGTAGCTTTTGAGTGCTTCATGCAGTTTTTGGACCTGATCGTGAATAAACTGCACCCGGGCATCAGCCTTTTCTTCGAGTTTATCCAGGATTTCACTGTCAAAAATAAAAAGGGGCAAAACATTTTCCTCGTTTTCATAGGCATAGTACAGGCCCATGTTGTCCTCCAGTCTGAGGTCTCTTCTAAACCAAAAAAGGGTTATTTTTTCCATAGGGTATTAAGTGGCTTGGGCTGGTTATTGTTTATTTTTGGACTGGTTTTTCCTGCTCCAGTATCCGGATTCCAGATGGTTCTTCGATAGGGTCAGGCTTAAATAGCTCCGGGGCTACTTCGTCCAGGTTGATGTTAAAATCTCTGCGTAGATATTCGTCCGAATCATTCATTGGCAGTGATCGTTTCCGGCTGAAATTTTGAAAAAGTTCTTTCAAAGAGCTGAAAAGCAGGTTTTGGGATACTGAAACGCCATAGGTATTGGGTGCCCGGTTGTTGATATTCAAGGCAGTCAGGGTATTGAAATTGTTGCGGTTATACACCCGGACCCGGTACCTGCCGTCCTCGGTAAGCAGGTATTCGGCTTGCCAGTCTCCGGCAATGGTATTGAAGTCTGCATTTCCCTGCAAGTCCGTAAAACCTCCATCTCTGGTTACCCTAAGTCTGCCATCAAAAAAAGTGTAAGCAATGCTGAGCTGAAAGGTTTCCAGGGCAGTTTCGTCCAGTCCCAGCAAATCGAAATCTATTTCCAGGTTTTCATCTACCTGTGCGATCAGGTTGTTGAGTTGGGAGGAAATCAACTGGCTGAGATTGGAAAAGCCAATACCGGCCCCGCTAAACTGCCCTTCGGGCGAAAACCTCCGCAGCATGATCAGGGAAAATACCTGCCTGTTTTTTTCCTGTTCATCGTTGGCTATCCTGTTGCTGAAAGCTGAAATGGTGGTTTGAATTTCACTGTCTTCGGGAAATTCTGAAAAATCAAAATCAAAAGAAATATCGGGAGACAACAGAGGCCCATCCAGGTCCATGATTACTTCTACTGGAAAGCGGCGCTTCAATTGGTTGTTTTCAAACTGTCCATTGGTAGAATTGGCTTGCAGGGAGGCCAGGGAAACATTTTCCTGGTATACGGCCGAAATGTCCATTACCCCTTCATAGGGGTCGCCATACCAATTGATGGTTCCTCCGGGTTCAATCAGGAATTTTTTATTAATTACATTGTACAGCGAAAAATTGTACAGGGCATCCACTATTTCAAAATTGCCAACCATGTTGAAATTGCCCTGCGTGTCAATATTAAGGTTCAACACCCCCCTTCCCCTACCCTGAATGTTTTCTCCAGTTTTTGGATCAATTTGTATCTCCACATAGGCATCAGGTGTTATGTCCAGGTTCAGGTTCATCCTCAGGTTATTGATAGACAGCTTCTCCACTTCTTCTTCAAAATCTATGGTTTGGACCGTGTCTCTGACATTGATAATGTTGATAAAATCTTCCTGGGCCTGACCGTTGCTATCTCCTATGGGGATGTAAACCCTGGTATTGGGCTGGGAAGTGGCATTTGCTGTAAGGTCCAGGTTGTTGGCTGCACCAAAAACATTGATATCCCCGGTGGCATAGGCTGTGCCGAAAAACAAATCGTTATCGGCTGCGCTGGTGTTCATCACCTGAAAATTATTGATATTGGCCGAAAGGTCTAAAACCAGGTTGTCGAAATTGTCATGGGTGATTCCCCCCCTCAACCTTGCGGTATTGTTATTGATGTCCTTGAGTTCAAGCCCCCGGAAACTGATGTTATCGGGCTCGAAGATTACATTTCCATCTACCTTATAGGTGGTGTTCAGGTAGTTAAAGCGGAAGGTGGCATTTTCCAGTTTTCCCAAACCCTCCACAATGGGACGGGTGATGCTTCCCCTAATGCCCAGATTGCCGTTTAGGTTACCATCAATATTGCTAAGGTAGTTGGAAATAAAGGGTTCCAACACAGACAGGTTGGCATTTTCAAAGTTGGCATTGAGGGCCATGTCTTTATTTTCGGAGGCCAGATTTCCACTGATTTCGATTACTTTTTTCCCTTCCCGGAAATTTTCCAGGGAGAGATTGATGGCCTGGTCTGCAAAAAAAGCACTGGCGGTAATATCTCCGACCAGAAAATTGTTGATGCGGATGCCATCCACATTCAGCTTGCCATCCATGCCCTCTTTGTTCCAGCCTTCAGTCAGCCCAATCCTTCCATTGGCTATTCCTTCAAATTCCCTGTTGCCAAAAGAGTTCAAAAAATCCAGGTTCAATTCATGGATATTGATTTCCATCTGATCCCCGGGATCCAGATTGATTTTCCCATCTGCAGAAATATACTGGTTTTCATGAAAAATTTTCAAATTGTCAAACACCGTTTCACCGGCAGCTAGACTGATGCTGTTACCTGCCTCAAATTGCCAGTAATCCTCCAGCAATTTGATTTCCGAAGGGGAAAATTCAATGGTGGTATTGGCTCGGGAGAGATTGATGCCCGCGCCGATATCCAGGTAGCTTTCTGTAAGCAATTGATCCAGATAGAAAGAGACGTTCAGGCGGGACTGATCCCAAATGGTTTCCATGGATAAATTGTCGAAATTTAACCCGGAGGCCAGTTGAATCTCCCTGGACAGCACATAAAAAGAGGCCAGTACTTCAGCGCTGTTTTTGTATTTGGCGGTATTGAGGTCAATGTTATTGTCGATGAAATAATTGCCATTGTAAAAAATAGTATCAATACCTGTAAAGAAGTTAAATACGGTATTTTGATCCGTTTGGTAAAAGGCGCCTTCTACGGAGGTATTGCTTGAAATAAATAACCGGGGGTCAATAAGGTTCAGTATGGGGTTGGGATCCCTGAGGTCCAGGCTGATGTCAATCTCGTAAGGTTCACCATCCCCGGGGGAATTGGCTATTGGTCCGCTGTAGTCATTGGTAAGAATGGCATAATACTCCTCCCAAAGCTGTTCCAAATCCTGCCCCAGTTGCTGAACCTTAAAATTACCACTGATCCCGGCCACCAGCAAGTCGGAATTGAGGGAAATCACCCTGGAATCCTCCGTAAATAATGATTGGAAGAGAAAGTAGTCCAGAAAAAGGTCCCGTCCATCATAGCTGATCAGGATGTCCCGGAAGCGGGAAACGCCCTCTATATTGTCCCAATGTATGCCCTTGGTGTCCAATTCGAAATTTCCACTGAGGAAAATGTCTTTTTCCGTAAGATTGATATTGTTCAGAAAAGCCGTATCCAGCTTCATGACAAGGTTGGCGGAATCCTTGTTGTTTCTCAAGTCCAGGGTACCATCCACTTCCATCACCAGGTTGGGGTCTTTTATGGTAAGCTGCCCCTGAAACAAATCTTTGCCATAGGTGGCTTTGGTGTCTATATTTGTGTATTCGTACTGGTTGATACCTATTTTGCTGATATGGGCATCCAGAGCAATAAGTGCCTCATCCACCGTAAGCCCCGTACCTTTGATATCTCCCTTAAAACTTGCTTTTTGGAAGTTTTCAGATTCCTCAGTCAAAACTCCCAGGTCAAAGTTTTTGGCCTCAATTTGTCCCTCATAGGTAGGTATGTCATCTTTTTTGAGGTAATTCAGGTTTCCATTTAGGGACCCAATGGCCGTTCTGAACTCCCCCTTTGCCCTAAAATCAGTCAGATAACCATCAAAATCCGAGTCAAAGCGGATGATCCCGAATTTGTCTAATTCCTTCCTCGCTTCTGCGGAAATATAGGGATAAAGGTCCTCAGGCTGAAGGGTGGAGTTCATCAGCGATAGGTTGAAATATGTTTCTGCCACCTGAGGCAGGCCTTCAATATTGAATTTCCCAAACAAAGCACTTCTTTCCCCAAACCTGAGTAGCAGCTCTTCGGAAAAAATGGAGTTCACCTTTCCAATGATCTGTCCGCTGAGGTATAATCTGTCGTCTATGGGAGGGATATTCTCCGAAAAATAGCCCAGGTCCCGTACATCCAAAATCGCCTCATCCAGCTGGGCAAGCAAGTCCACCTTCCGGTTAAAATCCCTGAGATCGGCCACATTTTCATAATCAAACCTCAGGTAATCTTTTATCTCTGTTTCATTGGACTTGAGGAACAGGTATTTGAATTCCATCCCGGTACTGGAATAAGTAAAATCTGTCTGAAGTTGTTGAAAGACCATCCCCGAATTGCTCTCCACTCCTCTCATATATTTCAGGTCAAAAGCCACCGTATCCCTTCGGACGTAAAAATCAGTAGCATTGGCCACCATGTCCCTGAATTGTAAATTTGCATAGTCAAATTTCAGGTCGATATCAGGTAAGTTATAATCAATAATGTCCAGGGAAGTCTGCTCGAAAGAGATATTTGAAATGTTAAAGGTTGATGGACGGAGGGATTTTTCTTTGGGTTTAGGAAAAAAACTAGCCCTGAGCCTTTCCAAAAAAATAGAGATATTCAATCCCTGCCCATCTGTATGGGTCAGCAACCTTACGTTTCCACTTCTTAGGTTGATCACATCCAATCCGGGTTGATCCTTATCCAGCAAACCCTGTATCGAAAAGTCTATATAAACCTCATCCAGATCTATCATCAGGCTATCCTGAAGATCGTAAACGGTCACATCCCGGAGGCTGATGGCATCCCACCACCTGAGGTTAACGCGACCTATATCCGTTACATAACCGGTATTGCTTGAAATTCTATTGGTGATAAAGCCCGCCAGGTAAGTCTGAACTCCCGGGACCTGCAGTAAGAGGGTTAGGGCCAGCAGAAACATCAGCAGGTAACGCAGGATCACAAACAGCCTTTTCAGGGCATTCAGTAAAATTTCCTTAACTTTCGGTTTATTTTCCAACAGGCACCAGATGAGTTGTAATATATTAGCTATAGAATCCTCTTGTGATGAAACGTCAGCAGCAGTGATTTCTGATGGCAAAATACTTAATAATATTGTCGCCACGCAATCCGTACATGAGAAATATGGCGGGGTGGTACCTGAATTGGCCTCCAGAGCCCACCAACAGCACCTGATCCCGGTGGTTGCAGAGGCATTGAAATCATCGGGATTGGACAAAAGCTCCCTTTCTGCGGTGGCTTTCACCCGTGGACCAGGTTTGATGGGAGCCCTTTTGGTGGGTGGCTCCTTTGCCAAAGCCTTTGCCTATGCTTTGGACCTGCCATTGATAGAGGTAAACCACATGGAAGCCCATGTGCTGGCCCACTTTATTGATACGCCAAGTCCGGCATTTCCCTTTATCTGCCTTACGGTAAGTGGAGGGCATACACAATTGGTTCTGGTGAAAAGTCACCTGGACATGGAATTGTTGGGAGAAACGTCGGATGATGCCGTGGGAGAGGCATTCGATAAAATAGCCAAGATCCTTGGGCTTCCTTATCCGGGTGGGCCTCATCTGGACAAATTGGCTGCCAAAGGAAATCCGGAGGCCTTTACATTCCCGATTTCGGATATGAAGGGGCTGGCTTTTTCCTTTTCCGGAATTAAAACCGCCGTATTGTATTTTCTCAAGGATAATATCAAAGATGATCCTGACTTTATTGCCCATCACCTGGAAGACATCTGTGCATCGGTACAATATACCCTGATCAGGATGTTGATGCAAAAATTGGTCAGGGCTAGCCGGGAACTCGGGATCAGGGAAGTGGCCATTGCCGGAGGGGTTTCGGCCAACTCCGGCTTGAGAACTGCGTTAAAAGAGGCAGCAAAAAATCAGGGTTGGAACATATACCTGCCCAGGTTGGAATATTGCACGGACAATGCAGCCATGGTGGCCATGGCTGCACATTACAAATACCAGGCAGGTCAATTTTGTGGATTGGATATCAGCCCTTTGGCAAAAATGAAAATTGGAAATCATGGCAAAAAATAATAAGTTCGACAAGATCATTAATATCAGGAACAAAAAGGCAAGTTTTGAATTTGAGTTTCTGGACAAATTCAAATCCGGGATAGTACTTCGGGGTACGGAAATAAAATCCATACGCGAAGGGAAGGTTTCTCTTACGGAGGCCTATTGTTATTTTAAGGGAGATGAGTTGTTTATCAAGCAAATGCATATCGCTCCCTATACCCTTGCTGCCCATTATAACCATGACCCCGTGCGGGAGCGAAAGCTGCTGCTACAAAAGCAGGAATTGAAAAAACTTCAAAATAAGTTTTCCGAAAAAGGCCTTTCCATTGTTCCTGTGCGTATATTTATCAATGACCGGGGACTGGCTAAAATGGAAGTAGCCCTGGCCAAAGGCAAAAAAGTACATGATAAAAGGCGATCAATAAAGGAAAAAGATGCAAAACGGGACCTCCAACGAATGGCTTTCTGATCGGGCGTATGGTATTTGCAGGCTATCCTTGCTGAGCATCTACCGGGAACCTGTAGTAGGGTCAGGATTAACTTCCCAATTGCTTTTCGGGGAGCTGTACCAGGTGCTTCGCAAAACAAAAGACGGACAGTGGCTTTTTGTTGAAGGCGAGGCTCAGGCCGGTTCTGGCTGGATACTGGCTTCTCAGCACCATGACTTGACTGAAGGTTCCTATACTTTTTTTATGCAGTCTCCCTTGCACATAACTACTGCTACTCTCAGTAGGGTTATCTGGGAAAAATCCATCGTCTATTTACTTCCCGGAAGCCAGCTTCACGCCGGGAATCAGGAGATATTTGACTGGGAAGCTTCTTTTTCTTTCGAAGGCAGCAGCAGGCCATTTTCCAAAAAAGCCGGCAGAGATGAGTTGGTAGAGACTGCCAAAGGTTTTTTAAATGCCCCCTATCTGTCCGGGGGAAGGAGTATATTTGGCCTGTACGAAGGGAGTTGGCTGCATTTGATTTTTAAAATTTGTGGTTATATCGTTCCCAATTACCTTTCCCAGTTATTGACCGCTGGACGTGAGGTGGGATTATCAGGGATACAGGCAGGGGATGTCGTGATTTTCAGCAATGAACACAGAATTCCATCCCGGGCCGGTTTATACATAGGCCAGGGTCAAATGTTGGGAATCCATGGAAAGGTGAAATTCAGTCCTTTTGATCCCGAAAAATGGATAACAGCCGAAAACAAATCCAAACAGGTTCAGGTTCTTCATGTTAAAAATCTCATGGGATCATGAAGGAGTGGATGGAAAAAAAGGTGCTTGTGCTGAATTTGGATCATTCCCCTGTCGGCATCGTCAATGTGCAGAAGGCATTGGTACTTACTCTGCTGGAGAAAGCAGCTCCATTGGCCCATTTTGATTACCTGTCGATCAGGACGGTAGACAGAAATTTTGCTTACCCGGCAGTGATCCGCCTGCATGAGTACAAAAACATTCCTTATAAGGGTGTCATGTTAAACAGGAACAACCTGTACAAAAGGGATCAACATGCCTGCCAGTATTGTGGTGCCGATAAGAGTTTGACCCTGGATCATGTGGTACCCCGGTCCAAGGGAGGAAAGACAAGCTGGAAAAACCTGGTTACGGCATGCCACCGCTGCAATACCCTGAAGGGGGACAAAACCCCGGAGCAAGCAGGCATGAAATTGAAGGTTTTGCCCTTCAGGCCGACGCTTGCTTACTTTTTAGCCGAATATGCAGAAAGACATGCCGAAGAATGGCTGCCATTTTTAGCGGCCAAAACAGTGGGGTGAGCGGTCTGCTAATCCGGTAAAGAACTTGATTTTTTGTGGGTTAGGCATTTCTATTCCTAAAATATTTCGTAAATTTGCAGTCCGTTCGGGTGAACGGTTCTTCCTTAGGGAAGGTATTCTTCATAAAAACCTCAGCCAGACGACCCTAAGGCTGTTGAAAATCAGGGTTATATCATTTAATATGTCAAATCAAGAAGATTTTAACTGGGAAAAATTTGAAACCAAGGGTTTTGGAGAGGGCTATACCAAGGCTGAAAGGGCCGAAATGGAAAAGCTGTACGACAAGACGCTTACTGAGATCACCGAAAAGGAGGTCATTACCGGTACGGTAGTAGGCATCAACGACAAGGACGTGATCATTAACATTGGTTTCAAATCCGATGGATTGGTTCCCTTGAACGAGTTCCGTGATGTTGAGGACCTGAAAATCGGTGACGAGGTGGAGCTTTTCATAGAAGAGCAGGAAAACTCACTGGGTCAATTGGTGCTTTCCCGCAAAAAGGCCAAAATGGTCAAAGCCTGGCAGACCATTGAGGAAGCCCTGGAGCAAGACAATGTCATAGAAGGATTGGTGAAGAGAAGGACCAAAGGTGGTCTGATTGTAGATATTTATGGGGTAGAGGCATTCCTTCCGGGTTCGCAGATTGATGTGAAGCCTATCCGGGATTTCGATATCTATGTAGGTAAGAAAATGGAAGTGAAAGTGGTGAAAATCAACCACGCTAACGATAACGTGGTCGTTTCTCACAAAGTATTGATCGAGAAAGACCTGGAAAAACAAAAAGCCGAAATCCTGAACAACCTGGAAAAAGGTCAGGTATTGGAAGGTGTGATCAAGAACATGACCAATTTCGGTGTATTTATCGATTTGGGTGGTGTAGACGGACTTTTGCACATTACCGATATTTCCTGGGGCAGGATCAACCATCCCGAAGAAGTGCTTAACCTGGACGATAAGGTTCAGATTGTGGTATTGGATTTCGATGATGACAAGAAACGGATTTCTCTGGGCATGAAGCAGCTGACTGCTCACCCATGGGATTCACTTTCTGCCAGCCTTGAAGTGGGATCCAAAGTCAAAGGAAAAATTGTCAATGTGGCCGATTATGGCGCATTCCTTGAATTGGCTCCAGGCGTAGAGGGACTGATTCACGTATCGGAGATGTCCTGGTCTCAGCACCTGAGAAATCCTGCCGACTTTGTGAAAGTGGGCGACGAAATCGATGCAGTGGTATTGACCCTGGACAAAGACGAAAGGAAAATGTCTTTGGGCATCAAGCAACTGACCGAAGATCCATGGACCAAGTCCGAAATGGGTACCAAATATGCCATAGGCACCAAGCACAAGGGAATCGTCAGAAACCTGACCAACTTTGGCTTGTTCCTGGAACTGGAAGAGGGTATCGATGGTCTGGTACACGTATCCGACCTTTCCTGGACCAAAAAGATCAAGCATCCTTCCGAGTTTGTGAAAGTAGGCGACGAGCTGGATGTTATCGTCCTGGAACTGGATCTGGATAGCAGGAGACTGGCATTGGGCCACAAGCAATTGGAGGAAAACCCCTGGGATACCTTCGAAAGTGTATTCCCGATCGGATCTACGCACAAATGTTCTATCATTTCCAAAAATGACAAAGGAGCAGTATTGGAGCTTCCCTATGGTTTGGAGGGATTTGTTACCGCCAAAAACCTGGAGAAGGAAGACGGAACACAGGCTGAGGCAGGAGAAAGCCTTGATTTCAGGGTAATCGAATTTTCCAAAGAGGACAAGCGCATTGTGCTTTCGCACACAGCTACCTTCAAAGAGGAAGCCATGCCTAAAGCTGCTGCCAAGAAAACCGCAGCTCCAGGTACCAAAAAGAAAGCTTCCGGATCGGATAGCAGTGCCGGAGGAGAGAAGTCTACCTTAGGCGATTTGGATGCCTTGACGGCCCTGAAGGAAAAAATGGACCAGTCCAAAAAATAAAAGAAAATAGTTTTTACAATGAAAAGCGCTTTCCGGTTTCGGTTAGCGCTTTTTTTTTTGAACCATCTAAGGAGAATAAAAAATTATAAGGATGGGCTATTGCTGGGTTCAACAACTTATTAAATAGCTTGCATAAAGCAGGTGGGTCTGGGTAAAGTAGGCTAACATATCCTTGATTCCATAAACCGAAGCAATGCCGTCAGCTTTCGGTTACCATTCCGGAAGCATTTGGCTATAGGTTATGGTTGGGTAAAATAAATAGCCATATTAACAATGAAACTATAACCCTAAACAGGTAATTGCCACCTTAACCCCTAATTGAACCAATCCAAAGCCAGGAGGCCCATGATGCGGTACTTTTCCCCGAGCAGCGGTCGGTTCGAAAAGCGCCTTGATATATGACATTGGCGTTAAGCTAATTCGTTCGTTTATGCTTTAACCTCAATTGCATGGATAGTAAAAATACCCTCCAGGAGACGGAGCAGGCAACCGATCCCGGATCGGCAGAGGAGACGAGATGGCTGGTGATAGGCTAGTTGAAGCGATTTGCTTTTAAGTTCCTTTCCATTAAATACCGCTTTTATAGGTTCTGGTATTTTCCATTATTTTTTCTGCTTGCAAAATGTGCGCTTCTGCGTTCAATTTTCTGAAATTTCGTTTAAGAAGTAGATCCTGCTCTCTTTTTTATTGTACCTATACGGGTGCAATTTCTAGATAAAATAAAGAATTACACCCGAAAGGGTATAATAAATGAATGGGTGCTTTAATTTGTATCCGAAAGGGTAAATACCATACGAATGAATACCGTAAATCAATATACTGGGCAACCGTTAAGCCATTTTGTAAAAGAGAAGCGAAGGACACTAGGGCTTACCCAGCAGGAACTGGCAGAAAAAGCCGGAGTAGGCTTACGTTTTGTACGTGAATTAGAACGTGATAAACCTTCCCTGCAAAAGGATAAAGTTAACCAGGTACTGGTATTGTTTGGTTTTGAACTCGGTCCGGTGTCAATAAACCGCAATAAACTGATCCATGAGAAAGGCTAAAGTGTATATGTACGCCGATTGGGCAGAAATCCTGCAAGAAGATGAGGAAGGCTATCGTTTCCAATACAGGGATGTTTATCTGAAAAAAGGAAACTAATACGCAGGGATTTTGAAGCCGCTATGGGAAGGTTTGAAATCGATCAAAAAGCATTCGATAATATTTTCGAAAGATTCAAAAAAGCAATACCTAAATGGCATGGGTTTGTGGCAAAAAGCTTTCTTCCGGATGAAATGAAGGAAGCCTATCAAGTAATGATTGATAAAAAAGCCAAACAGATAGGAGTATTTCAGCCCATGCCTAAATCTGATTCGGAATACGGAATATTTTGACGGCAAACAGGTTGTGCCATCAGCTTCAAAAAATACTGAAAATCAGGACAATCCGATTTTGATTTATTCCGACCTACAATTCAGTACTAAAACCAATTGCCAATGAGCGCAAACTATTTGATCGTAAAACTCATCTTTTTTTGCTTCGTTCTGACCATTATTATAGGGTGTAATTCATCCGGTAAGGTTGGAAAACAAATGGTTTTCCCAACCGATTTAACTGTAATTGAGCCATGCGATTCGGTTAAATTTGATACCAGTTGGTTTGACAGTAAATACAAAGTAGCCGTGTATATGAATAAAGTCGGCCGTTCCATAACAACCCTTGACTGGCAACCGGCCATATCAAACAATAAGGTGGTCGCCTTCCTTTTCTATATCTCAGAAAAAGACCCTTCCAAATTGATCCGGCAATTGAAAGAAAACAATTTTTCGCACCCTGTAATTCACGACCCGAATAAAGAATTTTATAAAGCGAACGGTATCGGGGAGGTATCCTTTATTTCGTTTTTGCTAAAGGATGATCGCAAAATAGAAATGAGCAATTCCTCCTTCCCGAACTTTCAGGAGAGGCTTGAGGCATTGACCAGAAAATAATGGGTTGAGTGATGTATTATGCCTTATATCGTTAGAAATGATTCCTGAGGAATGGAGAATACATATCAGACTATTGACAGTCTCAAAAGAAAACAAAGGGAAGGATAAAAAATTTGACAAAATCACAGGAAATCTATTGGCATTTGTCGCAAAAATTGCGCTTTACCCTTACCTAGTCCTCAAATCCAGGAAAGAGCGACTTTGCTTCCCCTTTATTTAAGTCTACAAGCCATTCCTTACCCTTATAAAGCACCTTGGTTTTTCCTCCGCTCAGCGAAAGAATAGTTGCTTTTTTAAGGTCGCCATCTTCCCATTCCATACTTACCTCAAAATTCCCCCTTGCTTTCAGTCCGGTTACCTGGCCCGTAGCCCATGCTTCGGGTAGCGCTGGTAATAAGCGGATGATCTCTACTTCATGAGACTGTAAAAGCATTTCGGCGATACCTGCTGTAGCTCCAAAATTGCCCTCGATCTGGAAAATCTTTCCGAGCAAATCAAACATATTGGGAGCCAGTTGGGTGGCCATCATTTGGTGGATGTGATCCAGGGCCTCGTCTCCCTGCTGTAAACGCGCATAAAAATTAATAATCCATGCCCTGCTCCAGCCGGTTTGCCCCCCGCCACCATAAGCCAGTCTCTTTTCGATGGTTTTTTCGGCCGCCTTGAATAATTCGGGTGTTGCTGCAGTGATTTGATTGGAAGGGTATAAGGCATACAAGTGAGACATGTGCCGGTGGCCGGGCTCCGCCTCTTCATAGTCTTCGTACCATTCCTGCAAGGTGCCGTCTTCACCAACTTTAATGGGAGGTAATTTATCAGCGGCTTTTTTTATGGACACAGTCAATTGTTGTTCTCCCAGGATTTCCTCTGCTTCCAGGCAGGCGGTAAAGATGTCATTTATAATTTGGATGTCCATGCTGGCAGCCGTGGTATTTCTCGTTGGCTTGCCGGTAGTTGGATCAATATAGGCGTTCTCCGGTGAGTAGGAAGGGGACGTGACCAATTCACCTTTTTCATTCTCTTTCAGAAAGTCCAAAATAAATTGTGCTGCTCCTGCCAGGACCGGGTAGGCCGTTTCCTTTAAATAATCCTGATCCTGCGTAAATTCATAGTGCCTCCATAAGGACAGGGACATCCAGGCGCCTGCCAGGGGGTTGGAATAACCGTTGGTAACCTGAGATTCCTTGGTAGACCCGGATGGGGTGGCCCTGCCAAATGGATTAGACACATGATGGGCCATCCAACCGGAGGAACCGATGAAATTTTCTGCGGTAGTGCTACCGTTTTCCGCCAATTTTACCATAAAGTTGGACAGGGGAACAAAAGCCTCGGATAAATTGGTCAGATCAGCAGGCCAGTAGTTCATCTGTAGATTGATGTTCAGGTGAAAATCCGATTCCCAGGGGGCCCACATTTCCTTGTTCCAGATGCCCTGAAGGTTTGCAGGGAGAATGGCCCTGTTGACCGAACTTCCCATCAGGAGGTACCTTCCGTATTGAAAAAACAATTCCGTAATGTGGTTGTCATTCGTACCTTCTCGCACCTGCTCCAAACGTTTGTCTGTGGGAATGGTATCCTGAAGGGTACCTCCCAAGGAAAGTTTAACCCGGTTAAACATCTCGCTGTGCTCAGAAATATGCACCTGTTTAGCTGTTTCGTAAGTTGTTTCAGCAGCTCCTTTTAATAATTTCAACGCAGTGTCTTTAGCGTCAATGTTTCTGTCAAAGTTCAATTCAGCTAAATTATAATCCGTTGCCGCACTGAGAATAATCGTATATCCGGTGCTGTTTTTTATTTTGAGGGTGTTCTCCTGTCCGCTTATGCTTCCATTGTCCAGGGCTGCCGTTATTTGCGAGGCAAACTTCATGTGCAGTCCGGGTTCGCCCGAGCCTCCAGGATTGTCTTCGTAACCATCCGGATCGTCATATACCTGACCATCCACAAAAAGTATTTTTTCTTCCCCTATGCTTTGGACAATGTCTTTCTTCCGATCAAAACGGATGGCGCTGCTTACCGGCACCCCATCCAAACTCTCAAAGCGATAGAAGATAACATTGTGTTTGTTGGAAGAAAAAGCTTCCCTGACAAATCTTTTCCCCTCAATACTGTAGGTAGCGGTTACCAATCCCGTTTCCATATCCAGCGACCGGCGGTAATTTTCCGGCGTACCCTGGTGGTCAAAGGAAATGTGTAACTCACCTAGCGGTTCATAGGAACGTATAGAGGTAGGGGACACGGCCAAATGCTCCATCCCATAGTTCAGGGCTTCCTGGTATTTTCCTTCCAGGTTCAATCGTTGAAACTCAGCATAGTGCTTGCCCACTTCTTCGGGATAAGGATCTTCAGGCATGCCAGCCCACAGGCTTTCCTCATTGAGCTGAATTTGTTCCTGCTGCAGGCCTCCGTAAATCATGGCACCCAATCGCCCATTACCAATGGGCAGTGCTTCCAGCCACTCACTGCCTGGTGTAGTATACCAGAGTTCCATCCTATCGGAAGAATTGCTGTTATGTGTGGGTGCTTGACCTTCGCTAACAAGCGGAATAATGATTAGGAGTAGGGAAAGGAGTACCAGACGCATGTGGGCTAGGATTAGATCAAATGGCATAATACAAAAATATCCTGATTCCTTGTAGAAAAAACGGGCGTATTTCATAGCAATTTACCTAACCCACCTCTTCGAATCAGGCTTTACCAATGAATTCCAAGCTACCTGTCGAACAGGTACTGACAATTTGACCCTACAATGAATTTGGAACAAGTCTTGATTTAGCAGAATCTACAATAAGGCCTTTGTTGAACTAAAATTAAAAAATACAATGAAGAA
>NZ_JABURL010000014.1 GCF_014762705.1 Cyclobacterium sp. | reverse complement strand
ATTGGAAAATGGTTGAGGACGAGATGAAGATGGGCAGCATTCATTTTTTTAATAATTAGTTAATTGAGCTATTTTTATTTGAAATAGAATGATATTCAGTACAGCCATTGCTGTTCGGCCCTGCTCGAAGAATACGCTTCCTGCTCGCATAATTACTGACCCTGATCAGTCCTTTGTTAATCATACTTCTTTGAGCACCGGGCATTTATTTTATTGATCTTGTGGTACAAATTTTCTTGATTAAAGTTAGTCCTTCATCAGTTGAATCATCATCTACAAAAAGCGTGAAGATGGGATACTGTGATTTCTTCCGGTATTCATTTACTTCAGACCATACCCTAAGAACATTTTCCGCTTCATTAAAAACAGGTATGACCAATGTTAAAGCTTTCATCTTAGAAATTCAATGGCAAATTGTAATTGTAAAAATCGACATATTGTCTTAATATTTGCTTAAGAAAATCTTAAATCGTTCTTATTTTTTGGGAGGTGCTTTGACCATATTCAATGCCTTCTTCCTTAAGCAGTTTGTGAGAAAGGCGAAAACTTTCATTCCAAAATGGCTTTCCACTTAATTGAAAACTGTCGAGGTTTCCTCCCAGGTTTTGGTTTCATTTCAGGATTCAATTTCCTGGAAGAATAGTTAGTTTTATTATGAAAAAATTCTTTAACTTGGCTTTATCCAGGAATTACTTCATTTCTTTTACCACCTTACGAAATTTCTGAATTGTCTTCTTGCCTTCGTTATTCAATTCACTAAAAATCAGTGGTCTGGTTTCCAGAGGATCCTCACTCAGGTTGAAAATTTCACCATTGGCATAATATTTCCAGTGGGTATTATAAACAAAAGTCCGGGGAGTGAAATTTCCCCAATTTGGCGCATAATGGCAAAATACCCATTCCCGCACTTCTCCGGAATAACCGGAATCTTTCAATTGGGGATAAAAGCTGATGCCATCGATCGGGTCTGGCAAATCTGCCGGATCTTTTCCGGACACTTGCAGCAGGGTTGGTAAAAAATCCGTCAAATCGATCAGGTTGGCGTTCCGGATTCCTGCTTTAATGGTCCCTGGCCAGTAAGCAAGAAGGGGAACGTGGGTTCCCAGGTCATTGGTATATCCTTTATTGCCACGTAAGTCCTGCCCTTTAAACGGGGTGACCACATCCCGGTCCGTACCATTATCACCCACAAATAAGATCAGCGTGTTTTCGGCCAGGCCTAAATCTTCCACTTTGTCAATGATCCGGCCAACCAATTTATCCATATGGCTGACCATACCTGGAAAATACTTTGGATCATTGATACGGTCCTTAGGATCATAGGAGGCAAAATCAGGGGAGCCTGGATAGGGTTCAAAGGGATCATGGGTCAGGGCCATGGGGTAATAGGCAAAAAAGGGTTGACCGTCCTGCGCTTCGACAAAGTCTTCCAAATATTCTGTAAAGAGGTCCGGCCCATATTTCCCTTCAAACTTCTCCAGCCCCTTTTCTTTGCTGTCCAGGAGTGGATCTTTGTAGCGGGAACCCAATTCTTTTACCTGCCACAGCCGGTAGGCATCAAAGCCGGCTTCCTCCGGAAGGCTGCCCACTTTTCCACCGGCAAGTTCCTGCTGTCGCGCATTTCCGTAAAGCTGCCATTTGCCCACCACGCAGGTATTGTAACCCTGTTCTTTTAGCCATTGGGCCATGGTTTTTTCGGTAGGATCAAGCAGTCCGAAACCAATGTAGTTTCTGAAATTGTATTTCCCTGTCATCAGTTGTACCCTGGATGGAGTGCAAAGGGGAGTAGCATGGGCATTTTCGAAGACCATACCAGCTGCAGCCATGCGATCGAGGGCAGGGGTATGGTGAAAGGTGTTGCCATAGGCGGGCAACACTTCGTACCCCAGGTCATCGGCCATGATCAATATAATATTGGGAGCTTGCTGGCCTTGTGAGGGGATCGCAATAGAAATGCACATTAGGAGGCTAATGACAATCTTTAATTGTAGGGATAATTTCACAGGAAAGAGCTTTTGATTATAACTATCCATATTTGATTGATGAGGTATTAACTTAAGGCCTTTGGATTTTCAATGTTCGATCATTTACGCTGCCGCAAATCCAGGGAAACGGACTTGCCCGCATACACGCCCTGAGGCAAGTCGATCAAGATTTGAGTGGTATTGGCACTTCTGTTATATTTTGTACTGACTTCTCCGGTGGTATTTTTGTACCTTCCAGGAAGGTTTATCAAAAATTGATCCCGTCTCCGGGTCGGGTCGGCAACTGTCAGGGATTGAATGGATTCCTGGTTCTTTTTGATCAGGATAATTCCCGGATGATCTACCGCAACCGAACTGCCATCAGCCATGGAAAGCGTACCTTTCTGGTAAAAAACAGCCTGGGTTTGTTCCAGGCCGGGGTGATATACCGCCTGTAACAGCATGTCATTGGATAAAACGCGCAGGCCAGATTGAGCCATGGATGCCAGTTCATCGGTAGTTGTCCTTGGAAGAACGGCATAGGCATAAGATCCTTTTTGAGGACGAACGCCGTGATTAAAATAAGCGGTCAAGACTTTTTCCCTGATTATTTTGGTGGAAACATTTTTTTGATCTGTAATATCCGCCCAGGCACCACTTTCTTCCTGGTTCCTGACAATCAAGGCTGCATCCTCGGGAAACCAATATCCTACACCATCGTGATACAACCATTCCAGACCTTCCAAATTGTGCTCACCTTCCGGAAGTTGTCGCACCGTTGTTCCCTGTTCCTTTACGCGAATAGGAGCCCGGAGCAATACCTGATCTATGGTGCTGGCAACGGGATATTGTTTTTCTGAAGTAATTCCTGCTCCCAGGCAAACATACATCCTGTCGAAAAAAAACCAACCTTTTTTAGCCATTGTACTGTCGTGAGGACTGATAAAATCAAACCCTACAGCTCCAAAATAACCGTCTTCGGCTGCACCTACAAATTCTGTTAACCCATCCATTTGGATATCCTCAGGACTTGGTAATTCGGGTTTTTGGAGGATGGTGGTACCAGAAATTTTTTGCCAGTCGTATACTGGCCAAATGTCCTGATATTCGTTGCCTTTCAGTAGCAGGTAATTGGTGCCATCGGCCCGGTGATGGGTGGTTTTGCCCGGACCATTATAGGGTTTTTCCATATTGCGGTTTCGGGTGGAAAACATGCGCACGGTGGTATAAAAATCCGGTCGTTGCAATACAAAATGCTCCGTTTGCCAGAAAAATTTGGCAAATGACAGGGAAGGGGAGCTTTCTCCCTTGCGCAAGCTTAGTATCTCTTCCAGCTCTTCTTGTCTGTAATCAGTACTTCGCAACAGGCGTTCAATTTCCAACGTTCCCCTGGGCTGAAATTGGGATTGGTTGGAGATGGACCTGTTTTTTACACTGATATCCTCATAGATACCATATACCAGCTGTTTGTACACCCCATCCAGATAGTAATCCACCAGCTGGTTGATCCTGTCCTTATCGAAAGCATATGAGGTTCCTGCTACATAATCTGCCCATTCACCGAAAGCATTGGCATATTTCCCATATCCGTAGGAAGTGGTGTTGTTTACCCGGTCTACCCGGTGGTGGAAGCTGTAATCGTGTTGAATGCCCCTTTCTCCGGTGCTGAATTTTATCTCATTGGCAATGATGGCAATGACATCGTCAAAAGCCTCTTTGTTTTCCATGAACAACATGTTTTTTGCCAATATGCCTGCTATAACTATCCGATCTCCACTGGGTCTTGCTCCAGAGGCTTCCATGTGGGCCCGGCCAATGATGGGCTGTGCTTTTTCTACCAAATCATCCGGTAATTCTTCTCCCATAAGAAGCATAAGGTTCACCAGGTTTGTGGGGGTTGTGATTTGGTTGTTGTGCCAGTTATCACCTACAAAATCGTGGTCTACCCAATATTTCAAGGATAAATTGATTTTTTCTTTTAAGGCCGGATCATGATAATAAGGGGAAGTTTTTTTTGTAAAGGCTGTTGCCAGGTACACCAGATTTGAAGTATGTCGCCTGTGTGGGAATCCTGCTGTTCTGCTTAAATCCTCATAATTGATAGGAGTAAAAGCGCCTTCTGAATCCATCTGATTAAGTATTCGGTTTACCTCAGCCTTATTGATCTCGGTTTGTAATAATACAGCCACCACCCTTTTACGGATGGTATCCAATTCATTGGAAAGGCAGGTAAATGATTGCAGAAAAAATAAACTCATTATCGGCAACCATAACCTCCTGGAGCCTGTCCCTTTCATAGTGTAATTATTTTGGGTAATGTGGATTAAGATGGGTTAAGAATAAAGGACCAACAGACCTCCTTAATCTTCCTCTTGCTGCTTTTTTTCCATTTCTTCCATTTTTTTCCTCAATGAAAGGGGCCGCATATCGGTCCAGACTTCCTCGATATAGTCCAGACATTCCTGTTTGTTCCCTTTTTTCCCGACCGCATTCCAGCCCAGAGGCAATTCCCTGTCCGAGGGCCAGATGCTGTATTGCTCTTCATGGTTGACTACTACCTGGAATTCTTTGTTTTCTTCGTCCCACATCAAATAAATTGTTTTAAGTTATTTTCTAAAATGCGCAGGATATTCCTATCTATAATGATCTAATCATTTGGTAAATAGAAATACCTTTATTTTTAACCCAAATGGATAATTTCAATACATGAAAGGTTTTGATATACTTGTTTTTATTAAATGTACGGATTATTCCAAACTGTACAAGACTTAATTTGGTTTAGTTCAACAAATAGGAGATTATGAAGGGTAAAGAAAGGTACCCGGGAAAAATTACAAGAAAATAGGAAGCAGACTACCTTAATTTCAATATTTATAGCTATATTTCAAAGTAAGTATTTGGTTAATAGCTTTTTAATTTTCCAAGGATGTCATCAGAAAATGGAATCATACCATCTTTTTCGGGGATTTTGTCCAATGAAGAAATTCATGCCTTGACCGACTGCTGTGCGGAAGAAAAATACCTGATGGTAAGTGTATTTGATGTAGGGAAAAAGAGATTTTTATTCCACAATGATTCTTTCAAAAATATCCTGGGCTACAGCTCCGAGGTAATGGAAAAGGGGGGCTGGGAGTTTTGGTTCCAGAAAATAAAGCCTATGGAATTGTCCGGTATCCGTCAGCTAATTGAATCGCTGCTTAACGATCCGGACTGCTTGAATCATATACATCCGAGCCATTCTTACACCTATCATATTCAGGATATTTTTCAAAAATGGTACCTGATTCAACATCAGGTTTCACTTCTGATAAAGTCCAATAATGATTTGATAATCAGTTATTTATATAATATCACTCATAAAGAACGTATTGAGAAGGTTTTTTCAGGGTTTAAACTTTTTAGTCAGGATAGAAACATCGAAATTTCCAATAGGGAAAGGGAAGTGCTTCATTTGATTGGGGAAGGTTTTTCATCGAAACAAATAGCCGATAAACTTTTTATCAGTATCCATACGGCCATTTCTCACCGCAAACACCTGATCGAAAAATTTGCTGTCAAGAATACAGCCCAGTTGATCAAAGAGGCCTCCAAATCCGATATGATATAAATATCCCCATAAATGGGGATTGTGCCTTTTTTCAGATTTATTTAAATTTATATTAAGTAATCAACTGTTTTGTTTTCAGGTGGTTACTGGATACAATTTTTCAAGCCAGCAAACCATCTACATGAAAAAACGAGATCCAAAATCCGCATTAACCGGACTCATAGGTCATTTAAGCCTAAAAACTTCGGTAGAAAAAAAAGCATCCTTAGAGCTAACATCACTTTTGACCAGGACAAATTTGGAATCAGGGACTGAACCGAACCAACCCAATCCATTTTCATTCGAAAAATCTGATTTATTCCAGTCCGATACCATCAGCGATTCTCAAAAAAAAGCCATTCAGAAAATTGAGGAAGCCAGAAAAAAGAAAAATCCAGACACCCAATTTAAGGTTTTCCGAAGAGAAGTAGCACTAAGGGATCCACTGATTTCCCAGTCTGTATCTGACTGGTCTGCAGGATCAAAGGTTGATGAGACCGTAGGCCCTTTTAAAAACAAGGATGGCAGGCAATTTTGGTTTGATTTTTTGCCTATTGGTGCCTTTACCGCCTTATACAAGCAAGGGATTACTTCACCGGTATTGCTTTTCCAGGAAAGAAAATCCAGTGGAAAAGCCCCCATCAAAGCAAGGGAAGCTACACGAAAACTTCACCAATACAATCTGGGACAAGGAGGCGTCTGGATCAATGCCCGACTATTTTCACCGAATGCGCCAGAAGGAGCATTTACTGGTCTGAGTATCAAATCGGGACTGATAAAAATGAGCCATCCGACCAAAACGGTCAATAAGAAGATAACGCTTCCGGCAAATGCGAAAATCGAGGTGGAGCTAAAACTTGAACAACAGGAAGTCAAGGATATAAACAAAAAAAGTCCCTATGGCAAGGCCGCTGCCTCTATGGTGCTCAACCTTCCAGCTACCCTGGATTTCAATATTTCAGGGAATACGGCGTCCATTTCTGCAATAGGAAGAGCAAGTTGGGACCTGATGGGACAAAAAATTGGTTTTAGCTGGCAGAAAAATCAATCACTGAGCTATCATCCCCTGTTGAAGCGTATACTGATACCCTTTCAAGGATCTGCCAAATCATTGAATTTGCAGCAAAATGAGTCTGATTTCAATTTTTTAAGTAACAAAGCCCTTATAGAAAATACTGGCTGGCTCCTTCCTATTACCCAACTGGACTTGTTGCAACCAACTTTTCCCGAAGGAACCGGCCAACTTTATGTTCGTACCGGACCAGGCCTGGTCAATTCCTGGGCAGGCCTGCAAGGTAGCGGTTTTAATCTTTCCCAAACCCACCTGTTGGCGGGTCCCGGACAATTGCTTTTGGTGGATTTTAGCGTTTCTAATCCGCATGCCAGCCAGGAACTGGAATTATGGAAAACGGAAGACCAGTTTATGCCTTCAAAAGTTCAGCTTACTTTTCCACAATCCGGTCCTTTGATTTACCTCAGTCATGCCAATGGCAATGAGCTATTGATACGATTTTGTAATACTGATTTTCAGGTGGACCGTCCGGTCAAAGTGGATGGAACACCTCCATTGCTACAATCCAGGCATTCTCTGCTCATACTATCTGCTACCCCTGTAAACCGTTTGGTGTATCTTTTTGACGACAACCTTATTGCGGATACTGCCGAAATTGAAAATCAGGATCCCTATATACCGGAGCAAATGGCTCTTGCCATGAGCAATGCTTTATTTAAAGTCACCCAACCAAATGGCTGCCTGCTCTTTGGGGAGCTGGATGAAAATTTTTCCAAGGTCAGCGAAGGATTTTTATTCTTGTCTTTTGGTCTGTTGGCCTATATTCCTACACTACCGGATCCCTATGCCGCCAATCTGGGTTTGGTCAGGAGGCAGTTCAGGGAAGGTGAAAATCAACCCGGAGGGGCAGGAGCTACCTTACAAGGCTGGCTGATTGGAAGAACGGCCTGGTCTGCCGGGGATGCCGGGGATCAGGTTACAGTTTCGTTTCATTTTTCGCCTCTTGAGCAGCTTTTTGGTGGAATATCTCTGGATCAGCCCGAAGAAGAGCAAGGGCCCAATCCCACAACACCCGGTCCGGGAAATTTTTCTGCGGTTTCCGGAGAATCAACCTTTGTGGCATCAAACTTTTCAGATCTTGAAAACCCGGGAAGCAGGCTTTCTGCCATGCGTTTTTCCGGTAACCTGGAACAATCCAATGTAACTGGATCTAAAGACACTACAAGCTTGGCCAGCAGCACAAGCAGTGCTGCACCCATTCGAATTCCGGATTACGGCAGTCAATGGGATAAAGAATCCAGCAGGTATAGAAGGGATGTATTTGCCTTATTGGATGTAAGTACCAATGCAGACCTTTTCGGCATTAGCTTTGACTTGCTAAACCGCCGGGAATTTCAGGTGGATACCGAAAGGGATCCTGCTACCGGTGAAATTTTTTACAGTTTTCTCTCCCTACAGGTGCAAGGCCTTGATGTGGTTAGTGCAGGTGAAAATGTGCGTGCTTTTACCGTACCACAAATTTCCTGGGAGCCGGTCATTAACCTTACCCCACCTGTACCACCACCCGATGATCCAATTTTAGGCGATCCTGCCGCAGGATTTAACTACTACCCCAATGATGGAGGTCCTACCCGAATAGCCAATAACAGCGAGGACAAAGTAGTGCTGGCCCCATTGCCTCTCACTGATTTTTTATTGAAAAAACGGAAAAATGAGGAAAATTTCAGAGCTTTCTCGTTTTTTACGCTGCCCTTTGGAATGAAGGCAGCAGCACTGTTAACGGAGAACTACCGGTATAACAATGTGGACCGGGAAGGGGGTAACCTGAGCGGACCAAAATTTAACTTTCAGGGTCAGCTTCAATCCGGGCTTCAACTGCGCATGGATGCAGGTACCCCACTGAGAGAAGGAGACAGCCAAATGTTTATGGGAACCACGGTTCAGATCAACAATATCCTCGATTTTTTGGGTAATGAAACGGGAAAAAGCACCCTGGGTGGTAGTGTTACGGAAATTTTCAACCGGGAATTTTTTTATGATAGCAATTACCCCTTTGAATTGTTTAAACAGCGGGGCGTACCCGTAACCCGAATGGACCTGAGCGGTTATGGTGCCAATATGTTCAGCAATTGGCTGAATACCAAAGCTGCTGTTGCAGAAACCAGCCAGGCCAAATTTGATGTCATGATGGGAAGATGTTCCCACGAGATCATTCAGGTCAAAAGTATCCTGTATCCCTGGGCTATAAAAGTGGTACGGACCATTACCCTTTTTCGGGTAAGTTCGGGATACGTTTACCGCTTTGATAGTGGATGGCGGGCAGAAAGTGACGGTAAATTTGATTTCAGGTATTATGTCTATCAAGATAATCCAGCCTTTCCTGGCGGACCGCCGGAAAACCCCGAACCACAGTTGATTGGAGTGGAAAAATCGGCCGAATTCCCAATTCATCCAGGATTGATCAAAGGGTTGTTCAATGTATACAATATCATCGAAACCAATGAAGTGGCTCCCTTTAATGAAAATGTGCTATTTGAAGAATCGGTAGACCAAGAAGGCAAGGAAGTGAATATTCCTCAAAATTTTGACATCAGTCTCCAGCCGGTTTATTTTGATGCAGATGTAGAAATTGAGGGAGTGACCGCAGGAATGCAAACTAAACCCACCGCTGAAGGGGAAAAGGCAGTGGTACCTTCCAGCAGGATTCTGGGATTCGTACAGCTTGGCCCCAAAGGCTTTCCATTAAATAATACAGCTTTGAAATTGCTGGTACAGCGGCAGGGTACCATAGGAGGAAGCATTGACTGTGAAGTAGAGGTGGTAGGAAGTAGCCAGAAAATGCGGTTCAGTCACTTTGACTTCAACAATTCTTTCGATGAAAATGGATCGGATCCGGTTTTTTGCCTGGCAGGCAGAGGCAATGTTTTATTGCCTAAGGACGGCAGCTGGTCTATGGTAAAGCATGAGCGGGCCAATGGAGAAATTAGCCCTGTCCCTCCCAATTTTGGTATTCCGGTAATTCGCCCGGGAAAGGTGATTAAAGATGGGGAAGGTACTAAAATAGACCTTCCTGTTGGCACTGTACTGACCCGAATTGCTGAACCCATGGAATTGTTTCGTCAACCGGTAAATGGTACCGTTAATTACGGGTTTTTGCAAAGTACAGATACACAAAAGGCTTTGTTACTCACCCCTTCTTTTCAAAATGGCGTAAAAAAATTGCTTAGCAAAACGCCTCCTTTGTTTGTAGATGCTTTTCGAATAGTCAATACCAAAGGGATTTTCCCCAATATTGGTGCAGGTGATGATTTTTCTGCACAGACCCTTGGCGAGGCGATACTGATGAAGAAAAACGGTTCCTTTCCCTTTGACCTGAATGCGCTTAAAGATCTGGGCCAGGATGTATTTGAGTTGATGGACGTACAGGATACCCTTGATGGCATCAAGGAACAAGGCTTACAACTCCTGCACAATCCTGAGGAAATGTTTGACCTGCCCACTGAATTTGAACTGATTGATGTGGGCGAGGGCAATTTCAGGATTTACATAGAATATGATAAAAAGGACAAAAACGGGAATGTGGAAGAGCCGGGATCGCTGGATTTTGACATCAATTCGGTGACGGAAAGCTGGAAAAGCAAAATGAACAATATCGGCCTGGTCATTGATCTGGCAGGAATAGAGCGGCTGATGACCATTAGGGGCAACTGGGATTCAGAAAATGGGAAGGAAGCTACCTATCCCAAACCCGATCTGGAATTTGCTCCTGCATTGGATCCTTTGGTTGATTTACTGGAAATACTCCAAAGTTTGCAGGAAGGTGATTACGGGGCTGCCGTTCAAAATGGCCTGCAATTGGCCATGAGCAATAAGGCGGGTAGCTGGGAATACAAATTTGAAGCCTCCAAGGAAATACCTGTGATCCGCTTTCCCATTCCTGATGCGGTTTACAACGATCCCAACACACCTTTCAAGCTTGAAGCGGGCCTGAAAATAGGGGCCTACTTCAATGCGGCACTTAAAGTTACTACAGATGCCAACGAACTGCTGCCCTCTGCTGGTGGAGTCCTTGGTTTTTACGGCCGGCTATCGGTCATGTGTGTATCCATTTCTGCAGCCACCATTTACGCCATTGGCCAGGCAGATGTGGACATTGCGGCAGACACGAAATTGGGGCCTTCTTTACGGATGAAATTTGGTTTTGGCGCTCAAATCGTTGTAGGGCTTCCTGTAGCGGGCAATGTGAGTGTATTGTTCGTCGTAGGTGCAGAAATATTTATTGCGGAAGGCATCGTAAAAGTATCTGCATTCCTGCTCTTTGAGGGGCATGCCGAAATTCTGGGAGGGATCGTTTCCATCACCATCCGTATCGAAGCCAAAGGGACCTATTCCAGAAAAGAACTGGGAGGGGGAGACACCCGAACAGATCTGCAATGCCAGGTGACTTTTGGACTGGACATAAGCATTGCCTTTATCATCAATATCAGTTTCACCGAATCCTGGCAGGAACAACGCCGGATTGCATAATACATTTTTGCCATGAATCCCAACCAAAGACTTTCGATCATGACTTTTCCTCAGTATTTTGACGGAAACGAATTGCAGGTAAATATTGTGGTGCTACCAAGAGACCATAACCCATTAAATCCGATCATCACTGGACAGGAACCGGCTATTCCTGATGCGGCTGAGGCTTTTGCCGATGCCAGTTTTTCCTTTGGGGCCCAATTGGTTCAGGGTTTTGGCGCTAATCCTTTACCACAACCACAGCCTTTGGCAAACGCGCTCCCTGTAAGCATACAGGCTCCCCAAAACCCCAGAGAAATTTTCGAAGCCATGGCCAACCACCTGCAGATCCTGGATGTGAGTATGGTAAACAGCAATGCCAATTTAATGAATATTCCCCAATCCAGGCAATTTGAGGCTCCCAGGCCACGCAGTGTATCTGTCTACAAACACCTGCCCAAAACCTTCTTAAAAGCCACTGGTTTAAAAGCCATTAAAAGTAAAAATGCCTTTACGGATGATACGTACCATTGTGCCGTCAAAGCAGCAAATTTTTACCAGGGCTTTCAGCAAACCGGCCCCTCCATCAGTTGGGGAAAGGTTTTTGCCCATATACTCCGGCAACCCCTGCTGGCACGTGCTGCCGGATTCATTTATTCCTTTAATCTGCCGATAGCGGCAGATACTTTTCCGGATGGAGGATTTTTGTACCTGGATTTGGCTGATGGTAGTAGTTTCAGTCCTCAGTTTGCTGCTGATGATGCCTTTATCAAGCGTTATGCGGCCCGTATTCCCATCTTACGTCCCAACGAACCGAGACAGGTATTTGCACCTTTGCTGTACCCGGTATTGAGTGTGCATGATGGGAATTATGATGAGCTTTTTATTGAAACAGCTATTTACGACGATGGTTTTGCAAAAACGGTTCATTGCCACCAGTCACCCCACCGGGATCCTTTGATAGAGGAGGCGGATGGATCTTATCCTTTAACGGATTCAGGGATTCAATTGGGATGGGATGATTTACAGTTACTGAATTGGTACATGAGGCAGCTGGCGGTTGATAACAGTGTGGCCGGGCCAGTCAAAAGGCTGGATGCCCCTATCGGTATCAATGGTTTTGTAATTGATGTGCGGCAACAGGCTGCGGAAGGAGAGGAACCGGGAGTATGGGAATCTTTGAATTGGGTCAGCAACCGCAATACGTTCAGCCTGAGACGAAACCCGGCCAATCCAGCAGATGCCATTGTATTGGGAGATTTTTCTGGTGATTTGCCTTATCAGGTATATCCCACTCAGCTGGATGGGACCGAACAGGTTACCGGAGAACGACAACCCTATTGGCTTCCCATGTATTTTGCCAATTGGACAGGACACAGCATGGTCCTTCCTGATGAGGATGCGGCTACGGTATACCAGACAACAAATCCCAACCTGGATGCTGACCCCGATGGACAGGCAGCCACCGACAAGGATGGAAATCCGGTAACCACAGGTACCGGAGTTTCCGGAGCAGCACAAAATCAACTGAACCAGATCTATCAGGCTGGACCTGTTGATGCCGTATTGCGGTATGGGCAAGGTTACGAATTCCGTGTCCGGATGCAGGATATCAGTGGTGGCGTACCGGCCATAGAGCGACAGCCTATCAATGAAACCCCTTCTGATATCGGGTTTTGCCGGTTTAAGAGATTTATTTCTCCCATTCAGCCCCGAATTCTGGAAGTTGAAGCCAATCCCGAGGCTCAACCCGGGGATGAACATCCTGTTACTGGCCTGGACGGACCAAACCAACTGGAGGCATTGACCATTCGCAGACCGAAATTGGGTTATCCTGCAGTCGTATACACCGGTAAATACGAAGACCCGATTGGTCGGCTAAGCACCCAGTCCAATCTTGGACTTAGCCCGGAGTCCGGGGATGCGGAACATCGGGTGGGGCTGGGCATAGCCGACCCGGATGTGGACCGGGTGCAGATCACAGTGGAAATAGCCACATTGAAGCTGGACAAGTTGGATAGTGTAAATGGAAAGGACGATTACATTCACCTGTACACCACCCATCGTTATTTTCCAGCCATAGGGAATAATGAAGACGAGTATGAAGCAAACCTGAATATCCCCATCATTTACAGAGATATACAGGGAACCGACAAGGTGTTGCATACAGGGGCAACTTTGAATCTGGCCCAGGACCTGGGCTTGGAAGATGATATTGACCAGTTGAGTGAATTGGTATTACCTACAGGCAGAACAGCAAGGCTTACCATAAGGGCTGTTTGTGAGGATAAGGAAACAGATTCCCAAACAGAAGCTTATTATGGGATATTGGATCCAGCCAACCCCCAATTGGACGTTCGTTATGGAGCTTCATTTTCTGTGTTGCTTTATCAACCCTCTCAAGATGAAACTGGTCTTTTGGTTCAGACTGCTGGCATCCCTGTACTTCAGGGCCTGTACATGCGCCCTGATGCCACTACGGTATTTGATGGTACCTGGAATACCCTGCTTTTTGGAAAATCTCAGGAAAATCAAAATAGTAATATTCAGCAAATTGCAGATAGATTGAACCTGGAAAGCAACGGGCTTACTCTGTATGCACCCAAAGGTAAAAGGGTGGTTTTTGGTTGCAGCAGTCGCATTCGGCACAGCCTGGCACCGGATGGCTCATCCATAACTTTCGCATCCAAGGGTGATTTGTACCATCACTGGATCTGCTGTCTGAATTACGAGTTGGATCGTGACTGGATGTGGGATGCCATGCAGACAGAAGCATTTTGGGTAAGGCGATCCAAAAAATTCACACACGATGCAGAAGGTACTGGCGAAACGGATGTAAGAGTAGGCAAAATCAAAATGATCCGAACTGCTTCATTTGAATCACTTGACAGTCCTCAAAGAAACAGTTCTCAATTGGTGTTTTTTGATGCCGTTGAGCCTAAACGGGATAATACTGAAAATTTTCCGGATAGCATAGACCTAACATACAGTTTGGAAACACGGTTCAAGCCCGATCATGGAGGCAGCCAGGATGACCTGGAGACAATTGAAATGACACTGCCCATCACCAGCCCCCCGGCCCAGGTGCCTGTAATTGTGTCGGCTGGTTATGCTTTGTCTCCCTATATGCGGGATGAAAAGTACGAAAATAGCGAATCAAGGAAAAGATATCTTTGGATTGAGTTTGATCAGCCGGTAAAGGATCCGCAAGACTGCTACTTTGCCAGGGTTTTGGCCCAGGCACCTGACCAATTGATCAGCAATAACCATCCTTCATTGTTTTTGTCGCCGGAAGAACCAACTTTGCCCATTGATCCCGAGTTTATTCGCATCGTTTCTCCTGCTTCTTCCAATGACCTGGCCGGTTTAAATGCGATGCAAGCCATGTTAAAAAGCAAGGACAGTGATGTGCATTATATATTGCCATTGCCACCGGGACTTCATGCCAATAGTGATGAAATGTTTGGGTTTTTTACCTATGAATTTCGGGTAGGACATTTTGAGCGGCCCCCAATCATTGAAGGGGAGGAAGGAGAAAAGGTCTGGACCACTGCCCAGGGAAGGTTTGGCCGAAGATTAAAAATGCAGGGGATTCAACATCCCGCACCTGCCTTGTCTTGCATGCCCAACAGGGACAAAGATAAACTTTGGGTTACCGCCCCTTATGCTGCTGCGGTTCACAAGGGGAAAAATGTTACGGCAAATCCTCCCCGCACGGGATTATGGGCCTTGCTCTATGCACAAGTGAAAAGAGTCGATAACCAGGATTATCGCAACATCCTCCTGGATGACCGTCCACTGGACTGGAGGATTCAGGTACAGGCAGCGGTACAGGAAAACCTCCTGGAATCATACTCCAGTCAGGAACTGCAATTGCTTAACCATGTAGTCATTAAAACACTGAAAGGCCAGGGGGATATTTCTTCAGCAAGCAAATTCCTTAAACTAAAAACAGCAACGAACAAAAACAAGAATGCCACTAAATATGGAACCACCATATGGAGCAATACCGATATCAATCAATTCTTACGCCTTTACGGATTGCCTACTGATTCCTCTTTGAGCGTGGTAGTGGTGGAAGTATTGCCTCATATTAAAAATGTTTTTGACCATGTATCCGGACTTGAGGACGCGCTGGTGGCTCAGTCTACCAGTAATTTCATGAGCTCGAGTCAGCGGAAATCCTTTAATCAAAACTATCGTCAGCGGTTTGGCAATGCAGCCGATTCCACAGCTGCACCTGTAAATTTGAATAGCCCTGTTGGCAATGAATTGGGCCATCATCGGATTTTGCGCACTTCCCGACTGACCAAAGTCCCGGATATATGTTGCACCGATTGCGATTGATTTTGGTTTTTATTCAGGTAGTTTCATTCAGATAATGTGTAAATATTTGATTTTCAGAATACTTTCCCTTTTTGTATGTTAAATTAATTGAAGTAATAAAACAAATGTGTCTGGCATCGATTCATAGATCCCGGTTAACTGTTTGAGATAGTGAGCCTTGCAAGAGACTTATTAGGGATCTTTTTTTAAAGTATTATTCAGATTGAAGTCTTTTCTTTCCGTAAAGTTCGTTTATCACATTTCTTTTTTTCGAAAATGGGTATATTTAAAACTTTTCTGACCGATAGGGCAATTCGAACGTTTCACATAGAAAAGACCATGCAAATCCCCAGTTTAAGTACAATAAAAAAAGAACTACAGCAAAAGGAGCCAATAGAATTGATTGAGTTAATACTACACCTGAGTAAACTCAGCCGGGACAACAAAGCTTTCCTTTATTTTAAATTATTCGATACCGAAACATCCGCACTGTTCATCGATACTTTGAAGGAAGAACTAGAAATTGCTTTTCTTAAGGCGAACAGGAACAATTATTACCTGGCAAAGAAATCAGCACAAAGTGTACGTAAAATCCTGAATAAAAACCTGAAACTTACAAAGGATCCTACGGCCAGGATTGAAATCATTGCCTTTTTTTGCAAAAAACTACAGGAATTTGGCTACCTGGAGTACAGGCACCCGGTTATAGAAAATTTATACGCATTACAAGTAGGTAAAGTGGAGAAATTAGTAGAAAAGTTGCATGAAGACTTGCAATACGATTACCTGGAACTCCTGGAAACCCTTAAAAATCCTTATCAATAGATTCAGATTTTCTTCAGATTATTGCCTTACTTTGCAAGCTATCCTTTTATGTTGGACCATAATTTGTAATTTTAGGAGATTATCAGCAGTAGTATTGGTGGTCAACTGTAGCGTATCAAAATGTATCATATAATAGAGGTAACTCTTTATTAATAAGGGTTTTTCTAAACTTAAAAAAATAGTCCTTTTGCCTGATAGCCAACAATTTAGAAATAATCGTTTTCCAATTTCCCTGTATAGATTGCAAGGCAGTTTTAATTTTATTTTTTTTCTTATTCTTGTAGGAATTTCGGCAGGATGTGGGAATAAGGTTACCACAAGAGATGTACCGATAAACACTCCTGATGCTTTTTCCCTTCCTACCGGCTCATATGAGCTGGAGGATGACTGGTGGAAAGCTTTCGGGGATTCCGAACTTAATGGAATGGTTGATAGTGCCCTTTTTCATAATCTGGAATTAAAAAGTTCCTGGTATCAGGTGGCACAGGAAGCCAGTAACGTTGCCATAATCGCCTCCGAAAGGGTTCCTCAGGTTTTTTTGGAACTTCAGGGTGGAGCAAGTCGTCCTGTTCCTGATTTTGTTGGAGGAGAGAATACGCAGTTATCTCTCCGCAGCAGCTATGAAGTGGACCTTTGGGGAAGGGTAAAGCAAAGTAAGTTGGCTGCGGAAAGCAGGCTGAAGGCAAGTTACCTGGACTACCAAACGCTGGCCATAAGTATTGCCGGAGAGGTGGCACTCACCTGGTTTTCCTTACAGGCTTTTATGGAGCAACTGGAACTTATTCGCCAACAAACCGAATACAACGAACAGGTTTTGGCATTGATCCGGGCAAGATTTGCCAGCGGACAGGTGAGGGGAGTGGATATTCTCCGTCAGGAACAGCTGATTCAAAATACCCGGGAGCAGTCCATGGCCATACAAATTGAAGTAAAAACCCTTCAAAACAGGTTAGCGGTGTTGCTTGGAACAGCTCCGGGAAGTCTTTCCCTTCCTGCGGAAAGTCAATTGCCGGAATTGGGACCTTTGCCGGATGCAGGCCTACCTATGGAATTGATCAACCGTCGCCCTGATATTCAAAGTAGTTTTCACCAAATGGAGGCAGCTGACAGGGAGGTGGCAGTCGCCATTAGCAATACTTACCCCAGGCTGACTTTTAACTTCACCGGAGCACTCCGATCCAATACCCTTACCAATCTGGTAGAATCCCAGGCAGCCTCTTTGACCAGTAGTTTGCTGATGCCTCTTTTTTATGGAGGAAGATTAAAGGCTGAAAAAAGACAAGCCGAGGCTTTCCGAGAGCAACAAATACAAGCTTATGGGCAAACAGTTTTGCTCGCATTGCAGGAAGTAGAAGATGCCCTGAACCGGGAAAACCTACAAAAGGAGCGTATCGGTTACCTTGAGAATCAGCTTAACCTTGCGGAAAGGGCCTTTCAGCAACTGCGCGTGGAATACCTGAACGGCTCCATCGCTTACCTGGATGTCCTGGTTACCCTGGATCAGATGCAGCAATTGAAACGAGATTTAGTAAATGCCAAATTAGATCAGCTGTTGTTTAGGGTGTCCTTGTACCGTGCCCTGGCCGGTGGCTTTCCAACACCCAATGAAACCGGGGGAGAATTTACCATGAATGAAAACACAATTCCAATAAAATGACGAAAAAGAAAACCGTATGGATTAGCCTGGCTTTAGTGGCAGGAAGTATCCTTGTAGCCTTGATCTTTTTTTGGACAGCCCCTGAGGCAGAAATGGAGGGTGCTTCCAAAACCACCGCCATGCTGGTGGATGTGGTTCAGGCAGAAAAAGGCGATTTTTCACCCACTGTCGTGGCTACCGGAATTGTGCAGCCGGCTACTGATATTTCGCTGAGCAATCAGGTAGGAGGGGAGATTACCCGAATCGCTCCCCAATTTCTTCCCGGTGCATATGTAAATAAAGGTGACTTATTGTTACAGATTAACCCTGCCGATTTTGAGAATACATTGATGTTAAGAAAAAGTGATCTGGCTTTGGCGGAATCAAATTATAAGGTAGAATTGGGACGTCAGGATGTGGCACAAAAAGATTACGAATTGATTGGAGACGAATTATCAGTGGAAAATCGCGATTTGGTACTCCGGAAGCCCCAACTTGAAGCTGCAAAGGCCAATGTAGCTGCTGCGGAAGCCGCAGTTAACCAGGCATCACTGGATTTGGAAAGGGCCGGCATCCGGGCACCTTTTGATGCGCATATCTTGACCCGGAATGTGAACCTGGGCTCGCAAATACCACCGGGATCTGATCTGGGAAGATTGGTTGGCATTGAGGAATACTGGGTGGTAGCCAATGTGCCCCTTTCCAAAGTCAACTGGCTGGATATTGAAGAAAATACCGACGGGTTGGGGGCTCCTGTCAAAATTGTTCATCCTGCAGCTTGGGAACCCGGGCAATTCCGGCAAGGCAGGGTTTCACGCCTGGTTGGGGCATTGGATAACCAAACAAGGTTGGCGAGAGTTATCATTCGGGTGGAAGATCCATTAGTCAGGTTGAAACCTGATCCGGAAAAGCCACCGCTGATCATCGGGACCTTTGTGGAAGTACAGATTGAAGCCCGTAAATTGGAAGATGTTACCCGCCTGGAAAGGCAATATATCCGACCTGGCAACACTGTTTGGGTCATGCAGGATGGAGAATTGCAAATAAAGCAGGTCAGCATCCTTTTTGAAGATCAGGATTATGCCTATATTAATGAAGGGTTGGAAGACAATGCTCAGGTAGTGGCCACCGATTTGGCTACCGTCGTGGATGGATCACCACTTCGATTGGATGAAGACTAAAACACCATAGCCATGAAAGAAGGAAAAAAACCGGATACAGAAAAAGGAGCCATCGCTTTTATGGCCAGGAGGCCGATCATCACCAATCTTTTGATGGTCATCTTGCTTGCTGGAGGTGTATATACCATGTACACCATTCAAAAAGAGGTGTTTCCGCAGTTCCAGCTGGATATTGTAGAAGTGTCTGTGGTTTATCCCGGGGCAGCTCCGGAGGAAGTGGAACAGGGCATTGTACTGCCGGTAGAAGAAACAGTACGACAGGTGCAGGGTATCAAGGAAATCATTTCTTCGGCCAATGAAGGCTCTGGTACGGTGGAGATATGGTTGATTCCGGGTACCGATCGCATGAAGGCACTCCAGGACATCAATCAGGCTGTTAGTAGGATACAAACCTTTCCGGATGATATCGAAAGGCCTCAGATTATCCTGCAAAACCAACAAATGGATGTGATACAGGTAGGTATCTATGGCGATGTCGACGTTTGGACCCTTCGCATATTGGCTGAAAGATTGCGGACCCGTTTTCTAAGTAACAACGAAATATCCCAAGTAGAAATTGGCAATGTGCCTGATTTTGTAACTCATGTTGAAATCCCCCGAAATACCCTGTTGAAATACAACCTTACTTTGGGGCAGGTGGCCGACCTGATCGAAAATTCAAGCCGGGATATTCCAGCCGGATCCATTGAAACCTTGTCTGGAGAAATTCTCCTGCGAATGGAAGAACGCAAACTCGTAGCTGATGAATTTGCAAAAATTGATATAATTTCTTCTGAGTCCGGATCCACCGTTACCTTGGGGGATATCGCCAGTATACGGGACGGATTTGAAGAAGTAGGATTTCACGGGCAATTTGAGCAACAAAATACGGTAGATCTGGAAGTATTCCGAATAGGTAACCAATCTCCACTGGAAATAGAAGCAGCTGTAAAAACCATTCTGGAAGAATTTGAACCGAGTCTTCCGCCGGGTGTTAAAGTCCGGGTGGAAAGCAATAGGGCCGAGGATTTTCGTGAAAGACTTTCGCTGCTTACAGAGAACGGATTAATGGCTATTTTGATCGTTCTCGTCATTTTAGGACTGTTTTTGGAATACCGCCTGGCTTTCTGGGTAATGATGGGCATGACCATTTCTTTTGTTGGCGCCATGATCATCTTTCCGGCCGTAGGCATCAGCATCAACATGATTTCCATGTTTGGCTTTTTGATCGTGCTGGGAATAGTGGTCGATGATGCCATTGTGGTTGGAGAAAACATTTACGAATACCGTCAAAAGGGATACGATTACATGGATGCCGCCATTTTAGGAGCCAAAGACGTATCCAAACCAGTGGTTATCAGTATTCTGACAACCGTAATGGCTTTTGTACCACTTTTATTTATTCCGGGCGAAACCGGTAAATACTGGTGGCCACTTCCGGTGGTAGTTATAGTGGTACTATTTGTTTCGTTATTTGAAGCGTTATTTATTTTGCCTTCGCATGTCACCAAGGCTCCCAAATCAAAAAAACACCGTTGGGTATTAAAACTGGAAACCTGGCAAGGCACTATTGCCGAAGGTTTCAACCGCTTTGTCAATCGGACATACAAACCATTTCTGGACCTGTGCTTGCGAAATCGCTACCTCACCTTTTCTGCAGCCATCTCCTTACTAATACTGGTGGGTGGTTTTGGCTACAGCGATCACATGGGCATGGTGCTGATGCCTGAAGTGGCAGCAGATGAAATTGAGGCCGCTGTACGCCTTCCGGTAGGTACGACAAATGATCAGGCCGCAAAAATTGCCAGGGAAATTACTACCAATACCCGAAAAATGTTTGAAACCCATAACCTTTACGAGGTGGCAGAAGGAGTGAAGACGAATGTACGGGGGAAGGATTTTATTGATGTGGAGATTGTCATGAAACCACCGGATCAGCGGGATATGAGCCCTAAGGAACTGATTGCCCTATGGAGGGAAAACATTGGAGATATCAAAGGTGTAGATCAAATTAATTTTGAGGCGGAGCGAGGCCCGGGTGGAGCACGTCAGGATATCAGTGTGGATTTAAGTCACCCTGATATTGAGGTCCTGGAACGAGCCAGTGAAGAATTCCTGCAGAGAGCGGAAGAATTTTCTGAAACCAGGGATGTGAGTGACAACTACAACAAAGGCAAATTGCAGTTGGGTTTTGAATTATTACCAGAAGGCCGAAACCTTGGGCTTACACCCAACATCGTTGGACAGCAAATTCGTGATGCTTTTTTCGGAGCCCTTGCCATGCGCCAACTTCGGGGAATCAATGAATTTGAGATTCGCGTAAAATTGCCCCTTGAAGAACGAAAAGACATGGACTACCTGGAGGATTTTATCATTCAGGCACCCAATGGTACCGCTGTCCCTTTATTGGACGTGGTGCGCATCAAGGAAGGTGAAACCTTTACCAATATCAATCGAAGGGATGGTAAAAGAGTAGTAAATGTGGGCATGGACGTGGAACCTCCCGCCGCCCAGACCCGGGTACTCAAGGCGATGAATGAACGGGTATTGCCCCAGCTGCGAGCTGACTTTCCGGGATTAGCCTGGACCTATGAAGGCAGTCAAGCGGAAATGCGGGAATCGACGGAGGCGTTGTGGTCGGGTTTTATCATTGCCATGTTACTTATATTTTGCCTCCTGGCAGTGGCGTTAGGAAGTTATACCCAGCCTATTGTGATCATGATGGCTATTCCTTTTGGCATCGTGGGAGCCGTTATTGGACATATTCTTTTGGGATATGACTTATCACTGGTTAGCTTAATGGGCGTCATTGCACTTTCCGGGGTTGTGGTAAACGACTCGCTGATCATGATTGATTATGCCAACAAACACCGTGGTGAACACACTTCAGCATTTGAAGCTATCCATGAAGCGGGAGTAAGGCGGTTTCGGCCAATTATTTTAACCACCCTGACTACCTTTGGAGGATTAACTCCTATTATTTTGGAAACCTCCAGTCAGGCCATGCAGTTAATTCCTATGGCCATCTCTTTGGGTTTTGGAATTATTTTCGCCACTGCAATTATCCTGGTGATTGTACCCTGTCTGTATATGATTTTCGACGATTTGGTACAGGTTGCCAAACAGGAGGAAAAACAGGAGCAGGTGTCGGCATAATTATGGAAAATCAGACGTATATTTGAGTAAATTTGAAAGAAAATGATACCATCAGTCCGTTTATTTTATTTGCTGTTTTTTTTGAATAGTCCGTTATTGCTCAATGCCCAGGTTGTGGACCAAGAAGTACACCGGGTCGTTTTTCAAGTTACCAAAGGAGATACTGCCGACCAGGAACAGGTAATTGGCCAACTTAATAATATTTTGCGTGCCCTACCCAATGCAGAAATAGAAGTGATCTGCCATGGAAAAGCCCTTCCATTGCTCCTTGAAGCAAAGAGTCAGGTAAAAGATGGTATAGTAGATCTGCTTACGCGAGGCGTGGTATTTGCTGCCTGTGAAAACACCATGCGCAGGGCCAAGGCGAGTAAGGAGGATCTGATTTCCGGCGTGATTACGGTTCCATCAGCCCTGGCAGAAATCATTTTGAAACAGGAGCAGGGCTGGGCGTATATCAAAGCTGGCAATTAGCACTATCACCGCTTTTTGGGAAGCGGCTTTTTGCTCAACAAGGCCCAGATTGGTTTGCCATCTTCGGAAGCCCGGGCGCCGACCTCAATCAAAAGTCGCTTGGTTGTAACTTCATCGGCACCAATTACATGCTGTAAGGTATCCAGTTCGCGCCATTCGTGAGCTTTATCGTTTAGCAAATCCAGAAGCATGTCTTTTCTTCCCTTATCTTTTTTGGCTTCCGATTTTTGTTTCAGATAATGCGCTAACCAGGTGCCTGCAAGCGTTGCCAGGGAACCGATGACTGCCCCTGAAAAACCTATAAAGGCTATCCAAATATTATCAGACATGATGTATCGTGTTGTTATCCAGTAGTTTAAGTTACTTTATTTTGGCTAAAAATCAAATTTAAAATGCCATTGATTTAAAAATACTTAGTTGTCCGTATTCACGGCCGAACCTCCTTCCATCCAATTGGGAAAAACCTCTCCCAATCCCTCTACCATAAATTGGACTGCAATAGCAGCGACAATTAAACCAAACAACCTGGTAAACCCCACAAAAACAATATCATCAACCTTGTTTTCCACAAAGTGGGAAAAACTGAAAACAATAAAAAGCAAAAAATAACTCAGTAATAACACGCCTGATAAACCGGCATAGGTGCTTGCATTTGAAGCGCTGGAACTATACAGCAATACTGTGGTGAGGGAACCCGGTCCAGCCAGCATGGGAATGGCCAGGGGAACCATTACTTTTTCGAAACGTAATTTTGCCAATTTCAGATCCGTATCCGCCTCCTCCTGTATGTCCTGTAGCTTGGTGGCGGAACCCTGGATCATGGACAATGCTGTAAACATCAACAAAAACCCCCCTGCAATTTTAAATACTTCAATGTCGATACTGAAGAATCCCAAAATATATTTACCAAGCAATAAAAACACCAATAAGATAAAAAAGGAGGTAGCGGTAACCATCAGGGCCACCCGTCTCCTGATCCCTGGGGTTGAATCTCCCGTTAATTCATACCAAATAGGTATCAGTCCAATGGGATTTACCATGGCCAGCATAGCCGCCAGAAAGTTAAGATTCAGACTCCAATCCATAGTCAATACAATAATTTTTTGGTTAATAACTTCAAGCAGGATGTATGCCAAAAAGCGGAATTGGCGTATTACTCCAACTTATTGGTACCAAACCCTTTCCTCCAGACCCCTGGGACCATAGACCGGAGGTTTTTCGCCGACTTCCAGGGCTCCCAAATCCGGTGCTTTTCCTGTGTAATCATCGTTGACATTGGGAATCACAGTGCCTTTATCCACTGCACTACCATTTGGATTTAAAGTAAAATTCAGGTCTTCAGCATGGTAAATACGATGGGATTTTTCAGGATCAGGGTTTTTCATTTCGTTGAATACCTCATAATCCAGTAATACCCCGTTCGCCTCTAAACCACTGGCAGTATGTAAGGCCTCCAACGATGAAAAACGTTGCACATCCCCGCTGCTTGCATCATAATCATATACCTTATTATTTGCCGGCCCAAGATAAAGAAAGTGATTTTCAGTTTGGGGATTGGTCCGGTATCCGTTGTAATCTGAGGTAGAATAAGCCGTTGCAAAGGGAAAGGCACTCACCGGCCTTCCTGAAACGTTGGTACCCATAAAGAGGTTGTTCCTGAAATGGGCATTGGAAAAAGTTTGGGTATTCCTGTTTTCCGAAATGATGGTGTTGTGGTAAACCAGTAAACCTGCAGGCTTGGCCATAAATTTGAAGGCATACCCGTTGGGTATGTGGTACATGACATTTCTTATAAAATAGGCCGGACCGCCAAAAACCGGCTGGGCGCTGAGGGCACATTGGGCTGCATTGACCCCGCGGTTTCTCATGACCCGGATATTGTGGACGCCTCCGTCTGCTTCTATAAAGTCATCTACCATCAGGTGAATGTCATTGTTGTAAATATCAATGGAAACGGCCTTCAGCTCCTGTTCTTCCTCCGGTGTGCCATAAGTGGATATATTGATACCATCGTGAAAATAGGCTACTGCGTTGTGGCAAACAACATGCCCTGAACCATATACTTTTATGCCCATGTAACTTTTCAAAGGACTGGGAGGATAGGGATCCGGATTGGCCCAGCCCACCAGGTGGTGCCGGGGGTCCCTTCCTAAAATGACATTATCGGCAATATAAAAATCTCTTGACCCGGCAAATTCCGTAATCAAACCAATACCTACTTCTTCCATCCGGCAATTGCGGACGGTAAGGTTACTGGCACCCACCACTCCCTTAGTACCGGCAGAAAACACGATATCTGTATTGCGGAAAGTAAGGTTTTCAAAAATATGGTGCCGGGTTCCCATCACATCAAATAACCTGTGCGCACCATTTCCATCGAAAATGGCCGCTCCATCGCCAGCACCCCTGATGACAATCGGTTTTTCCTTGGTGGCTTTTACATTGAGCACATAGGTTCCATCGAATGGAATACCATGAGGGTCCACATAGTCCAGCATGTCCGCTTTATAGGTCCCGGCATGCACCAATAGGATGTCTCCCGGCTGAACGGTTTTCTCACTTACTACCGACCAATCTCCCAGTCCGGAACCATAATATGCTTTTTTTAAACCCTCAAAAGATGGTTCTTCCTTTTCACCTTTAAAGCCCGGCGGGTAGACATGGAGGGTTCGCCCTCCCTCATAAGCAGCCGGCACTGCCCGTGTTTTCACCTTTGTTTCGTGAAGTGTAATTCCTTCGACCCCATCCGGATCGGAAAGTTCAAAACGACATTCGTAACTGGTATTCGGTTTAAGGTCCAGAATGCTTCCTGCAAATTGATGGGGAACCGTATATGCCAATTGTTCCATTTCCCGAAACACCTTTTCCCCACCAATCCGCAACAATGACATACCATCCAGCCATTTGGCAGTGCCCGCCTCACGATAGCTGACTTTTACCACGGCATTGCGGTTTTCATCTCCTTCAATTTTCCACTCAAATCCAAGGTTTAAAAGGGTAGGGGGCTCTGTGATAAATTCCCCGGAGCTAACCGCATTCTGTGCGCTAAGTCCACCCCAGCAAAGAAAAAATAGTAAAAATAGAAAGGGAAAAAGAGAATTTAAATGGAGAATACAGGTTTGATTGGGTTTCATGTGTGATTATTTTTTTAAACAAGTTAAAAAATTACCGGCATTAATGCATACTGAGGCCAGGCCGAAACTGGTAAGAAGTTCGAAAATGGATTGAAAGTCGAATTGGAATCGCTAAGAATGGATTGGTTTAAAAAAAAATGTGCTTACCACTTAGATATTGATTATAATAAACTAAGGATTAGTATCTTGCTCCAGCAAAACTAAAGGAAAAGCCATGAAAAGAAATAACCTAATCGTCCTATTTTTAATTGGTTTTTTTGGTGCGTTCCTCACCGGTTTCAGCCAGGAAGACCTTGCAACAAAAATTCTTAGCAGTTACAAGGCGAAGTTCAATACCCTCAGCGATTTTTCTGCTGATTTTGTTTACAGTCTGGAAAATCCGGGTATGGCAGCTGGTATCTCAAAAAAAGGAGTCCTGCACTACGCAAAAGGAAAATACGCGCTTATGATGGCCGATCAGGAGATTTTTTGTGATGGAAAATCCATTTGGATTCTTATACCCAGCGGATCTCCAGCTGAATCGGAGTTGAACATATTGCCATATGATCCGGAAGAAGGATTGGGCATTGAGCAGCTTTTCTTTTTGTTCAATGAAGAAAGCATCAGCGCCCGTTATGAGGGAAAACAGACAGTAGCCGGACGCACTCTGGACCAAATCTTCCTGATTATTACCAGGCAAGCAGAGGATATAAACCAGGCCAGGCTGTGGATCAATGAACATACCAAATTTCCTGAAAAGATTATCACGATTGACCGGAGGCAAACCACCATTACCTACGAATTCACTAAGATCCAATTCGACCAGGGGCTTCCTGCCAGTACTTTTGTATTTGATACAAGCAATTTTCCAGGGGAGATTTATGATGAGCGGGAGTAAAAAAAGGTTTACCTAAAAAGCAAAACTACCATAGCCTGATAGTGGTCAAGGAAGTAAAGTAAAAAAATCCCACCGCTGTTCATTTTTTGGATAAAATTCGGCTATGTCTGGATTTCTTACTATTAAAAGTCGGAATGAAAATGATCACCTCATAATCGATAACGAGCTTACCTGATTGAAAACTCATGAGAAGCAATTAGCTCCTGAATATAAATTACTGATATTTAATTGTTTATCGGAATTTTTTCATACAACAGGTTCCGGATCAGGAGATTGGTGGTGCATATAAATCAAAGTTCCTATATTTAGTAAAACAACCTACCTAATACCTTATGGGTTTTAATCGAAGAAAAATCGTGCAATTAATTCCGCTATTTACTGGAGGAGTAGCTTTGGGAGATGTTGGTTTATTGACGATTGATGGTAAAAATGAAGTACTGAAAGGTGTCCGCTCATTTTTTAAAAAGGTTGCTAATAAGGACGGGACCTTCAGGCCTGGCGTACCTACCGACTATCCGGGAAATTCAGATACAAAATTTTCCGGCATTGCGGCCCCAACCTATGCTGTTGTTGTTCATAAAACCTTTGGTTGGGAATTGCCCTATGAGCAGGAAACAATCCGATTTTTTCTTTCCTGCCAGAAAGAGGATGGTGCCTTTTATGCCCCCACAGGAGAAGGAGACATGGAGCAGCCACTCGCAAAATTATACAATACTGTGCAAAGTGTGGCGGCATTAAAAATATTGGGAAAGGAGCCAAGGTACGACCCTTCTCCGGTTATAGACTATTTCTTTCAGGAGAACCGATTTCAGGAGCTTCCCTTGTACACCACCAGCTTTTTTGCCCTCTATTTCAGTGCCTGGAAAGATAAAATGCCTTCCTATATCGATGAGAAAATGAGAATGTATTTAAAGGGTAATCAAACTGCAGACGGCTATATAGGGGATCATGTGGCGTCTACCTTCCACGCAGCTCATTACTATCGATTAATTGGTGAGGAAACCCCTATGGCAGCAAAAATGGTGAATCGGGTGCTAAAAGATCAAAAAACGGATGGCTCCTGGTCCCTCAATCCACCTGACTGGGATGTTCATGCGGTATTTGACGCTTTGTTTATTCTGAAACAAGTTGGCGGTAATAGCCGAAAACGGGAGATAAAGCAGGCCTATCGGAAGGCTACAGATTGGATATTAAGCTGCCGAAACCCGGAGGATGGAGGTTTCAGCCATTTTCCAAGCAATGAACCCTCTGATGTCGATGCTGTCTATTTTCATGTGGCCGGGCTGGTGGAAAGTGGCTATTTAAAACCAATAAAAGGAATCGAAAATGAAGAAATTTATGGCTGGGGGCATCTGATGGATCCGGAAAAAACATACAGCTGCCTGGAATAATAGCAGGCTACTGTGCGGCTCTATTTTGCCCAAGAGCCAATTCGTACACCATTAACCGATATGAGCTGAATTAATTTAACCAATTAATTCATTTAGGTAAATTAATAACTTAAAACAAAATGCTGCAAGTAATAAATAATACCCCATGATCCATTTAAACCCCATTAAAACTCGAAAATCACCGGCCATTTTGGCTTTTTCGATGGTTGCTATTTCTATTGTATTTGCTTGTGGAAGTAAAAATGTCGTGTACCAGTTTGACCCGGAAGACAACAGCACCATTGTTTTTATTGGAAATACCTTTGCTGACCGTCTTCAGAACAATAATTATTTTGAAACCTTATTGTACCAAAGTTTCCCCGACCGTAACCTGAAGGTCAGGAACCTGGCCTGGAATGCCGATGAAGTGAATTTACGACCCCGACCGCTTCATTTTGGAACCCTGGATGACCATTTGCAACAACAAAGAGCGGATGTGATTTTTGCTTTCTTTGGTTTAAATGAATCCTTCAATGGTCCGGACAGTTTAGTGAGTTTTACCAAAAATTTGAATGACTTCCTTTCCCATTTGCAACAGCAACAATTCAATGGTGAAAATAGCCCTCAAATTATTTTAGTTTCTCCCATTGCCCATGAGGATATGGGGGGCTTTCTTCCAGACCCAAAAGTACATAACGAAAATTTGAGTCTTTACACCGATGAGATGCGTAAGGTGGCTTCAAGTCTGGGCATTCCTTTTATTGATTTGTACCAGCCCTCCCTGGATTTGATGCAATCAATTGGTCCGCTGACTTCGAATGGAATTCACCCAAATGATACAGGATACCTTACGATTAGTGAGTACATGGCAGGTGCTCTGGACTTTCCGGTGGCAACCTGGGAGGACAATACTAATTCCAGGCTGCTTAGGGAAGCCATTGCAAAGAAGAACCAACATTTCTTTTACCGGTTTAAAGCCCAAAATGGAGAGTATATTTATGGTCGACGCAAGGATTGGTCTGGAGGTGAGGCATTGAAGGAGGAAATCAGGCTTATTGATACGATTATTGAGCGGCTAGACAGTGTGGTATGGTCCGGAAGTGCAAAGGGTTCCCTGGCGGATCTGGATAAAGCCAAAAATATCATTGGTTTTAAACAGGGAGCTAAAAGCCTAAAGGACCAGACGACCACTCTGAAAGAACTTGAAAAAGCCAAATCACAGTTTGTATTAAAGGAGGGGTACGAAATAGAACTCTATGCTTCTGAATTAGATTTTCCCATTGCAAACCCTGTGGCAATAACCTTTGATCCGCAAGGAAGAATGTGGGTGTCAAGTATGCCGTCATATCCCCAGTACACTCCAGGAGATCCTCCTATGGACAAGCTTATTATACTTGAAGACACTAATTTGGATGGGAAAGCAGACAAGTATAGCATTTTTGCAGACTGTCTTTACCTTCCCCTGGGATTTGAACTGGGTGATGGAGGCGTTTATGTGACCCAGGCACCTGATTTGGTCCACTTAAAGGATACTGATGGAGATGGTCGTGCTGACTCCAGAAATATTTTATTCAGTGGTTTGGGGACAGAAGATTCGCACCACAGCCTAAGTGCTTTTACCTGGGGACAAGATGGAGCGCTTTATTTCCATATGGGGACATTTTTACATTCCCAAATTGAAACCCCTTATGGACCAAAACGAGGTGCTTATGGGACGACCTGGAGGTATGAACCATATACCATGAAGTTGGAAGCAAATATTTCTTATCCTTATGCCAATCCCTGGGGCAATGTCTTCATGCGTGACGGGACCCACCTGGTAGCTGATGTTTCTACAGGAATGAATTATTTTGCGCCACCACTAACAGTAGCCATTGATTATCCCAAAAAACATATGGTGATGAAAGATTTCCTTAATTCCCAGGTGAAACCAAAGACCTGTGGGATAGAGATTATTTCCAGCAGGGCTTTTCCTGAAAAGGCCCAGGGAAATGTTTTATTCAATACTTTTATAGGATTTCAAGGGGTAAGGCAACATGTAGTAAGCAATTCAGGAAGTGGTATACAGGCTGATGAAACCTCTTCTCTTCTCCAATCAAAGGACCCTAATTTTCGTCCTGTTGATCTGAAATTTGGCCCGGATGGTGCCTTGTATGTGGTGGATTGGTATGATCCAATTATCCAACATGGGGAGCAAAATTTCCGTGATTCTTTAAGGGATTCCAGTAAGGGTAGAATCTGGAGGATTACATACAAGGACAAGAAAACCTTGAAACCTGTTGACATGACACAATTGGGTATCAGGGAACTTCTGGATCAGCTTAAGGTCTATGAAGATAGAGAAAGGTATAGGGCCAGGATCCAACTGAGGGAATTTGACTGGGAGGTAATAGCTCCTGCACTTGATGCCTGGATTAATCAATTGGATCCAAAAAATCCTGAATCAGCGCATTTGAAACTGGAAGCCTTATGGGTCTATCAGCAATTTAACCAGGTTAACCTCTCTTTATTAGAGGCCTTATTGGATAGCCCTGAAGCGCCAATAAGAGCAGCTGCAACCAGAGTCTTATATTATTGGAAGGATGAAATTGAAAATACACAGCAAAAATTGATTGCCAAAACTAAGGATCCTTCCCCTCGTGTAAGGCTGGAATCCATTGCAGCGTTGAGTCATTTTGAAAATGAGGCAACAGTGAATAGCCTACTGGAAGTTTCAGCTCTACCTACTGATGATTATTTGGATTATGCACTAATGGAATCCTTTAAGCACCTGAAGCCAATTTGGATGGAAATGTTCAAAACCAACAAAGAATTTCTGGCGAATGAGCCTCAAAAGGCCGCCAGACTACTACGGCCATTGGCTTCCAGAGCCGAACTTCAGGTTCCGGGATTTATAAAGGCCGACCCCAATTATGAACAATATGGTGTGGCGGCACTTTCAGAAAAAGATCTGGAGGAATTGGCAGGAGTGACAGCCGTAGAAGATTTCAAGAAAAATCATTTGGATATATTGTTCCCCGAGCAGGATTCCCGGGCCCTACAGAAGACAGCCGACAAAGAAAAAGGAGAATTAATTATTAATTTAGGGACGCTGCCAGGGAAAATGCTTTTTGATAAAGAGGTCTTTGAAGTACCTGCCGGGAAAACTGTTTCCATTCTGTTTGATAACAAAGATCAGATGCCACATAATGTACTGATCCTTGAGCCGGGAGCCATAGAAAAAGTAGGTGTAGCCGCAGACAATATGGCCAGTTTAGATGATGGGTATGAAAAGAATTTTATACCGGAAATGAAGGAAGTATTATTTTTCACTCCTTTAGTAAATTCCAATCAAGCATATCAACTCGATTTTACAGCGCCTGACACGCCAGGTGATTACCCATTTATTTGTACGTTTCCAGGTCATTGGAGAACGATGAGAGGAATAATGAAAGTGACTTAAATGGGCTTGGGCCAAAAGCCAAAATAGTGAAATCACCGAAAAATTGGCCCTCAGGGAAGGGGGGGGGCCGTCCGCATCAATCATTCGCAAAATTAAACCAGTACCTCATGCCCCCGAATTTCCATATGAAGATAAAACGCATGAGCAAGCGGCAGGGTACAGGTATCGCGGTAGAAAACCTCCATTTGAATCCGAAGACCACAAAAATGCCTTTTTTAACATTGCATTAGACTTTTTATGCCTGGTTTTTTTAGTCACCTGGTCCATCAAACAAAGACGTATCAATGCCCGGAATCACCTCTACCGCATTTTTATAGTAGATTTTGCGCAAAACAGAATCAGGTAGTGCCAGGCCATACATTTTCCAATGTGCGTGCCGTTTCCGGTAATAATCGAAATACTCGTCACTGGTCTCCAGTACACGGAAATAAGTGTAGTACTCTTCCTTGTTATAGGCATCTTTTCCCATCATGACCCGGTCCTGATAGGCTATCAACCAGGCTCTGGCCGTAACCGGTTGTCTACCTAATTCTGCTAAAACAGCGCCTAATTCGGTATACACATTCGGCATTTCATCCAGCAGCTTTCCCAACCTTGCCAGGTCATTGCCAAACCAACCCAAATGGGCGGCAATGAATTTGGTATTCGGATGTTTTCTGAAAATGTTGTGCTGTTCGGCCATTACTTCCTCAAAAGAAGGGTTTGTTTCCGGATCCTTGTACCTCGAAGGGTATTGCTTGAGCTCCAGCCACCGCTCGTTGTACTTGTCCTTCGGCATCCAGAAAGCAGCAGGTTCACCTGTATGGATCAGCACCGGGATACCCAATTCACCACACTTGGCCCATATAGGGTCCAATCGGGGATCATCTACCTGTATCCTATTCCCTTCGTTGTCCGAATCGGTGAGACCAAGGCTTTTATATACTTTCAGGCCTTTTACACCCATCTTAACCGCCTCCTCCATCATGCTCAGGGTTTCATTTGGCCAGCCCTCGTCATCCAGTTTTTCGAAATCAAGATTCATGAAAAGGATAAATCGATTGCTGTACTTTTCGTTGACATTGTCCAGCGACCACTCCAGGTATTTTCCTCTAAAACCACTTAAATTAACCATTACGGCCATGTTCAAATCATCCATCTCCTGTACCAATTCGTCCAGATTTTGAATGGGCATGGTAAACTGGTGGTTATGCACATCTACGAAAGGATACTTCGCACTGTTGAGCAAGTGCTCTGGTACTTTAAGTGTGGATACAGGTGCATATTCTTCTACATCCATCACGTTAAGCCGATACTGAATTTTACCTATAAGCCAATACGCCAGGCCCAGAAACAATAAAAATGAAATGGGCAACCAAACCCATTTCTTTTTAGAGAATGCCATTAATTATTGTAGGGCAACCGGTACGGTAAACCGGGTTTGATCCCAACTAAAGGTAATTGTCGCACCGCCTTCTGAGGAACTGATATCAATGGTAAAGGTCTCCACTTCCGAAGGAGTTGGTTGAACAGGGGCATCAACTGTTACTATATCCAATTCCGAATCTGGTTCCACCGCTCCAAAGAAAACACCAGTTTCGCTGTTTAAAATTACTTCAAATGCATCCTTTCCTGGAATGGCATACATGCGGTAGGTTCCGGCCTTTACAGGCTCACCACCAAAGGTCACATCCTGGTTAAAGGTGATTTCGGTAGCGGCATTCGCACCCAGTCTCCAGTAAAGGCCATAAGGCTGCAATGCACCATCACTTTCCTCCCCAAATATCAGCCTGCCTTTTTTTGAAGGTTGGCTATAATCCACGGTGATTTCTAACCCGTCCTGGCTGTAGGAAGTAGTAGCCGGCGGACTTACCGGTGTGGCGAAAAACAAGCCATAAACCACCCAGATAATAAATATCAATACGATTATTCCAGCTCCAATTAAAATATTCTTTTTCATAATGAGGATTTTTAGATATTGAAGTTACGAAATAAATGGTAAATCTGAACTACAAAATATAATTCTTCTTAACGGGAAACAAATTGAAAAAAATCAAGGATCAGGTTGTAGACAGTTCTATAAGCAAAATTGATACGCACATTTTTTCTGAGTTCGATTTATATTTTTGCCGTTAAAATTAGGTTTATTTAGTCAAGCAGTTCCCTCCTTGAAATAGACACTGAAAAAGCAGATCAGGCAAATCCCCCTTTTAAAAAGGGGGAAGGGTGATTTTTTTTAAACGCCCAGATATCAAATCTTCAAACTGACACCTTCACGTTGAAACCCTTCCCTTTATACGGCTCCACTGGTTTCATCACCATTGTATGTACAAGGATAGGCGTGTATAGCTTTTTAGCATCTATCAATCTGGCAGTGAAAACGCCATTACTGACCCGGCAGTATTTTCCGAATTTCCTCCAACGGAAAGCACGATGTACTGCTTGCCTTCCACCTGATAGGTACTGGGATTGGCATTGGCAAAGCCCGGTAAGTCGATTTCCCAAAGCTTTTCACCGGTATCCTTATCAAAGGCCCGAAATTTATTGTCCCGTGTCCCGGCGATAAATACCAGTCCACCAGCGGTAACGGTGGGTCCGGCGGAACCCGCTTCACCTGTCTCTTGCTCACCAAACTGAAGTTCAGGATTATTGCCCAAACGAACGCTCCAGGCATATTCCCCGGTATTCAAATCGATGGCATGAAGCATGCCCCAGGGCGGTTTGATCCCCGGTCTGCCTTTTGGATCTCTGAAATATCCATAGGCGGTAAGGTTCAGGTATCTCGGGAGACTATCCATGGTCTGGTTTTCGAGCGACGCGCCTTGATTACTATTGATTTCTTTTAACAGGTATGTCTCGCGTCCCGAACTTTGGTTGGTTTCATTCTCAAAGAGGTAGGCCAGAATAGCCTCTTCCTTTCTTTTGTCATTGATAACACTGGAGAAGCTGGGCATTTTACCTGCTCCCTGCTTGATTTTGGTAAGCACATCTTCCCGGCTCATACGTCCTTTTAATCCTACCAGGGATGGATTTCCCTGTTCGTCTCCATTTCGGTCCCTGCCATGGCAACTTACACAATAACTGGTGTAAATCGATTCTCCCTGTTGGTATACGGATTGGTCTCTGATAGCACTTTCCGGTTCCACCTTCTTCAGACGCATGATTTCGGGTGAATCATTAGACCTGACATACAGCAGGCCAGTCGAGGCATCAAAGGCCGCACCACCCCAACTTGATCCTCCGCGTGAACCGGGAAACTGCAAGGTCCCATTTACGGAAGGGGGGGTAAAAAGCCCCTCATAGCGAAGAGAACGGAATAACTTTACCAGCGAATCCCTGGAGGAAGGTGAATAATCAGCAATGTCCGACTCGTCCAGGTATTGCCGGGCATAAGGAGCCGGTTTCAGTGGGAAGGGCTGGGTAGGCCAGGCTTCCTCACCCGGAACATCTGAGGGAGGTACCGGCCTTTCTTCGATAGGAAATAATGATTCCCCTGTTTCTCTGTCCAACACATAGAGAAATCCCACTTTGGACGTTTGGGCAACCGCATCGATTTTTCGGCCTTCCCGTTCTACAGTAACCAGGTTAGGCGGCGCAGGCAAATCGTAATCCCACAAGTCGTGATGCACTGTCTGAAAGTGCCAGATGTAAGCACCGGTTCTGGCATTCACCGCTACTACCGAGTTGCCAAACAGGTTCATGCCTTTGCGATCTGCGCCATAATAGTCATAAGTAGGGGATCCGGTTGCAAAAAAGACCATCTCCCGGGACGCATCCAGACTCAATCCTCCCCAGTTGTTGGCCCCTCCGGCATACTTCCAAGCATCTGCGGGCCAGGTTTCATGCCCTACCTCACCAGGCTGTGGGATGGTGTGAAATGTCCATACCAACTCCCCCGTGCGCACGTTATAGGCCCGTACATGGCCCGGTTCTGCGCCATACAGCTCTGAAACCTCAGTACCGAGAATAAACAAATCTTCAAAGATTATTCCCGGAGAAGTAGGAATCACTGAGATTTTATCCGGATCGCCCCGCATGCCCTGGTTCAGGTCCACCTTGCCTTCGTTGCCAAAAGTTGGAATGGGTACCCCGGTGCCGGTATCAATGGCAAAAAGTTTATCGCCCCCGGTAAATAGAATACGTTTGTCAGCTCCGTCCTCCCAATACGTTACTCCCCGTTTGATTCCGCCGCCACGTTCACCATAAAAGGGATCAAAACTCCATTTTAACTCGCCAGTACCTGCATGGACTGCGAATAGCCGTCCCCTGGCAGAAGTGGTGTACAAGACATCTTCAATGACAATCGGGTTGCTCTCGCTGTTTCGGGGCCTGCCACCTTCAAGACTGTCGTTGGGTTCAAAAACCCAGGCGAGCGCAAGGTCAGAAACGTTTTCTTTGTTGATCTGATCGATAGGCGAGTAGCTGCTACTTCCCGGGTCTGCCTTATAGACTCCCCAATTGGAATAGGTATCCTGTTTTTGCTTACAGCCACTGTTGCATACCATGAGGACCATACAGAGAATTAAGCCGCAGATGGCTGGATATTTTTGCTTGCTGACTTTTGGTACAATAGCAGTTTTCATTTTTTAAACGGGAAATATGGACAGTCTGAAAATTAACAAAATTTTGCCTGATTCATGCGGACATGTTTACTTTACCACCTTTGCCCTGATTCTGCTGACTTCACTCGGGCTGATGGAACCGGCTTTGTTTCCCCATCGGTTTCGGATGTAGGAGCTTATGGAAGCTACTGCATGATCATCCAGGATATTGGCATGTGGCGGCATGTACCCGTTGAATGTTTTACCCCGAACTGTTATTTCGCCCTGTATGCCATTTAGAATAGCCGCTACCAGTGGCTCTGCCTCCCCAAGCACCCGGTCCGATCCGGCCAATGGCGGAAACCGGTTATTGTCTCCCTCTCCATTGCGCTGGTGGCAGGTGGCGCAGTAGGTATTGTAAAGTATACCTCCTTCCAGCAGCGAACCTTTATCCAGATTATCTACACCCGCTACCGGTGTCTTGATATAGGTTTTGTGGGCGGTTAGCCGCTTCATTTCCTCCAATTGCTTTTCGCCAAATTCCTTTTTGTCTCCTTTGTACATGACCCTCCAGATTTTCCCCTTGTTCGATTCGGATAGGTACAATGAGCCATCCGAACCTTCCGCCAGGCCCATGGGCCGGTAGCGGGCATCTCCGGTATTTTCTACTGTATCTACCCCGGCAAATCCATCCGCAAAAACTTCCCAGTCACCAGCTTTCCCATCGACCAGGGGAACAAAGCAGACGATGTATCCGGCCTGCGGGTAGGGAGATCGATCCGTGGATCCATGAAAGGCAACGAATACGCCTTGCTTGTACCTTTCCGGAAATTGGTCTCCCTGGTAAAAAAGCAATTCCATGGGTGCCCAATGGCCGGGAAACCCAATTACCGGGTTGTCAAATTCCGCTGCTCTGCCAACGACATTTCCATCACCACCGTAAGCCGGGGCCAAAACGTTTTTTCCCTGCAACTGGTCATAATACGCATAAGGCCAGCCGAAATCTGCACCTTCCGTCACTTTCACCAATGTTTCCGAGGGCAGGACAGCTGCCTGCCAGGAGGAGTATAGCGTAGGGTAAAGGGTGTGAAAATTGTCTATCCCGTTGACCACTGCATAGAGCTGGTTGTCCAGCGGGCTCCAGGTCATGCCGACGATGCTCCGAAGACCTGTGGCGAATTTGGTTCCGTCAGTTTGAACCTGACCCTCTTTGTTGGCGTCAAACTTCCAGATGCCGGCATTCATCTCCCGCTCCGGACTGGGATCCAGGCCCTTTCCGCCCGGGATGCCGGTAGGACCATACAGGTCAATGTCCTGACCCGCATCAGAGGGTGATCCGAATGGGATATACATGTTCCCTTTCCCGTCAAATGCAGCAGGCTTAGTAGTGTGCCAGTTTCTGGCCACATTCGGGTGCGTATCGGTGAGTATCACTTCAGTCCTGCTGCCGGGTACCAATTCTCCCGGGCTTAGTTTGTTTCTGAGTACTTGCCTGACGGTGCTTGTATAGAGGTATCCATTGTGAATGGTAACGCCCACTGCTGATCCGCCTACATCTTCATAGTCTCCAAACCGGACAAGGGAGTCTGCTTTTCCATCCCCATCGAGATCCCTAAGTCCAATGGTGCCCCCCTGCTTATCTCTGGAAAAGCGGAGCTTGGCATAAATGTCCCCGTTGTCGTTGACTGCGATGTGACGGGTTGGGCCGGCGCTGTCGATGACCACCAGTGCTTCAAATCCACCCGGAAGGATCAAGCCACCATTATCCGCATCACCGGGCGGCAATAGCACTTGATTGTTATCACAAGAAACGCTGAATAGCAATAGGATAAGGAGGCTATATATTTGAAACCCTTGGCTGGCGCCAAATTTCGAATAAATTAATTGGGTCAATCGATGTGGATGCGGCATGATTTGTGGTTCATTAATAAAGGTTGTCTGTATTTTCAAGTAGTAATTTAGCGCACTTAGGCCTATTTGTCTTCATCGGTATTCTTTTTTTTCCAAATTATACGTTCTGTTCAAATGGCTTACCGTTTCTGAGCCTGTGTCTACCAAAGTCGGGAGGGATTTTTTCGAAATTTTGAATTTTTAATAGATTGATGTAAAAGCTGAATTTTAACCATTAAAACGGACTGAGCAAATTCACCGGTATTTCCAAGCTTGTAAGTCCTTTCGTATCCAAATCCCCCTTACCAAGGGGGCCAATGCTATTAATTTAAGAAAAAAAGTGGCTTTATAAGCAAAATAAGCCGGTTTTCCTTATGAAAACCGGCCTACTTTAATTAAATTATGTTGTCTAAAACATATAGCTATGAAGGTACAAAATACCAACCAAAACACGACGGATAT
>NZ_JABURL010000105.1 GCF_014762705.1 Cyclobacterium sp. | reverse complement strand
CTCAACGGTTATCGTTATCGACCTTTGGGGTTTTCCCAACCCCGAAGGTCTTTGCACAGGACGTACCCGAATAAAACCATTGAGGTCCCAAAGACCTCAACGGTTATAGTTATCGACCTTTGGGGTTTTCCCAACCCCGAAGGTCTTTGCGCAGGACGTACCCGGAAAAAACCATCGAGGTCCCAAAGACCTCAACGGTTATCGTTATCGACCTTTGGGGTTTTCCCAACCCCGAAGGTCTTTGCGCAGGACGTAACCGAAAAAAACCATTGAGGTCTCAAAGACCTCAATGGTTATAGCTACAGTTATTTATCTTCCCTTACTCCGGCATAGGTTTGCCGGATGATTTTGCCATTCCGGATAATAAAGGTATCGGTGGCATAGCTCAGGTGGAATGTTGGTGTATCCGCTTCCCATAGGATATAGCCTATATCCTTGACCGCCAGGCTTTCCGTCAGGGTCAGTGTGGCTTGCCCTGCAGGAAAGGCCTTAAAGGCATTGACAAAGTTTTGCCGGATTTCATCAAGGCCCAAATAGGTACCGTTAGGGGTAATCAGAATGGATTCTTCTGTATAATCCTCCATGACTCCTTCCAGGTCATTGCTGATAAAGGTCTCCCAATGGTGGTCCAATACAGATTGAGTGAGGCCTTCATCAATAGAAGATGCCGGAGAACAACCGGAAATGATCAATAAGGCCATAAAAATTAATAGACAAGAATGCTTCATGGGTTTTGGGTTTTGAAAGGTTTTAACCTTTCCCGGCATAAGCTGTAGCCTTTAGGACTCAAAAAGGCTGCCCGGGAAAATTTAATACTTTTAAGATCTGTTTATTCTTTCGAATATACTGAGTATTTATAAAAATTATAAAGAAAAAAGAAATATAAATATCTTGCCCAAGGAAAGGTACCCTAAAACCCTTAAAAGGTGTCCATGACCCGTTTTCCACCATAAGTCATCTATTCCAGCCAGAAATTGAATGACCCAATACTTGCTTTTTAATTTGTATTTTTGTAGGTTATTGTTCTGAAAAAGTTAAGAATTAAATTATTTAATAATTCTTTCCTTTCAGATTTAAAAATAAATACCCTTCTATGTTGCTTTCCTAATTTGTGGGGATATTTTATCTTTAAAACATGAATC
>NZ_JABURL010000029.1 GCF_014762705.1 Cyclobacterium sp. | reverse complement strand
CATTAAACACACAGGGCAATGATTATTTTAATCGTCAAAGATTCCCTGTCTGCCGTTATGCCGGCATCTGACCATTAAAAATCAAATTATAAACAGATGAAACCTACAGAGAAATTAATACGCAGAAAAAAGCAGTTGTATTTTATGAAGCCCTTAATTGAACGGATGGGATTAATCCTGCTCTTAATATCGGTAACTATTGCCTGTGTAGAAGATGACACTCAGCCCGGGGATGATATAAGGGTGATTTTAGACAGTTTCGATTCCGGCATGAAGGGTTGGGCAGGAGGGTTTGCTGATTTGCCGGTTGATGGATTGGATAGTTATGAACTCGGGGTGGAATTGGCTGATTTGCCAGAGGAAACCGGTGAAACTGGTCAGGCCATAAAAATTCAGGGGCAAAACCGGAGTGATGATTTATTCATGTTCCTCAAAAAGGAAATTTCGGGATTGGAGCCCGGTGGAAGGTATGAGGTGGTTTTTAACATTAAACTTGCCTCCAGCTATCCTGAGAATTCTGTTGGTATAGGTGGAAGCCCTGGCGGCTCTGTTTTTTTAAAGGCCGGTGCGGTAAATCATGAACCGCTTCCGGAGCCAGTTGAGGAGGCACAGACTACATACCATAGAATGAATATCGATAAAGGGAATCAGGCCCAGGATGGTCAGGACATGTATGGTCTGGGAACCATTGGTATAGCGGGGGATGATTTTGTATACGAGATTATATTCCGCGATAATATGGATCGGCCACAGGAAGTTCTGTCCGATGAAGAGGGAAACCTATGGCTGATTGTAGGTACGGATTCCGGATTTGAAGGGTTGACCGTTTTGTACTACCAGGAAATTGAGGTAACTTTAACAAGGCAGTAAAAAACCAATAAGCCCCCTTAATGAACCACTCATCATAACACCAGTTCAACGGCTGAATTTGTGAAATAATTTGAGTTTGTTCGAGGAGATAAAGCGAGTATGGCAGTGGCTATGTGCGGTTTTCGTTGAGATAGAGATGGCTCAAAAGTGCATTTGTTTATTCAAAAGTTCAGGCATTTTACCAGGTTCATATAGTTAAATTTAAAAGCATGTCCGAAAATAGTTGGGAGGGATTTCAATGGCTGAATGAACCCCGGGAATGGTCGATAAATAAATCCAGGCTTCGGTGGACAACCGATAGGAAGAGCGATTTTTGGCGCATTACACATTATGACTTTGTCAAAAATGACGGTCATTTTTTCTACAGAGAATTGGAGGGACAATTTACCTGTCAGCTTGAATTTTCAGGGCAATACCGGGATCTTTATGATCAGGCAGGCCTTATGCTCCGTCTTGATGATGCCAACTGGATCAAGGCAGGAATTGAGTATGTAGATGGAATTGCCAAGGCAAGTGTTGTGGTGACCAGAGATTTTTCCGATTGGTCTGTTTTGGATTTACAGGAAAACCCCGCTAACTTTTGGATTCAGGCTAAGCGGGGAAAAGACCATGTGGAAATTTCCTTTAGTACCGATGGTGTTCGATTTCAGCTGCTTCGTCTGGCTTTTTTTCCTCCCTGTGCTTCATTACAGCTTGGGCCGATGGCCGCCTCCCCAAAGGGAAAAGGTTTTGAAATTGATTTTGAACCCCTGAAATTTCAGGAAAATTAGCTCAGGAAAGCATTTGTTCCACTACTTCCTCCCCTGAATTGATGGCTCCTTCCATAAATCCCTGCCAGTCTGCCAAATGTTCTCCGGCAAAGTATACAGATTTGAAGGGTCTCTTGAGCACAGGCATCAGATCAAACCATTGACCTATGCCATATTGGGCATAAGCCCCATAGGAATATTGGTCCTTTCCCCAGTAATAGCTGCTTTCTCCCGCCACCAAATGGCTCAGGTCTCCAAAACCAGGCCGAAGGGAATCTAGTATGAGTTTTAGTCTGACTTCTTTAGGCTGTGCATGTAATACTTCGGCTTTATCGCCAATGGCATAGGCTACGAGTACGCCTTTTTGACCCGGTTGGTCCTTGGTGCCATGGTAAAAATAATGTCCAACGCCATCGGTTAGACAGTCAAAATTTTCCCTTCCCCAAAAGCGTTCAGAAAACACTACCGGGAATTTCCCGATTCTGGCGTATTGCAAACCATTTAATGCATCGGTCATGGCTGTTGGCAAACCAGGTTGCCAGTTGATCTTCATTACCATATAGGTTGGAGCTGTGCAAATCAGTTGATCGGCCTGATACACCTCTCCATTGCTGCAAGTCAGCTTCACCCCTTCACGGGATTGTTCTACCAGCGAAACATTTCTACCCAACAGGATCGAATCGCTGCCAATGGATTCTGCCATTTTTTTGGGAAGCAGGCCATTTCCGCCCTTAATTTTAAGGTCCATTTCGTTTTTTTCACTGCTTTCGGCATATTCTGCCAATGCACAAAAGCTGGAAACCTTGCGTATCGATTCGCCAAAATCAGTGCTGTCTAGTAGCTCCCTGATGTCAATGTCCCTGTCAGAAAACCCTTTTCTGGACAGGAATCTCCACCAATCCACTCGGTCCATTTTTTCTTTTTCTTTGGGGGAAAGCTTATCCCAATATGCCTTTTTATTGCTCCAAAAAGTTTCCATTTCAGGGGATAGGCTCCAATTTCCAACTCTTTCATGCTTTCCATGGTAGATCAGATCTGTTTCAAACCGATTGTCGAAAAGCTCAAGGCCAAACTCTTCGCAGAGTTCGATTACCCTATTATGGGATGTACCTACCCATTCGGCTCCCATCTCTATGGTTAGGGAATCAAGGGGTTGATGTGAAAATACCCGACCACCCACCCGGTTTCTGGCCTCGAGGATGGTAGTCTTTATTCCTGCTTTTTTGAGTTTGCAGGCGGCAGCAAGTCCGGATAAGCCAGCTCCGATAATCAACACATGTTTTGGCTTCTTTGCAGGTAATATGTTAGGGTATCCCTTGGCTGGAAGGGTCAAGGCTCCACCCAGAAGGGCGGTGGCCTGAAGGAAATCTCTTCTTTTCATTGGAATAAAATGATTTTTCCTGAATATATAAAAAATACACTTTTATATTACCAAAGAGGGGATAAGTATGGTGATTATTTTACTGATCTGCAGTAAGCAGTATATCTTTGGGTAGATCGACTTTGTTCAGAATGTAGTGGGCTATTGCTTCTCCCTGCTCCATACCTACTTCAATGGCATCCCTGAAATGAATGCCCCCATACAATCTGGAAATGGCGGCCTCATCCGAAGCCTGCAGGAATGAATCAAAGGAACGTTCCGGGAGACCAAAAAAAACTTCGGAGGTATCTATAAAATTAAAGTTATCACCAAAAAATGAAGTAAGGATTATGGCACTGGTCTTGGAAATAACACTATGACCACTGGTATATTCCGGGAAGGGTGGGGTTTGGAGGATGGGCCTCCAGCTTTGGTCTATGTATTCATTGATCACAGTAATGGGTCTGATGCGGTCACTTCTGTATTTTTCATCCCAGCAACTGATAAATGCATCATGAAGCCCCATAGCGACGAGAGTGTGGATGTAGATGCTATTTTTGAGGTTGAGCCTGGCTTTTTGTGCAGCAATACCGGTGATTCCCATCCAATGTCCTCCGGGAGAGATTTTCTTAAGTCCAATGGCCATATGGCCACTATAAGAAACATTAAAAGGGTTACAATCCCAAAAATTGGCGATCAACCGCTGTTCTTCCGATAAGGCATTGGTGACCGAATACACCTCATGTACCTGTTGGTGAAATGAACTGCCTTCTTCCATTGAAAACTCAGCAGGTGGCTTGGGGCTGAAAGCTGAAGCATCTTTTATGAAATATGGCCTGATGGTTCTCCATTCGGGATCAATAGCAGGCATGTACGCAGGTGGTGTGGGATACCATTTCCCCCCACCGGCAGATGGGCTATACCGCTTCATGGTGCTCAGATAAGCGTAGCCATCCCCTTTGGCATATTGTAAAACCAGTGCTGCGAGCTCTTCGGCATACCGGATATTTGCTGGCAGGGCCTTTTTCTTAAGGAATTTATTTTTTACAAATTGTTCAATAAGTTTTTCCTGTGATTTTTTCAGGTTTTTGCCAGAGGGCATCAATTGTTTTCCTACTTCCAGCATGGCATACATTGCTGAGAAAGATTCGTTAAGAGAAACGTTGTCTAAAGCTGGTTTTGGCAAGGGATAAGGCAAAGGTGTTTCCAGGTTTTTCAAGAGTGGGTCCTGGTCAATGTTATTGTGTTTATGAAAAACCAAATAGGCAGCCAGAAGAGAATAACTGTAAAATCTGGCAGCCCCCGGGGGTGTGGCCACATCAGTAACCATGACTTCTGTGATGGAAAATAAATGGTCGATCATCCAGGCCACCTCTTGGTTTTCATGTTTGATTTGAGCTTCATAAGTAGCAGATTGCGCTAAAATATTTTTATTTCCGGCCAGAAATAAAAATAACATAAAAGCTAATATCATTTTTTTTGCCATGGCTGATCCATTTATATAAGCAAATGTATTCAATAAATCCATAAACCTCAACAGGGAACAGAAGGGTGCCTGAAAATTGAGCGATTCAAAAAAGACCGTGTTTTATCAACCGGCAGCAATCTATGCCAAAGAAGGTCTTGGGGCTGATTGATTCTCGGATTTAACTAAAAACTCATTTTCTTCTACTAAAGAAATGGCGCCTAGAATAGCAGAATCATCCAGTTCGGAAACATAGATTTTCAAATTTCCGGAAATTGGTTTGTAAGGGAATTCATTGATTATGGCTTGCATACCTTTCTCAAAATAGGGATAGGCTTTTCTGATGGATCCTCCGATGACGATAGCTTCAGGTGCATAGGTAAGCAAGAGTCTATAGATCAGTTGCCCAAGGTGTTGGCCATATTCATTAAAAATCTGCAAGGCTTCAGGATTGCCTTCTTTTGCCTTTGCTGATAATTTCTTAGCGCTATACCTGTATTGATTTTTAAAAAATTTACTGCTGCAATAATCCTCAAAAGTTTGGTCCAGATAAGGTACTGCTCCCCACTCTCCGGCACCGCAAAGTTGTCCTGTGTAAAGGTGGCCGTTGGCGATGATGCCCGTTCCTATGCCCGTTCCCAGTGTAATGCCTACAACGTGCCGGTGGCTTAATGCCGGGCCAAATTTGTACTCTCCCAATGCAAAGCAATTGGCATCATTGTTTACCACTACAGGAACTTTAAATTTATTTTCAAGGTAGGATTTTAAATTTACCTTTTGAAAAGAAGGAATGTTGGCAAGGTTGTAAACAATACCCTTAATAGGATCTACAAGGCCAGGTATACCTATTCCTATGGCTTGGAAATCAAATTTCTTGTAAGCTGAAATCTGTAAAGAAATGGCATCAAGAATTTCTTCCTGGGGCAAACTGGCAGGGGTCTGGCTTTGTATTCTTTCTGCTATTTTACCATCACGGATGATGCCGGAACTAATTTTAGTACCACCAATGTCCATTCCAAGAACCGTATTGCTTGCTTTCATTTTTTTATTTGTGTTTTCGGGAATTACCCGATTTTAAATTTACCCGGTGTTACCTTTACCTGTCATTCATTATTGCCCAGCTAAGGAGAGGACATTAAAAGCAAATATCCGCAGGAAAATTATTTCCACCTGCGGATATAACTTTTCGCTTTGAAGGATTACAACATACCTTCTGTAGATTTTTCCAGTTCCCTGGCTTCAACCAGAAAATCCTCTACCCCCATTTCACGGAAAAAGATCAACCCATGACTGGACCTGACTTTTGCCGTATGGTGTTGGTAAAAATAATTTTTGCCCAATAAAAGTTGAACATCACTTAATTGGTTTACCCAGGTTCTCCTGGCAAGGGTGCTGAATTTCCCATTATGGGCATAGCTTGGAAAGGAAGCATTGACCTGGCTCAAGTAACAATTAGCGAAAGAATCTTCCATAACAGACATGTCACCTAAAGAAACCGGTACGATCACATTGGACTCGGCTGCATCAAACTTAAACCATACATTTCTGTACCCAATAATCTTGAAGTTGCTCAGGTCTTCTTCCAGGCTCCATTGCCTGACAGCCTCGGCAGTTGCCTGTAATACTTTGTAATGGGTGTCTGGTCCGCTGCCTTCAGGGTCCAGGGTCAGACTGAGCTTGGTAGGTTTGATCTCCCTAAGCATATTCAATATGGGCTCTACATCTCTTTTCTTATCCGGCTGTTCTGTAAAAATATCTCCGGTATAAAAACCCAATCGCAAATGGTGAACGTTCTTTACCTGCACGCCAAAATGCGCCCAGACAAGTTCTTCTTCAAACTCCCTGATCATCCCTTTAAGGGTTTGGATGTTTTTTGGGTTTTTCTCCCCATCATAGGAATTTTTCAAAACCGTAATGATTTCATTGATTTGATCCCGGAGCTGCATGGTGGACTTGATGCCAAAAGTAAAAACGATCGCTCTTACTACCCTGTGACAGAGCCCTCTTAACCGCTCTTCTGCATTTTCTGATGCTACATTGGTCAGGTAATGGTAGACGTCTTTATCCATTTTTAATTTGAACCCGGATTCATAAAAATCATCGAACTTGACCATTTGTATGCGTCCCTCGTCCAAAAACTTCTTGGTACTTTTTAAGGTATCGATCACGAAGGAATTGGTAACCGCAGTAAAACCCGAAGTTAGCACCGCAAAGTGAGCCTCATTGCTGTTCTCATGAAGTTGCTTTGTTATTTGAGGGAGTATGCCAAGAGATATGTCATCATGGTGGGGACCTGTATGCAGGAGGACCTCATTTTTTTCCTCTTCCATTCCCTTGTCGATCTTGCTACTGATGCTTTGAATGACTTCATTGACCGTATTTTCGTTCAAGTTTGGAATCTGACTGGTGTATTTGTCATTCTTCAGGTCTTCCATGGTGATACGGTGGCCGTATTTTTGAAGCCTTTTACAAAGGTCCAATACCGATCGTTCGGTTTTGGTGAAATTCCATTTCCCGGTGAAATAATATTGATCCACACTGTCAGTCAGCTTGGAAGCAGCTCCCTTTGTAAGGTAAAACCGGCCATTTTTTAATTTTTGGAGAACAGTTGCCGGATATACATTGGTCATGGATTTTTCCAGTGATTGTTTGACAATAGGGGCTTTGGCCTCTCCTGCAGCAATAATGATGGCCACGGCATCAGGGTTGTGGACAATGGTATCCAACCCTATGGTGATAACAAGACGATTGGATGAAATTTCAATCCCGCCCAGATCTCCGGCTGCCACTGCCTGGGTTTCAAAATTGGTTTCTGTTAGCCGGGTGGTTGAAAAGATATCGGTGCCCCGGGTATTGAAAGCGATGTGTCCATCGGGACCTATACCCCCAACAAAGAATCCTATACCACCTTTTTCCCTGATTTTGGCTTCATATTGTCCACACCATTGATCTATCAGGTAAATGGATTCCTGTTGTAATCTTTCCAGATTATTGGTGTACTCCCGGTACCGTAAGGATAAATCTACTTTGGAATCCGGGAATATTTCCTTGTATGATTTCCCTTCTGCCAATTGAATTTCATCTGAGTTAATTAACAAGGCCTTTTTTGGGTCCAGACCAAAGCCTTCTATATAAAACTTGTTTACATAATGGTAAAAGCTGTTTTTTTGCTGTGAAGAAATGGGGTAAAATTCATCAATCTGAACGAATTGCAGGTCTTTTAGTACAGGTTTTTTGCATTCTTTCAAACCGTATTTCTCCCTTAATTCCAATCCTTTTTTCTTATCCCAGTTTTCCAGCAAAAACTTGGTCCATTTGATAAAGTACTCCGGAGTTTTACCGGTGGGCAGGCTGATAACTCCGTCAGGGTTGGTTGAAACCCATTCCAAAAACCTGCAAGCGGTAAGTAATCCAAGTTTTGGAAAATTATCTACTGTGAGGTAAGGAATTTTTGTGGTGATAGTTTCTGTTTCTGAATCCTTAAAAAAAGCCTCTTCAGTTTTCGAAAGTGGGTAATTTGCTAACATATCTTTTTATCTGTTTTTTATTTTCTAATGTGAGTTGATGGTGTCTTCGAATATATGCTCATTCACAATCGCTATAGCTCCCCGGAGTCCGACTTCCTTACCTAATTTTGAGAGTTCGATGGAGGTTTTTTCTCTTAGTTTTGCCATAGAGTAGATGTTCAATGCCTGTTGTATGGGAGTGGTGATGTATTGGTTTGCTTCCGCAATGGCACCACCCAAAATAATCAGCTCAGGATTAAACAACTGAATAAGAATGGCAATCCCCCTGCCCAGATCCAGTCCAACATCCGATAATATACTTATTGCCCGCTGATCACCTGCTGATGCTGCTTCTACCACAACTGAAGGATCAAGATTTTCTTCTTTTCCTTCGGATAATCTGGCAAGGATGGAATCCTTATCCAGGTGTATGGCTTCTTTGGCCAATCTCACCACCGCTCCCCCGGAAGCAACCGATTCAAGACAGCCTCTTTTTCCACAGGTACAACTGATTTCCTTGGCATCAAATAAGGGGGAATGACTGAACTCGCCGGCAAAGCCAGAGTATCCTCTGTAAAGTTTTTCATCAATGATAATGCCCAAACCTATACCCCAATCTACAAATATCCCAAGGACGTTTTTATGGCCATAATTATTACCAAATTTAAATTCGGCCAAAGTCTTCGCCCTGGCATCATTTTCGATAAATACCCTTCTCCCGAATTTTGATTCCAATTGATCTTTAAGGGGCTTTTTGCCTGATTTCAAATGGGTATGGTTGATGCCGGCAACACCATCCACCAGGCCTGGCATGCTTATTCCAACGGCTATCACCTTTTCTTCCGGTATTCCGGAGGATGCGATTACTTCCATGGAAAAATCGTAGATTTCGTCCAGGGTTTTTGCCTCGTTGTTCAAGGTCAGCTTAACGGTCTTAATTTTAGTGACCCTTTCATTTTTGGTGTTGTAAATTGCCGCTTTGGCACCATACCGGCTGAGGTCTATGCCTAAAATATAGAAAGAATCAGGAGCCAACCCATAAAGATCGGGCTTTCTCCCACCCTGGGATTGACCCCGGCCTTCCTTAATGACGATGTTTTCCTCCAAAAGGTCTGTCAATAAAAGGTTTACTGTAGGTAAACTAATACCTACCAGCTGACAGATGTTGTTGGCTGTATTGTTACCAAGGGTATATAATTCCTTGACGATTTTTAGTTTGTTGATATAATTTTTAATTTCAACAACACCTTCTTTTTTTTCAAGGACTATTTTTGGGTCAATTAGGTTCATCTGGTTTAATTTTATGCAAATTAATAAAAAATTTTATTAATTAGCTATAACTTACATTAAAAAATTTGTATAACTTTAAATAGAAATTCTTTTGTTTTTGTTTGGTTAAGCTTTTTTTATGCCTGCCAATAATGGGAATGGAAAAGACCTTCATATTGGGTAGTAAAATTTAAGTTATTTATAAAAATATATAAAGCCAAGCTATTTTCTGAAAATATTTTGTCATGTTTGCTATTTGTTTTGACCAATTACAACCTTTATTACAAAAATCATATGGGAGGAAGAAGAAAATTCATTAAGCATTCCCTGCTATCTACCTTTGCGGGAATACCATTTGCTGTAAGCGCCTCTTCTGCAGGCTCGTTTCGAAGGAATGAAAAAAAACAAGATCATTTCACCCCTCAAATATTATCTACCTGGAATCATGGCATGGCTGCCAATGACAAAGCATGGGAGGTCTTGAATAGTGGCGGGTCCATAGTGGATGCCGTCGAACAGGGAGTAATGGTAACCGAAAATGATTTGACCAACTTGTCTGTGGGGCTTCAAGGCTTACCTGACAGGGAAGGAGTTGTGACCTTGGATGCCTCTATCATGAAGGGGGATGGCTCTTGTGGCGCTGTTGCCTTTGTAAGACAAGTCAAACATCCCATTACATTGGCAAGGAAAGTCATGGAAAATACACCTCATGTCATGCTTGTGGGAGAAGGCGCAAGACTTTTTGCCGAATCGGAGGGAATGCCTATGGAGCAGGAAGAGCTGAGTCCAAAAGCCAGAGAAGCTTACCGCCGCTGGAAGGAAAATTCGAAATACCAGCCGATCATAAATATAGAAAACCATGATACCATTGGTATGGTGGGCATAGATGAAAATGGAACCATGGCGGGTTCATGTACCACCAGCGGACTGGCTTATAAAATGCATGGAAGGGTAGGAGACAGCCCCATCATCGGGGCAGGCCTGTTTGTGGATGAGGAAGTGGGGGCAGCTACCGCTACCGGATTGGGAGAGGAAGTGATCAGGATTTGTGGCGCATTTTTAATCGTGGAGTTGATGCGTCAGGGTAGAACGCCTCAGGAGGCATGTGAAGAAGCGGTCAGAAGGGCAGTATCCAAGAGTAAAGACATAGACAATACGCAGATTGGATTTTTAGCCTTGAATAAATCGGGCGAATACGGCGCTTTTGCCATAAGGCCCGGATTCAATTATGCACAGCACCACCGACAGGGAAAATCTTTGATTGATGCCAAAAGTTGGTTTAAATAAGCTATGGACAGTAAAAATATTGTTTTTGAAGCTCCTGTATATACCTTGGAGGCTGCTTTAAATGCGGTCGAGCATGGGGTAGACCGACTGGAACTTTGTGCGGATTTCGGTGAAGGGGGTACCACCCCAAGTGCCGGATTGTTAAAGGAGATAAAACGGCAGTTGGATGTTCCCGTTTTTGTGATGATAAGGTGTAGGGGCGGGGACTTCTTGTATACCGATCCGGAGTTGGAAATCATGCGAACCGATATGGGAATTTTGTCTGAGCATGGTGCAGATGGCTTTGTATTTGGAATTTTGGCTCCCTCAGGGGAAGTGAATCGGGAAGCATGTGCTAGCCTGATTCAGGCGGCTGAGGGAAAACCCTGCACTTTTCACCGCGCTTTTGACCTGGTACCGGATAAAGAAACAGCTTTGGAAACCATTATTGGACTTGGTTTTAAAAGAATTCTTACTTCGGGTGGAGCGCCTACTGTCGCAGCCGGTTCTGACATGATCAAAAAACTAAACATGTGGGCTAAGAACAGGATCATCATCCTTCCTGGTGGAGGTTTAAAACCAGCAGATCTGCCCATGCTGAATCAACATGGTGCTTTAAAGGAAGTACACAGTTCCTGTAAACAATTCAGGAATTCAACCATGGATCTGCCGGACACAGGTTTGAAACTTTCTTTGATAAAAGAAATGGAAGGAAAAGTGCTAACAGTAGACCCACAACTTGTCCGTTCCTTCAGAGCAATCCTGGATGAATTGGATTGAATTTGATATAAATTGAAACTTTTTTTATTTTTTAGGAGATCGATGAAGCCAATTAAATTTTATATAATATCATTATTTAGCCAATGATATTTGTATTTATTTGATTTTTTTACTACATTATCTTCTCAATAAACCCTATAAAATATGGTAAAGAGTTTTCAGGGGGTTAGGGAGGCCCCTATCAAAAAAAGCAGTCAGCCCCTTTTGGTGAGCGATCATATGAGCACCAATCTGGTGACATTTCATCCCAACGACACCATTGAACATGTTATAATGACAATGACTAAAAAGAATATTTCAGGAGCCCCGGTAGTGGATGAGGAGGGTAACCTTGTGGGAATGATTTCTGAAGGAGATTGTCTAAAGGAAATTGTCAAAGGCCAATATACCAATACGCCAAAATTTCCCGGTTCGGTGGAAGAACACATGACCAAAGACGTCATTACCATGCCGCCGGATATCTCTATTTTTGATGCAGCCGATCAGTTCTTGACCCTAAGAATTAGGAGGTTTCCAGTGGTGAAGGATGGAGCATTATTGGGACAAATAAGCGTAAGTGATATAATCAGGGCCATGCCAAAACTAAGGGCATCCACTTGGGGCAAGTATTAGTTTGCATACCAGAATGCCTTAGATGTAGCCAGCTGCTTTGTATATCAGTATTCCTACCCATTCTTTGACCAGAATATGCCAAATCAAAATGGCATTGATGCTGGGTTGAAAAATGGTTTTGAAGTTTAATTTTGGTGCAGCTGCGTAATAGTCTACCGGAAAGGTATCCGGGTAGAGACCAGTTTTCGCAAAGCAGGCATTTGCTCTTTTCATGTGGAAGGCCGAAGTAATCAATAAGAAGGAGGAGGATTGTTGCTCCAACAGCCCTTCTTCTTTTAATAATTTCTCGGTAAATAGTGCATTTTCTCTGGTGTTTCTGGCGGTTGTTTCCAGGATCAGGTCTGATCTTTTTACCCCTGCCCATACCATAAAATCTCCAAGCGAAGCAGCTTCAGAAATTTCATCCGAAGGATCAAATCCCAGACCTCCCGTGATGAGGATTTTTTTCAATTTCCCCATTTTATACAATTGAACGGCATGGGTCACCCTGTCTGCACCTTTATTGAAATAGGTTCGGTCTTTTGGGGTTTTTTCAATATTAGTAACCCCCGTTAAGATGATGCCTATCTCATAATCCGGAAGTGTATGGAAAGCCTTTGGGGGAGGTTCCCAGCTATACATCATCCGATTGGCGAGGTAACTGTTAGAAAAAAATAAGGAAAGCAGGAATCCGGCCAGTACCAGCTTCTTACCCCAGGTTCTGCTTATAAAAATTATCCCTGCACCTGTCAAAACCAGACAAATGGTGAATGGCATGATAAGGAAGCTGAATAATTGCGATACATAAAAAAACATGTTTTTTCTTGGTTTGCCGATTATACAATAATGTCAGGTCGATACCGCAAAATTATCCAATTATTATCTTCCCACCCTATTTTTATTTTTAACTTCACACCATTCCTTTGAGCCGATCCAGACTCCGTTTACTGGTCGTTATAAAACAAATGTTTTTCATTGATGCAAATGACTCCTTTTCAAATATATAAATCTTCTGCGGGTTCGGGAAAAACCTATACCCTTACCACTTCCTACCTCAAATTGGCTATGGAGCAACCGACCGCTTTCAGGCAGGTGTTGGCGGTTACCTTTACCAACAAGGCAACCCAGGAGATGAAGGAGCGCATAATAAAAGAGCTGAAAAGAATAAAAAGTGGAGTAGACCTGAGCCAGCAAATGGATCAGGATCTTTTGGAAAAATGGGACCTGAAACCACATGAATTATCCCAAAAGGCTTCCGAAGTACTTACTGGCATATTGCATGATTATTCGGCATTTTCAGTAAGTACCATAGACAGTTTTTTTCAACGGGTGATCCGCGCCTTTGCCAGGGAAATAGACCTTCAGGCCAAATTTGATGTGGAGATGGATCTGGATGCTGTTATGGCCAGATTGATAGACCGACTCATGCTACGGGTAAATGAAGAGCCTGAACTTCACCGGTGGATGGTGGCCTTTTCCATTGCCAAAATCACGGAAGGAAAATCCTGGGACATCAGAAAACCCATTCAGGACCTGGGATCAAAGATGTTTCAGGAAGATTTTAAAATGATTCAGCACGAGGTAAAAGCTTTTCTGGATGAACCCGATAACTTACACAAATTCAGGCAACACCTGTTCCAAAAAAAGAAATTGATCATTGATCAGGCCACAACAATGAAAGATCAGGCCACTCAAATCCGGCAACAGCATGGCTTGGTTTGGGAGGATTTTGAGGGCGGCAGCAGGAGTTTTGCCCGCTGTTTTGAAAAGCTGGGAGACCCTGTCAGACCAGTGCCGGAATTGACAGAAGCCCAAAAAAAGAAAGTGGGTGATCCGGATAAGTGGTCCACAAAATCCAGTAAAAACACAGCCGCCATTCAGGCAGCATATCATGATGGCCTGGGAGAATTAATGAGTCAAATTGAGCCAATGGAAAAGGCCTGGATCACATTGGATGTTATTTCCAAAAACCTCTATGTTTTTGGATTATTCGGTTACCTGCTTAAAGAGTTGGTGGAGCTGAAGGATGAGGAAAATTTGTTGTTGATTTCAGAGACCAACGATTTCCTAAGGTCAATTACAGCTGATAATGAAGCCCCCTTCATTTATGAAAAAGTAGGCAACCAATTTCAGCATTTTTTATTGGATGAGTTTCAGGATACCTCAGGGTTTCAGTGGGCCAGTTTCAGGCCCTTGCTGATCAATGCTCTGTCCATGGGAAAAACCAACCTGATCGTCGGGGATGTCAAGCAATCTATTTACCGTTGGCGAGGAGGGGAAATGAGGTTGCTTATGGAGCAGGTGGAAAAGGATGTGGGGCAATTCGGGGTAGAGATTCAAAAATTGGCTACAAACTACCGAAGCCTGCCTCAGGTGGTGTATTTTAACAATACCCTTTTCAGCCAACTTTCCAGACTTCTGGCGGATGGCTTGTCTGCAAACCTGGGGTCTCATTTGGGGGAAACCTTCAGGCAGGCTTATGCGGATGTCTCCCAGAAGGTGGCACCGGGCCAGGCCCGAAAAGGGATTTCAGGTAAGGTTAAACTGGAATTTATTGCTTCTGAAGCCGAAAAGTCGTACAAAGAATTTGTTTTGGCAGCCTTACCTGGACAGGTGGAGCACTTATTGGCCCAGGGATATAGGTTAAGGGATATCGCCATACTGGTGAGAAAAAATGGGCAGGCCGCAGAAATCGCAGATGCCTTTATGCTGCATGGACAAAAAGAACAGGAGCAACGTTACGAGGTGCTCTCGGACGAAGCCCTGTTTTTAGATAAATCCTCGGTGGTCAAATGTTTGTTGGCAGCCTTAAGAGCAATAAATGACCAGGATGACAAGTTGTCTGAAAGAAGCATCTGGATCCATTGGGCCAGGATCAGGTGTGAGGAATTGGGACCGGAACTTTTTCAAGAAGGGGCCATGCCAGAAAGCCTTCAGCAGCTTAGGGCCAACTATACCAGGAAAATGACAGATTTCAGGCGTTTGCCCTTAATGGATTTGCTGGAAGCCCTGATTGATTTATTGGGTTTCAATGAGAACATGCAAGAGAAAGCTTACCTGTCCGGATTAAAAGAGGCCATTTATGATTTTTCCGATAAAAACCGGGCTGATTTGGGCAATTTCCTGGAATGGTGGGAACAGCAAGGACATAAAAGGACCATAAAACTTCCTGAGGAACACAATGCCATCCGGATTCTGACCATCCACAAGTCAAAAGGGCTACAATTTAAAGTGGTTTTATTGCCATTTTTGGATTGGAAGCTTTTCGATACCGGAAAGGATAACATTGTTTGGGCACCTTATGTATGGGATGAAAACCTTCCACCCCTTAATGTACCTTTGACGGTCAGGAATGATTTGTTGAAATCCGCCTTTGCCCCTATATTTTTACAGGAAAGTCTCTTGCATCACCTGGATAACTTAAACATGTTGTACGTGGCCTTTACCAGGGCAGAGGAGGTCATATGGGGCTTAGCTCCTTACAGAGAATCCAAAGGGCCTGTAAAATTGAACACGGTGTCGGATTTGCTGTTTCAGGCCATGAGCCTTCCCCCAACACCAGGTCTGGAATTAGACCTGGCCAGCCATTTTGACCCTGAAAACCTGGTTTTTGAAGCTGGTGACTGGCATCCTGTTAGGGCATACCCTGAGCCAAAAGAAGAGAAACAACCTATGGCCTGGCAATACCGCCCCTGGGCACAGAGCTTGCAGGTAAAACAGGTATTTGGCAGTTTTGAGGATGCCGGATTATTCAGAAAGAGAGATTTTGGACTGTTGGTGCATTCCCTGATAGAAAGATCCAGAGACATGTCCGGTTTCATGTTGGAGCTGGAAAGCCTTTATTTTGAAGGGGGAATTGATATTGAAGAGAAAAAAGCACTGGAAAGCCAATTTAATGAACTGTGTAAGTTGGACAAATTCAGTGCCTGGTTTGATGGCAAACATACTGTTTTGACCGAACAAGGCATTCTGCTGCCAGGCGGAGACAGTAAAAGACCAGACAGGTTGGTATATAAAGAGCATTCAGTGGAGGTTGTCGATTTCAAGACAGGAAAGGAAAGGAAAGTGCATCAGGATCAGGTAAAAGGGTATGTGGATCTGGTCAGGCAAATGGAAAAAGAAATGATGGTGGAAGGATATCTCTGCTACCTTGAATCGGGAATAATTAAAAAGGTCAGTTAAATGAATGGGTTTTTAAAACAGACAGCTTCTACCCTATTACAGCGGGAGAGAGAACTAAAAGGTGTAAAAGTCATTCTACCCAATCGCCGGGCGGGGTTGTTTTTCAATAAATACCTGGGACAGTTGGCTACCAAACCTATTTGGATGCCAAGAGTCCTGACAATTGAGGACTTGTTTTATGAAATGGGCCGGAAAAGACCTACAGATAAGCTGCGGCTGATTTATGAAATGTACCAGGTTTTTTCTTCCCTCTCTCAGGTGGAAGAAAGTTTTGACCGGTTTTATTTTTGGGGAGAAATGATCCTTAAAGATTTCAACGACCTGGACCAGTTTTTGGTTAATCCTGAAAAATTATTTACCAACCTCAAGGAGCAAAAGATCCTGGCCAGTGACTGGAGTTTTTTAAATCCTGAACAGGTGGCATTGATCAAGGCTTTTTGGGCTTCCTTTGAAGAGAGGGACAAGCATCACCAGAAAAAGTTTCTAAAATTCTGGGATTTGCTACACCCCCTGTACCAGGAATTTAATGCCCGGCTGAAAAGCGGTGGACTGGCTTATGGAGGCGGCATTTACAGGGAAGTGGTGCAGGGGATGCAAGACATGGAACTGCCCCGGGGCCACCATATTTTTGTTGGTTTTAATGCTTTTACTGCCACTGAGGAGCGCTTGATAAAATTCTTTATCGAACACCATGGTGCGGAAATATTCTGGGATATCGATGCATATTATATGAAGGATCCCGCTCAGGAGGCAGGGCTTTTTTTCAGGGAATACAGAAAGGATCCTGTTTTCGGACCTACCTTTCCGGTGGAAATCCCACAGCAAATAGAGAAAAAAAATGCCCAAATCGACACCTATTCCGTACCCTTGAAAAGTAACCAGGCAAATGTGGTAGCCGGACTTCTGGAGCAGGTCATGGAGGGGCAGGAAAATTGGGAAGAAACCGTCGTAATACTACCAGAAGAACAATTGCTGTTTCCCATATTAAATTTACTTCCAGAAAAGGTAAATAAGGTGAATGTAACCATGGGGTATCCTGTAAAGCATACGCCTGTTTACACCTTTCTGGAGGCAGTGCTTGAATTGCAGCGATACACAAAAATTGAAAATGGGGAGGTGCTTTTTTATCACAAGCCGGTAAAGGAATTGCTCCACATGGTTTATCTCCGGGAAGTCAACCCCCTTTTTGCCACCCAAATGGTGGAAGAGCTGACACGTACAAATACCATTTACCAAACTGCTGAAAAGTTGAGTGTTGGAGGAGATCTTTTTGCCCTGGTTTTCCAAAAGTTGACCCCCCTTAATTTGTTGGATGTGGTTTTGGAGTTGATCCGAAAGCTGGGGGAAGGCCTGGACGATCAAAGCATGGAGCAAACCTATCTGCTTCAGTGCTACAAGCAAATGAACAGGCTCAAAGATATCTTCAAAGAGGATATCAGTGAAGAAGTTAGTGTAGAATTTTTTATCCGGATCTTCAGACAGGTATTTGGAGAAATAAAATTGCCTTTTCAGGGAGAGCCATTGGAAGGAATTCAGCTCATGGGGGTGCTGGAATCACGAAATCTGGATTTCAAAAGAGTGATCGTATGCAATATGAATGAGGGAAGTTTTCCTCCTTCTAACAGCATGAATTCCATGGTGCCGTTTAATCTGAGGCGTGCATTTGGAATGCCTGTGCAAGAGCAAAATGATGCCATTTATGCTTATACTTTTTACCGTTTACTCCATCAGGCAGAGGAAGTTCACTTGCTCTACACCACCGCCGGAACAAATGGTCAGGTGGGCGAAAAAAGCAGGTATATCCATCAGCTACAGATCGAAATGGACCATGGTGGGCTAAATAAAGAAGACAAGGTAATTCATGTACCAGTCAATTTAACCGCTGCCAGCCCGATTTCCATTCCAAAGAATGCCACAATCCTGCGTTTTTTGAACAGGTATACGGATAGGATTGCTGAAGGTCAGGAGCCCATTACATTTTCACCTTCAGCCATCAATATCTGGCTGGACTGCCGGTTAAAGTTTTACCTGACTTACATTGCCGGTCTGGAGGTGCCGGAAGAGGTGCAGGAAGAGGTGGATCCTGCTATTTTTGGTAACCTGGTTCACCTATCCCTGGAAAACCTTTACGGTGGTTATTTGCAAAACAAAAAAAGCAAATGGGTGGAAGCAGCCGACATTGTTAAACTAAAAGATTATATATTTCCAGCTGTGGAAAAGGCCATTCTCAGTCAGTATTTTATTGAAAACAAAGAGGAAGTCAAGTTAAGCGGGCAGCTGACCATCGCCAGGGATGTGTTGCAAAAATATTTATCCGGAGTGTTGGAGAAGGATGCAGCAGCCGTCCCGTTTGAAATTATTTCCCTGGAAGCTGCCAGGAAATACAAGGCCAGGTTACCGGTAAAGACGGCAGATGGGCTCTCCATGGTTTCTTTGGGGGGAATTATCGACAGGGTTGACAAAGTTAACGATTCCATTAGGTTGATAGATTATAAATCCGGGGGGGACAAAAAGGATTTTAAAAGTATAGAGAGCTTGTTTGACAGAAATGATGGCGCCAGGAATAAAGCGGCCATGCAGACCTTTTTCTATGGCTTGCTTTATGAAGCAAATTTTCCAGAAAACCGCTTACCCCTCAAACCCGCGCTGTTTAATCTTAGGGAAATCTTTAAGGAGGATTTTAATCCTTACCTTCAGGAGGTTACAGGCCGGGGAAAAAGAAAAGAAGTGAGTGATTATGCCGAATACAGGGATGACTATGTGGAGAGGCTCAGGCTTAGCCTGGAAGAAATGTTCGATCCCGATCAGGATTTTGACCAGACAGAAGACCACCAAAAATGCCAGTATTGTCCTTTTTCAGGAATATGTTGCAGGTAAGGATAAGGCTTTAATTTACAGACTTATTTATTATATTTACGCCTTTGATTTTGAAAATGAAACCAAACATTCATACGGTATGGGTATTTGGAATTGGTTTGGCAGGAAGTATGGCGATTTTGATTTCACCTTACCTCCTGCAAAGCTTTGACCTGCTGACCATGAGCAAGTATTCCTGGCATATTGTCAGGGATTTTGGGCTTATCTCCAGTCTGTTTATATTTGGTTATTCGTTTTTCTTTTTTCGTACTGTTAACAAAATCAGGGATTTGGAAGCAGATACCCGCTTTCAAATGTTTGATAAATTACCAAACTGCGTCTGGGTTTTTTCTCAACAGGGACAAAAGCTTGAAATGTCAAATGAAATGGCAGCTTCAATTTACAGTATTCCGAAAAATGAAGAAGCCTTCAGGATATTTAGGTCCCAATTTTACGATATGAAAATTGCTGCAGAGGTTCTCAGCGGGAAAAATTGTGTTTTCCGGAATATTGTCATGATCGACAAGTTTTATGAACCCCGGTATGTAGATCTGTTTGGGATACCGTTTATGCGCAATCGGGCAAATATGGTGTTGGTGATGGTGGTAGACCATTCTGAAATAAACAAATCTCTGAGTCAAATCCAAAAATTGTCGAAATCCTTACTGTTACAAAACCAACAGTTGAAGGATTTTTCATTTATGAATTCCCACAAAATCAGGTCTCATGTTTCGAATATTCTGGGCTTGATCAGTGTGGAAGAAGAAGGGCTTAGCGGTAAGGCCATGGTAATGCTTAAAGACGCCGCCAATAACCTGGACAGTGAGGTTCAAAAAATGAATAAATTATTAATGGAAAAAAACCTAAATGGAAAAGAGGTGGAGCAAAAAGAGCAGCGGATAGTATTTGTAGATGATGACAAGGTGCAGCACATGATCAACAAGAGGATATTACTTAAAGTGAACAACCAACTCAAATTGTTCTTCTTTGAAAATCCTTATGAAGCGTTGGAATGGATATCGGTTCATCCGGCTGATGTGTTATTGCTTGATATCAATATGCCAGAAATGGATGGGTGGTTTTTTTTAAAATTGATGGAGGAAAGAGGAATTCAAATGGATGTGAAAATGCTGACATCCTCCCTTGATCCGGATGATTTGGAGAAAAGCAAATCTTTTAGTCAGGTTAGTGGTTTTTTAATCAAGCCATTAAAAGATGAAAATATTGCGCAATTTTTGGCCAATTAGAAGGATGGATTGATTTTTGTATTCATATTGCAATTAAAACTAAAACGACCTTTTTATGGCGGGTGATCCCAGTAGTAAAGATAAAATAATCGGGAAGCGAATCGACAAATTTTTTATCGGACTTGAAAGTGCATTTAAGTTTGTTAAAAGGTTTTTTCAGGAAGTTTGGTTTCCCCCTTATGAATTTAAAGAAGTGATTCGTCAGTGTTATCAAATTGGTTGGAACTCACTGCCATTGATTTCATTGACGGGTTTTATAGTAGGGGTGGTTTTTACCAATCAGTCTCGTCCTTCACTGGCCGAATTCGGGGCTACTTCCTGGCTCCCTGCCCTGATTTCGATTGCTGTTGTGCGTGCCATGGGGCCATTGGTTACCGCTTTGATAGCTGCCGGGAAAGTGGGTTCAAGTATTGGCGCTGAGATAGGGTCCATGAAAGTGACCGAGCAAATTGATGCCATGGAAGTCTCAGCCACCAATCCTTTTAAATTTCTGGTGGTTACAAGGGTGCTGGCAAGTACATTCATGATCCCGATATTGGTTTTGTACACCGATTTTGTTGCGCTTTTGGGAGCCTTCACAAATGTCCATTTCAATGAGTTGGTGAGTTTGAGCACGTTTTTTGTACAGGTTTTTGATGCCATATCCTTTTTAGATGTCACCTCTTCAATGGTCAAATCCTTGTTTTTCGGTTTTACCATTGGGATTGTGGGTTGTTACAAAGGTTACAACTCCACCAAAGGTACTGAAGGAGTGGGTAAAGCAGCCAACTCCGCCGTGGTCATGGCCATGTTTTTAATTTTCATCGAAGAGTTACTTTCTTTACAGGTAACCAATTTCTTTAGACAATTGTAAAATGGTAGAAACTGTAGTTAAGGTAAGAAATTTGGTCAAGTCATTTGGAGAACTGGATGTATTAAAGGGTGTAGACCTTGATCTGTACAAAGGGGAAAACCTGGTAGTCCTTGGCAAATCAGGAAGTGGAAAATCTGTGTTGATCAAAATAATGGTAGGACTGCTTACGCAAGATGAGGGTTCGGTGAAAGTTTTGGGAAAGGAAGTCAAGGGGCTGTCCCAGAGGGAGCTTAATGAATTGCGCCTTAAAATTGGGTTTTCATTTCAGGCCAGCGCCTTATATGATAGCATGACAGTCAGGGAAAACCTGGAATTTCCACTGGTACGAAACGTCAAAAACCTAAGTAAGGCAGATAAAGATAAATTGGTCGAGGACGTTTTGGATAGTGTGGGTCTTTTGGGCACCATCAACCAGATGCCATCCGAACTCTCCGGTGGTCAGAGAAAGAGGATTGGCATTGCCAGAACGCTAATATTGAAACCGGAGATCATGCTGTATGATGAGCCTACTGCAGGACTTGATCCCATAACCTGTATGGATATTAACAATTTGATCAATCAGGTGAATGAAAAATACAAGACCACCTCAATTATCATTACGCATGACCTTACATGTGCCAAAGTAACAGGAGACCGAATGGCAGTATTGCTAGACGGTGTCTTTGGGGCAAAAGGAAAATTTGAAGAAGTATTCGAACATGCACAGGATGGTAGAGTTAAATCATTTTATGACTATAATTTCATCAAGCAATGAGAAATGACAATAAAAAATCGGTTACCGTTGGCATATTTGTGCTGATAGGGATCATCATTTTGGTTACCGGAATTCTTACTTTGGGAGCCCAACAAAAAGCCTTTGTTAGTAGTATTCGGGTCTTTGCAGTGTTTGATGACATTGGGGGGCTACAGACCGGTAACAATGTCTGGTTTTCAGGGGTGAAAATCGGTACCGTAAAAAAAATCAACTTTTATGGGAATTCCCAGGTAGAGATAGAAATGAACATTGAATCTTCTGCCAAGGATTATATCAAGAAAAATTCCAAGGCAACGATCAGCTCGGATGGTCTGATTGGTAACAAAATCATCGTTATTTATGGGGGAACAGGAGATGGTCCTTCTGTGGAAAATGGAGACCGACTCACCGCCGTGATGCCGCTGGATACCGATAAAATGATGGAAACCCTGCAAGTAAATAATAATAACCTGGTTTCAATAACAGAGGACTTGAAAGTGCTGACTCAAAAGATAGCCAATGGAGAGGGTATAATTGGTTCTGTCCTTACCGATAGTACCATGGCCAGGGATTTCAAGCTTATGATGGAAAACCTGGAACGTACCGCAATCAATAGCAATAGAATGACTTCGGAATTGGCGGAATTTTCTAATAAACTGAACCAGGAAGGCGGCTTGATTGACGATTTGATTAATGACACTACTGTTTTTGCGAGCCTTAGAAATACAGCCAGGGGATTGGAAAAAACAGGAGAGGAAGTGAACAATGCCGCAGCCAATTTTAATGCCGCAAGTGAAGGTCTAACCCAAAATGACAATACTTTGGGTATGTTATTAAATGATGAAGAATTTGCAGCTTATTTGAAAAGCACCATGAGCAACCTGGATACAGGAACGGTGCGCATGAATGAAACCCTGGAAGCCATGCGGTACCATTGGTTCTTTCGCGGAGCTTTTAGAAAAAGAGACAAAGCCAATGAGGAGTAAAACATCAAAAGCGGAGCATTTTCCGCTTTTTTTATTTTCCATATTTGGCAAAAAAACCTATATTGTAACGACAGGGTATTTTCAACCCTGATTCAAATTGAAATCTTTTTTTCATTAAACCTACTTGAAATATGGCTAAAGATCCTTATAAAATTATAAAGAAACTTCCTACTTCCAAAGGTGATCTCCAATACTGGAGTTTGAAAGCCCTTGAGGAGCAAGGATACCCGATCAAAAAACTTCCTTTTTCCATCAGGATACTCTTGGAAAATGCGCTAAGGAATTTTGATGATTTTGCCATTACCAAAGAGAATATAGAAACGCTGTTAAATTGGAAACCCGAGGCCTCCGAAAAAGATATTCCCTACAAACCAGCCAGGGTGCTGATGCAGGATTTTACAGGAGTGCCTGCTGTAGTGGATATTGCCTCTCTGAGGTCAGAGGCTGTCAGGAAAGGAAAAGATCCGGAAAAGATCAACCCGCTCATTCCCGTGGATTTGGTAGTTGACCACTCCGTACAGGTAGATTATTTTGGAACCAATTATTCCTATAAAAGGAATGTGGATGTGGAATACGAGCGAAATGGAGAGCGGTATGAATTTTTGAAATGGGCTCAAAAATCTTTCAATAATTTTGCTGTAGTGCCGCCAGGTATGGGCATCTGCCATCAGGTAAACCTGGAATATCTGGCACAGGGGGTGATAGCTAGAGAAGGAAACGTATTTCCGGACACCCTGGTGGGCACAGACTCCCATACACCCATGGTTAACGGTATAGGTGTAGTTGGATGGGGAGTGGGCGGTATAGAAGCAGAAGCAGCCCTTCTCGGTCAGCCGATTTATTTTATCATGCCTGAGGTGGTAGGCTTAAGACTCACTGGTTCTCTGCCACTCGGTACCACAGCGACGGATATGGTGCTGACCATCACTGAGTTATTAAGGAGAAAAGGTGTAGTGGGTAAATTCGTGGAGGTTTTTGGTCCCGGATTGGATAATTTGTCTGTACCGGACAGGGCCACCATTTCAAATATGTCACCTGAGTTTGGATGTACGGTCACCTATTTTCCTATAGACGATAGAACATTGGACTACATGTCCAAGACAAACCGGACGAAAGATCAGATAAAATTGGTTGAAGATTATACCAAAGCCAATATGCTTTGGAGAGCCAATGAGGACGAAATTGATTATTCAACGGTAGTGGAGCTGGACCTGAGTTCGGTAGAACCAACCGTGTCCGGTCCAAAAAGGCCGCAGGATAAGATCCTCATGCGCGAATTCAAAGAAAAATTCGGATACCTGCTCAAGGAAGTACACGGCAGGGAATATATTCCCATTGACAAGAGAGATGATGTGGGCAGGTGGTACGCAGAGGGGGGAGGAAATCAGCCTGTAAAAGATCAGAAGAGTAATGTAGACAGCGATGTTGAAATTGAGACAAAACTAAAAAATGGCTTAAAGTCGGTGGTAATCAAGCTCAATAATGAGAAGTTTGCCCTTCATGATGGTTCCATAGTGATCGCAGCCATTACTTCCTGTACCAATACCTCTAATCCAAGTGTGATGATCGGTGCAGGTTTAATTGCCAGAAAAGCAAGAGAAAAAGGACTCGATGTCAAACCCTGGGTAAAAACCTCTCTGGCTCCTGGTTCAAAAGTTGTTACCGATTATCTTGAAAACGCCGGACTTCTCGATGATCTGGAAGCATTACGCTTCCATGTAGTGGGCTACGGTTGCACCAGCTGTATTGGTAATTCCGGCCCTTTGCCCAGGCACATTGCCAAAGCAGTAGAGGACAATGACCTGGTGGTGGCCTCCGTTTTGTCAGGTAACAGAAATTTTGAAGCCAGGGTACACCCGCAGGTAAAAATGAATTACCTGATGTCCCCCATGCTGGTAGTGGCCTACGCTTTGGCAGGAAGAGTAGATGTGGATTTAAACAATGAACCCCTGGGATATGATCCGAACCTTGAACCCGTTTACCTAAAAGACATCTGGCCATCCAATGAAGAGATTTTTGAGGTATCCAACAGGGTACTTTCTCCCAATGATTATCAAAAAAATTACGGAGAAATCTTTGAAGGAAATGAACAGTGGCGTTCCTTAAAGGCACCTGAAGATAAAGTGTATCAATGGTCCGATAAATCCACATACATCAAGGAAGCACCTTTTTTCAAAGGCATTTCGGAGACGGTAAACGAACCCAACGATATTGAAAATAGTCGCGTCCTGCTTAAATTGGGTGATTCCATTACTACGGACCATATATCTCCTGCTGGCTCATTCTCACCTACTTCTCCTGCAGGAAAATACCTGATTGCCAAAGGAGTGGAGCAGGGCATGTTCAACTCTTATGGCTCCAGAAGGGGAAATGATGAGGTAATGGTGCGGGGTACTTTTGCCAATGTAAGGATCAAGAATCAGCTGACCGGAAAGGAAGGAGGATATACCACCCATATGCCTTCAGGTGAAGAGATGACGATTTATGACGCTTCCGCCAAATACCAGAAGGATGAGGTGCCATTGGTAGTATTGGCAGGTAAGGAATATGGCAGCGGCTCCTCCAGAGACTGGGCAGCCAAAGGAACTACTCTGCTTGGGATTAAAGGAGTGATTGCGGAAAGCTATGAACGGATTCACCGCTCCAACCTGGTAGGTATGGGTGTGTTGCCCATGCAATATGCCAAAGGACAATCTGCTGCTTCCCTTGGCCTTACAGGGAAAGAACAGATATCCATAAGGGGCATAAAAGACGGATTAAGCCCCTTGAAAGTACTACGGGCCAGTGCCAAGAAAGAGGATGGGGCTGTGGTTAATTTTGAGGTAATTGCCCGTCTGGATTCCGCCATTGAGATCGAGTACTACAAAAATGGAGGAATTCTCCATTATGTATTGAGGCAATTTCTGAAAGCCTGATAATAGGTTTTTTGATAGAATAAGGCAGTATCATTTTTGAAATGGTACTGCTTTTTTATTTCAGGAGCAGGTCAGGATTATCAAATGCAGGCGATTGATTTGTGGGTAGCTGATCCATAGGTTTTCAGCAGATTTTGTTTTGCATGGGTCAGCAGGGAATCTTTTCATTTTTTGATTAACTTTGCAGCCTAATTGATAATGGAAATGGTACACGTTTGTAGGAAAGAACACTTTAATGCAGCGCATAAGTTGTGGAATCCTAAATGGTCTGAAGAGAAAAACAAATCGGTTTTTGGCCCTTGTGCGAATGAAAACTGGCATGGGCATAATTTTGAGCTGATCGTCACCATCAAGGGAAGGCCGGATGAAGACACTGGCTTTGTGGTGGATTTAAAGCAACTGAGTACCCTGATCCGTAGGGAAGTGATCGACAAAGTAGATCACAAAAATCTCAATATGGATGTGCCTTTTATGAGCGGGAAAATGGCAAGTTGTGAAAACCTGGTCATGGAATTCTGGAAGATACTCCAGCCATTGGTGAATGACCTGGTCAAAGAAGGGGGCTTGTACAAGCTAACCCTTTATGAAACCCCGCGGAATTTTGTGGAATATTATGGGGAATAACCTTTACCTGAACCAACAAACCCAAGCCAGTTGAAATACTACATTATCGCAGGGGAGCGATCCGGAGACCTGCATGCCTCCAATCTACTTAATAGCTTAAAAGAAGAAGACCCTGAAGCAGCATTCAGGGGAATGGGAGGAGATTACATGCAAGCTGAAGGTTGTTTCCTGGTGGCACATTACCGGGAAATGGCCCTGATGGGCTTTGTTGAGGTGTTGCTTCATTTCAGGAGGGTTTTCAGGTACCTGAATAAGATAAAAACCGACTTGCTGGAGCACCGGCCGGATGCCTTGATTCTGGTTGATTTTGGTGGGTTTAACATGAAGATGGCCGCATTTGCAAGTAAAAATGGAATACCCGTTCACTATTACATTGCACCTAAAGTTTGGGCCTGGAATCAAAACAGGGCCTATAAACTAAAGAAATATGTTGATCATTTGTATTCCATTTTGCCATTTGAACCTGATTTTTTCAGGAAATTTGATTGGGAAGTAGCTTATGTGGGCAATCCACTTTTGGATGAGAAAAAGAAATTCCTGCCCAATCCGGATTTTTTGCAAGAGAATGAACTCAATGCCCAAAACCTGGTGGCCCTTTTGCCGGGAAGCAGAAAGCAGGAGATCAATGAGATGCTCAAAACCATGATCGCCTTAAAATCCGAGTTTAATGAGGTGGATTGGGTGGTGGCCGGCGTAAAGAACCTTCCCGGGGAAATTTACAAGGAGGCCATCGATGCAGGGCTAAAGGTTGTTTTTGACCAAACCTATGATGTCTTGCATCATGCCAGGGCAGCTGTGGTAACCTCAGGAACAGCGACCCTGGAAACGGCCCTGTTTAAGGTGCCCCAGGTGGTGGTCTACAAGACCAGTGGAATTTCCTATGCCATTGCCAAAAGGTTGATTCGGGTGCCTTTTATTTCCCTGGTCAATTTAATTGCTGGAAAGGAATTGGTCAAAGAGTTGATCCAGAATCAATATAGCCCTTCATCGGTTAAATCTAGTTTACAGCGTGTTTTACCGGATGGACCTGAAAGGGACAAGGTGGTAATTGGATATGAACTACTAATTGATAGGATTGGACAAAAAAAAGCCTCGCAGGAAACTGCAAGGCTAATTTACGATACCTTAAATAATTCAGGAAACCGGTAAGATTTCCCAGGTGTATGCATCAGGCAACCTGAAGCTTTTTAAATTTTGATTTTTCGAATTGAGAGCTGGCATAGTCCCGGTCAATGATGAGTGTTTGCTCTTCTTCCACTGAGGGGAACTCATACATGGCATCGGTAATGATGGCTTCACAAATCGATCTCAACCCTCGTGCACCAAGATTGAATTCCACTGCTTTTTCCACAATAAAATCAATTCCTGACTCCTCAAACTCCAAAACCACATTTTCCATTTTCATCAGTTTGATGTATTGTTTGGTCAATGCATTCTTCGGTTCCGTTAAAATTCTTTTAAGGGTAGCTTTATCCAGGGGGTCCAGATGGGTAATGACAGGAAGCCTTCCGATGAGTTCGGGAATCAAGCCATAAGCCTTGAGGTCCTGTGCAGTAACATACTGCAAAAGGTTATTTCTATCTACCACTTCTGCATTGCTTTTTTTGCTGAATCCCATAGGTTGGGTGTTTAGCCTGCTGGCGATATGTCTTCCAATGCCATCAAAAGCACCACCGCAAATGAAAAGGATGTTTTCCGTGTTGACAGATATCATTTTCTGATCTGGGTGTTTTCTTCCTCCCTGTGGGGGAACGTTTACTGTAGTGCCTTCCAGCAATTTAAGCATGGCCTGCTGCACACCTTCCCCGCTTACATCTCTGGTAATGGATGGGTTATCTGATTTTCTGGCAATTTTATCCAGTTCGTCAATGTATACAATTCCCCTTTCGGCAGCTTCTACGTTATAGTCAGCCGCTTGCAATAAACGGGTAAGGATACTTTCCACATCTTCCCCCACATAACCAGCTTCAGTCAGCACAGTGGCATCTGCGATGCAAAACGGAACTTCAAGGGTCTTGGCCAGGGTTTTGGCCAGATAGGTTTTACCAGTTCCGGTATCCCCAACCATGATGATGTTTGATTTTTCGATCTTCACCTCATCATCCATTTCTTCTTTTTGTCCCAATCTTTTGTAATGATTATAAACGGCTACAGTCAGGACTTTCTTTGCTTCCTGCTGGCTGATGACATATTCATCCAGGTAAGCCGTCAGTTCTTTGGGCTTTTTCAGCTTGAACTTAGGCTTTTTGGAATGTTTTTTTGTTTTGTCTTCCTCGCCTAAAATCTGAAAAGCCTGTTCGATACAATAATTACAAATATGTGCAGAAATGCCGGAGACCATGAGGTCAACGTCTTTTTTATTTCTACCACAAAAGGAACACGTTACTTGAGCCATCCGGTATTTATTTTTCTTTTTTCGTCAAAACTTCATCAATCAAACCATATTCCTTCGCAGCAGCAGCCCTCATCCAGTAGTCTCTGTCGGAGTCTTTTTCAATCTCTTCAATGGATTTGCCGCTGTGGTTAGCCAGAATTTCGTACAGTTCCGTCCTCAATTCCAGTATTTGTTTTACGGTGATTTCCATGTCTTTTGATTGTCCCTGCATGCCTCCTGAAGGTTGGTGGATCATTATTCTGGAATGTGGCAATGCAGATCTTTTACCAGCTGCTCCACCGGCGAGCAATACAGCTCCCATAGAAGCGGCCAATCCAGTACATATTGTTCCTACTTCAGGATTTATGTATTGCATGGTGTCATAGATACCTAAACCGGCATAGACCGATCCACCAGGGCTGTTGATGTAAAGCAAGATGTCTTTTTTGGAATCGACAGACTCCAAAAACAGGAGCTGGGCAGTGATAATATTGGCAATATGGTCGTCTACACCTGTTCCCAGGAATATGATCCTGTCCATGATCAGTCTGGAAAAGACATCGATTTCCCTGAAATTTGTAGGTCGCTCTTCGATCACCGCACGGGTCATGTTTTCCACTGATTGTGTATATTGGTCAAATGTATTGCCACTGATTCCCTGCCCTTTTACTGCGAATTTTCTAAATTCTTCTTTATTCATTTTCTGCTTTCTTAAGTATAATGATACAAAAATAAAAAAAGCCCTTACAAAAGGACTTTTTATGAACAAATAATTTCTTTAATTAGTTTTCAAGGAGTTCTTTAAACTTCTCAACTGCTATTTTCTCTTCTTTGATATCGACCTTGTTTTTTACAAAATCAAGAACTTTTTCATTCTGCACAGCCGTCAGCATTTGCATGTAATTTTTACCCTCATTGCCCTGCAGGTAATTTTGCAAAAACATGTCCATATTCTCTTCCATTTGAGAGCCCATGCCAGAGGAAGCCAATTGCTCACGAATCATTTCCTTGGTCTTTTCAATAACATCTTCGTGTTCCGCCTTGATTTCATTTTCTTTTGCAATCTGGTTGGAGAGCAAAGACCAGGTCAGCTGCTTGGTGTAGGTTGGAAATTCTTTTTCTACATCCTCTTTGCTAAATTTCCCTTCATTGGCCCGCACCAACCAATCTTTTAAAAACGCTTCCGGTAAATCCAATTCATGATTAGCTACCAAGCTATCCTTGAGCTGTTCCTCATTGAATACTTTCACTTCTTTTTGGTAATTTTCAGTCAAAATCGATTTGATTTTTCCTAAAAACTCCTCTTTAGTGGAAACCTGATCCGGGCCAAAGACCTTGTCAAATAGCTCCTGGTTCAACTCAGCTTCTTCAGTGCGGTTGATATTCTGAACGGTGAAAGTGAAGTCGCCTGAAAGTTTCTCTGCATCTTCCTTGCTGATGTTCAATACTTCTGCCAAATCACCTTTGATCGCTTTAGAAGGATCAAATGAGATAACATCTTCCTTTTTGACGCCTAAGAATTTTTTAAGTGAGCGACCGTCCAGTTCATTCAGAGGTAAAGAGAGCGTCTCCTCGTATGAACCATCAGCAGCTTTAAGGTCGCCATATAGAAAATCGTTTTCTTCGCTAACCTCTGGATTGGTCATTTTACCATACTGCTTTTTGATGTTGTCAAGAGCTTCATTTACTTCTTTGTCAGAAAGCTCCACCTGGTAGTTTTTAACATTCAGCTTTTGGTCCAGGTTCACATCAATCTTTTCTACAAAACCGATTTTATAATCGAATTCAAATTCCTTTTGTTTTTTCCAATCAATGTTTTCGCTTTCAGCATCCTGAGGAATGGGATCTCCCAACACTTCAAACTCCTGCTCTTTCAGATAATCATTCAGGGATTTGGATAAAATGTTGTTGATTTCTTCTACCAAAACAGAAGTGCCATAGAGATTTTTTACCATTGCAAAGGGGGCTTTTCCAGGTCGGAAACCTTTGATATTGGATTTTTTGGCATAATCTTTTATTTTGGCATCTACTTTTTGTTGGTAATCAGCCTCATTGATTTTTATCTTGACCAAAGCCTCATTGGCAGCATGTTTGTCTAATGTAATTTCCAAGGGATCTGTATTTAATGTTTTCCAATAACAAAAACCCTCAATCCTGACATTTTACAAGATCAAGATCGAGGGATTCTAAAAGGGTGTGCGGATGGAGGGACTCGAACCCCCATGCCTCGCGGCGCTAGATCCTAAGTCTAGTGCGTCTACCAATTTCGCCACATCCGCTGATTATCAATAATAAATGATAGGCGTTTTGTCTGTTTGCCTATACTTATTTAACCTGAAAACTATTCAGCCTTCTCATCCGGCGGGTACCCAAACGGGTTTGTTAGCCGGTTTTTTTACGTGGATGCAAAGGTAATCATCAATTTTAAAGTTTCAATAACTTGATCCAAAAAAATTACAAATATTACTTTCGGATTTGATTCCTTCGATAGGAATTATTTTATAACTTGTACCATATGATCAAAGTTGATATTGAAGAAGAGCGTAAGGAAATCCTGAAACGGTATCGCCGACTTTTGAGAGTTGCCAAGCCATTACTCAAATCAGGTGATGCCAAATTGATCAAGAAAGCATTTAACGTGGCCAGTGAGGCACATAAAGAAATGCGGAGAAAATCAGGAGAGCCCTACATTTATCACCCTTTGGAGGTGGCTCTTGTTTGTGTGGAGGAAATAGGTCTGGGTACCACTAGTATAATTTCTGCTTTGCTTCATGATGTTGTGGAAGATACAGATCTTGAATTAGAAGATATTGAAAAGGAATTTGGAACCAAAGTGGCCCAAATAATAGATGGTCTGACCAAAATTGCGGGTGTTTTCGACTATGGGACCTCCCAACAGGCGGAAAATTTCAGGAAAATGTTGATTACCTTATCAGATGATGTACGGGTAATACTGATTAAATTGGCCGACCGGCTAAATAACATGCGGACCCTGGATGCCATGCCCAGGCACAAGCAGTTAAAAATTGCCTCCGAAACAAAATTTCTATATGCCCCTTTAGCCCACCGGCTGGGCTTGTATTCCATCAAATCTGAACTGGAAGATTTACATTTAAAGTTCATGGACCAGGAGGCTTACGGATCCATCGTCAAAAAAATCAAAGACTCAAGAATTTCAAGAAACAAGTTTATCAAAACCTTCATTGCTCCCATTGAAAGTGAATTGGAGCATCAAGGTTTTAAATTTGTAATCAAGGGAAGACCAAAATCTGTCTTTTCTATTTACAATAAAATGAAATCCCAAAACATCCCGTTTGAAGAGGTCTATGATTTGTTTGCCATCCGGATAATTATCGACACACCCTATGAAAATGAAAAGGCAGACTGCTGGCAGGTATATTCCACGGTAACGGATTTTTACCGTCCCAATCCGGACCGGTTGAGGGATTGGATAAGCACACCAAGATCCAATGGTTATGAGTCCCTTCACACCACAGTAATGAGTCAAACCGGACAATGGGTGGAAGTCCAGATCCGGACACAGCGCATGGATGATATTGCAGAGCGGGGTTATGCGGCACATTGGAAATACAAAGAAAAAGAAAATGCACCTGAAAAGGCGGCTGGAAGCCTGGATGAGTGGATCACTCAAGTAAGAACTTTATTGGAAAACAATGATGGTTCTGCTATTGAATTCATGGATGATTTCAGGGGAAATCTGTTTCAGGAAGAGGTTTTTGTTTTCACCCCAAAGGGAGATTTAAAGGTATTGCCCTTTGGTGCTACAGCCCTGGATTTTGCTTTTGAGATTCACTCCGAAGTTGGCGCGAAATGCATTGGTGCCAAGGTCAATCAAAAATTGGTTTCCATAGGGCATAAATTAAAGAATGGAGATCAGGTAGAAATACTAACTTCAAACAAACAAAAACCCACTGAAGACTGGCTCAAATCAGTAGTAACCTCCAGAGCAAAAGCCAAAATCAAAGATGCCCTTAAAGAGGAAAAGAAGGGTTACATGTTGGATGGAAAAGAAATTGTCCAACGGAAGCTGAAGCAGATGAAAATTGATTTTTCATCGGAGGTGGTGGAGCAATTACGTGCCTTTTTTGAAACCAAGACCACAACTGAATTCTATTATAAAGTAGGTAGAGGGATCATTGATCCTACAGCGATCAAGACTTTCAGGGATTTTAAACAAAAGAAGAAATCCAGGAAAGTGCCAATGATGCATGTTACGGATGAAAAGTCTTTTACCAAGGAGATAAAAAATTTGAAGGGTCCCGAACATGATCAGCTATTGATTGGGGAGGACATGGATGTGGTGGATTATGTTTTGGCCAAATGTTGTAATCCCATACCCGGGGACGATGTATTTGGCTTTGTTACGGTAAATGAAGGGATAAAAATTCATAGGACAGCTTGTCCCAATGCCCTTGAGCTACTTTCCAATCATGGAAATCGGGTTATCAAAGCCAGGTGGACAAGTCAGCAGCAAATTGCATTTTTGGCGGGATTGAAAATAGTGGGTACCGACAGGGTAGGATTGATCAGTGATCTGACAAAAGTCATATCGAATGAATTAAAAGTAAACATGCGATCCATAACCGTAGATTCGGATAGTGGAATTTTTGAAGGCAGCATCAAGTTATATGTACACAGTACCAATCACCTGGAAAATCTTATTGAAAACTTATCAAAGGTACCCGGCGTCTTAAAGGTGTCAAGGTTTGATTAAATAAGGGAAGCACCCATATTCAAATAAGAACCGTATATTTGTAAAAAAAAATGAAAGTATGGCTTCAAATGAAAGTCTTTACGAGAAGGTAAAGAAAATATTTACTGCCTATCTTGAAAACAAGAAGCTCAGGAAAACCCCCGAAAGGTATGCTATTTTGGAAGAGATCTACAGCAGGGGAGGGCATTTTGATGTTGAAGGGCTGTATATCAGTATGAAAAACAAAAATTACCGTGTAAGCAGGGCAACGGTTTATAATACGCTGGATCTTTTGGTTGAATGTGATTTGGTCACCAAGCACCAATTTGGAAAGAATTTGGCGCAATATGAAAAATCTTATGGCTATAAGCAGCATGATCACCTCATTTGTACGGAGTGCCACCAGGTTAAAGAATTTTGTGATCCCCGGATCCAAAATATTCAAAACACAGTGGGAGAGGTGCTAAATTTCAATATCATTCACCACTCATTGCTGCTATATGGAAACTGCACTGATGAGCATTGTGAATTTAAACAAGAAAACTCAACAGAGAAAAATTTAAAATCAAGTCAATGAAAGCAACATTTGAATCCTATATTGAGAACAAGACATTGGTTTTAAAAATCAAGGGGGATTTAATCGGAGATGAGTCTGGTCCTCATCTGGTAGGATTGGTTTCTGACGGTATTCAGGAAGGGGTCCAAACTTGTATTGTGGATCTCAGCCAAGTCAGGTACATCAGTTCCAGTGGTATTGGTGTTTTGATCACGATATTAACCAAAATGAGAAATAACGATGGGGAAGTTTACCTGAGCTCTCCCTCTGAACACGTGAAAAAATTGTTGATCATTACCAAGCTTAATAATATTTTTAATGTTTTTGACTCTTTGGAGGAAGCAGTGAATCAATCAAAATAGACTTAAATATCATTTTTCTCCTAAATAAAAATCATCCGGGAGTTGTAAATTTTTACAATACTGGCAATCTTCACGGCTGATTTGAATTTTAGGGCTATATACTTATTTATAAAAAAATGAAAATGGACGTTCTTTTAGGTCTCCAATGGGGTGACGAAGGCAAGGGAAAAGTAGTGGATTACCTGGCACCGGCCTATGAAATGGTGGCCAGGTTTCAAGGGGGGCCGAATGCTGGTCATACCTTGGAATTTGACGGAATCAAACATGTTTTGCATCAAATACCAAGTGGTATTTTTAGGAAAAACATCCACAATATCATAGGGAATGGTGTGGTTCTGGATCCCGTTGTTTTGAAAAAGGAAATTGAAGCCCTTAAAAAGTTCAATATTGATTTCAAAAAAAACCTTGCGATTTCAAAAAAGGCCACTATTATTCTTCCGACGCATAAACTTTTGGATGCTGCCTATGAAAAGTCCAAGGGAGATAAAAAAATTGGTTCGACACTGAAAGGCATTGGCCCGACCTATCAGGACAAAGTTGGGCGAGTAGCGTTAAGGGTTGGAGACATGCTGGCCCCGGATTTTAAAGAAAAATACCTGGAACTTTCCGATAGGCACCGTTCCATTTTGGAATATTATCAATATAAGCTAAACGATCTTCCGTCATTGGAAGCCGAGTTTTTCGATGCGGTGACTTTTTTCAAATCATTGAATCTTGTAGAAACTGAGTTTGAAGTAAATGCAGCCCTCAAATCTGGTAAAAAGGTCCTGGCAGAAGGAGCTCAGGGATCACTTTTGGACATTGATTTCGGAAGTTATCCTTTTGTAACCAGCAGCAGTACCATGACTGCAGGGGCCTGTACGGGTCTTGGGGTTCCGCCTGCTGCCATTGGTGAGGTGTTCGGTATTTTCAAAGCCTATTGCACAAGGGTAGGTAGTGGTCCTTTCCCTACTGAGCTTTTCGACGAGGATGGGGAAAAGATGCGCAAAGAAGGTAATGAATTTGGATCCACCACAGGAAGACCAAGAAGATGTGGCTGGTTGGATTTACCGGCATTGAAATATTCCATCATGATCAATGGAGTAAGCCAACTATTCATGATGAAAGCAGATGTTTTAAATGATTTTGAGGAGATTAAAGTATGTACCGGGTATGAGCTTCCCGATGGCTCCACTACCGACCGCCTTTTTCCAAGTGGGAATGATGAATCATTCAAGCCAATTTACAAAACACTGAATGGATGGCACTGCAACCTGAATGAAGTGGAACAATACAAAGATTTTCCTGATGCCCTGAAAAATTATGTTGAGTTTTTAGAAAAACACCTGGAGGTGCCCATCAATATGGTTTCGGTAGGTCCTGACAGGAAAAAAACAATTTTAAAATAACATCGCTTTTCTTTTAAAAAAGGCTTCTTTTAATATAATAAAGGAAGCCTTTTTTTATTTATTTTTTATTTGCCTATCTTAACTACCGGATCCTGAAAGGCAGAAGTTTCCTCAACGTTATTTGATCTAAAGGCATAGGCATGTATGAAGAAAACATTTTCCTCATCAAATGGCTTTTAGATTTAAGGAGTTGTGTGAATTCAGCACCAGGTCAAAATTGTGATTTTCCGGATTGAAGCATGCCTAAAATATACCTGTTTGTCCTTCTTCAGCTTGTTGCGCTTATTTCACCTTATATGGTGTGGAGCCAGCAGGGATTTCCTTATTGTGAATCCTTTCAGGATGAAATAGAAAGGGACCAAACCATATTTGGAGGGGATGCCCGGTTACGCGATGGGGTGTTGCGACTAACCGAGGCCGTGATGGAACAAAGTGGATACATTTACATCGATGTTCCATTTTCTTCAAGTTTTGGGGTTAAAGCATCTTTTGAATATTTCAGTTATGGTGGAGATGGTGCTGATGGGTTAACTGTGTTTCTGTTTGATGGGGCCAGCAATTTTTTTGCCCCCGGAGGTTTTGGGGGCTCTCTGGGATATGCTCCGAGAATTGGAGGGACAGGTTTAACCCGTGCTTATATGGGAATTGGATTTGACAGTTTTGGCAATTTTGGCAATAATTCAGAAGGCAAGATTGGGGGCTTTCCTGGCCCAGCCAGCCAGCTTCATCCTAATAGTGTAGTGGTTAGGGGGCCGGGGCATGCATCGGATGGTTATCGGTTTATTGCCGGGGTGAAAACAAATGAAGGTGGAGTTTTTGGATTGCCGGAAGACCAGCGTTTCACCATAAGCTCTGGAGGGATTGGAACCAGAAGGGTCACCGATCCAGATCAACCCGGGTACCGGAAAGTCATCGTCAAGTTGCGGCCAAAAAGCCCAGGTATAGGTTTCCATCTGGATGTAGAGCTGATTTTTACAACTGTCAGGGGAAACCCAAGACAAATTAGCTTGTTGGAGAATGTAGACTATCCTTATCCCGCACCCGAAACCTTGAAAATTGGATTTGCAGCTTCTACAGGAGGGCAGACCAATATCCACGAAATCCGCAATTTATTGGTTGAAGTTGCTGATGAAGATAATCTGGAAAATCCTGTAGCTGCTCCTTTGGAAGACATGGTCGTCTGTCTGGGCCAGGAAAATTTTCTGGAAGTACCTGGTGATTTGATCAGTTTACCCAATGAAAATTCCAGGATCAGTTGTATGAATTTCTTTGAAACCATGGAGGATATTTCTGAATTTAATGAGGACCCCTGCCTGCATGATGACTGCGAAGAAAAGGTTGTTAGTTTTCAGGAAGGAGATTTTAAATACCTTGGGCAGCAGGGGCACTTTTCATTCACTCCAAATGAAGGGTTTAATGGCGATCAGGTGCAAATTTTTTACACCATTACCGATAATTACGGTAAAACATCAGCCGGTGATCCACTCATTCTCAATGTCAATGAAGCTCCGGAACCGCTAACTGTTTTTATCAACGACCTTCCCTTAGACTCCCTTTCCGCATGTCCCGGAGATGAAGTGGAGTTAAGCATGTATTCAGGGGATGAAATTTCTTCCTTTGAATGGTTACTTGACGGGCAGTTGCTGCAGGGTGAAACGGCCCCTGAACTTATCCTTACCGGTCCGGGAAGCTATCAGGCACGTGCCATCTCCTCACAAGGATGCCCTTTGGTTTCTGACCCCATTGAAATAACCTTTCCGGATTTTCCGGAATTGGAAATACCTGCAACCATATTCGTTTGCCAGCCAGACCTTTTTCCGGATATCAGGACATATATTCCAGCATATGATGGCGAATTGTTTGATTACCAGGTGGAAGATGAGTCGGGAAATGCTTTTGTAAACGAAGCGATTCCTCAGATCAATCTGGAGGGCTTGTATTTTTTACGTGTAAGACCTAAAGAAATTGATTGTTGGTCTGATCCGGTAACCTTCAGGTTAAGTGTTCCTGACGAGCCTTTGGCAGCATCCTTTGATTATGTGCTCAATGCTACAGGACTTAAGGATGAGGCTCCGGATGGGATTTTAGCAGATGACAGAATTCGCTTTCTGGATCAGTCTACCGGTACTCCGCGAAACTGGCATTGGGATTTTGGGGATGGCAATACCAGCAATCAGAGGTCTCCGGCGCATGTATTTGGGGATAAGGGAGAGTTCTTGGTGACACTTACAGTCCAAACGGGTCCTGATTGTGAAGCAAGTTATCAAATGGTAATAAGCATTACCCGAACCTACCGGGTCATGTTCCCTTCCGGATTTACCCCGACAAGGGAAGAGGATAATTTCTTTATTCCAAAGACCAAAGGGATTGCTGAAATGGATTTGAAGATTTTCAGTGCCTGGGGGGAGTTTTTATTCCAGACTACTGATCTAAATGGGGATGGTTGGGACGGTAATCTAAATGGGGCTCCCCTTCCTCCCGGTACTTACGTTTACAGGGCAGATTTTGAAACGACAAGAGGAGAGCAAGTAACCCGTTCCGGAAAATTTCTTTTGATAAGGTGAAAAAATGGATGTACATATCGACCCTTATTTTGTTTGGACTGTTTTTCCAACAGTTGAAGGCACAGGACATGCAGTTTTCCCAATTTTATGCAGCACCAATTTATTTGAATCCTGCATTCACAGGAAGCACCGAATGGACGAGAATTGGGGTTAACTACAGAAACCAATGGCCTGGGCTAGATCATAGTTTCAATACATTTTCTGCTTATTTTGACCATTTCATCGACCACAGAAACAGCGGAATTGGGGTAATCGCTAACGGAACCCGGGATACCTTTGCCCAACTGCAAAATATGGAAATTGGGTTGACTTATGCTTACCGGCTTCGATTGGGGGAAGAGAAGTTTTTGCATGCCGGTTTTCAGGCCAGTTTTGTCAATAGAAATGTGAATGTAGAAAGCATTATCCTTGGAACACAATTGGATATAGACAGAGGAATCGTAGTAGGAGAAGGAATCAACTGGGTTACAGATGTCAGCCAGAGGAGTCATGAGGATATCAATGCAGGTTTATACTATTATGATGATAAATTTTGGCTGGGACTGGCAGCACATCATCTCACCAGGCCCTACACCTCATTTCTCCAAATGGATGAAAACCGGCTTCCTATCCGGTATGCTGTTCACGGTGGAGTGACTTTTGATGTATTTAGCCCGGGCATCGGTGATGTAATCAACAATACCTTACAGGAAAGAACCCTGTCTTTGGCCTTCAATTATAAAAGACAGGGACTTTTTGATCAACTTGATTTGGGTGCAGAATTATTTTATGCCCCGGTAATGGTGGGCATGTGGTACAGGGGATTGCCAACAAAGAACGCCCTGCCCAACAATGAAGCCTTGATTGCCTTATTGGGATTTTCCTTGCCCAACGATCTGCAAATAGGATACAGCTATGATTTCACCATTTCCAAGTTAGGCTGGAGAAATTCAGGAGGGGCACACGAAGTATCGGTACGCTATACTTTTCGCAATTATAAAACGGGGAAAAAGCATGATAGGGACATTCCCGGGTTCAAATATTAGCAATAATAGACGGCACAATTAAAGTTGATATTTTTTTCTACTTGACAGTCAGATAATTTGAACCATTTGCTTACTTTTATTTGTTATCTCCATTGTGAAATGGAAAAAAGATATCATCTTTGTGATCCCAAACGTGGGAATAGA
>NZ_JABURL010000101.1 GCF_014762705.1 Cyclobacterium sp. | reverse complement strand
ATTAAACGCATGTTTCCTTAATTCGTGTCATTTTTTATAAATGCCGTTCACTTGAAACAAAAAGAAACAAAAAATTCAAGACAAAAAAATCCTTCCCCCCACATACCTGCCGCACCCTCGGTTTTTTGTCGGGCCACCCGCTCTTCTCTTACAAATAAATTGAATCAAACCTACCAGGTGCGATCAAATGTCAAGATCTTACACCTGCCACAGGTACCCTTAACCCTTAACTTCCACGTTTGATTGCAAAATAAGTCTTACTGCCAAAGACCCCGACTCAAATTCCCCACAGGCTTCGAGCCAATTAATCCTTAACAAACACGCTATTACACAAAACAATACCTGACACCAACCAGCAACTTTGATTCGCCCAGCTAGTTTCGAGCCTAATAACAGGAATTTATTTTTCGAACAGATTTTTCACTTTCTCTAAAAGTTGACCTTTTGCGGATTCTGTGAGCTGAGAAATCTTTTTTTTAACCAACATTTTTTCCATCACGAAAATCTTATGCACCCTAACCTGGCTCTTTTTTCTCAGTGAAACAGTAATCCTGTTTTCATCAATAAAAAAACTAAATACATCACTTCTCGATGTTGAACTGATTTGAGCTAGAATGATATCCCTGGTATTATTTACTCTTTCACCTGAAATAACCACAGCAGGCCTGCTTTTTGACAGTTGCCCATCAGAAAATGGGAAGGGAACAATAACGATATCACCTTGCCTAAAATCCATTTAATCCAAAAAACTATCCCAATGGGCATCATCTTCATTTTCCCAATCTTCATTTAAGGATGATTCTGAAAGCCGCATTGAATGCTGTGTTAAAGCTCTTTCGCCAGCATTTTGTTGATAGAGTTGGTCTTCATTTTTCTTTAATACAAATTCCGCAAAGTCAGCAATTTCTTGAATGCTATCTTCTGGCAGTTGTTCCAACGTTTCAACTGTTTTATGAATTAAACCTTTTTTTGACATAAATCCATCCGTTTCTGTAATATACGGTTTTTTCAGATTTAGTTTACATTATGCCTGGTGAAAGTTAAGGGTTAAGGGGCAGAATTTAGGTTGTTGTTATGGTGGTTAATCTTTGCTGGGCTGGGAGTTAGTTCTGCAGCTTCGCAGTTTTGTTAAGGGTTTGTCATAAATCTTGTAGATTTTTGGAGAAAGGTATTTCTTTAACCCTTAACAATCACGATTGAAACAAACACAAGGCATCCTGCCAACGTGCCCGTCTGACAATGCCCAAAAAGAGTAAAGCCGATTAGCCCTTAACCTCCACGATTGAAACCAGCAGTCCGCCAAAATCCAAAATGGCCAAACCCCAAAACCCGGCCCCTATCGAACCCTTTTAACCCTTAACCACCACGGCTGAACCCAAAACCAGACATCCTGCCAAAGTGCCCGACCCAAATCCTCAACAGGCTTGGAGCCAATTAACCCTTAACATCCACGCCTGGAACCAGCAACCCGCCCAAATGCAAAATGGCCAGACCCTAAAGCCCGGCCATTCAAATGCCATTTAACCACCACAGCTGAATCCAAAACCCGGCCTACTGCCCGACCGCCCGATCCTACACCCCGGCCGATCCCGATCCGCCCTACCCCTTAAACGCCCTGAAGGTCTTTTCAAAACCTTCTTCAGCACTCAGGGGAAGATCGCTGCCCAGGGCTTTCAGCAATTTATCGTTGCTGACCCGGTAGCTTTCGGTAAGCTTTTGGAGGCGTTCGGAATTCAGGGGCAGGTGCAACAAGTCCCCTGCACTGGCGGCGGTACGGATCAGACCGGAGGGAATTTTTAACAGCCGGGCAGGTTTGTCTAGGGAGGCCGCCATCATTTTGATGAGTTCATTCGTAGAAAAAACCCCGGAATCGGCTACCTGATAAATGCCCGAGGGAATATCCTTCTCCATTAGCTGGAGCATCACCCAGCAGAGGTTGTCTACGGACAAAAAAGAACGCTCATTTTTGAAGGCTGCCAAGGGATAGGGCAATCCTTTTTTCGCAAAAGCGTAGAGCAGGTTCAGGTTTCCCTTGTTTCCCGGACCGTGGATCATGCAGGGACGCAGGATATAGACCCGCTTGCCTTCGGGCAAATTATCCAGCAGGTATTCCTCGGCTTTTCGCTTGGACTTGCCATAAACGGTTTCCGGTGCGCAGGGGGTTTCTTCCGTAAGCCAGCCTGCTACCCTATCGGCACAGGCTTTGACGGAACTGATAAAAATAAAGGATTTGGCTTCAGTATCCTGCAGAAACCTATCGTACAGCTTGCGGGTAAGCTCGTAATTGGCCTCCCAGTAATCCTGTTCACCGGATGTTTTTTTCAGGTCATGCGCTTTTCCAGCCAGGTGGATGTAGTGGCAAAAGGACAGGTCATTTTGCTGCCAGAAATCGGCATAGGACAAATCCCTGGCGGAATGATTTCTGCTGAGAGCCTTCCAGGGCCTGTCATTTAAGTGCTTTTGCAGGTTTTGGCCTACGAAGCCGGAGGCGCCGGTGATGATGATTTGATTATTTGCGGTGCCTGAGCTTGTCGAAGACATGGTTTGATGATATGATGATGAAATGATTTGGTGATTTGATGATGTGCGGTGTCTCCGGTGCCTGAGCGGCGTCAAAGGGAAGATCCTCTTTAACCCTTAACCACCAGGTTTGAACCTAAAATAAGTCATTTTGCCAAAGTGCTCGTCTCTATTCCCAACAGCCTTCGAGCCAATTAACCATTAACAACAACGATGGTACCTAATTAAACCCTAATTTCAAAAAATGGCCTCTTGACCCTCTAACCACCTACTGAACCCATTAACCCTTAACTTTAGAATACGTGGTGATAGGATGATGGATATATTGGTTAGCTGGAAAGCAAATAACTCAAAATAGAATCTGCCATGCGTTGATTGACTTTTTCCCGAAGGTAGGTGTCAATAAATGTGGTCCTGTCTGCGGGAACAAAGGTCTCTAAATCGTGCTCCTGTAATTGTTTTACCAATCCCTTGTGATCACCGGGATCAAACAATAAGGTATCGGGAAGGTTCTCCTGAAGAAATTTCCGGGAATAGCCCCCTACCCCTGCAAGCACCGGTTTTTTAAACATGGCCAGTTCGAAAACTTTGGAAGGCAGCACTTTTTTAAAGGCATTGTAGTCATTAAGATGCATCAGTAAATAATCAGCTTCCTGGTATGCGGCTAACAGTTCTATACGGCTCACCGGAGGATGCAAGGTTACGTTTGTAAGCTTCAGTTCGCGGACCTTTTGTTCCAGCAAAGGACGGGTTCCCCCGTCTCCAATCAGTTTGAAATGAAATTCATTTCCCAGGGATGTAGCCGCCTGCGGAACGATTTTTTCCAGACCCTGCCCCTGCCCCATATTGCCTGCATAGAGAATGGTTTTCTTTGCAGATCCCGGATCAGAGGAAGAAGCGGTTTGTTCATAGATACGTACAAACTCAGGGTCAATCCCATTGGTGTAGTAACTGATTGTAGCCTGGGTATAGGATGCAAAATAAGGAGCAAATCCCGGACTGATCAGATTGATATGGCTGGCATAGGCAAAAGTCTGCTTTTCCAGCACTTTCAATACCGGCAAGGTAGCCTTCTTAACCAGGGGATTGTGCAAAACTTCCGCCATGGTATCTACAAAAATGTCCCTGATATCCAGATAAAGCGGAACCTTCAGGCTGCTGGCAATACGATATCCCAAATAGGCCGTAAACAAACGGCTGCTGGATGCAAATACCAGATCGTATTTTTTCCCTTTCACTTCTTTCCGAACCTGCTCGTAAAAGGTTTTAAAACTCAGGATCTGATCTTTGATACCACTTTTATGTTTGGGAATGGCAATGCGGTGTATGTGTACATTATTCAGGATTTCATTTTCAGGAGCTTCCTGAGAAAAGGAGCCATATCGGTTGGGAAGCGTGGTCATCACATCTATCCTTACATCAGGATTCGTCCGAGCGAGGCATTCCAGTAAAGGGGTATTCCGAAAAGAACCAGCACAAAGGTCTGGTTTAAAATAAAAAGATAAGTATAATATACGTTTCATTCAAAGAAATTAACACCAAGTAAAATCTAAAAAATTTTGACTAAATAGCTTTAAGATACAAATCATAATATTTTTTTGAGATCAGATCCCAATTATGGTTATTGACAATAATCTTTGGATCAAATAAAAGAGAAGAGTAATTTTCATATATCGATATAATTCCTTCAGCAATACTATTTACATCAGTAGGATCTACAGCCTTTCCTATATCTCTATAAAAATTATCTATTCCATCATTAAGTGAATACAATACTGGAATTCCTTGAGAAAGCGCTTCAATATATACTAAACCAAACGTTTCATTATACGAAGGCATAACAAAAATTGAATGGCTCCGGTAAACATTTTCCAATTCCTCCTTACTATTGATAAATCCATTATACTTAATACAATCAAATTTGTCAACAAACTTCATGAATGGTTTAAAGCCATTTCCAGGATCACCGTAAACATCTAAAACGCAAGGGAAACCAGTAGAATTAAGTTGAATGACAGCTTTAGCAAGATTAACCAAATTTTTACTTTTAATAATTCTACCAACAAAGAGTAATTTTAAAGGAAATTGAATTTCACTCTTTTTTTCCTTAACATTTTTACTCCAAAATTTATCAACTCCATTAGGAATAACAACAGATTTCTTAATTAATAAATCCCTATATTCATTAAATATCGAATATGAAAACAGTTTTTCTAAATAACTAGGAGAAATAAATACAAAAAAAGAAGCATTTAATAAAA